>JBGSVD010000149.1:0-90573 GCA_041753135.1 Planctomycetaceae bacterium
CAGAACTTGTCCAACCCCAACAACAACCGATAATGCGACTTCAAAGTCTCCATGCTCAGACCACCTTTCTGAGCCGCATTCTCCTCGCCAACAAAAACCAGTCAATTCAACACGCCGCCACTAAATTCCACCAAGAACCAAGAAATGGTCGTCATAATTTCGGTGGCGGTCATGCCAAGTGCCTCAAATCCCTCACGTAGCCGCACGCGGGCATCGTGAACAAGCTTATAAACGGCGTTGCGATTGCTGCTGAGTCGAGCGGCAATCTCTTCGATCGGAAGACCTTCCAGAGTGCCTCGAATCGCCAGACGCTGCTTTTCCGTCAACACTTCATCAATTAGTTTCTGAAGTGTAGAAATCAAGCGGCTACGATCAGCCTCGTCACCAAGCGCCTGAGTCGACGAATCAACAACGTCGATCCGCAGTGATTCGCCTGGCGATGATGTATCAAGCGAAATGTCTCGATAAAAATGCCGTCGCAGTTGGCTGATACCAATCCTTACTGCAATTGCCGTAGCCCATGTGGTGAATCGACTTTGATTCCGAAACGAAGGCAGCGAATCCAGAATTTTCAGCAAAGCCAGCTGGACAACATCTTCGACGTCAATTCGACCGCCGTACCGATGCGTCAAAGAACGCGAAAGCCCTCGAATCAGATAGCTGCGCAGTTCGGCAATCGCTCTCTCACGATCAGCCGAGCCTTCCTGCAGCCTTTCAACCCACGGCTCAGAAATTGGCTCTCGATCTTTCACGATTTTTCTCAAATCATTCTGGGAAACATTTGGGTGGATTCATTGCCATCCGAAAGTGCGATCTGAAATGTTCGATCCATCACAAATCGTTCGCCAATCTTTGCTTTAACACGGCCTCACCCAGCGACCAAAGCGAAGCTGCCGGCAGTACAATTTCTTTCAATGCGAGTTGCACAGGAACCGCAAGAAATGGCAACTCACCAGGGGCATTCACCCATGCGCCGGGCGCGGCAGCCAGAAACATCAGGACGATTGTTAAAGTCTGGGCTGTCAGGCGGCCGCCAATCGCTGAAACTGTCGGAATCCAATTGCGAAGTTCCATCAGAACCGTTTTAAGGATCTCGATGCATCCAAGCAGATTCGAAGGATCTTGAATCCCCAGCATTTGAGCCGCCCAGGAGGCCAGTGGACTATTTTCCACAAACGAGCCGATCCCTTTAGATTTAGCAGACGTGAATTTCATCGATCTGATCCAGACCAGTACGCTTGACCGTCTGTCGTTCACCCAAAGACTGGAAACCATCTTGAGTTCACCAACACGACTGGCGAAGGTCTGCTTTACGCAGGAAGCAGGGGTTTTCTGAGATACCTGGGACATTTTTTGGCCTCGTCAATTATTGAGCGTTCCGCTCGACACGCCTGTGACGCGGCAACGCGCGTGCGTCTTACTCTTGTTTTCCGAAACTTTTGCCTTGCAATAATGCTGCGGGAGACAACGCATTCGGGAATTGATTCAACGGGCCAGCCAAATGGATCGCACAAGCCAAAATGGATCGCACGAGAGCATTTCAGGGCGTGGGCCGCTCGTTTCGCTGGCAAGGCAAAACGCCTGACAACCGCCACGAACGGCAACCGGACGAGATTGCACAAAAGTACGACGACGATAGGAAAGAAAACACATCTTTCGAATTGGCTTACCAGAGGACCAGGAATTCTGCCGAGTTGCTTATTGAATCGGCATCAAGGAAATCTGGCTTGTGGACATGCAGCTCTTTTCGTTCAACGCGGCGCGGCAGGTAGCGGAGTCGCCACTGACTTCGAGTCCACGGATACCACTCTCAACGGCAATTGCCGGAAATATGCGTTCGAGCGTTTGGAAAAGCCGGAGAATTCCTCATCCAGAATCGTGCTCAATGCGACCGGTGCCGCACCGTCATGGATTCGTTCCAGATAACTGGCGAGCAGCTCGCGCGATTCGTCGGATTCATTCAGCAACAAGCAAGCCCATGCCCAGCTGTCACGGTAATCATCCGCATCCATGTCGTCAGCCGAACGAATTCCCTCCAGCGACTTCAGGCGCGGTACAAACCCGACTCGCGTTTTCCAACGCACGCTGCTCAACCTTGAAGATGAGGCTCGCGATGCGCGTCCCTCTTCCAGATATTCAGCAAGTCCTTCATCCAGCCACAGCGGAAGGAATGGCAGATATTGATGTAATATCGCGTGAGCAAACTCGTGCCTCAGATCGGAGTACATCGTCCGACTTTGATAAGCGTACACGTAACTGATCTCGCCCGTGCGAACAAAAATTGCCTTTCGGTGCCTGCATTGTGGCACTCGTGCAACCAACGAGGATTCATAGTTCTTTTGGCTGGAAAACAAGACGATCTGAATCAACTGCCCGGAAGATTTTACTCGCAGCGATTCGTCCAGTTCATGGGCGACATCATCCAGATGACTCCAGATGGTGGCAGTATCTGCCGGAAACTCTGAGAACAATTCGCAGTTTTGCCGGCGTTGCTGAACACTCCATTCACCGCCTCGGACCAAACCGGGCCAGATCAGTGGCAGAACGACCGCCCAAAAGCGAATTGAACTGGAGAAGCCCATGGAATGATTCAGCAGAATTCTTAACGTACGAAAAAACAAAACTCCTGTTGGGATGTTCGAGCAAACCCTTCCTATGGTCAACATCTCTTTGAACACTACAGAATCTGTCCCATGGGTTCTTGCCCCCACAGCTAGACTGCCCTGGGTAACGGCAATCAAGAATCTTCATGCGTTGCCTGGTATGGGAAGGTGAAAGAAAATAATCCATTTCAGACTCGCTCAATTGAACAAATAATTGCCACTGCCACTGTTCCGGAAACCTGAACCACGGAATGTTGCTCGTGTTGCGGAAAAGTGCATCAGCGTTCTTCAATCTGAACCGAGCACCGTAAAAATCACATCCGGGTTTCCTCTTTCTGAAGCCAAATCCGCACATGTGACAGGCCACAAGTGTTTCCTTGTCTCACCAGATGGGGCCAGATCTGAATTGAGCAAGAAAAAAAACAAGATGTGTAAGAATCTCAGGTGTATCCGATTGAAGTTCGGAATTCAGACCTTAGAACTACAGAAGTGAGAATTTGGTCACCTACTCAACGTCAATGTGCAGGCACCAGGGGACTTCCTGGCAGGGACGACCGTTCTCAATGTGAAAATGGTTCATGCTTCCGCTGAGTTTCGCAATCAGATAGCAGTTTTATTGCTCTCAGTGCGTTGATTGCATGGCACAGCAGTGTTAAGTTAAGTAGCGCTAGGATGGCCTGTGTTTCGTTTTTGCACGGATGTCAACCCATTTAGGAATAGTTTGATGCAGCGCAAACGCAGATCAGGAAGGCGGACCGAAAAAAAGGCACCGCCACTTACCGAGTTTGAACAACCAAAGAAGCGACGTCCATTTACCGTCTTCCTGGTGGAAGACGATCAGGCCGTCCGCGCTTCTCTTGTTGAAGCAATTGGTGAACACAAAATTACCATTCGTGATTACATGACCGCGATGGAATTCTATCGCGATTATCGCGAGCCAGTTCCGGGCGTCCTGATTCTGGATCTTCGACTGCCAGGAATGAGCGGTATGGAGTTGCAGGACAAGCTTGCGGAAGACGGCTTTGAATTGCCGATCGTTATGATTTCCGGCCACGCGGATGTTCCAATGGCCGTTCGTGCCATGAAGAACGGGGCTTTTGATTTCCTCTGTAAGCCCATAAAAGTCGAAGATCTGATGTCGGCTGTGGCTCGTGCCTATGCTTACTTCTACGATGTGGATCCAGAGGTTCTTGAAGAAGAACTTGAGGACACCGAGGACAGCATTAACCGACTGACTGGTCGTGAACGGCAAGTGCTGGATCACGTGGTTGACGGTTTGTCCAGTCGTGAGATTGCTCAGGAACTTGGCGTCAGCACGAAAACAGTGGAAGCTCACCGAGCTCGAATCAATGATAAGATGCGAGCCGATAATGTTTCGCACCTGATTCGCATGTGCTTCGCATACAAAGAAGAGCAAGAGTCCTGATTTGACCAGGGCGATTCATAAAAAAAAGCCGAGTTGCATTCAGCAACTCGGCTTTTTTTGTCGACACTTTCCATCTGCCCAGCCAGAACACTGGCCTCTCGCTTCGGTTAGACAATCACTCCATGGATTCGCTGGAGTGCGTCTTCCACGTTCTGACGACTGTTGAATGCGCTGAGTCGGAAGTAGCCTTCTCCGGCGGCCCCAAACCCACTGCCTGGCGTCCCGACGACGTGAGCCTTGTTCAGCAACAGGTCGAAGAACTCCCAGCTTGTCAGATTATTTGGCGTCTTCAACCAGACATACGGAGCGTTCACTCCACCAAACACACGAATGCCGACTTTCTCGAGGCCTTCGCGAAGCAATTGGGCGTTTGTCATGTAGAACTCAATCAGTTCACGCATCTGAGCTTTGCCTTCGTCGGTGTAGGCTGCGGCCGCACCTTTCTGGACGACGTAGGAAGCTCCGTTGAACTTGGTCGACTGGCGGCGATTCCATAACTGATGGATTGAGACCTTCTCGCCGGAGGGTGTCGTCCCCATCAACTGCTTCGGTACAACCGTGAACGCACATCGTACGCCCGTGAAACCGATGTTCTTGCTGAAGCTGCGAAACTCAATCGCAACATCCTTAGCACCTTCGATTTCGAAGATACTGTGTGGAATCGACGGGTCTGAAATAAACGCTTCGTACGCTGCGTCGAACAAGATCAGCGAGTTGTTCGCTTTCGCATAGTCGACCCACGCCTTCAGAGTTTCCCGTGTTGCAACGGTCCCAGTCGGATTGTTTGGATAACACAAATAGATCAAGTCAACGGGCTCAGAAGGAAGGTCGGGAACAAAGTTGTTTGCTTCATTCCCTGGCAAATAGACAAGACCTTCATAACGACCGCTTTCGTCTGCAGGCCCGGTTCGGCCAGCCATCACGTTGGTGTCGACGTACACAGGATAAACTGGATCTGAAATTGCGATGCGGTTTCCATCACCGAAGATGTCCAGAATATTTCCAGTGTCGCACTTGGAACCATCGGAAATAAAAATCTCATCAGCGGAGACATCAATTCCTCGTGCCTGGAAATCATTCTGCGCGATGGGTTCTCGCAGAAACGCGTAGCCTTGTTCTGGCCCGTAGCCCTTGAACGTCTCGCGGCTCGCCATGTCATCGACTGCCGAATGCATTGCCTTCGTAATGGCGGACGGCAGTGGTTCTGTGACGTCGCCAATTCCAAGACGGATGATTTTTGCTGTCGGATTTGCCTGAGCAAACGCCGTAACACGACGTCCGATCTCCGGGAACAAATAACCGGCCTTCAGTTTCAGATAATTTTGATTGATATGGACCATGAACCCAAATACCCAATGTGCTGAACGTGTGAGGAAGTCGAAGTAAAACACCAGATTTGCGGGGGAGTTGTGACAGGTCTACAAGCCAATTTCAATGAAGCCAACAGGCAGACCAATTCGGGCGCTTCTACGAAGGAAATTCTTGCGTCGTGCTTGTTTCAATTTCCCCGGCTTGATATCTCGAAGGCCCGAAGGCCTGAATGAACAACGTAGACCGCTATTTTGCACCCGGCGGGCAATATTCCTGCAGCCATGCGAAGATCTCATTGTGCCAGAATCGGCTATTGGCTGGCTTTGATACCCAATGGCCCTCATCAGGAAAATTGATCATTTTGCTGGGAATCCCCTGCCGTTGTAACGCGGTAAAGAGCTGCTGCCCTTCACTAATGGGAACTCGAAAATCCAGATCATTGTGAATGATCAGCATCGGCGTTTTGAAGTTTGCAGCCAGCCGGTGAGGGGAATGTTTTTCGTACGATTCACGATTCGGTCCCCACGGAGGACCACCGTGTTCGTACTCATCGAACCAGAGTTCTTCCGTCGTTGTGTACATGCTGTCAAAGTTGTAAACACCACAGTGATTCACCAGCGTTGTGAACTTGGTGGTATTCCCTTCAAACCAGTTCATCATGTAGCCGCCAAACGAAGCCCCAGCCGCAAACATCCGCTCTGTGTCGACAAAACTTTGTTGCTCCAAATACGCCAGACCGGCCATGAGGTCGACATAGCATCGACCGCCCCAGTCACCGCTGATCTGATCCGTGTACTTCTGCCCAAAACCAGTGCTTCCTCGCGGATTCGGAGCCGCAACCACATAACCCTGAGCCGCCCAGACTTGTGGATTCCACCGGAAGCTCCAGCCATCGGCCCACGCTCCCTGAGGACCTCCGTGAACAAGAAATGCAAGCGGCCATTTCTGAGCCTTGTCGAATCCTGGAGGAGTCAAAATCCACATCTGCATTGGATCATCATCCGCCCCCTTCACGGTGACGGAACTCGCAACCGGCAAATCAAGCGACGACAGTAATGGCTCGTTCATGCGAGAGAGATTAATCCCCGGCGCTTTTGTTCGCAGGAACTGATCGTTCAATTGAACAAGAAAAACCTCGGCCGGATACGTCAGTCGACTGTTGTTGCACACCAGAACTTTACCGTCGGCGGAAAGACTAAAATTCATCGAAGTGCCAACAGACTGTGCGCGTTCTGCAATGTTGGGCTTGCTGACGGAGAGCGAATAGAGCGGCTTTGAGCCGTTAGATTCTGCGCTGGTAATGATCTGGTCGTCATTCCGCCAGACGATCTCGTCAAAAGACAGATCGATATCCGGCGAAATGGATGTCGCGGCTGAATTCAGTGAACCATCCAGATTGCATTCTGCGACGGTGATTTCCCACTTGTCGGCTTCGTAGCCAGGCTTTCGCTGACTTCGGTAAGCCAACTTCGTCCCGTCAGGTGAAAATACCGGGTGCCCGTCCGCCGCCAGATTGCTGGCTGTTAATGTCTCCCACTCCGTCGTTCCACCGCTGATTGGAACTCGACAAAGATCGTGGTTTGTACTCCAGGCTTCTTCCGTCGCCGGAACCGCAGTAAACACCAGGTGAGTACTGTCTGGTGAAAAACAGAAATCCTGCGCCGAAGAAAATGTGGACGATGTTGGATAAGCATCGCGATCACCCGGCGTCACATCACGTGGCTCTCCAGCAACCAAAATGCCTGGGACGTCTTCCGTCAGGTCAACGACAAACAAATGCTGCCGCTTATCTTCTACATAAATGTCCCAATGACGGTAAAACAAACGCTTGAAGACACGAGCTTTCACTGGCGAAGAGGCGATAGCTTCGGCTTTGTCCTTATTGGCTTTGTCGCTTTCAGCAAACGGCTGGCTGGAGAATTCCGGGTACACTGCCGACACAAAGGCCACGTGCCGTCCATCCGGCGACCAGATTCCACCAGAGGCATCAGAACTGATGGACGTGATCTGTTTTGCTTCGCCACCGTATGGACTGATCACCCACAACTGACTGCTTCCTGATCGAGTGGATTCGAACAGAATCCAGCGACCATCAGGCGACCATTTCGGATTGCTGTCTTTCGCCGTCGGATTCGTCAATTGCCGCGGCGTCGCAGAGCCGTCTGCCGGAACCAACCATAACCGGGATACTGATTTGTTCGTTTTCGAATCTGTAATCTCCGAGGAAGCAAAAACAACCCAGGTTCCGTCCGGATTGATGTTTGGTGCGCCAACGCGCTGGAATGCAAAAAGATCTTCTACAGTGATCGCACGCTTGGGTGTTTCCATGATCGTCTGATTTTCAGTCTGCGCAAAAATTGAGGTGCTATTCAGCAGCATGGCAACTGCGGTGATCCAAAACGCCATTTTCATTGGGCCGTCCTGTGAAAGTGTGGTGTCATTGTCATGACGGTTTTAAGAATTCTTGTCCTTGCGACACGGTTTTGCAAATCGTTGTGACAGTTCACATGTCGGAACTTGTGTCGCGAACACCGCACGCAAGTTGTCGCAACGGGCCATTCAACGAAAAGCGTGCGATGCGGCTGGGGACACATTGTCGATAATGCGGAGCACAAATAGTATCAGCTTAACGCGACAATTTTCTCCACCAGTTCGCCGTCCGCGATCTTCCGGACACGGCCATCTTCCGCAATTTGGTAGAGCGACCGTCCATCGGTGTAGCAAATCGTTCCCGATGGCCCAAAGTCCCATGAAAGGACGCTTTTGGCCAGTTCCGTTTCCATCCCGCTGGGGCTGCGACGAATCAGAGTCCAGTCGTCCGGGACAAGCGGCTTCAGTGCGGCGCCTTTGCGATCCTGGCTTAGCACACGCTGAGTATCGACTGCTTGTCCCCAAAGCATCAGGTAGGGATTGGCTGCCTTCTTGTTATTGTCCGGCCCTCCCGCAGAAATCAGCGGCTTGCCGGAGAACATCATCGACAGAAAATTGAAGAAATAGACGAGCGTCCGAAGCAGTCGATAGGGGAAGAACACAATATCCTTCAGCACATCCACGAACGACACTTGTCGATTTGTCTGGACCGGTCGGTAGGGGCGCCGAATGTAGATCAGCGAGCCGTCGGCTTCGGCGTGCGGCTGCAGCAGATCAAACTCAACTTCTTCGTGGACAACTTTCAGATCTTCAGATTGAAGATCCAGCATTTCAATCCGATAAGGGCTCTGTCCGATTCGATAGCCGTGTTCATTGCGGCCGATTGCCGAAGACTGAAAGAGCAGTCGCTTGGAACAATCCGCGTGCCAGCTTGGGGATTCATCCAGGGAATCCGATAAGGCAATGTCTTTCCCGAACAAGCCATCATCACGAGTGATCTTCAGGCCGACTGTCCCGTCTTCGCGCGGAAGAGACATGGCAATTTCGCCATCGACCGGGTGACGCGACAGATGCCTCAGTACAAAACCCTGACGATGGACCAGTCGTCTCTCGATATCACTTTCGATGTCGTAGCTGAACAATCCACCGACGGCGCCCATGTCCAGCACATAGAAGATCTCGTTCGCCGACTTGCCCCGAGCAGCAGTTACAAATCGAATCTGACGACGCGGGTCGTCCTCTTCCCACGGTGCCATGCCGGGTGGCTGCATGCCCAGGTTACCCCAGACGCCACTTCGGCCTTTCCAGGCATTCGACTGTATCTCACGACTCTCACGCTGAAGGGCTTGCTTTGCGAAATCGCTCTCGATTTCCTTCAGCGGTTGGCCCGCTTTTTTAACAAACAAACGGCCGCGGGAAATCCACGCGACGTCAAGGTCTTCCGGTCCGCTCATGAAGTCGACTCAAATGCAGGCAAGTTTCATACACAGGGGCTCGGGGAGATTCTTCTTCCCGACAGCACCAAGGTACTCAACTTCAGCCCCACGTTCAATTCGCTTCGAAGCTGGCATTCTCACTGCGGCACATCTGACTCCGTCCATTGCGGCCGCAATTTCGATTGAAGCTGCCGAATGCTCTTTCGCTGATCAAGCGTCGATCAGTCCTTCTCGGATTGCCCAGCGACAGAGGTCCACTCGGTCGGTGGCTCCAACGGCTCGCATGATGCGATATTTGTGGCTCTCAACAGCCTTCTCAGAAATCGCCAGAGCCTCCGCCACCTCAGCCACTCGTCGACCTTCAGCGATCTTCAACAGCACATCCCACTGTCGATCGGTCAGCTTTTGCATTTGGCCACTTGCCGAACAACGGAAGTGTCCATCTTTCGTCAGATTCACTCGTGAAACCATATGCTCAGAAAGTACAGTGACACCCGCGCAGATCTGTGAGAGTTGTTCACTGATCTTTTTCATCGTATCTTCGCGAGAAAGCACGCCACTCACACGGTTGTTGACAATCAAGTCCAACTGACGATCCGTCAAACCGTCACCGAACACGGCGACGCGTGTTTCGCCCAGCCGAACTGCGAGCTCCGAGAAAACATCCCGAAGTGCTTTGACAATCAACTTCTCGCAAACCAAAACCGTTTGAGGCCGCTGACTGCGAATCGTCTGAATCAACTCGGCCGTCGTAGAAACTGCGGTGACGTTCCGAAACCCCCCATAGGCTTTCAGGCACCATGCGATAGACTCCGCATTCACTCGGTTTGAATCCGCAATAACAGCATCCCCCGGCACAAGGGAAGACAGTCCGGTTGCTGTGTTGTGTCGTTCCGTCTGGATTTGCATGTGGCCCTCATTTCAATCGATCAGACATCCCTCAGCGACGCGTTTTCCCCATCGCTTTTGACTGCTGTTTCGAAACCAGAAGGAGAATCCCCGAGACCTGTTGTTTCTGGTCATCGGAGAAGAAAACTCCTCGCTTCGCCTCTCGCATCCGTGCGGGAGAGCAGTTGAGTGGCGGGGTTCTAATACGTTTTCGAATGTTTTTGAGATAGGAGAACCCCGCGTGGTGAAATCCCGCGTAGGGCATGCCCGCATACACTGCGAGGGATTCCATTCGCTGATCGGGGGTTTTGCCGAATCAGGAGATGGAATCTTCAATCATGAGGGCGCCGACTGTTCAGCGTAGTGGCAATTCTGCACGCTTTCTCGGCACAGAGTTTCAGATCAACATTCTCAAACTCGCATCTCTTACAAGCATCCCCTGGACAGTGGCTCCCGAGGCCCCGCATAAATGCCAGAGTTGTGTCGAGCCATCACGGACCTTTCGAACAGTCCGGCTTCAACTGCCAAACGGCCGTCAGTTTCGCGACGGCACTGTGACGAAATTATCGGCGCGCAAAGTCGTCTCACCATGATGTCGATACGCCGTCAGAAGCCCGTCCTTCGCCACGCTGTAGTCCACGCATGCAATGTTTGCAGCCAGCGGTGCCGGGGTTTTGTCTGGCAGCCAGTAATGCCCAACAAACACGGGTGGATTCGTGGATGCATATGGCGCTGGCCGAATGGTGAGAGGAACAGGAACTTCGGCCAGCGTCGAATCACACAGCGCCGGAATTGAATAGCTGGCGCAGTTGTGACCGTCTGCGGATTCAAACCAGCGAATTCGCGCCGATGGTCGACGAGTTCCTTCTTTGTCGACCATGTAGCATCCTTCCGGAAGTCGCATCTCCGGCCCCTTCATCGTGCGTTCAATCGCGGTGAAGACTGGATTTCCGGATTCCGTTGCTTCGAAAAGAAACTCGGGCGTCATGTATCCAAACTTCTCAGTAGCCATTCCCAAAGTTGTCAGATCAACTTCATCCCAGCATGCGTGGACCACTCTCAACTCCCCCGTGTCGATCGTCACTGGAAGCGAGCGAAACCAATCCAAAGCCTGATGCATATCCGCGTCATCAAGCTGTCTAAGTGTCGCGTGGTGCTGGTGAATATTCTTCTCACTGTGCGATCGAAGGTGTCGCCCCGGCGTGACAGGATGCGGCGTATGGAACGCTAGTGCGTTGAGTTCATGATTTCCCATGACGGCACGCGCGGAACCCGCCTGGCACATTCGTCTGACAATGTTGATCGTGTCGCGAATCTGAGGACCACGATCAATAAAATCTCCGCAAAAGATCACCTGCCGAGATGGATGTTGAAACACTTCCGAGTGTTCCTCATAACCAAGCTTCTGAAGCAACTCAACGAGCTCGTCGGCATGTCCGTGAATGTCGCCAATAATGTCGTGCATGGAACTTTTGTCTGACTGTGACCCGGGCGAGGCCCGATTCAAATGAATAGGAGACTTGATGAGCGACAGGCATGGTTAATCCATCACCAAAGCCATCTCGACGAAAACGATTTGAATCCCTGGCAGATCCGGCCGTGGCGGAACCCAATGACGCGGAACCCAATGACGCGGAAGTCAAACCGTATCTTCAATCATCACAAGGCACCAGGAATCGCCTGAGTGTCGCTAGACCGTATTCTGAAAGAGGAATCCACAACTTTCGAGAGCGCCGATGAGTCTGAATCCATGGATTCTCGCATGCTGTGAAACCGACGTGCGAATTCTCCGAGATGATCCGAGCAGAATTCGCTGGCGGCCAATGGCGAACTCTTCGTTCGAAGATGGCCGAGTGAATGACAATCAGCAGCAAAGTGGACGGAAACCATCGTCATAGCCACGCCTCAACTTCGGGCGGCCCATTGTGCGCAACAGGCTGACGGAACAGCAACGACGTGACTTCCAATGCATGCCACTCGCTGTTTGAGACGCGTAGGCTCAGTGGGCCACGAATGTCGACCTTGCAAACGCAGACCCGAAAACACGGCGGGGAAAAAAGTGGAGCCAAACTGGATTCTGCGACATACCTGATGGCATCAACGGGCAACACGACTTTCAACAGGCGACGCAAACGCGTTATCAATCCGCGAGACATCTCGCCTGCCTGCAACGGCCCGGACGCTCAACCTTCAGAATTTGTGGCCAGAGCAAAGTCATCACCAAACATCGTTTTGACATTCCCCTTGCCGATGATGTCTTTTCTCACTTTCGCTCGAGCTTCGTGCTTGCCCGATTTGATCAGGTATTCCTCGATATCCTGCTGCACCTCCTGAAACGGAGTTGTGCCGGGATTCCGATGAGCAATCACCTTATAAACTTCCATGCGATCCTTGCGAACCTGAACACTGGACATCTCACCATTCGGCATCTCGAACAGCATGTCCTCGAGTGCTTTGTCATTCAACGAACCGCGTTTGATCCAGCCCACTTCACCGCGCTTTTCTGCTGTCAGCGTGTCTGACATGGCCTGAGCAACGGCACCAAAATCTTTCCCGCCCTGCAATTGATTTACAACAGTGGTCATCACTTTTTCAGATTGTTCTCGACCACCGTGATCACGATCGCGAACGACGATTTCCGCGAAACGAACTTCTTCATCCGCGGTGTACTCGTCTATATGAGCGTGATAATGCGCGAGCAGTACTTCGCGATCAATCGTTTCCGGAGACTTAGCCATGCTGCCTATGTAACCTTCGACCATCTGCATGCGCACAAAATTGTCACGCAGTTGATCGAGAGAAATTCCCTCGTTGGCAAGACGGTCATTCAGCTGCTGGTCAGAGATCAATCCTTCTTTTTGCTTGATCCCATTGACCACTTCCTGGAACTGTGGCTCCAGAGACTCACGAATCGCTTCCCTCTTGTCCTTCGGAATTTTCTTCTCCAGTGCCTGTACGATCAATTCATCTTCGATGAATTTGGGAAGGCGTTTCCGCAGCGTCATCATGAGCACCATCTGACGTTTATCGTCCGGCAGATTGGGATCGCGCTCAATGATTTGTCGAGCCCCGCCCAGTACGTCATCCAGAAAGACGGGCTTACCGTTGACCTCGGCAACTACGCTCGTTCCGGTCAATGGGGCACCGGAAGATTCCGAAAAGGCAACCGGCTGAACATCGGTCCCCTGATTCTGCTGAGCCATCACCAGCTTGCGTTCTTCAGCATCCGCAGAATGATTGACCAGCGATCTTCGTGGCGGCGCATCCGCAAAAACGGGATTCTCGACTTTGATCGATCGTCCGTTGCAGCCGCAGATTCCGATGAACAGCAACACGCCAACCAGAGTTCGTCCGGACGTCAAAAAACTCTCGTTACTTCGTTTGAAGGAACGGTTCAGATAGTCGGTGGTGGGTTGATTTGATGCCACGAATATCGCCGAGTGAGGTACGCAGAGAGGAAGGTCGACACTGGATTCAGCATTAAGCAGCGATAAGAAAGGGGAATCGGCTATTGACCGGAGTGGAACTATATGACTGTTTGCGGATAGTGATCAAGGTCGAAATCCCAGCCGCAAAGCATCTGCTGACAAGGAGTTAACTCGGCAGTTTTTGCCGAATCCTGAGGGGTGTAGAGCGGATTGCGGTACGTCTCTGCCGAACTTTGACAGTTCCCGTGGCAGTTTACGCAAACATCGTCCCAGTCGGGAAAAATTCCCGGCCCGGTCGAGAATGGCGCTTCCAACGAACAGTCGATGCCCTAGAGTCTGCGTCTGACTTTCTGATTTGGCGACAGGAAAATGTTCTGTTCTGACTGTTTGAATACCTGGAACTGAGATATGGCTTTTCCGAAACCGTTCTTTCGATGGCGTCCACATCCCTGGCATGGCCTGGAAGTTGGCCCCAATCCGCCACATCTCGTGCATGCATTTATCGAGATCTCCCCATTCGACCTTGTCAAATACGAAGTTGACAAGGTCACCGGCTACCTTCGAGTCGACAGGCCACAGCGGACTTCTTCCCAGCCGCCGGCTCTTTATGGATTCATCCCACGCACGTTCTGCGGAACTCGTGTGGCGGAAATGATGCCACGTGCTCGACGGGGTGACGGAGACCCACTGGACATTTGTGTGCTGAGCGAACGGCCGATTACAAAGTCGGAAGTGATCGTGAACGTTCGCGTAATCGGCGGATTGCCGATGCTGGACGGTGGCGAAGCTGACGACAAAATTATCGGAGTACTTGCTCAGGACACGATCTGGTCACACGTTGAGGACCTTGACGAACTGCCGCAGGCACTTGTTCAGCGTCTGCGACATTACTTTACAACGTACAAGGTAATGCCAGGTGACACGACACAACAGGTTTCGATTGACCACATCTACGATCGTGCTCACGCAGAAAAGGTGATCCTTGCTGCGATGGCAGACTACGAAGATGAGTTCGGGGGAGTCTGACGTTGACTGGCCGCAGTCACGGGCCGCAGTCTTTGAACACTGATTGTCGCGTCAAATGTTTTCAATTTGACGCGACAATTTTTTTTCGGTCAGCTTTGAACATCGCAATTCATCACGTCTCAGTTCCCAATCGCCGGGCATTGGATGGCTGATGTGATTTGCTTTGCCTGCAATTTACTCGGCACTCGTTGCTGAATTTTATTCGAGCGAAACTTCATTCCTTTGCGAGAACTATTTCTCACTCGCGTCGCTGCCAAGTTCAACGAACTGCCCGCCAGAGCCACAACCGCCTGGCGAGGCACAGCAATCAGATGCACCCCGAACAGCTGCGGTCGTGGTCGAAGAATCTGAGCTCAGGATGTAGGGGGCTGCGGTTTTAGAATGGTCGCGTCCTTTGTAGACCCCGAAATCGTTGAACAAGAACTTCTTGGCGATTCGGTAGTACCAGTTCTTTTCAGGGATTTCAAAACCTGGGTGGTACTGCGAAGTTCGCGGTATCATGGATTTCAGTTCCTGCATCGCAGTTCCGCGTGCCGTGGAATCTCGCGCCTCGTGCTTTTCTACCAGCTGAGCCAGCAGCTCCGGGCGTTCAAGCACAATGCAGCCTCGCGTCGTCTGTTGGGCCAATTCGCGAAAATCAGCGAGGTACTCCGAGGTCGTAAACTTCTCGAACAGATGTCGATCATCTTTCTCGTGATGAATTGACTCTTTTGAAAACTGCACGATCGGGCACGGTTCAATATCGCCCCACGGATTAATGTGATGACTGATTCCATTCGCCGCAGGACAAAGCGCCTTTCCTTCACCATCGTAGTAAGCATCAATGATGACGATCGGCTTCTTCGCGCGCATTTCGACAACGAACTGGCGTGCTCGTCGCTGCTGTTCGGGTGTCAGACAGAGTTCAGTCTGAGCATCCGGCCCCATTGGGCGATAAACGTGAAACCAAGTGTACAAAACACCCATTTCGATCAGTCTGTCGACCCATGCTTCCGTCAGCAGATGATCAATGTTTGATTTGGCAAGGCTGGTACAAACCCCTGTCATTACATTGTGTTTAAGACAGTTCTGGATTCCCGCGAGCGTCTTGCTGTAGACGTCTGACCGTCCTCGACGTTCATCGCTGACGATCTCATTGCCCTCAACACTGATCAAAGGTGTCACGTTGCCCAGTTCAAACAGGCGACGCGCTTTTTCATCCGTGATGAACTGGCCATTCGTGAATACCTGGAAATAGCAGTCCGGATGTCCTTCCAGAATCTCGAACAATTCCGGGTGCATGAATGGCTCGCCACCGACAATCCCGAAGAAAGTGTTGCCATGCTCCTTCGCTTCGGTGATCAGACGATTCATCGCCTTAACGTCAATCGTCTGCTGCTTATGAGCCACATCGACCCAGCAACCCTGGCATCGCAGATTGCAGCTATTGATGATCGATACGTAAAGAAACGGAGGAAAAAACTGCCCCTTCTTCATTCGACGACGGTGTTTCATCACCGACAGTGATCCCTTAACTCCCATGTTCCAGACCAGCTTCCACAGCAGTCGCTTGTTCGTTTCGAACAGCACTCGTTTGGCCATGCGAAGGGTGTACATATTGACGCGTTCCAGATGTAGAGCAGAATCAAAATCAAATTCGATTGCAGAATAAGCTGCCGATGACAATCGCGATGTTCAAATTCCGGGCAATAATCCGCCGGTTCGTGAGCAACGGTTCTGGAGTACTCTACGTCAGCAGAAAGGGGAAGTCACGCACCGAAATGGGGCGATTCTCCGGCGGGAAGATTTGCTCAACAACACCCTGTGGTTTACTGGCGAAAAGCCGATTCCTGCATTTCAGATCCCGCAGCGACAGACGACTCACTCAGCCTCACCCACAGAAGGTGACGTTGAGGGTGACGGTGATGTCGCGTTTGGCTCAAGATTCAGCAGACGCTCTGATTCTTTCAGGAGAAAGTCCAGATCCATGAATGGTTCATAGCTGATATCCTGCCAGCGGATCACTCCCTGGCCATCCACAAGGAAGGTTCCATGGAGCGCTGCCTTTTCAAAATCATCGAAGCATCGATACTGTCGGAAAACAGCCAGTTCTGGATCTGCCACAAGAGGGAATGGAAATCCTCCTTCAAGATCCTGATAGGCACGCTTCAGGTTGAGCTGCTTGTCAGTGCTGACCGCGATCACCTCAAGTCCTGCTTTCGTGAAGCCTTCGTACTTCTTGGTGATTTCTTTCAGCTGCTCCGCACAATGCAGGCAGCCATAGCCAAGGTAAAAGACGACAACGACCGGTCGGCCACGATAATCCTGCAGCGATCGAGTCTTTCCTTCAACGTCAGGCAACGCCCAGGGTGTTGCCGGCAGTGGCGACCAGCGAAACGGCCCCAGTGCATCCAGACCTGGTCGTGCACCCAGATCTGCCGGGAGTTCTCTGGCAACCTTCCAGTTTTCTCCGAAACCAAATTCCAAAGCTGCTGGAGTCAGTCGAGCCATGGCAGGAACATCCAGATCGATTGTGGAGGAAAGCTTCCGCAGTTGTTCGAACGACGCTTTGGCTTCGTCCTTTTTTCCTGCCGTGAACAATACTTCCACCTGCGTTGCCAACGCCAGGACTTCGCCAGGATTATTCTTGACGCATTCAGCCGCCTTCTTGATAGCTTCCTCAGTCTTGCCAGCCATCAACATCAATCTTGCATGCTCTTCGGATGAAACATCGCATTTGGAAAGGACGTCAAGGGACTTCGCGAAGTCGCCCGCATGCAGTGCTGCGCGGCCTTCGATTTCCTGGAGGGCTTTCTCAAACCGTTTGATGTCGGTGTTGAATTTACTCTCCGCATCCTTTTTGGCTTTGTCGATTGCCTTATCGTCAGACTTGGCCTCAACGGCTTTCTTCTCGGCTTCTACAACTGCCTCCTGCTGTTTCTGTTTCTGTTCATCCAACTGTTTTTGAATGCGATTTTTGAAGACATCTGATTCCGGCGTATTTCCTAACGCAGCAAACGCAGCCCCCATTGCTCGATCGCGACGCAGATCTTCCTGCATGTCGCCAGTGTCTTCCATCCAGGTTGTGCCATTCAGCGCGGTAAGGCGGCCGTACAATTCGAACGCATCCAGAACATCGAACAGACGTTCGCGGCCATACTTGAAACTGCCCGACTTGCCGATGTGGTTGTACTTTGGATGTCGCGGCATGCTCAACATGTTTCGCGCGAGCAACTCGGCGTCCCGAGCGCGGCCGATCGAAATCATGTTGCGAATACACCATTCGTTGTTGTGAGCAAAATTGTGAATCTGATCCGGCAGAACCTGGTCTTTCATCATGTGTTGATGATCGACTCGCGCAGAGGCTTCCTGCTGATAGACCGCGTCATGATATCTGTGAACTTTGGAATAGATGTGCCCAGGCATGTGCCACATATGCGCGATTCCCGGCGCCGACATTCCACCAAGAGCTGCGGATTTCAACGCAAGTTCCGGTTTCTTTCCGTCCCACAAATGGATGCGGTAATGATGAATCGGATGGAGCGGCTCAATATCCAGCACGTCCTGGATCATGGCATCCACAGCAAGATTTGACTGCATCTGCAGACCGTCACGTTTTGCGGACCAGAAAAATTCGCACAGAAACGCCTTCGTCTCGATGTCCTCCGGAAACTCAATCAGCAAATCTTCCAGATCGGAGACATAGCGATTTGATCGCGTCTTCTTCTCTTCTTCCTTCTCTGATTTCGCATTAATGAATCGATCAAAGGCCTCGATCAAAAGTTTCTCTCTGCCTGCGACTTTGTCTTTGCGCTTTACGGCCTCGGCGATGAATCCCTTAGCCCGCTTCTCATTGCCACGGTTCGACATCGCCATGCCCCAGTAGGCAATTCCGCATTCCGGATCCAGCATAGCCGCCTGACGAAACGAACGTTCGGATTCGAAGTACCAAAAGCCGTGCAACTGCGCAACGCCCTGTTCGACAAACTTGCGTGCATCCTCGCTGGTGGTCGTCACCGGGAAGCGAACAATGCCAACGCCATCCAGTAGGTAGGCGGCCTGACGGGGTCCTTCGTTAAAGACCTCCCCGTGAGCCGAATGACCTTCCTTCAACGCCGCGTCGTCTGGCTTCTCTCCAGTCGCATCTTTCTCTTTGTTGTCCGCGTCGGGAGCCGGAGCAGCAGCAACCGGTGCAGCAGCGACCGGTGCAGCAGCGACCGGTGCGGCCGGCTCTTGAGAGAATGCGCTCTCCGCCGTGGCCAGGGCGACAACGAATACCTGAAGGAAGGCGATGGATTTGAACGACCAAAGCGATTGACGTAATCCGCTAATCGACATAAGCGTCACTTTCACAGGTATCTTTAGAGTCGGCAGGAACTGGCAGGCGGGAACCGGTCATTGTGCCCGCGTTTTCGTGGTTGCACAAGCGGCCGGTCTCGATATTTAACGGCTTGCCGCGATGAGACCGCTGATCAGGAATCATATTCCACTCAATGCTGAGTTCCTGAATTCTCTACTGGACACGCAATCCCTCATGCATACCTGGAAGCCGACCGGTCTCTGAAACAGCGGTCTTCGCACACCGCTTTGATGACTGCGCGAATCGGTGGCGGGCGAACTTGGTTCGATCAGCCAGCCGTTGCCGACATTGACTTTTGAAACAAGGCTCGGAGATCTTCCGGAATTCGAGTCACCCGTTGAGCGGTGTAGTCAAAAATCACAATGACCGAACTGCCTTCGGCAATCAGGTGCCCGTTCTGCCCACTGATGATCGCATGCCCAATATCAGCGCTGGAGCGGCCAACACGAGTCATCCGCGACCCGATGTAAACGGTATCCGGAAAATGAAGCTGCCGTCGGTAATCACACTTGATGGAAGCAAGAATCGGTCCAAGGCCGGAACCTGACATCGTCACAGAGGACGGGAACAAATTCAGGAGATCGATTCGTGCGGATTCAAACCATCGAAAATAAACCACGTTGTTGACATGCCCAAAGGCATCCTGATCACCCCATTGCACTGGCAATACGGTAATCGAAGAATAACCTTGCAATGCTGTCTGCACAGCCTCGGGCACGTTGTTCGGCAGCCCCGACATTGACGATTACTCCGCCGCAGTTGCTGCGGACGGATCCGTGGATGGCTTTGCCGCTGAATTCTCGCGAACCTTTACCACACCGCTCATGGCGATAATCAGCGCAGACAAGGCCAGCATGATGCTCGTCCATTTTCCTGCATTGTCGCGAAATTTTTGAGTTCCCGCTGAGCGACCCACAAGGACAGATGCAAAGAAGAACACAACGAAGGCAAGAATTATCTTGGTACCAATCAGGGCGTGGTACAAACCATCGCCTTTGTGACTGGGCATCGCCTTGAAGTAGTTGAAAAAGCCGGAAATCAGAAGGAGGGCGATTCCACCGTGCACGAATTTCTTCCATCGACCTCGAATGGAGTCGACGAGTTCTGGCGACTGTCCCTGCAAAACTGGCCCGGCGACATATCTCATGAATGTAGTGCCGCCAACCAGCACGATCACCGTGCCGACGTGAATCCAGCGGGACACCAATGCCAGCACAAAGTTCGCATCCATTTTCTTAACACTCCTGACACATTCAATCGGAACAAGGAAACTCAGCTTTTTCCGAATCCTAGACACTCCAGGTACCTGTGCGAGTCCCCAGCGAGCCTCAAGCTGAAGATTTCTGGAGTTTGAGCATCATCGATCACGAAATCTCCCTAAATCGTATCTCTCCGTATTCTTCATCTACGCAAACCGCTCTCAAAGCTTGGGCATCGTGGAGGATTATTGTGAAGTTGGGAGGGCAAGGCTCCTGCCGAGCCACTGAACGACAGAAACGCACGGCTCAGCAGGAGCTTCGGCCTCCCTAAATATCTTGACAACTCGGACCTGTCGAAATCCCCGACTGCACCCCAGCGTTTTGCTCGCTCCATGTCACTTTTTGTTCAGGTCTTTGAACGGTAAACTTGCCAAAGAAGAACTCGTCCCCGTCAATTTGCAGAGTATCACAGCAGCGACGGGAGGCCATCTGTTTAAGAATCAAGACAGATCTGGCTGTTATGTGAGGCAGTACAATGACATCCCCCCAGCAGCCAACGGCCGTCGACTCGTTGCCCGCTTCAACTTCAGAGCCCGTCCGCTTGCAAGTGACCGGAATGACATGCGCCGGGTGCGCTGCTTCACTTCAGGCAGCCATTGAAGCTCGGACGGATGTCAGCTCTGCCAGCGTGAGTTTTGCGGCTGGCGAAGCGAGCGTTGAAGGCGTTAATCTTGATGTCCGAGATTTGATCGGCACGGTCCGAGGCCGAGGCTTTGATGCGAAGGTGATTGATTCCGAAAGTTCATTCGATCACCGCAGCGCAATTGAGCAACAGCAGCTCACGAACGAACGCAGGTGGCGAAGTCGGGCGATTGTTGGGATCGGACTTTGGGTCCCACTGGAAATTTTTCACTGGGTCTCAACCGCCCTTCATTGGCACAGTACCTGGATGAACTGGCTGATGTTCGCCAGCGCGCTGGTGATCATCATTTTTGCCGGTTCGGAGTTTTACAAGTCCGCCTGGAAAGCTGCAGTTCGCCGATCCACGAATATGGATACGCTGATTGCACTGGGAGCCACGACAGCCTTCGTTTATTCGGCGGTTGTGCTGATCCTTGGTCTGCAACAACCGATGTATTTTGCGGAGGCGGCAGGACTGTTAGGAATCGTAAGTCTGGGACATTGGTTCGAAGCACGTGCAAGTTCGCGAGCCGGTTCGGCAGTTCGTGAACTGCTGCAGTTGCAGCCAGAGACGGCCGAGATTCAGGAAGCGGATGGAACAACGACGACGATTGCCAGCCTGCGAGTTACTGAAGGAACGCTTTTGTTAATTCGTCCGGGAGGAAGAATCGCGGTCGACGGAGTGGTCACAGAGGGTCAATCATCTGTTGATGAATCGATCGTCACAGGCGAATCATTGCCGGTCGAAAAAAATGAGGGTGACACCGTCGTTGCTGGTTCCATTAATACGACCGGAAGGCTCCTTGTCAAAGCCACCGTCGACGGAAAGAACACAACGATTGCTCGCATTGCGGAACTGGTTCGGAAAGCTCAGAGCAGTCGAGCGCCGGTTCAGAGACTTGCCGACAAAATCTCAGCCGTCTTTGTGCCGACGGTTTTGCTGATTGCCATCATGACGGTCGCTGGCTGGTGGATTGCAGGAGATTTTTCGAAAGGAATTATCTCAGCGGTCGCAGTGTTGATTATTTCCTGCCCGTGTGCATTGGGATTGGCGACTCCGATGGCCGTTATGGTGGGAACGGGCGCCGCCAGCCGTCAGGGAATTTTGATTCGAAGCGCTGAGACGCTGGAACGCATTGGCAAAGCAACTCGAGTGGTATTTGACAAAACAGGAACGCTCACTTCCGGACAGCTGGAGGTGACAGCGATTTCGATTGAGCCAGGCTTTACGGAATCCGAAGCGCTTCAGTTGGCGGCCGCCGTCGAAGGCCCGGCCGAACATCCCATCGCTCGGGCGATTGTTCGAGAAGCCCGAGTTCGCGGCCTGGATGTTCCGCAGGTTGACAAGTTTATTGCGATGCCGGGGGCTGGAGTCAAAGGGCTGGTGCTGGGAGCCGAGATTGTCGTGGAGCGTGATCCGATCGCCACGATCCAGGTTCGAAAAGATGGAATAAAGATTGGCGCCTTCACGCTAAAGGACCAGCTTCGTCCGGATGCCATCGATGCGATTGACGCTCTGAAGTCAGCAGGCATCCGAGTCTCAATGCTGTCTGGTGACAAGAAGCAGACGGCAACGGAAATTGGTCTGCAACTGGGCCTGAGCGAAGATAATATCGTTGGGGAAGCAACACCAGAGGCGAAGGCCAAATGGATTCAGTCAGTCGGCGGCGATGTGATCATGGTCGGAGACGGACTGAACGATTCCGCCGCGCTGGCAACGTCAGGACTTGGCGTCGCACTGGCCACGGGAACGAACGTCGCCGTTGAAGCGGCAGCAGTTGTGATTCCTGGTGATCGAGTTCAGGCGGTCGCCGAACTCCTGCATCTATCTCGAGCGACGCTGAGAACAATTCATCAGAATCTCTTCTTTGCGTTCTTCTACAACGGGCTGGCAATTCCCATGGCTGCATTTGGTTTGCTTGGAACCAGCGGTCCTCTGTGGGCTGCGGCCGCGATGGGAATCAGCGACATCACGGTCATCGGCAACGCACTTCGGCTTCGTCGGAACCTGGAAAGAACGCGTCGCGAATTGCATCCGCGACGCAGCGACATTCCATAACAACGATCAACACCAAGCCATCAGCTGCGGGTGGGCAAAAAGTTTCTCAGGAACGTGTGGCTTTGAGACAGTGATGCCACTCGATCCTTGATCCCTCCTTCATAGGCACGATCTTCGACTTCGACACAAACCGGCCCGCGATAGCCACAATCGGTCAGCACCGAGAAAAACTTGCCCCAGTCCACATCACCCATGCCCGGAAGTTTCGGAGTGTGATATTCGTTTGGATGAGCCATGATGCCAACTCGGTCGAGTCGATCCTGGTCCAGGCGAACGTCTTTGGCATGAATGTGAAACAGCTTGTCGCGGAATTCTCGCATCGGTCGGAGATAGTCCATACGCTGCCAGATCATGTGCGAGGGATCGTAGTTGAGCCCAAAATTATCGGAAGCAATATCGCTGAACATTCGAGTCCAGATTTCCGGAGTCGTGGCCAGATTTTTCCCACCTGGCCATTCGTCTTTGGAAAACAACATTGGACAATTTTCGATTCCAATGCGAATACCGCGATGCTCGGCCAGCTTGACGATAGGCTTCCATGTGTTCAGGAAACGCGGCCAGTTTTCATCAACGGACTTCGTCCAGTCACGCCCAACGAAACCGTTGACTCGTTCGATTCCCAGTCGATAGGCTGCTTCGACGACCACATGAATGTGAGCCACCGCGGTCTCTGCCTCCGCCTGATTGGGACTCAGAGGATTCGGATAATATCCCAGCGCACTGATGTGAATTCCCGTCTCATCAACGCAGTGCCGAATTTCGTTCACCACATGTTCGGTCATGTTGGCCACGTCAATATGAGTCACACCAGCGTATCGGCGTTCTGCACGACCTGTTGGCCAGCAGCAAACCTCCACACAGTCGTAGCCAAGCTTTTTTGCCGTTTCAAAAACCTCGCGGAAAGAAAGGTCGGGAAGAATTGCGCTCACAAAGCCAAGCTGCATCTGAAGGGACTCCTGCGGTAACGATAGGGAAAGGTTGAGTTATAGCGTTCTGCGGATGCTCCGATTTGGCGACGTTTTCCAGCGTCGTCAATCGAACAGTTGGCGACAATTTCCCGACTGGACTTCCATCTGTCCAGCCACCAAACAAGGAATTGCAAGCAGGAGACGGCCTGTGAACAACATTGCGGAGATGTTCGGCCTTTCAAAAGCCGAATCGGTTTGCGATTGCCTTCCTGCGTCACGTATACTGCGTCTGAGATCAGCGTTGCAATCTGAATGTCGTCGGACCCTCGGACTTGTGTCTGCAGCAGGATCAGAACCCAATCATTCGGCAACGGCAGCCACATTTCTGTCACAGGTCGAATTTTATACGTCGGATTTCAGAACACTCAGGAGCAATTTTCAGTGCCCGTGCAGATGGAACTCAGTCGCGTCATCGTTTCCGAAATCAGTGATCAGCGGGCAATTTACCTGCGCGAAGTCGGGGGGACGAGAACTTTTCCGATTCTGATTGGTGAGTTCGAAGTTCAGATCATCAATCGACGTCTGCTCGAAGAGCCACCTTTCCGTCCGATGACTCATCAGCTTCTCAAGAATATTGTTGAAGTCATGGGCGGCAAGTTCGAGGAAATTGAGATCACTGAGATGAAGGAACATACCTACTACGCGGTGTTGAAGGTACGAGTCGGCGCGGTCTTGCATGAGATCGATTGCCGTCCAAGCGATGCGATTGCGATCGCCGTCCATTACCAACCGGTTCTTCCAATCTTTGTTTCGGAACAGGTTTTGAGTGAAGTCGCAGGTGGCTGAAATGAAGGACCATTATTAAGGACCGTATTCAATGCTCGTTCGATCGCCCGAACTCTATTCGTCTCAACAGGCTGCTTGAATGTCTTCTGCTGAACAATATCTGAAGCCTGCCGTGATCCAGAGCATTGCTCGCCTGGACCTGCGTGCCAAGTTTATTGTCGAAGGCCTGCTTTCAGGACTGCACACCAGTCCGTTTCAGGGTTTCAGCGTCGAGTTCAGTGAGCATCGCCGTTACGAACCGGGCGATGATCCAAAAGACATCGACTGGCAGGTGTTCGCTCGCACCGATCGCATTTACATCAAGCGGTACCAGGCCGAGACTAACATCACCGGCTATTTGCTGATGGATCTGTCCCGCAGTATGGGCTACACGTATCGGCAGGATCTGACAAAGTTTGATTACGGAATCTGCCTGGCAGCGGCCATCAGTTACCTGATGATTCATCAGCAGGATCCAGTCGGGCTGATGACTTTTGATGATGAACTTAAAGCCAGCCTGCCAGCCAGAAGTCGGCGTTCACAGCTGGGCGATATTCTTTCCGTTCTCCAGCGATGCAAACCAACGGGCACGACAAACATTGCCGGCAATCTTCGTCGAGTCGGCTCAATGATTCGCCATCGAAGTCTGATGATGCTGATCTCGGATCTGCTGGCTGATCCAGATGAGATTATTGATGCCATTCGAATGCTGCGATTTCGCGGACATGATGTCATTGTGTTCCACATTCTGGATGAAGCAGAAGTGACATTTCCGTTTACCGGGAGTGTCGATCTTCTGGAACCGGAAACGGACGATCATGAGATCGTGGATGCTGCTGGAATTCGTTCTGAATATCTTCAGGCACTTCACGACATGCGCGAACGATTTCGGACGACTTGCCTGAGCGTTGGGGCCGACTACGTTCCGCTTGATACCAGCATGCCTTTCGACAAAGCGCTGGTTGAATATCTTTCGCAGCGGCAGGCTCGCTTTTAGAAACGCCCCGTTCAGAAAATCCTGTTCTGCAATGGACGATCCGAAAGATATCTGGATCAACAATGCGAGCCCATGAAAGTGTGACGATGCAAAACCGACCATTGAAACAAGAACGAGCAACTCCGGGCGGCTGTTCTGGATTTCGACGCATGCTGTCGCGACGACAAGCGGTTCAGGCCGGCGTTGTTGGAGCACTTGGTCTGTCTCTGGGCGACATGCTGAAGCTGGAAGCGAGAGCTCAGGAAGCAACTTCGCAAGCGGGCACTCAGGCGTTTACAGCGAGAGGCGGATCGCAGGGCAAACTACCGGCACGGGCGTTGAGCGTTATTCAGTTGCATCTTGGTGGCGGAATGCCGCAGCAGGAATCGTTCGATCCGAAGCCCGAAGCACCGGTGGAATATCGAGGTTCGTTTGGCGTCACCAAAACAAAGCACGGCGATGTCTTCAGTGACAACTTTCCGAAAACGGCCGCCATTGCTGACAAGGTGACCGTCATTCGCAGCATGGTTGGACGCATTCCGGATCATGGCCAGGCGACGTATCATCTTTTCACCGGCTACACTCCCACGGCGGTGATTGACTTTCCACAAATGGGCTCGGTGATCTCGCACGAACTGGGAGCCCGCGGTGAGCTGCCGCCATACATTGCCATTCCGAATAATCACAGCTTCGCTTGCACGACCGGATTTCTCAGCAGTACGTATGGTCCGTTCGAACTGAATGCCGACCCTGGCCAGCGTGGATTCAAGGTACGCGACTTTTCCATTCCCGACGGCGTTTCGATGGAACGCTTCGATCGACGTCGATCGGCTCGGGAGATTGTGGAGAAGCAGATTCGCAGCCTGGAAGCCGATCCCACAACGCTCGATACGATGGACGATTTCTACAAACAGGCGTATACACTGCTGACGTCGTCACAGGCACAAAGAGCGTTCACGCTGGACGACGAATCCGAAGAAACGATGCAGTTGTACGGACGCGACGTCGTGGGGCTGCGAGGTCCCGATAATCGCTTTCATCCCAAAGGTCTTGCCGAGCGGCTGATTCTGGCTCGCCGACTGGTTGAAGCGGGAACTCGTTTTGTAACGGTCACCTATGGAGCCTGGGATTCGCACGTCGATGTGAAGAGCAACTGTCTGGATCAGATGCCGGCTCTGGATCATGCCATCGCCGGGCTGGTTTCGGATCTGGATCAGCGAGGAATGCTGGATTCGACTTTGTTCTGGGTCACGACGGAATTCGGTCGAACTCCGAAAGTGAACGCTACCAGCGGCCGTGATCACTGGGCTCGATGCTATTCGAATCTTGTCGCTGGAGGCGGATTCGCTCGCGGCCTGATCTACGGAGCCAGCGACGCCACCGCCGCCGAACCGGCTCGCGATGCCGTGCCTCTGGAAGACCTGCTCTACACCATTTATCACCAGCTCGGTATCGATGCTGACAAAGAACTTGTCGCCTTCGGTACTCGACCGATTGAGATCATCAAGGACGGAAAGCTTGTGAAAGGGCTGATTTGACAGCGTAGACTCCTGTTTGTGTGAGACCGAAAACAGGCCGAGTGTTGGGAGAAAATGGGTTCGATTTGCCGTGAGCTTCACGCAGACGTCAGCATCAAGGTCGGACGACGCACGCAGACTCGCAACTCTGTATCTAACGGAACGACAAACGGCGAGAACCATGACGAGCCTCTTTGTAATGCAAAACAATCGATCAATCTGCGTTGTTGCCTTCGTGGGAATTCTTGTGGCGTTGCCATCTCGTTCCGTGCAAGCGGATCAACTGCTGCATATCGAAGCCGTCTCACCGCGAATCGGGCAGCGAGGAACGACGGTGGAGGTTACGGTTCGGGGGATGTGCCTGGAGACGGCTCGTGAAGTGATCTTTTACAAGCCGGGGATCAGAGCGGTCACGATTGAAGACCTGCCAAAGCTGGAACGAGCGATCGGGTTAGCTCACGGTGGACGCATTCACGAACAGGTCCGCTGTCAGTTCGAAATTGATGCGGACTGTGTGCCGGGGGAATATCCGTTTCGCATTCGAACCGATACCGAAATCACGTCGCTGGGAACGTTTCATGTGTCGCCGTTTCCGGTGATTGATGAAAACGAAAAAGGCGATAACTCAAACGACACTCTTCAGTCAGCGATTCCGGTGACGACCGGTGTCACTGTCAGAGCTCGCATGGGGCACAGTTCACGAGGCGATGTGGATGTCTACAAAGTCGCGGTCGTGGCTGGACAGCGGTTATCTGCGGAAGTCGATTCAGCTCGCATTGCAGACGTTCACTATGGCGGATCCGAATACGATCTGGCGGTGCGAATTCTGGACGATGCCGGACGCGAACTGGCCAGCAACGACGACAATCCGCTGCACCTGCAGGATCCTCTGGCGGTCGTGAAGATCGCTCATGACAGCTTCGCGTTTGTGGAAGTCAGCCGATCTGTGTTTGCTCCAGCGGACAAAGATTACAACGTACACATCAGCACAAATCCTCGCTTTCTGGTGGCCTATCCGCCTGGTGGCCAGGCGGGAACGAATCAGATGTTTCGCCTGATTGGTGATCCGTTGGGCGAAGTTCAACAGACGCTGTTCGTGCCGCAACAGACCGGCGACTTCGACTACATCACCGATGCTCCGTCGTCGATCGGTCTGCGGTCGAGTGCTTATCCGAACGTCATGGAGGATCCGGCTGCCGATGTTAACGCGGTTGCTGAATTGCCCGTCGCTCTGAATGGGATTATCGAAAAGCGAGGTGACGCGGATGCCTTTCGAGTGACCGTGAAGCAGGGGGATCGGTTGCGAGTGCGAGTCTTCGCGGCGGCGATTGGTTCACCGATTGATGCCACGCTGCGAATGCGGCCCGTTGATGCTTCCGGGATCGCGGGTTCGGTGGAAGTGGAAATGGATGACAGCACGCTGCCGGATCGCGACATTTTCGGAACATCATTTCGCAGTCGCGGCGGGCTGAAAGAGATCCTGGATCCGTCGGTGATCTGGGAACCCAAGTCGACCGGGGATTATCTGATAGAACTCGAAGACACCAGCGGTTCCGGCGGTCCGACGGCCGTCTATCGAATTGAAGTCGAACCTGCATCGGATTCCGTACACACGCTGCTGGCCAGCACTGGCAACGACTGGATCGAATGCGTCAGAACCAGCGGAATCGCTGTGCCAACGGGCAATCGCTGGACGGTCAACGTGACGCTTCCGCAGGGGCAAGGCAATGCGTATCGCGGCGAACTGGACCTGGTGGCTCAGGGACTTCCTGCCGGAGTCAAAATGATCGCGTCTCGGGTGCCGGCCGGACAGAATCGCTGGCCGGTGCAGTTTGTTGCAGAATCAGCATTGCCCGGCACCGCATTAATTACGATAGAAGCCCGACCGGTCGGCGCGGCAACGAACTTCGAAAGTCGTTCACAGCAGAATATCCCGTTCATCAATCACCCAGGTGGCGACGCATGGCGTACGGTCCGGTTGAATAGTTACGTGCTGGCTGTGACCGAAGCGGCTCCGTTCAGCGTTGAAATTCAGCCGCCACCTGTGGCTCTTGTGCGTGGCGGCGAACTGGCGATCCCCGTGCGAATCATTCGTCGCGAAGGCTTTAACGAAGCCGTCGATTTTCAGTGTGACTGGGTTTCACCCGGAGTCGCCGTGCAACCGCTGGCGACCATCGCGGCTGGAGAAAGCGACGCTGTGTTGCGGATCACCGGTGCTGCGAACGCACCGCTCGGAAAATGTCCGCTGGTTGTGACGGCCAGTACGACACGAGACGACGTTTCCGGCGAGCTCGGCACCGGCCGCATTCGCGTTTCCAGCAGGATCGTTGATCTGATGATCGCCGAACCGTATGTTGAACTGGCCAGCCAATCGGAAAGCGTTCGTCGCGGCGAACAAAAAGCGTATGTCTGGACGGTGCAGCACAAGAGTTCCTTCGAAGGTGAAGCCTCCGTTAAACTGCTGGGACTCCCGAAAGGTGTAACGGTGGTGGAACCTCAACCCGTGCTGACCAGCGACTCCCGAGAAATCACATTCGAAATCAAAGCCACCAACGAAGCGCTGCTGGGCAGTGTTCGCGGCATCAATTGCGAAATCATCGTCCGCGCTGCCGGGCAGGAAATCAGACAACGAACAGGAAATGGGACTTTGCGGATTGATCCCGGACGGGAGTAATATGCGTGGCGATTCCTCTTTTCTTTGGACCAAACACCATTCTTTCGATCAGACAAAATAGTGATCCGTCAAGCATAGTTTGTGGAGTTGCGTAAAAGCGGACGAGACGTCCGCGCTCCCGGAGCGCGGGCGTCTCGCTCGCTGAACATTCTTTTATTCAACGCTGACAAAGCTCAAGCCGAAGCAAATCTGCCATGAATCACAAACACACCTTTCGAATGCTGGTTTCGCTTTTTCTTTGGCCGCTTGTCATTTCGTCGTCTTCGGCGGCGGCTGAGCCCGGTTTTCGCCGTGACGTGATGCCGATCTTTTTTCGAGCCGGATGTAATGCGGGAACCTGTCACGGTTCGGCTCGTGGGAAAGATGGATTCATGCTTTCGCTCTTCGGTTACGACGCGAAAGGCGACTACGAACGCGTCGTCACGGAGATGGTCGGGCGGCGTATCAACACTGCCGTGCCGGAACAAAGCCTGCTGCTGCTGAAAGCAACCGGGGCTGTGCCTCATACCGGCGGAAAGCTGTTCACGACGGACAGTGAATACTATCAGACTCTGCTGCAATGGATCGCAGCAGGAGCCCCCGATGACACTGATGATGTGCCCACAACTGCCGAAGTGGTGCTGTCTGCTGAACAGCTCGTTTTCGATACGTCAGGAGCGTCCACTCAGCTGACAGTAACAGCCAATGCAAGCGACGCGTCTTCGCGAGATGTCACGAAGCTAGCTCGCTATTTTTCGAACAACGAAAGTGTGGCCACGATCGACGCCAACGGCAACGTAACGGCGGTCGGGCCTGGCGATACCAATGTCTTCGCTCGATTCAGTCGATTTACTGTTGGAGCCGAAGTGATTGTGCTTCCGCCCGCTGAAGGTTTCAACTGGCCTGATCCACCAGCGGTGAATTTTATCGATGAACTGGTGTTCGATCGACTTCAGAAACTTCGTATTGCTCCATCGGAACTTTGCGATGATGAAACCTTCCTTCGTCGAGTCACTCTGGACCTGGCTGCTCGACCGCCAACGGTTGACGAATACGCGGCGTTCATGGCAGATGCAGGTCCCGACAAGCGTGCGACAAAAATCGACCAGCTTCTGGCTGACGATGCCTTCGCCGATTACTGGGCAGCGCTGTGGGCCGAACAACTGCGAATCATCGGAGGCAATTATGCACCTGTGGCGACTCATGTGAAGGCTGCGGATGCTTACTACCAATGGATTCGCCGGCAGATGCGAACCAGCCGACCTTTGAATGAGTTCGTGGCCGAAATGGTCGACGCGTCGGGCAGCAATCTGACGAACGGCCCCGTGAATCTTTACACGATGCTGGTGCATAAACCGCAGTTCGATCCGAAGGCGTTTGCAGCTGACTTTTCGCAGTTGTTTCTGGGTGTGCAGATTCAATGTGCCGAATGCCACAATCATCCGTTTGACCGCTGGACTCAGGACGACTACTACGGCTTCGTCAGCTTTTTCACCGGCATGAAACGTAAGCCCGGCGTTGAGCCTCGCGAACGCCGCATCTATTGCGACATCACTGCACCACCAGCGCGGCATGTTGTGGATGGTCGGCCCATGCCTGCAAAAGTACTGGGCAGTATCGATCCCGTTCCTGCTGGTGGAGATCCTCGAACGGCTTTGGCGGCTTGGCTTACATCGCCCGAAAACGAACTGTTCAGTCGCAATCTGGCCAACCGCATCTGGGCTCAACTTCTGGGGCGAGGCGTGATTGAACCGGTCGATGATGTGCGAGCCAGCAATCCGCCTGTCAACGGCCCGCTGCTGGATGCGTTGTCCCAACGATTGGTGGCCGCAAACTTTGATCTGCGCAGTCTGGTTCGTGATATCTGCAATTCGCGAATCTACCAGCTCAGCGCGAAGCCGAATGCTTCCAACGCTCGCGACACGCGACAGTTTTCACACGCTCATCTGCGACGTCTTCGAGCGGACGTGTTGCTGGATTCTGTTGTCGCGGTGACTGGTGTCGGCCGTCGTTTTGCGGGCTTTCCCGAGGGAACTCGTGCAATCGAATACTATCCTCGCGAATCGGGCGATACGGAAGGTCAGCACTTCGGAGATCCCTTCTTTTCCACCTTCGGCCGGTCCAGTCGCGCGACGATTTGTGCGTGTGAAACAAAGAAGGAACCAACACTTTCGCAAACACTGCACATGGCCGTCGGCGATACTGTTCGAGATCGTCTGGGGGCAGCCGGTGAAGTGAAGAAGTTGCTGGAAAACACGATCAGCCCGGAAGCGATGATCGAAGCTCTCTACATTCGCACACTCAGCCGCCGGCCGACAATTGAGGAAAGTTCGGCCATGAGAGAACTTGTCGGTGACGCCGTGAAGGATCACGCCGTGTACGAAGACATTCTCTGGAGCCTGCTGAATTCAACGGAGTTTGCGTTCAATCATTGAGAGTTCCGTCGTGTCCATGCAGTTCACTCTGGTTCATTGAAATCTATCATGCTTCACCTGAATCGTATCGCAAACATCGCCACTGCTATCTCCCTGTCGCTCAGCGCTGGTCTCGTTCAGGCGCAGGAGGAAAAGTCTGCCACTTACGACGATGATGTTGCATTGATCTTTAAGCGACATTGTCTTCAATGTCATGGCGAATCAAAACAGGAAGCCGGTCTGAATCTGGCAAGCTATGCAGGCGTGATCAAGGGAGGCAGTGGCGGCGACGCCGTTGTCGCGGGGCGATCGAGCGCAAGTTTGATCTTCAAGGCGATAACAGCAAAAGATCCCGAAGAGCGAATGCCACCGAAAAGTGATCCGTTGCCCGAAGAACAGATCTCGCTGATCAAGGCGTGGATTGACGGCGGTGTGCGACAGAGCATCGACAGCAAAGCCAAAGCCTCGCCTGGAATGACATTCAAGCCAGCGTTGGGAACAGCCATCGACGGACCTGCTGCAATGCCGGATAACTTACCAGTTGTTAATTCAACAAAGACGCTCCGCCCATTCCCCATTCTCGCACTGGCCACCAGTCCACGCGCGCCGTTGGCGGCGATTGCTGGCTATGAGCGGATTGACTTTATCGATCCGGCGACTCGTGATATCGCCGGTTCCCTGGCATTCCCAGAGGGCGAGCCACATGTCCTGCGTTTCAGCCAGTCCGGCGACGTGCTGATGGCGGCGGGTGGTCGTCCGGTTCAGAATGGCGTCGTCATCTTGTTTGACGTGAAGACAGGACAACGTCTTGCAAAAATTGGTGATGAAACGGACGTGGTCATTGCTGCCGATTTAGCACCGGATCAGCGGCAGGTTGCTATCGGAGGGTCGGGACGAATCGTCAAGGTCTATTCCACGGAAGATGGTTCGCTCAAACATTCTCTATCGAAACACACAGACTGGATTACAGCGATTGCATTCAGCCCTGATGGCAAATTTTTGGCGACGGGTGATCGAGTTGGCAACATCCATTTGTGGGATGCAGAATCGGGCGGAGTCGTTTTGCCATTGTCTGAACACAAAGGATCGGTCACGGCATTATCCTGGCATTCGGACGGCCAGGTACTGGCATCCTGCGGAGAAGATGGATTGATCGTCTGGTGGGATGTTACGAAAGGCTGGCCACTCAATTCCAAAGCGGACGCGCATCCTCCTGAACGTCCACCGGGTGCCTATGGAAAAATCGCTAACGGAGTGCTCGACGCTTCATTCAACGCCAGAGGCGAACTCATTTCGTGCGGTCGAGACAACACGGTCCGAATCTGGTCCGTGGACGGATCACTGCGACAAACACTTGATCTGAATGCGGTCTCCCAGGCGGGAAAGAACACAACAAAGCAGACACCGAATGCCAGGAATCTCTCAGACGAACAGTCGAGTGATTCATCTGGAATTCGCATACTTCCACTTCGATGTGCAATGACATTTGATGGAACGACGGCCGTCACGGGCGACTCTGCCGGGCAGGTGCATTCATGGAAAATCAATTCGCCTTGAGCCAACATTGTCATTCAATGCCCTGAGCCCCGATTCGGAGCTGGATTCCAGACGCCAGCACTGCATGCTACGGCAAGCGAAAATTTGCCCGAACACAGCGGCAGCGAGTGTATTTTTCTACTCATTCGCGGCCAAATCGTGCGGGTATTCAGGCTGAGGTTTTGTCACCAGTCGTATGAAGAACTTTCTTCGAACGTCAGGGACGATTGTGTTCATGCTTTCTTATTTCCAGCCGTATCAGTCTCTGGAACAGCGATTTTGAATTCCTAACTGTTGGATTCAACAGTCTGCAGCCTCAAGTCACAAGATTGGCTTGATCCAAAGGAATTAGCGGTCAATACTTCGAATGTCAGAGGCGTGCCGTTGGCCGAACTCTTATGGCCAATTCTCCAGACTTCAAAGAACGGACGCCCATGTGGCGCAATATTGTGTTGCTGCTGGCGGTGCTGTTCAGCGTCTACTTTCTGATCTTTACACAAGTTCCACTTGGAGTGCCAGGCGAGTGGGTGTGGCTGCGGCAGGCGCTTCCATCGGATGTGCCTGAGGCGATCGATCGATTGTCTGTTCCGCTGCTGATTGCCGCAATTCTGATTTTCTTCTGTCGATTTGCGGATCATCGATTTGCAAAGATGGGGGCGATCGCCCGAATCGCCTGTCTCTGCCTTTTGACATTTGGCGGAATTGTCTGGCTCGGCGCGGCGCGTCATGCGGCCCCTTCACCGCACCGCGAGGTTCGACCGCTGTGGGTGCTTTATGACAAATACGCGTCCGGCTATTTTTTTGAAGCCGCATTTCAGACATCGTCACAACGCGAGCTTCTCTCCACGTATCAAGCAAGGATGGCGAAGGGCGATGTTTTGCACGAGGGGACTCATCCGCCAGGTCTCTTTCTCCTGAATTTCCTTGCGATTGAGCTAACTCGTCAATATTCAACCGTGGGCCAGTTGGCTCAGTTTGCGGTGAACCAGGAAACGTCAAGACTATTCCGAACGATGGAATCCGAAGCTCGGATGGCGCGACCATTGTCGCAAACGGAGTTTGGCGCACTGTGTCTTGTGTCGGTGATTTCGACATTCTTGTGTGCCTCAACACTTTGGCCTGTCTATGGAATCGTAAAGCTAATCGCTGATCCTCGTACCGCATGGCGCGCCGCCTGCCTGATGATCACAATTCCATCGCTCGCAGTGTTTGCTCCACGCTCCGATGTCGTCTATGCATTTTCAGCGACTCTGCTGCTGTGGTTGATTTTAAAGGCAGTGCTTAGCCCATCGCAGGGGACCCGAGTATTTTTTGCAGTACTGACCGGCGTTGCAACGTGCGCGTGCCTGACAGTGAGCCTGGCTCATCTTCCGGCCCTGGTTGCTGCAGGAGTTTACTGCGTCTTATTGCTGCGTGGCCCACACAAAGTTTCCTGCAGGCAAATGTTGTTGATCGGAACTGTGATGCTTAGCACATTTGCTCTGCTTGTGGCCTGCTGGGGATGGATCACGGGATGTCACCTGACCAATGTCTGGCGCATGAATTTGTCGAATCATGCCGCATTCTACGATCAATCGCCAAGGACCTGGTGGAAGTGGTTTCTCGTTAACCCTCTTGAACTTTGCTTTGCATTGGGATTGCCATTGATGATTGTCACCGGCCTCTCAGCGGCCACGATGATCATGTCTATCCTTCGAAAAGAAACGCCGATCGCAGAGCAGACCGCAAATGCAACTCGACTGTCTTTTGCTTTACTTCTGACATGGGCAGCACTGTGGCTTTCCGGGAAAAACATGGGGGAAGCCGCCAGACTCTGGTGCTTCCTGACTCCCTGGTTCGTCATCGTTGCTTCGTGGGCATTGCCTTCGAAAGAGGCGGCTGTTTTGCCAGAATCCAGTGAACCGCCTGAACGGTCTCAGATTTCCACGGATTCGAATCTCTGGCTGTCTCTGCTGATTTCACAACTCACCGTTTGTGCCTTAACAGCAGGGCGAGTGACTGGATACCTTGAGCTTTAGATCCATCGTAAGAAGTTTCAATTCTGATCCAGTCTTGCCATTTTCTGCATTGGGGAATTCGCATAAAAATCCACCATGATGTCGTCTCAATCCGCGTATGCTGCGAACTGAACGGACCAGGAGTCTCCTGTGGTTCTCAAAGCAAGCTTGCAGCGGAACCCGGAAGCGCTGAGCCTTCGATTCTTGTACTTCACCGTTTCTGCTTGCGAAGTTTTGCTGGGCGTTGATTTTTTCAATTCGATCTAAGTGTCCGCCGGTTAACGATTATCAACCAAAATTTTGACATAACGAAGCACAGGCTTTGGGACGTGTCGTTGTTTCATTGCTTTTAGACTGAGGAATCCATCGATTGAATACTCCGAATCCATCGTATGTTGTTCGTGAAGCCTGTCGAGACGACATTGATCAACTTGAAGCCTTCATTGACCGCTTCGTACAGGCAAATCGCTTGCTGCCGCGAACAACCGACGAACTTTGCGACTTGATTCCGTTTGGATTCGTAGCGACCACCGAAGACGAAGTTGTGGGCTTTGCTGCACTTGAAATTTATTCGGCAAAGCTGGCAGAGATTCGCAGCCTTGCAGTCCATGAGAAATTTCAAGGGCAGGGCATCGGAAAAGCGCTGGTTCAGAAATGCGTAGAGCTGGCCGTGAAACGAAATATTCTGGAGGTCATGGCGATTACCTCCGCAGATGGTTTCTTTCAGGCATGTGGATTCGATTTTACGCTGCCTGGCGAGAAGAAGGCTCTCTTTATGCAGACGCGTGACGAGTACTGATTCTCTTCCCCGGAAACACATCCATGCTTGTTCCGCCTGACGATGACTGCGCCAAGAATGCGGCTGACTTTGTTCGCAACATCCCAGGCGATCATGGGAATCGCATTCCCCAAATCGGAGTCATCCTTGGCTCAGGATTAGGGCCAGCGGCCGACCGTCTTCTTCAGCAGGGCGGTCTGGCAATTCCGTTTTCTGTGATTCCTGGCATGCCGATAACCCACGTCTCCGGGCACGCGGGCCGCCTGGTTTTGGGCAGGATCGGCGGGGCCACAGTCGCGATGCTGCAGGGACGCGCTCATTTTTATGAAGGACATGCAACATCGAAGATTCAGTTTGGCACACGGCTGCTTTCTCAGCTTGGGATCCGTCGTTTGATCGTTACCAATGCCGCTGGCGGGATTCGACGATCATTTTCCCCAGGCGATTTGATGTTGATTAATAGTCACCTGCGTCCACTGGCTGCAAAACCGCTGGACTTCGCAATGATCCAAAACAGACCATGTGATTTTGGCACTGATGCATCGACTCAAATGCTGTGGAGTCCCTCCCTGCGTGCGATTGCCAGGAACGCGGCGACAAGCCTGAACGTTCACGAGGGCGTTTATGCGATGATGACCGGACCGACTTACGAGACGCCTGCCGAGATCCGTATGATGGAATTTCTTGGGGCCGATGCAGTAGGAATGAGCACAGTGCCGGAAGCGATTCTTGCGGCTTCGTGCGGAATTGAAACGCTGGGTGTGTCCTGTATCACCAATGTCGCGGCCGGTCTTTCGGAAGGCTCACTGGATCACGCCGAAGTCACCGCAACAGCCTCGTCCGTGGAAACAGAGTTCGTTGATTGGTTGTGGAGAGTCGTCTCCAGGATGGCTGACGACTGAGCGGATATTCTTCACAGGGGAAGAAATAGGACAACGACTGGCCAGCGTATGCCGTGAGTCCACTATTTCCACTGTCACCGCGAGCCTCGTCCGGGAATTTACTTCCCATCCGTTGTTAATGGACACTATCTGGTCCAATCGCTTGCAGTACTGACTTCAAAATGGATTCATCGCCGTTGCCTACATCAGATTGCGTGCCTTGATGCTCAGATATTCGTTGATTAATCGTTCGGTCAACAAATTAGGCGGCGTGTCAATCAGCATAATCCCCGCTTCGCGAAGTGAGGCAGCTTCATGGGACTGTCCGGTGAGAACTTGTGCCGCCGCGGCCGTATGATACGCATCCAGATCGGTATCCGGAATTCGATCGGCCATTGCTCTCAGCCCAACATCCTGCAGAAGTACACACAGCGGAAGGTAGGGCAGCGAACGTAGTTTCAGGCTGTCACCAATGACTCGCAATTGCAATTCATCGGTGACAAATGTAATCAACACAATCAACGCTCTCTTGCGTTGCACGCGAGTCAGGTATTCCAGAGCCATGCTGTAGTCTGAAACGTTCTGTGATGCCTGAATATCATACGTGGATCGCAGAATGGCCTGGATTCCGGGCTTGCCTCGAACAGGACGAATGAATCGTTCGATCTTGTTGGAGAATGCAAGCAGAGACACATTGTCACCCTGACCAAGCGCGATGTAACTTAGCATGATTGCGGAATTCAGAGCGCGATCCAGATAGGAAATCCCATCGGTTTCGTTTCGCATGAACCGACCGCAATCGACCATGATCACAATGTTCTGATTACGTTCCACATTGAATTCGCGACTAATCAGTTCTCGCTGTCGAGCAGTGGCCTTCCAGTCTACCTGACGGATTTCGTCACCGTGTCGAAATTCCCGCAGTCGTTCGAACTCGCGTCCCTGCCCCGGCATTCGAACCATGCGAACGCCAATTTCCGACAGACGATTCTGTCGTGCCATCAGTTCAAATCGATAAACAGCCCGAATGTCCGGATAAATGCGGATCGGCGTTTTCAGCGGACGCACCTGCTGGCGCATCCACAATCCCAGGCGAGTTGGGAATTTCAAATGCACGGCCGGCATCTCGGAGGCCCCGCGACGATGTGGCTTCACCACGTACTGAACGGTCTCTTCTTTTCCCGCCGCGACAAGGACAGTCTGAGGTAGTCGGTCAACTTCACACAATGGACCGGGATCATCGTGCAGAGTGATATTCAGCCGGACTCCTGAACGATTGCGTACGGTCAGCGATGCCGGATTGCTGGCTCCGACGCTGAGCACTTCAGAAATCTCGCGATGGATGGCGACATCATTCGGGCTGGGACTGATCAACAGATCGACGCACGCAACGGCAACCAGTACAAGGTTCAGCAGCAGTGCAGTATCTGCCGCATCTCGATTGAGACCGGCCAGCATCAGTGGCAAAGCCAGCAATGCCGCTATCACAACGAGTCGCCGTGACGGGATCATGACTTCGGAGCCTCCACGCTGTCCATAATCGCCCGAATGGTTTCGTCTGGCGTGCTGCCTTCCAGTTCAGCCTCAGGACGCAGCCTCAGACGATGGCGCAGAATCCACGGCGCCAGTTCTTTGATATCATCAGGAGTAACAAAATCACGACCTCGGCTGGCTGCCAGAGTTCTTGCAGAAAGAAGCAGGTTCACACCCGCGCGAGGACTCGGCCCAACTGTGACGGAGCCCCACTTGCGCGATGCATCCAGAATATCGACGATGTATTTCAGTATCTTCGGTTCCACGATGACCTGTTTCACCACTTGCTGAATTGCGAGAACATCGTCCGCATTCAGAACCGACTTCAGATCAAAATCAACCAGACGACGAGGATCTTTTCCTGACGAGTAGTGCTCCAGAATTTCAATCTCGTCAGCCGGTGGCGGATAATCGACCAGCAACTTGAACATGAATCGGTCGACCTGTGCTTCCGGCAGCGGATAGGTGCCTTCGTGCTCAATGGGATTCTGCGTAGCTATGACCAGAAACGGTCGCGTCAACGAGTGTGTTTTTCCATCGATACTCACCTGCTGTTCCTGCATCACCTCCAGCAATGCGGACTGCGTCTTCGGAGGCGATCGGTTGATTTCATCCGTCAAGAGAATATTCGTAAACACGGGGCCCTGATTGAAGGTGAAGACCTGCTGCTTCATATCGTAGATACTATGGCCGGTCAGATCCGACGGCATCAGGTCTGGCGTAAACTGAACTCGGCGAAACTGACAGGAGACAGTTTTTGCGAGCACATTAACCAGCAATGTTTTGCCAAGCCCTGGTGGCCCCTCGATGAGTACACTGCCTTCCGCAAACAAAGCAATGACCACGCCTTCGACCAGTTCTGTCTGCCCGATGACAACCTTCCCAATCTGCTCAACGACTTCATCAAACAGACGCTTGACGTCACTTAGTTCCATGGTATCCGCATTTCGTATTTGGAAACAAAATCAAATAATGACAATTGGAGACACGAAATCATCGCGACTCGCACAGAATTCATCACCGGATGCTAAACACTTCGATTGCCCGACAGTCGCTGCTGCAACGTAGCCAGCCAACGCAGCATCGCGGCCGTCTTTGTGGCCGATAATTGTGATGACTGAGCCATCACTTCCGCCTCATGCAACTGTTCCCGGACTTCCTGAGCATTCATTCCGGCACGATTCGCAATCGCGTCGGGCTGATCGAGTCTTAACGCACTTCCATATCGCCGCCGCAACTGACTGCTCATGTAATCAAGATAGCTTCGAACAACAGTGCCACCATCGCGCAGTCGATACTGAAGATTCCCAACGGCCTGAGCACTTTCTGTCAGCGATCGACGCTGAGTATTTGATACGTCAACAGCAGGACCAAAGCGATGAAACGCCATCCAGATTCCAAGTATCGCGACCAACAACAGCTGCAGTGTTCCGATGCGCAGAGTCGGGCTGAACAGGATGCCTGTGTTCTGAAACGAATCACTGGCGTTGAAGTATTCATTGATGATGATGCGATGATCTTCGATATCGAGCTCTGATCCAGAATTCGCCGCACAACGCTCAACCAGTCGCACCGCCAACCTGCGAGACTCTTTGTAAAGCATCGCGCGATTCGAAAATAAGTCCGCGCTGGAGCAGACGAGGACGCGTCCATATCCCATTGTCCAGGTCGCTGCTTCCACCTCGCCATCGCTGGAAGTCAGAAGAGTCTCAGTACTCAAATGCGTGGGCAGATTCACTCTCGCTGTGCTTTGGAAGTCAACTGGTTCGCTGACAAGAGGACTTGTTGCATGGATCGCATCACCATTCAGACGATCCTCGTCCTGTCCCGTGGAAACAGCGGCCGGAGTTGCACCAGAAGGCGTGGCCGCTGTCCCCTGTGACGCAGGATCGTTCGGAGCGGTGCCGGTACTATCAGATACAACACTGGCAGATACAACACTGTCAGATCCGACACTATCCGATGCAGTCCCATCTGATGCGGTAACATCAGAATCAGCAAGCATCCTCGTTTCATCAACCTTCGTCGCTGGACCGGCTGCCTGGGAATCACCTGAAGAAGCAGCCTCTGATTTCGACCGATCTCCGTCTTGCGTTCCATTCTGGCCGGACGGGGCCGGTGTCGCCGCTGGAACTGGTGCAGGTGCGGCCATGGTCGCCGCTCGATTGCTACCGGGCCGATAAGTCAGATTGATTCCAAGCGCAGGAATTGAAACGGAAGATACAGGGGCGCCAAACTCATCCCATTCGGGGCTCATCCAATTGGGAGCGAAAAGGAGATCGCCGCCATTGTAAACGAACTCGTACAGCTCCTGCTGTTCCTTTTCACTGGGATAGCGATCTGGGGCGACGAGGATCATCGTTGATGCGCTCTTCGGAACAGCATTCAACGCATCACGTTCAACATTCGGAAACAATTGCCCCAACGTGCGATACAGGCCCAATTTTCCGTCGACAGTCGTGCTGTAACTGTCCGCGGCGGAACCGTCTTCACCTGGCAGCCACCAAAACTGGAGCAGAACCAGAAGAGCAGCAGCCAAACCCCAGAACGCGTCAGACTGCAGCAGTCGGCGTTTCTTCTTCACGGAAGGCTCCCCGAAAACTTGCCAGACATTGTTCAAACATTTCGGCCGTCGGCGCACGACGACCAAAATACACGTATTCAAACTGAGTGGCCGTTGCCAGAAACGCCGAGCGTTTATCCTGACGACGCCAAACGGACCTTAGATAGTCACGATTTGTCAGCCCCTTGCGATATCGGATCAGCCCGGCCCTTTCGACCCAGCTCATACTTCCAAGCAACAGCTCTCGAATCGCAAGTCGATAATCACCGTTGTTGGCCAGGTTGACAGCCCTTGATTCATAAGTCGACGCTGCCAGTTCTCCTGGTGGAACGACGACGTCCGACAGTACGCCCTCAAGATCACTCAGCAGACTTTCGCGTTTGAGCTTCTTTGCATCGATTGATTTCACGATCATCGCAATGATCACAATCAGAATGGCAACGATGGCGACAATCGCCAACGTCGTGATCAGGTCTGCAAAACCCAGAAAGCTTAAGCCACCAGAACTTGGCGTGGAGGTCGTCGTCCTCTGTGGTCGGTTTGGTGATCGAAGACCGCTCACAAGCCAGTTGAAGAAATCTCCAACGGCGCCAAACGCGTCACCGATGCGTTCGCCGATCCAGCCCAATGAACTCCAGAGAAAACCTTTATCCACGTCAATGTCAGGAATTTGCTCAAGCACACGTCGACGAACCGAACGAAACTCGTTGCCGTTCATGACCTGCTCTCCGATCTGGTCGATCGCATCATCGGAAAGCAAAGTGGATTCCTGAGCAAATGCTGTGGCGACGGCGGCCGCACAACTGTTGTTGCCTGAACAAAGGACGGCCGCTACGACCACTGCAAGAAGGCCAATGAGCCATCCCGAGACTAATCGTTGATTCAGCAAGGCAGTTCGATTTGTCATGAGGTCAGTTCCTCCAACCGTGAAGCTTCCACACGGTACTGCAACTGAAGGTCCCAGCATTCATTTCGGATTCGTTGATCAAGGTAACAAAAGAACCACGCCAATCGAATGATGGGATAAGGCAACCACAAAGCCAATTGAAGAGTTGTCAAGAAGGCAGGATCATCATGAGACAATTGCAGAAAAACGTCCGTGAAGTCGCGACTTTCCGAAAACAGAATCGCAAAGAAAATTGGACGATTGAAGATCATTGTGGAAACCAGATCGATCATCAGAAACAGCCCGAAGGACATCGCAGCCCAATACAACAAACAGCACAAAATTCTGCCAAGGTTTCGACTGTATCCTCCGCCGCCAGACAGCCAATTCAGTCGCGTAATCACATTGCTCACTGAAGCCTGTTCCAGCAACAAGACCTCCGGAAGGTGTCCGGCAAATGCAGTCACAAAAACAGATGGAAGAACAAAACAGACCCCAGAAATCACCTGAAAGAATCGTGCAATAGACGCCAACAAAAGCCAGCTCCAGAATCGTTTTCGAAATGCTTTCACGGAAGCCCTGACTGAAATCGGCACTCCAAAAACCTGAGGCCCCATGCAGGCCACCAGCAGCGAACTAAAGATCGCGCTGAAAAAGAGAAAAATGATAAGCGACGGAATGAGCATGTCTGTTTTAATCGAAACAAACAGCCACACAATCGCACAGGATGGAACCGCGCACAGAAGCCAGAGACGCAGAAGCGGTCCTGCAAATTCGCGGGCAAATACAAAAGCCAGATCCAGACAACCGCCAAATGATCGACGCTCCACGGATACGATGCATTCTTCGACTCTCATTCGACGGGTCGCTCCCGTCCAGACATGGTCAGATAAAAGACCACAAGCGACCAGAGTAACGTGCCAACCACATACTTGATGATGGACGGAATCGGCAGAGGAGAAAAATAACCTTCCAGCATCGCTGCAACAAACAGCATCCCGCCAGCACCCAGCGCCAGTTGCAGTGACTCAACTCCGTGAAACTTCAGCGAGTCAATTCGAGTTCGCTGCCCGGGCATCAGCATACCCTGAGCCAAAACAAGCCCCCCGGCTCCTGCGATCACAATAGCGGTCAACTCGAACGAGCCGTGTGAAATAATGAAGCTAAAAAAGTTGTCGGCAGTCGGATTGCCTTCTGCAAGGATTGCCCCTTTGATGATTCCAATGGAAATCCCGTTCGTAATCAGAACCACGCAGGTTCCGATCCCAACAAGAACGCCCAGGGAGAATGCTTTGAACGCGATACCGGTGTTGTTATTCACATAGAAGCCGAACATTCGACTTCGTTCACTGGAGTATCGAGTATCCGCATCGGTGTAAAGTTGCTTGCCGTAGCTATCTACAGCTTGCTGAATAGACTCCTTGCCGGCCACAAGTTCCGCCAGTTCCGGGCGAGCATAACCGACCCACATAGAAGCCAGCAGCGGAACAAGAAACAATGTCAGTGCCAAAAGGAACGGTTTGTATCGACGACGCAGCAGTCTCGGAAAACCGAACGCAAAGAAATCCCAAACGGCTCGAATGGATTGTGGTGGCGAACGATAAAGGCAATTGTGCCCCTGCGCGACAAGGTCGTTTAAATACTGTTCAAGCCTTGCGCCCCATTCACGGGACTGAACCAATGACAGGTCATAGCAAATCGAACGGTAGAGTTTTGACAGAGTGGCGACATCTCGATTGCCCCACTTTGATTGTCGAGTACTCTTGAGACGCGACACCAGTAACTCAAACTGCTGCCAATCATTTCGACGATCCTGGATAAATCGCTCACGGTTCATGCGCGATCTCCTGATGTCGGCGCGGCTGCAGGAGCAAACGAAGCAGCAGCCTTAGCCACTTCACGACTTTCATCCAACGGCGCAAAAACGCGGCGTGAATTTTCTAATCTTGCGGCTGCGGATTTTGAATCACTCGAGCCCTGTGGAGTTGCTTTTGAACCGCCCGGATCGTCCGCAAACGTCTTGAGTACTCGCAAGATGAACTGCGTATGCCGAAATCCCTGTGTTCGGAAAAACGTATGAGGATTTCGCGGATCGGGAGCAGGATCCTGATAGCCAAGCCGTCGACGCAGGGCTTCACTGAGCGGTTTGGCAATCTCTTCCCGTCGCGCATCGGAGATCATTCGATCGGACTCAAACAAACGTTCAATGACTGCCAGCGTGCGTTCTGGAACACTGTAGCGACGAGGACATTCTGATCGCAGCAGTGGTTCAATATTGGCCGTCAAACCGCCCGTCCGACTGATCCACTCTCTTCGTTCGTCGATCACCATCGTGTCAAAGACCAGATCCCCCAGTCGCTGCATGCGACGAGTCATCAACATCGAAATCAGCCCGCACGTATAAAAAAGAGGCAGCATGTCGGCCGTGCGAAGAAAGTTGCGACCAATCGCGCTGATCAGATCGATCGGAGTGCCGTTCGTTCGAACAACACGAAGTCCTGCGGACCTCTTTCCTGGCGTCTGGCCGTTCATCCAGAATTCAAACAGACTGCCGTAAAACCAGTCCATCAGAAAACCGGCCGGCAGCATGAACCCCTGCGCAAAATTCTCACCGACGTCGCCGAAGACTCCAAACACAGAGAGCAATATTCCAACTACAGCCAGAATTCCGAACTTCAGCAGTATGTCAATGAACCACGCGTATGCTCGCGTTCCAGGCCCGGCAATCACGAATTGAAAGTCCACACCTTCTGGAGTCTCCACGACTACTCGAGTGTCAACTTTTCGTTTGTACGTTTCGCTCATGTCGTCAAAACAACCGGGCCTATAAATTACCAGACTTCTCCGGCCTGACAGGGGCTCTCAGAGACCTCCCAACAATGACAGAATCCCACATTTATTGCAAGCGGTTTGCATGAGATGTCCGCTCAAGATCCTGGCGAAATCCTTTCACTGCAACAACATTGCCCTGCCGACGCTCAACCCTGCTTTTGGCGCCGTGAGGTGAGCCGCCGAAGTGGCTGACGACTGCCGATCTGTTCAGACGCGATGGCTCTCTCACAGCACAGCTCAAAAGTATTGCCGCTGCTCTGGACTCCTGCTGACAACTTGTGCGTGGTCGGATCGGCCGTGTCGAGGAGCACGAAACACGAATGACGAAATCCTGCACGTCGGGAATCGTCTGAAATTGCACCCACATTCTGCGCGTCTTCACGTTGTCTTCAGGTTCCCTCATTAGACTTTAAACGGTCTCGACGGATTTGTTTTTCGTTTAACCGCAATACCGTTCAAATAGTAGCGGAGCAGCGCGAGCTGCCCGGTGAATGCCTCCAAAACGCTGGCTCATCGCACGGCTTGCGCCGATTCCGCTAATTCACAGGCCGTTCGTTGAACGGTATTGCGCTTAAACAAAAGAAAAAATACAACGGCGCCACTGACGCCCTTCGAGGGTTTCAGTGTTTCGCAAAGGCGTAGTGCGATAATCCACGCAACGGTTCAGCAGCATAAATCACGTTCGAAAGTGTTCGATGTTCGTTAACAGGATTGGCATTATTGGAGGTGGGCCCGGCGGTTTAATGACTGCGTACCTGCTTCAAAAACTGGCCGATCGAGCGCTGGAAATTACACTTTTCGAAGCAACCGATCGACTCGGCGGAAAAATCCTGACACCCGCATTTCAAAAACGTCGAGCGAAATACGAAGCCGGCGCTGCTGAGTTTTACGACTATACGCCCGTCGATGAAGACCTACTCAAGGAACTGATTGCCGAATTGGGACTCTCGATCAATCCGATGGGCGGCTCTTCCGTGATCATGAACAACCGTGTGATCGCAAATCTGGATGACGTTCAGGATCAGCTTGGCCTTGCTGCCCGCAGCGCCATTGAAGAGTTCGACGACAAGGCGCGCGGCGGCATGAGTCCTCGAGCATTCTACGAATCTGACCTGACAGAGAAATCCGGTTTCCCGGAGTTCGATGTTCGTTTTGACGACGAGCTTACAACAATCAAAAACGGGGCCGCCAGAAAGTTTGTGGAATGCCTGATTCACAGCGACCTGGCGACAGAACCAGAACGAACCAGCGTGTCGTATGGTCTGCAGAACTACCTGATGAATCATCCCGCCTACATGAAGCTTTACAGCATCGAAGGCGGCAACCAGCAACTTCCCGAAGAACTCGCGCGTCGCACTTCTTTGCAGAAGCGAATGCAGCACAAGGTCACTCAGATTTCTCGTACGGACGATGGACTACTTCGCATAGCATCTCTGCACGACGGCAAGCTGCAGCACGAAGATTTTGATTTTGTCGTTGTGGCTTTACCCAACGATGCCATGCCTTCACTAAGCTATTCCGATAGCCGACTGTCGAATGCGATGACACAGCATCACACTCAATACGATCACCCTGCACATTACCTGAGGATGACATTGCTGTTCGACGAGCCCTTCTGGCGTGATCGAATGCTGGACTCATACTGCATGCTGGAAAGTTTTCACGGCTGCTGTCTTTACGACGAGTCATCCCGCGAACCTGAATCAAAACACGGGGTACTTGGCTGGTTGCTTGGCGGCCGTGATGCTGAAGAACTGAGTGAATTGTCGGATGCCGAATTGATCGAGCGGGCACTCGATTCACTGCCCGAATTTCTGGGCAACGGACGTCAGCACTTTCTTGAAGGCCGGATACATCGGTGGATTGGAGCTGTCAACGCTCTTCCCGGCGGTGTTGTGCCCCAGAACCTTGACCAACGCCACCAGCCCGAACCTGTCGATCACTACAACCTGTTTGTCGTGGGTGATTATCTTTTTGACTCAACGCTGAATGGAGTTCTGGATTCTGCAACATACGTTGCAAACTGGATCGCCTCCCTTCTTACGGAAACAGACAAGGCTTCCCCTAACAAATGATCATCGCAACTTCCAATTCACAATTGCCCAACATGCCATCCGAACTAAACCCCCAAACTCATTTGTCACCCGATCATCAGATTGAACGCATCGCATTTCAATCGGAAGTGACCGGAGGATATTTGCTCGCCTGCGAGTTGCCATTTCCTGTTCGTATGAAAGCGGTGTTGATTCCCGCCGAAGCAACGGTTGAAGCTAACGCCTACTCGATGCAACTTCTCATTCTGCCAACCGGCGATCAGGACGAACGCGAAAGATCAGTCGCGGCTCGTTCCTGGGTTGAATCTGGCAATAGCGGTGAACCAAATCGCTGCCTGCCAATCGTGGTGCAGGGAGCTCAGGTTTTCTGGTCCGAATTACGAACGGCAATCATCGCTCCGACCGAACGAATGCAGGCTGTGCGCCGTGCGGTGATTGAGTTCTGCTATTTTGAAAATGAACTTCATGACGTAGAACGCCAGATCGGGGATCGGTGGAGTCTGTTAGATGCCGACACTCCGCTTGCGTTTGAATTTCAAGAGTCGGACGTTTCAAAACGCAAAGAGCTGATGCAGCGGTTTCGTGCGGTTGTCAACCTGCGTTCAAAGCTCGCTCGCATGACGCCGCATATCGAATGTCCGCCCGTGTATCCACCGACACTGGCAAGTCAGGTTGCGGAGCGACTTCGAGAGAAATCCCGCTTGCCTAACCGGCTGGAATTCATGCGTGAACAAATCGAAGTCTTCGAGAAGGTTTACGAAATGTGCAGCCAGCGAGCCAGCGACTTTGTAGCGAATCGCACCAGTCACACACTGGAGTGGGTGATCGTTGTGCTACTGGCGGTCGAGGTGATTCTTCTCTCTGTCGATCTGCTTTCTGCGACGGGGACCTGATCTGTGCGATATTCATCGATCGATGTCTTGCGAATGGTGGCCATCTTTGTAATGGTGATTGTGCACTTTCTTGAGAATCTTTCGGGCATCCGAGATTGGAGCCCGGATGGATTCGGAGCACCGCTGTTCACGTTTCTCACGGGCATGAGCTATCGGCTGTGGCTGTCCGGACAGGAAGCCCGGCAAACGGCCGACACGCAGATCAGCAAGATCACCGTTCGAAGAGGACTCTTCCTGTTCGGGCTCGGATTCGTATTTAACTTTTTCGTATGGCTGCCTGATGATGTGTTTATCTGGGACGTTCTGACATTCATCGGAGCAGCGTTGATTCTGCTGAGCGTTGTGCGGAAGCTGCCAACGCCCGTCATGATCGTGGCGATTGTGCTTTCGTTTCTTGTCAGTCCTGTCTTGCAGAAACTTGCCGATTATCCAGCATTCTGGAAAGAAGGCTACTTCTCTTACGACCAAACCCTGTCTGATATCCTGCTGGGATTTCTTGTCACTGGATACTTTCCACTTTTTCCGTGGATTGGATTTCCCATCACAGGATTCCTTATTGGATCGATCGTATTCCGTCGCGACGCTGAATCCTTTCCTTCACTGCGACGATTGATCATTGCGGGAATATCGCTGCTGGCTGTTTCGGCGACCGCTGTTCTTATGGGATGGTATGCTCCTGGCTTGTTACCCGGGGCTTTGTTTAAAGGCTGGTCCATGTTTCCAGCATCGCTCGAATATGTCTCGGGGACATTGGGACTGACGATTTTAGTCTTCACCTGGTGCCATCTATGGATGGACCGTTCAGCTGGAAGGGTGCCTGAAAAAGGTATCCTGCAAGTGGCCTCTACATTCAGTCGTTATTCCCTTTCAATCTATTTGCTCCATCATATCGTGCATATCTGGCCGTTGTGGATCTATGGCATTGCAATGAATCAGGAGACAACGCACTACTGGGGCAACGCGTTCTCATACGCAACCTCGCTGACGCTCGCGTTGCTCTTCATCGTATGCTGCTACTACTTTCTTCGCTGGGTGGACCGCGCTCAGAAACCAACCGTGGAATCATTAATGCGGTGGATTTGCGACTAGCGCTTTGTCAAGATTTGAGTTTCGGTTAGTGGACCTTGCTGAAGGTCCTGCAGTCACGGGATCTTTAGCAAGATCCACTACATCCCAGCCGAATTTGTTATCTTGACGGAGCACTATCGCCGCGACAGTCATAGTCCCATGGACGCAGGCCGCACCGCACAGAGCGGCGCGAGTTTCGGCAAAGTCGCAATACGCAGGAACTCACGCTGTTCGGTCCGTGAGTTTCCAGCATTGGGCCGACGGAAAAAATTCACGCGCGAGACAGTGAGTATTCAGGGTCCAGAATCCATAATACGGGAGCCGTGATAATCGCAAGGATATTTACGCAGGCCAGAGGCAACACCGCCATGGGTACATTGATAAAGTTCGATGCCTGTGGCATAAATCAGACACATCGAAGAAGCCATTCCAACGATCCCGAGAAAAAGAACCGTAAACACCTTATGCATCATGTAGTTCCGAATCACTTCTGCGGCTTCCCCGTACAGAATGGAGCCCACGGCCAGCGGTATTGCGACCATGACGCCAAAGAAGCAAATTCCAAATGCGATCACGTGCAACCCGGAGCCCTGGATCGTTGGTGAAAGGTTCGTCATGTCCGCAACAAAAATGCTTCGGACGTCAACTAAAGTCAACAACACAGCAAGAAATGCGGTGATGGCCGAGGCGATACGAAGTTGTGCCGCCACACGATCTGCGAATTGCGCATTGGATAGCTGCCACGCGAGCACCGCGACGGCCAACCCCGAAATAACCGCTGCGCCGCGAATCCCTCCAAAGCCAAACCACAACCATTCCGGCTTCATAGCCATTCCCAGAAGCAGCCCCAATCCGGTAGCCGCCAGGCAATGCCATATCACACAATCCTGCCGCATAAGCCACCATATCGGAAGGATAAATTGACCACATACAAAAACCAGCGCCATGCCACATTGCAACAATGGCTCACCTTCAATCAGCTCACCCGTATTTTCGAACGGAATGAAAACACTGACTGACAACTTCAATAGCCGCTTGACGAACATTCCCATCGTTGCTGTACTGAAGACACAACAGATTATTGCATTGATGACATAGACCAGCGCAATGGCTCGATAGGTTTTCGAAAACATCTCACTGCGAACGAGTCTGGCTCCTGGGCCAGGGACGTAGATCTCAACAGCCGTTTCCGCTCGTTCCATCGCCACAGTCTGAGCCTGTTGTTCCATCTGCACAGCGCGGGCAATGAGTGCATTGAATTCGTCAGGCATCATCGCTCTGCCAAATTCATCGTACATCACACCGCCCTCTTCAAGGGCCTCGTCAGACGACATGTCCAATTGATAGGCCGTCGCATTCCGATCTGGCAGCTTTCGTTGCTTTTCCTTCGGCGCAAACTGAAGTCGCGCGGGCCTCGATTTCCTGGCCGTTGGCAGAGCCGTTTGCCAGCCGCCCCTGGCGACGTACTCCTGAACCGTGGAACGATTGCGTCCGCTTTCGTCGCTGATCAGCTCATTACCATCAATCAGATTCCACTTTGCCAAAAGCTGGACCTGCTGATGCGACAATGGCCCCCGCCGTTTTATCATATTGCCGAGGTACAGATTCGTGGATTCCTGCGACGCGGCGGATGCAGAATTCGACACGGGAGAAGCAACCGATGGCAATGCCGCGACGACTTCAACAACGCTGCGGCATTTTGGACAGCGTATAAATTTCCCCAGCAATTCCGCTGCAAGACCGCATTTGTAATTGCAGTATTCGCAGGACGCGTATGGCATGTTCGAAGTACCCGGGGAAAGAAAGTAGAGGATCGAATTGCACACTCCGCGGCAGGATATGCGGGAACGCCAGGTTCGCCGCAGCCATGTGTCCCAGGGACTGTTCGGAATGAGGTTCTGTTGTACAAATCGCGGTCAAGATTGAATTTTGTAACCGTCAGCCCGAGGCGTACACGCATGCGGCCACCAACGTACGCTCCGGCTGACGGGATAAACAAAAAACATCTCCGTCGGCACTGCTTAGATTATAGATCGCGCAAAACGTCAGCGGTTGAAGCTACGGGAGCACAGACTAGCTACCCAGGCCAGAAATTTCAATCGGCACAACGAGCAACACGATATCCGGGTGAGATATCGCAACGAGATTTCGGCTGACGGTTCAATTCACCGAGTCAGTTTATCAAACGGATCGTGACCGCTGCGAATATTCGCAGCGCCAAGTCAAGCGGTTTGCTCTTCATTGAGTTCCAGGCCAGCATAAATTCCGGAGAATCCCGGAGATGCTCGATGGTCCGGCATTTCAACCTTTTCATTCAGCCCCGACAGCACTCGACGTTCGGAACCGTGTTCGGTGCGTTCAGAGATGACTGTAGCCGACTGGGATTGCTCCAGCAGCACGAAACTTGTACCCGCGCAGTTGTCTGCCTGCTTCGACAATAATGTCGGTAGCAATCATGTTGTGAGAGTTGCGTGCTTCAAACCTCGCATCGACAAAACCGCCGACATACTCGTGCAGCACCGACGAGTCCTGTATTCGGTCAGATAGTCATCAACGCAAGGCAGATTCAATTTTCACGCTGTGCTCATGGCAGACCACATGCCGTCGATGTCACCTCGGTGCCTTAGTCGCTGGTCCCACCGCACAATCCTGCCGACACAAACGTCACCACGCACACAACGATTCGACAAACCCGGCCGAGCCGTCACGCAACCAACCGTCGAGCTGGGCGGGGTCTTTGAGTTGCTGGCCTCGAAGAGTCGGCACGACGAGGAACGCGCAGTTGACATCCGACAAAGCCGTCATGTCGCCCCAGAGTTTTTCAAACTGCGACACTGGGAACACATCTTCCTGACCATGGCCCCAGCGTTTCTTCACGTCTTTCAAGGTGATGTACGTCGGCATGCGGCGACCAAGATCGCGGATGGCGGCGTCGACAGTTTTTTGATTCGACAAGGCGGCTCGGTCGAGTCCGAAGATTTTCAACAGTCGATCGATGTCGATCCACGTCGTCAGTGAGTTGTACCACGACAGATGGAACTCATCTTCTTCGCGAGGCATCGCAAGGCCTTCAACCAGACGGACTCGGCCGTCGACTTTGGCCAAACCGCCGCCTCGGTCTTCCAGTCGGCGACTGATTACTTCGAACGACAGATCCGCGTTGGACTGAATGTGCAGGCCAAGACAACCGGCATCCACATTCGCGCCGAGTGTGTCAATGTTGTGCAGCATCAGGTACTTGAGCTGCGGACGATCAATCAACATTTGGTTCAGCGTTCCGTTGCGAAGCATGTTGGGCACTTCATACCAGTGACCAACCGGATGCATGCACTGCGACGGCAGGTTGTCGGTGTAGTCCGACGCTTCGCCAGCCGAACGAGCCCAGTTCATCAGAGCGGCTCGCAGACTACTGCGGACTTTCTCCTTCTGAATGTCCAGAACCTGTTGCGATGTTTCTTCCCACGCGAACTGCAGGTCGCGAAGAGTTGGAACCATGCGAAGACCGACGGAGGCGCCTCGAGAGACGCGGAAGATGTCATCGTGACCAAGAGCCGCCACAGCATCACGCAGCGGCTTGTCGGTCAGGTAACCGGACGTCACCACATGCAGCGGCGACACACCAAACTTCGCTGCGACCGCGCGAGTCTTCGCGAAGTGAATATCAAGAAATGATCGCCACTGCCCGCCCATTTTGCAAAACGGATTCAGCGCCTTGACCACGCCGGCGCCTTGAGTCCATCGACTGCCGACTCCAGCCGCCAGAGTGATCACGCCGACTTCGCCGTTTGCGATGGCGGCACGCCCAAGTTCAACGACCGACTTCGGAATGTCGCGGCGTGCTTCAATCACTTCTTCTGCCGAGACGTCTTCGATCGTCACAGACGCATGCAGGCGATTTTGAGCCATCCCGAGTCGCCCGGATCGCAGGTCTTCTCGTAGTTGTTCGTGAGCGATTGAGTCGAAGCCGTTGTTGCGAAGCAGATCTTCCAGTCGTGCCGACTGCTGAGCTTCCTTCGACGTGGTCGGAAGAATTCGCTGAATCAATCTCGCCGCCAGATGATCGCCGCCTTCGGTATCCCGACACGCATTGCCGACTCGTTCCAGTTCCGCGCGAACCATAGGAGTGAGCTGCGAGAGGCCTCGACGAAGCCAGTCCGGCACCATCAACGCGTAATAGCCTTTCGGCAGATCGCCATCGGTTCGGAGTTCGGCAAACGTACCGTTATCATTGATTGCAAAGTCGTAAACAACCGGGTCCATTGCAAACGGCACGCTGGATTCCATGCTGCGTTTGACGGTCACCATCATCGTCTGCAGCCAGTCCTGAGCTTCCTCACGAATGGTCGGATCAAAGATGAAACCCATGCCACCGCCGGCCATTCCGCCCAGCATCCAGAAGCCCTGGAATTTGTCGCCATACTTTTCGCGGCATTCATGAATCAGTCGTTCGGTGTAGGCGTTGCTACACCATGGAATGATGGCCTGCAGCGGCTCGTGAAAATTGCGATGAGTCGCCGCGCCGACGCCGGGAATATTGCCCTCTTTGAGCGATGCGGTGATCTGTTCCAGCAGCCCGATCGCATCCTGCCGCGCGGCCCATTCGCTTTCGCAACGGAGCAGATATTTTTCGGTGACCATTTCCAGAATCGGCCCAACGTTCTGAGCCATCCCGCCGTGAACAAGCACAAGACTGTCCTGCAATCGCTGGCGAGTTTTCTTCGTGACTTCATCGGCCGTGAACACATGATGCTGCGGCATCAAGCGGCCTCGACTGACGCCAAATTCCGGATCATCCGCGCCGGCCGTGCAGCCCTGAATCAACTTAATGCCCGGCCAGACTCCGCCGGAATCTTGCCAGCCGCCTCCCGAGCCGCCAATCCATTCGCCCAGAATTGCACGAGCGGCGACAATGCGGCGATCGGATTCTTCAAGCTGCCCAGTGAGTGCCGAAACCTGGCTGGTGGCTCGCATGCACATCGAAATCAGTGAGCCCAGAAGATTCGTCGATACAGCAAGTCGCGAGCCCTTGGGAATGTCGTTGACTCGGCTGGTGATTTCGACTCCCAGTCCCGGGCCGATCATGCGAGTAAACACGTCGGCGATCTTGCCACCACAGCCTTCCATACCTGGCGGAATCAGTCCAGCGGCAATCACCGCGCCTTTGATCAGACCCAGATAGTCGCGAGCGAAGTCGAACACTTCATTGATTTCACGGATCTCCACTTTCGCATCCAGGTCGATGCTGATGAGTCGCAGGATCGGTTCGTCGATGACTCGCAAGCTGCAGTCGATCGGCGGAGTTGGCTTTTCGTCACGACCTCGCACGGCCAGATCGATCGATGCATTGATCACCTTCGCGCCTTCAGGATAATCCATGCCCAGGAAAAAGATGTCGCTCCAACCGCTGTGCGAAAAGTCCATGCGGACGGCGGTGCGTTCGCGAAGGATGGGATAGCTGTTGGTTGCCTCATTGAGCTTCAAGAGTTCGGGTCTGATACGAAGAGGCACGTCTGCCGGGTGTCCGGTTCGGAACATCCATTGATTGCCTCGCACGGTTCGCACGCTGCGTCGAACCTGGTCGGCAAGAGTTTGGAACGCCAGCCGGTGATAGGCTTCTCCCAAGGCGCTGGAGAGCGAGACCGACGGGCCATCACTGTGCAACTTCGCCAGAAACACATCCAGCGCTTCCGGGTAGCGGCGATTGAGCATATGCTCGTAGCCGCCGTAAGGAATGCGGCCGCTTTCTTTGCCAACGAGTTGCGTGGGCAGATGGAATCGATGGATCGCGTAGAGAAAGAACAGACTGCGGACTCGATCGTAAAGATTGTCGCACGTGCGCCGATACTCATCGAGTTCCCCGCATTCGCGAAGCAGTTGATCGAGCGTAAGGTTTCGGCATTCCGCATCGAGCGATCGATTGCGTGTTGCTTCGTCGGCGGATGTGATGATGGAGAGCAGATTCATGGTTGGTACACTTGCGTTACGGCGAGCGGCAGGGCGTCAGCCCTCCGTGTCACGAGCACAGGATCAGCCCCGGTGTGGAAAGTATGGAACATGGATGGCACACGGAGGGCTGACGCCCTGCCGCTCACCATTCATTATTTCTGAGCCAGCAGATTCACCAGCTCCGTCAAAATCAAATCCCGATCCACGCCACTCAGCGAAAACGCAAGCTGAGCCATCAGCAGGCCGTACTTGTAGCTGATGTTGTATCTCGAGCCGTCGATTTCCAGAGCGAGGTAGCGTTCGGTTTTTGCCAGCTGATTCAGCGAACTACTGAGATCGATGTTCATCCCCGCCGGCGCTGCGTCGAGCGACTTCTGCAATAACGTGAGCGCCGTCGGAGTCAGCACATGCATACCGAACATGCAGAGGTAGTAACCAGCTCGCTGACCGGCAACGATCAGACGCTGCTCGGCGACTGTCGGCGTCGGCTTTTCGATCACCGTGCTGACTTCGTACAGGTTATCCGATTGAGCCAGCGGGGTTCCGCCGACTGTCCCGAAGAAGGCCACTTCGTTTTCACGAGTCGGCTGGATCGCAGACACTGAGCATTCATGCTTCGTCGCCGCATCGATCAGTTGCTGAGCACACAAGCGATCCGACTTGCTGAGATACATATGGTCGGACACAAGATGCAGGAAGGATTCGTCACCGATAAAATCCCGAGCTCGCAAAATCGCATCGCCGTAGCCACGCGGATCTGACTGTTCGAAAAACGTCAAACGCGATGCATGCGGTCCCGCGGCTGTGATATACGGTTCTTGTTGCCCCGGACGAACAACAATGGCAACATCGTCTATCCCCGATTCGACGACTTCGTCCAGCATCAACCTTAAAGCCGTTCGGATTTCGCCCTTCCGGTCAACCAGAGTTTGCAGCGGCAGTCTTGCATGGTAATCACCAGCCGCCGTAATCACAGCCTTACGAATTTTCATTACGTTTCATCTCTTTGCGAAAAACGAAGTCGACATCAACTGTTCACCACCAGTGCTCCGACCAGCGTAGTTTGAGGGATTGCATAAACGCGTGCGAGACGCCCGCGCTCCCGAAGCGCGGGCGTCTCAACCGCTGCACATTCCTCAAATCAACGCTGGCAGATTACAAAATTCGGCTGGCGGCCCAGGGACAGAAAAAGAGCCCGCCAACCGGAACCCCATAGGGTAACGCCAAACTTGTAAAAAGCGTGGCGATTCGCAGGCAACCGCTGCAAGGTCTTTTTCTGCGATTCCGGCACTTGCGTTGCAATTTCAGCAACGATCCAAAGGCGAAATCATTTTCTCGCGACCAATATAGCGACGGTGCGAGTCGAAGCACGTCGCAATGGCATGAATCGAGATCTGAAATGGTTCGCGTATTCAACGAACCGTCAGAATCGCTTTCAAATGGCCAGTAATAGATTCAAAACATCCACCTTCGGCGCTGTCATGACTCGATGGCCAGAAACTGGACTAGATGTAAAACTGAAAAGGGTTGTAGCATCTGCAAAATCTGCCGGAATATCCGGCGACAAAAATGGTCACACTCACCGAAACCGAATTTTCCACAAAGTGAACTCCAATAACGACTTGCAGCAAACACACAACGAACCTGTGTGGATCACGAACCGACTGGTTCGGCATTTGCTGCTGGTCGATGGCAAAGACAAGAACGGCAGCGAATGGATTCGCTGTCATAATTGAACACGAAAGACGCAAACAGGATGAGCATGGACGCTCTGAAATTGCGGTGCCTGCCTATGGCACTCATACTGTTTTTGACATGTCGGTCGGCCGTTGCCGCGACTTATCAAACAGTCAATTTTTCCGTCACAGCGGATCAACCTGAGGTCGCCGAAAGAGTCGGGAAGGCTGCGGAGCTTTATCGTCGACAGCTAGCGGTCTTCTGGATTGGCAAACCTCTTCCCAACTGGAGTCGCCCCTGCAAAGTCGCAGTACGAGAAGGTGCTCTGGGAGCTGGCGGCCAGACAACGTTTCAGTTTTCGCGGGGTGAAGTTCTGAATTGGAGAATGCAGGTTCAGGGATCTCTGGAACGCATTCTGGACTCCGTGCTTCCCCATGAAATCAATCACACGATTTTTGCCTGTCACTTTCGTCGACCATTGCCCAGATGGGCAGACGAGGGTGCCGCGACGTTGTTTGAACATCGCTCCGAACAACTGAAGCAATTAGCACTTCTGAATGAGGTCATTCGAAACAAGAATGAAATCATTTCCCTTCGCGATCTCTTGTCGATGAAGGAATACCCCAAGGGGCAGCGACCAATGCTGACTCTTTATGCGCAGGGATATGCGCTGGCTGATTTTCTCGTCCAGCAAAAGGGGCGTCATGCCTACCTGAAGTTTATCTCTGACGGAGAACGAGGCGGTTGGGAGGAAGCCATTCGCCGTAATTTTGATCATGAAGGAATAGAATCGCTCGAGAAGAATTGGCGAGGCTGGGTGCTGGCCGGGATGCCAAAGTTAACAGTGCCTCGCGAACAAATGCTCGCCGCCAATGAGAATGATGCCGACTCAAAAGCTCAGGCGGCCGCCCGTCCGCAAATGCAGACAGAACAGAATCAGCCGACTCGTCCGAGAAAGAGGTCAAACTTGCCAGGCTCGACCGTTGTTCGATCGCAAAGTCCAGAGATGGAAAGAATGGCGGACGAGGGTTCGCTGTTTGAAACAACAGCAAAGACTCATAACTCAACCCTGATTGGAGAAGGTCTGGCGTTGCCAGCATCCGCTGCTCAACCTGCCGGTGTTCGACGCCCCTCAATCCAGGCTCCTGTTCCCAAACGCAGAGCCACTCACTCTGGCCCTGGCGAAAATTCCATGCCAGAAGAGAACGCCGCAAGCACGGACCGTTTCTTTGATGAGTTTTCAAGGCAGTCGAATGATTCTCAGAGTGTCTCCAGCCAGGCAGTCACCCGCCTAAGAGCGTCTGATGCACAAGCCGCCGACCTCGAACCAACCGCTTCCACAAGTTCTGAAGATACAACCGCTGAATCCAACGCCACGAAATCGTCAAATGCGTTCGAGTTCAGCGGAACCGTCCTCCCCAGGGAGCGAAAAGTGAGATCCAACAGCACGCCTGCGTGGGCTGGATTTCCAGGGCAGAAGAAGTCGTTCTGACTTCGTACACAGGGAGCGTCTCTGATCGTTTTTCTTCGATCACCTCTGCTCCAGCGTCGAATGTGTTCCTCCGGACATTCGCGAACTGTTGCTATTGCCTTCGTTCCTCTCGGGCGAGTCATCGACACCCGCAACGATGACTCGCCCGCTTTCCATTTTCAGGCCGTCATTCGAAGATCTTCTTTAGCGGCAAGGAATGAGTCGTAGCCGGATTCATCTGAATTCGGACGGTGGCCGATTAACCGCCCGGGTTCTTTCGTATTCGGCGACTTTGAAACACCTCATTCCACCCCAGGCGAAGATAGTACCGGTGAGTCAGGCGCGGATGAGTTTCTTCAGGCGGCGACGGCTGATGCCGCAAAGATGCAGGCAGCAACGAGTAACTTCCTTCCATCCCCGAATACTGTACGGACGATAGAAGACGGAATTGAGATACCACCGCAGTGCCCGTCGATCATCTTTCTCGGCAACAAACCATGCCGATGTTTGCCAGACTCGAGCAATCGCTTTGCGGCGAAGAAGCAGCGAGGTCCGCTGGCCCCGTGGATGATTCAAAGCGCGCTGAACGACCTCAAGACGGTCGCAGCAGGTCCGCGTATGATTCCGGGAATTTGATGTGCCTCGCCATCGATAGTGAGTCAGCGGCAATGCGGTCCCGTTGAATCTGCAACCGGAAGAGGCCATGCGCAGCCACAAGTCCCAGTCGCAGGTTGTCCGAAGACTTTCGTCGTAACCGCTCACATTAAGAAAGGCATCTCGCCGCATGATTATGCTGGAATGAGTGATGAAGTTATCCAGCAACAGTTCTTCAAAGATGTCACCACATGGACATTGCCCATGGGAAAACGTTGTATCTTCCACCCGAGAAGAATCTTCAAAATTCCGAGCAGCCGTGTAGATCACTTCTGCCTCTCCGGCCAGCGCCAGTTGTCGCTCCAGCTTTTCCGGATGCCAGATATCGTCGGCATCAATCATTGCAATCCATTGGCCTGTCGCGATTCTTGCGGCTGCATTTCTCGCCGCGGCATGCCCAGCGTTAGTCTGATGGAGAACTCGGATGCGATCTCCGTAAGCATCCAGAATTGCAAGCGTGGCATCGGTCGAACCATCGTCCACAACAATCAATTCAAAATCTCTGAATGTCTGAGCAAACACAGATTCGATAGCTGCTTCAATAAAAGACTCGCCGTTGAAGACAGGCATAATGACCGACACAAGTGGCGTTACAACATCTGCCTCGTTGCGAAATCGTGATAACGCATGAAAGGAAGCTTCTGAAAATGTCTGATTCAGTTGAGTGATCGTCATAACAAATGGTGCCCGATAAGCGTCTATTACGCGTCCGTGCGGGCTGACAGAAAATGGAAAGACCAGCGAATGGCTTCGTGCCAATGTGAGCGTGCCTGGTTACGCAGCGATTGAACGCGAAGTCACTTCTATTGATGATTACACAGTACTGGATGCCCCGTTAACAGACTCCACACGGCGCAACGTTGTGCCTCGTCCGGAGAGCGACTCTTCCAGATGAAGCATCACAAGAATTCGCGAGAACAATACCGGTACCTCGGTCCCGAATTCTCGATTGAACATCGCCTTCGCAAGGCGAGGAAGCAAAAAGCTTCGTCGAATACAAGAATTCGCAGTGTCTCCGGACATTGCCATGGAACCCATTCGGCGAGCAAACTTCCAGATCCGCGAACGCTTTTCCGGAACGAATCCAGTAGACGTCGAGACGTACTCGAACTTCGGCAACTCTGTATAAAACTGATCAATGGCCTCGCTGTGAAATAGTCGACCAGTAAAGTACTCAAATGGCAGATTGATCAGCAGGTCGAAAATTTCGTGACTCAGGTACGGAGCCAGAATCTGAGTCTGCTGATTCAGCATTCCAAAAGGGCACAACGCCAATTCACGACGGACTCGATTGTAAAAGAAGAACGGCGCCGCTGGGTTTGGCAAATCGGCGTATTGGTCTAACTCTCGCGATAATCGTCGAATCGCAAGATCTCGATTCCATCTGTCACGATACTCGGGCGTCAGATAAGAAGAAAGGTAGCCATCTTCTGCCAGCAGCGATTTGGAAAGTTCTGCCAGCTGACGCTGACGGAACTGATCGAGCATTCGGCTATCGTTATAGACTCCGCAGGAAAATATGTCGCCAGCAATGCCGTCCCATGAAAACCTGCAGTCGCCTTGATTCAGCCAGCGTGCAACTGGAACCATTTGAGCGTGTTCATCGGCGCAAAAGCTGGTGAGAATATCTTTCTGAAGCTCGTCCGCGAATCGATCTTCCGATTGTTCAATGATCGTGTGCGGCAGTCCCAGAGCGGCTGTGATCTGCGACGCGATCTTCGCATCGGTGCTCGGTCGTGGTGGAGCCGATCGGGCCGTCACGACCATTTCTGGATTTCGACCGGCCCGAACAAGAGCATAAAGAAGATGACGTGAGTCGCGGCCTGCCGATAACGGTACGCACATTTTTTCAGCGGAGTCTGGAAGCATGGCTTCAACGACTTCCTGGAAACGTATGCCGTATTCTCGAACAGCGTCTTCCCGACTAAGTCCCGAGACCTCTTCAGAAATCGCTGGTGCAAATGACCGAATAGTGACTTTTCCTTCGGTCCAGGTTAACTCACTGCCAGCTGGCAAGAGTCTGATCTTTTTAAACGGCGTATCGTTTCCGATGTAATAGCCAAGGCGGAGAAATACAGACACAGCTTCATCGTCGAGTTCCGTGTCTGCACCAGCCTGAACCAGCTCAATCGCCGAAGTACTAATTCCGAAACCAGAGCCAAGCTGGCAGTAGTAGACTGGCAGAAATCCAAATCGATCATTCCTCAGAACAAGCGATTGGCCATTCCAATGCCACTCGGCCCAAACTCCGTTTCCGTCGCTGACTCCGGAACCAGAGAATCGATAACCGAGCGACGCGGACGAATTTCCCACTGCTTCGTAACCGTTCTTTTCTGCTCGGCGAATGATCAAAGTCGCCTGTCTGTCTGGGTTAGGTTGCAGCATTTCTTCAGTTCTCTCAACGACATTGATTTCTGAGCTGGATCCGGACCACACAAATGTCATCGGCTGTTGCCAGGAGGATGTCCGGGTACCGCAGCAACACTCGTCAAGAGTCGTAAGATGCCGGAACTCACGCTGTTCGGTCCGGCTGACGACTCGTTATCCATCATTTCATCGATGACAAAGCACTGAGTGTTCTTCATGCAGTCCGAGCCCCTGGACGACTCTTTGGCGGCGCCGGAGTTGACCGAAAAACAATCACAATCAACATACGTTCTGATTCTCGAGCAATCGGCTACGTTCTGCTACGGAGGTATCTGACGCGGCTTGATTTGGTGGGTTCTGATGCTCGTACTGAATTCATAGTGCAAGTTCTCATAAACTATCATCGTTTTTTTCGAGGATACGCCAAACTTGTGTAGCGGAAACGCAACATCTCCGCACATCTCCCGGAAAACCATTGCTCCTGCCCGACGGACGCGTAATCGAATTTTGACGGCCTTCGGCTCGGCCGATCACGATTAAGAGCAATACCGTTCAAAAAGTAGCGAAGCAGCGCGAGCTGCCCAGTGAGTGCCTGCAAAAGGACTGGCTCACCGGACGGCCTGCGTCGATTCCGCTAATTCACAGGCCGTTCGTTGAACGGTATTGCGATTAAGAGTCAAGCAAACGAGAGATCAGCAAAGCTCTTCGTGACTCGAAAGTCGCCTGTTGCCAATTTGCCTTCAGCGGGCGGCAGAGATAAATCCACCGAGCGCACTCCGCGTGAGCCTATTCATTCTGCCGCATGGCTAAATGAGTTCACCCACATTGAAAGTACCGTGGAAAAGGAGATTGCGGTTTTGGGGGAGCTGTCGTTTTTTGGCATCTCACGATCTGTCACATTCACCCCAGATTGCCAGTTCTTATCAGGCCTCCTGCGATATGCTTCTTCACCAGCCGGATATTTGGTTCCTTTCGTGAAGGAATCGAACTTTGGACACGGTTTGTCTTTGAGTCTTCATTTCCGGCTTGGGTATTCTGGTTTGCTTGCGGCCGTCGCCGTAATCAAATAATCGAGAAGTCAGCGAAAGGACGCGCGGCTTTCCGGATGATCTTGGAGTGGAAATCATGCGGATGAAAAGCGTCCTTGCGGCTATGGCCGCCCTTGTGTCAATTTCTGGTGTTGTCCAGGCGGGTCTGTGCGGCGTGCCGTCTTACAACTGCTGTCCAACAGCAGCCTGCGCGCCTGCCTCCTGCTACACAACGTGTCGAGTCGCGACAGAAACGTGCTATCGAACTGTTTGCGAAACAGTTTACGAGCCGCAGGAGTATACCTCGACTCGAACTGTGATGGAGAACGTCTATGAAGACCTTCAGGAAACCTGCTATCGAACTGTGACGGAAACAGCGTATCGCGACGAGCAATATACGGTTTGCCGTCCAGTGACAGAGACAGTTGTTCGTCAGGAAACTTACTGCGTTCAGCGGCCAGTTGTGGAAACTCTTTATCGCACCTGCAACTACACCGTTCAACGGCCCGTTTGGGAAGAACAGGTTCGCGAATGCCGGTACACGATTCAGCAACCAGTTTGCGAAACGATCCAGCAGGAGTATCGGCAGACGGTCATGAAATGCGTCACCGAGACCATTCAGCAGGAACGCTGCTACACAGTCATGCGTCCTGAGACTCGAACACGCTGCGTCACGCGAAATGTCGGACAGTGGGTTACTCAGACCCAGAGTATTCCAGGTCCTGTCATTCCTCGAGTTGTCTGTGGTCCCTGTGGCCCGCAGGTCTGCATGACTCAATGCCCGCCTCGACAAGTTTGTCGTCGAGTCTGGTGTCCCCGCGTTGTCCAGGAACAAGTTCCATACACTGTCATGGTTCCTCAAGTTGTACGACAGAACTGTCCAGTGCAGGTAAACCGTTATGTGCCTGAAGTCGTTGTGAAGACGGTTCCGGTGACAGTGACTCGTATGGTCGCTAAGGAAATGGTTCAGAAGGTTCCTTATCGAGTCTGTCGAATGGAAACGGAAACCAAGACTCAGAATATTCCTTACCAGGTCTGCAAGATGGTCAGCGAACAACGAACTCGCGACATTCCATACACCGTTTGCAAGACGGTAAATGAAACACTCACCCGAAAAGTTCCTTACTGCGTGAATCGCCAGGTTCCCTACACGACAACACGACGCGTTTGCAAGCAGGTTCCTCGTGAAGTGCAGACCACTTGCACTCGCATGGTAAGTCGCCAGGTCATGAAGCAGGTGCCTTATTGTCGGACTGTCCTGATTCCGGAAACTGTCTGTTGCACGTCAACATGTGCCCCCGGTGCTCCAACCGTAATGGGTGGTTGTGCAACCGGAAACTGTGCTGGAACGACAGTTGAAGCAGGAAGGCCAATTGCCCCCGTTGCCGATCCACTTGGCAACTACTAAACAACTGCCGCATTGAAGTTCATTCTCTGAGAAAGCTCGACCATTCCGGTCGAGCTTTTTTCATTTCAGCCGGCCAGCGAAAGACGCCATCAACAAACATCTCTGAGACAACGTGCGAACCATACCCAGTGCAACGATTGCATTTGGCCGATGATTGCGTTTTTGTCCGCCCAATCCCCATAATCCATGTTCATTGTGCCCGCCGAGATTCCTCATACGAATCCCTGAACGTCAGCCTGAGCTGTCCGTTCTGATTCGAGGTGAGATCGGCAGGCATCGAATATTCGATTATGCCGCAACCGACATTGCAGACAGCCTGACTTCAAGAGAAAAGCGAAATGACGCCCGACATTCAACGAGTCACAACTCAAACCCGACGCCATCTGCTGCAAACCGCAGGACTTGGAATTGGAACGATGGCTCTGCAGGCCATGCTGGCAAAAGATGTTGCTGGAGAGCAAACAGCGAAGACGGCCTCACGCTCGATAGCTCCCATGATCGCGCCGAAAGCGAAGCGAGTCATCTATCTTCATATGGCCGGTTCGCCGTCTCAACTGGAACTCTTTGAGCACAAACCGGATCTGGACAAACTGCATCTGCAGGATTGCCCTCAGTCGTTCCTGGAAGGCAAGCGATTTGCCTTTATCAAAGGTGTCCCAAAGATTCTTGCCGGCCAGTTTTCGTTCGCTCAATATGGCGACAGCGGACAGTGGATCAGTGAACTATTACCGCAGTTTGCTTCCGTTGTCGACAAATCCTTCGTGATGAGAACTGTGCAGACGGATCAATTCAACCACGCACCATCGCAGCTGTATATTCACACGGGAACTCCCCGGCTCGGCAATCCGTCACTGGGCTCATGGATCAACTATGGACTCGGCAGCCTGAACGAAAATCTGCCGGGATTTGTCGTTCTTCTCTCCGGCGGAAAAACGCCAGACGCGGGAAAGTCACTTTGGGGATCCGGATTTCTTCCATCCGTCTATCAGGGCGTTCAATGTCGCACAGCTGGCGATCCCGTTCTGTACTTGAGCGACCCCAACGGAATGGATCGCAAGTTACGACGGCGAATGCTGGACACCCTGGCTGAAATGAACGAGGCCGAATTCGAACGCAGCGGCGATGGCGAAACTCAGACTCGTATTTCCCAGTATGAACTGGCCTATCGAATGCAGATGTCGGTTCCTGAAGTGATGGATATCTCGAAAGAGCCCAAACACATTCTCGAAATGTATGGAGCGAAACCAGGCTACATTTCTCCCGCCGAAAGCGCAGATGACCCTCGTGTACTCTACAAGGGAGACGATCCAACATTCCCAAACAATTGTTTGCTGGCACGTCGCCTGATCGAAGCCGGCGTGCGATTTGTGCAATTGTACGACTGGGGCTGGGACCATCATGGTTCATCGCTGGGTGAAAGCATCGACGAGACTCTGCCGATCAAATGCCAGCAGTCTGACCGGCCGATTGCTGCGTTAATCAAAGACCTCGATCAGCGCGGATTGCTGGAAGAGACGCTGATTGTCTGGGGAGGTGAATTCGGCAGAACACCGATGATGCAAAACAATGTGAATACGGAATTGAAGAAGGGCTACGTCGGCCGCGATCACCATCCGTATGCGTTTACAATGTGGATGGCTGGCGGCGGAATCAAAGGGGGACTGGCGTATGGCAAGACTGATGAATTCGGCTACTACCCTGTGGAATCTCCTGTCACCGTCCGTGACATCCAGGCAACAATTCAACATGTCATGGGGCTCGACCCACATCGTTTCAGTTACCTCTATCAGGGACTCGACAATCGGCTGATCGGCCCTACCGATGAAGGCCGAGTACTGAAAGACATTCTGGCCTGATTGTGAATCAGCGCAGCATGCCATCGGCCAAAGTGATGATCGCAGAGGAGCAGCCCATGACAGAGAATAGTTCTTATTCGATAATGGCCAGGCTGAAGAGTTTCGCTCACGCAATTCGAGGAATACGTTTTCTTGTTCGATCGCAGATCAACGCCCGAATTCACCTGGCCGCGACGATTGTTGTGGTGATTCTTTCGTCGGCTTTGAGTATCTCACGCGTGGAATGGTGCATGATGACTCTGGCGATAACCCTGGTCTGGATCGCGGAAGGGCTGAACACCGCAATTGAATGCCTGACGGATCTGGTGTCGCCGGACCATCATCCTCTGGCCGGACGCACAAAGGATGTCGCCGCCGGAGCAGTGCTGGTCGCCGCAATTGGTGCATGTGTTGTCGGTGGACTCATCTTCATTCCGCACCTGCGGTTATCACAGTAAAAAGCCAGCGATCTATCGGTAGCCGCAGGCAAGTGGTTCCTTGCATGTCCCTGCCAGGCGAACGGTTTCTTCGGAAACTGACAATCAGCGACCATACCTTCACTCAGCCCGACAGCACAAATCATGCACCAAAGAGTGTGATGCTTCCTGAAGCAATGTGGATTTCACTCGCCCAGTCCGTCTGGCATGAATCCACATAAAATCTAATTCGCAAACCGTTTGCCGAAACATCCGAACGACGACACCACCACACTTGCTTGCGAGCACTGCTGTTTGTGCTCCTTCAACCGTAGTTTGAGGAGTTGCATAAAGGCGGGCGAGACGCCCGCGCTCCGAGAACGCGGATGCCTCTCTCGCTCAACATTCCTCAATTCAACGACGACAGAGCACTAGTTTTTTTGTCTGAATTTTCCGGACCGGTTCAGGAAGGTCTGATTCAAACTGCCTGAATTTGCTACCGCGATATCCGCCAGACCGTCGCCATCCAGATCCCCGACACACAAGCCATAAGTCGCTGCGTTGGGATCGCCGAAAGAAACTTCGTCGAACGATTTTCCGTCGCCCTGATTGAAGAACACGCAGTTTGGCTGACCGACATTTCCGCAAACAATGTCCATGTCTCCGTCGTTGTCCATGTCGGCAATACTCAGAGCATACGTTGCGCTTTCCTCGGATCCGAAATTGATTGTCTCCAGAATCCCGCCAAGACCATCGCCAATATACACCTGGTTCTTCTGCTCAATATTTCCGACAACCCAGTCGAGCTTTCCATCGCCGTTCATATCCGCGACTGCGATCGCGCGCGTCTGATTACTTTCGGTCCCGAAGGGCATTCGCCGATCAAATTCCAGCTTACCATTTCCGAACAGAACCTCGTTCGCCTGTCGATCGCGATTTGCGAGCAACAAATCCTTGTGACCATCCGCGTTGATGTCTGCAACGGCAACGTCAATTGTCGAATCATTGCTGCGTCCAAAAGGTCGACCAGAGGAAAAGTTGGCCGCTCCGTCGTTCAGAAAGATTCGATTCGGTCGACCTCGACAAGTAGAAATCAGATCAATATCTCCATCATCATCGACGTCTGAAACGGCAAGACTTCGCAGACTGGAGACCTCGCCGAATTCGGCATGCTCCGTAAAGTTTCCGACACCATCATTCAAAAAGATCTGCCCCAGCGCCATGTCATTGCCCACAGCGATATCCAGATCACCATCGCCGTCAAGGTCGGCGAATTCGCAGGCGTATGACGTTCGGCTGTCACTTCCCAATGGTCGCATGATCGAAAATGTCGCCTTGCCTGAGTTCAGAAACAGAAAGTTCTGTTCAGGCCAATGACGCCCGTTCGCCACAATGACATCAAGATCGCCATCCCCGTCGACATCTCCCATTCTGACGGAAGCAGAACGATGCGTGTCTCCTCCCAAACTCAAACGGTCACTGGTGACAAACGTTCGATCCTGAGCCGTCAATATTGTGCCGAACGACAAAAACAGGATCGCGATCATCCACTGTCGAATTCTTCGCTTCATCCTGAGATCCCCCAATGGACAGTGCTTCCGCGCCACATCGACCGGCCGCCTCGACACGACAAAAATGCCAGCCATGCGACAGCATTTGAATGATCAAGTCGTCATATCGTAGCGGAATAGCGGAGAATTCGAACCGTACGGCAACAATCCGAACTCTGACGAATTCAGCGATAGCTCAATATTGAATATTCAGATTTCGCTTGCCTCACCAGCGATTTCCGGCGACCGCATTTACATTCGAACAGTCAAACATCTTTGGTGCATCGGACCAGCATAGCGGCCTTATTGCACCACACAGCCGACCGTTCGAAAGACTTTTCAATTCGAAGTTTTCGCGGCCGAGGTAGCGTTCCTGCGTTTGATCACGGAACGATTGCAGCGGAAGGGCGCGAGCCCTCCGGTTTCACATCACCGGACGGCTTGCGCCGTTCCGCTACCTTGGCCAGTAATACTCTCGCATCGAAGGCAACGCAAACCGGACGCTTTCACGTCTCGGCTGAGGGTTGGACCATCATGTGTTTCTCCGAACACGCCGCGGTGCCGCAAAGCCTGGATCGTGCTTTTGAGCAACAGACTCACAAATAGCACCAGCAGATCCAGAGTTGGGTTTCCTCCACCGACTCAATCACATCACGACACAGACATGACAATCTTCATCTTCTGAGTCTTCACCCTCGGAGTCTTCATCTTCTGAGTCTTCACCCTCGGAGTCTTCATCCTCGGAGTCTTCATCCTCGGAGTCTTCATCTTCGGAGTCTTCATCTTCGGAATCTTCATCCTCGGAATCTTCGCTCCACTCTTCATCCTCGACTTCTGACATTTCCTCCTCGTCATCAGCGTAGGCGACGTCGACTGAAACGAATTCCTCTTTCCCACGGAAGGCGATTGGCAGAACACCCACTTTCCGAGCGACTGCAATCTGAATCAACAGGTATTCAGTTGCTTCCGGCGACTGGAACTTTTCCGCATCCGCTTTGAAATTGTCGGTACCGCAAACAACGGCACTCGCAAAGCTCGGCCAGGAAGACTCATCACGCAGGTCTTCGGGAACAGCATCCTCGAGTTCTTCGTACGTTTTGTAAGACTCTCCCTCTGCAAACGAACGACCGAGCATTGTCGTTTCGATCGCGAACAATTCCTTTCTTTCACGGTCGAGATAGAAACCCAGATAGCAGTGACCAGGAACGATCACGAGAAACGGTTCGATGCCGATTTTTCGCAGCGCAGACGCCAGCAAGACAGATCCGTCAACACAGTTTGCCTGAGCATTATTGATTGCCTGATCCAAAAGTCGAACGTGCTGCGACCGCACTGAACCGTCAGCAGCAGCCGTGGTCGTGATGCTGCTGTAACGTACATCTCGAGCAACCAACGCGTCCCAGATCGAATAGACCTGGCGAATAACATTTCCTTTGTCTTTCGCCTGATATCCGTCAAACGAATCAACCATTCCAAAATCCAGCGCTTCGCGAAGCAACTTGTCCAAGTAAGGATGCTGCTCGTTCACATAAGCGGCGAAAGTAAAGCTGATATCGCGAGGGACATCACCCTCGTAGACAAGAAACGGACAGTCGTTAATTGGCCGAAGCATGACAGTTGCCGTCTGCTCAGTCACCGGGCCATTGCCAATCTGCACTTTGAAGGTCATTGAAACAGGAATCGCCTGAGTCACCTCCGCCAACTTTGTGAAGTGATAGCGAATTTTGGGATAGACGGAATACGTAAGTCCTTTCTCCGCCAGCTTCCCCGAGTATGTGCTTGGGTCCATCACTTCATCACAAGAGACAGTGACCTTGATGGGGACATTTTTCCCCGGCGACTGCAACTTGACACCTAACAGACCTCGACGGTCTCCCAGGATTTCAACTCGGCCAGACTGCGCTGCTGACTCTGAATCTGCAGGTGGCGGTTTTATGGTTGCTGTTGAGATGATGTATGAAGGAAAGAGCTGCTCGTCGAAGCCAATGAGGGGAGTAAATTCGTCAGCACGCGTTTCCTGAACCACGAATACCAGCAGTGTGATCAGCAGCAGCCTCACGTCAACGTTCCGCATTCCTCTTATCCTTTCAGATACTGAACCTGATTTCGACCCGAGTTTTTCGCCAGATACAGCATCTGATCTGCAGACGCCAAAAACGTGGAGACACTGGACGAGGACTCGTGGTCGAATTGTGCAACTCCAATACTGACAGTGATGGAAATTCTTGTGTCCTCAAAGAAGACAGGGGTGTTTGCTACTGCCAGGCGTAGCAGTTCGGCAATTTGCGTTGCCTCTTTCAGCGAAGTGTCGGGCAGCACCAGGGCAAATTCTTCACCCCCATAACGAGCCAGCATTTCGTCACCGCTCAGCATCGCAGCAGCTCGTCGAGCGAACTCGACCAGAACTTTGTCACCCGCGAGATGACCATACGTATCGTTGATGGATTTGAACTTATCCAGATCCATCATCAGCACACAGAGTGGTGCATTACGGCGGCGGACACGAGCAATCTCTCGCTCCAGCGATTCCAGAAGAAAACGGCGATTGTAGGCCAGCGTGAGTCCGTCGGTCGTCATCATCTTGTACACAGACTCATGGTACTGCGCTTCAAGAGAACTGGCCGAAAGATAGTTGAAGATCTGATTGCCAAACCGCAGTCGATCGCCAGGTTCCAGACGCTTTGCCAGCACACGCTGGTCATTCACCCAGGTACCATTAGTGCTTTCCAGATCCTGGACAGTGTCGACACCATCCTGATTGACGATAATGGCATGCCGACGCGACACAGATTCTTCTTCAAGGCAAACGTGTGCGTTCGGATCTCGACCAATGAGCACCTTTCCGCTGGCAAGCGAAGTAAGTTTCCCCAGCCCCTCCGCCGGATAGATTCGTACAAGATACCCAGGAGAAGAAGTGGCATGAATTTCACTCTTCGTAAACTTTGTGGGTAGAATTTCTTCCACGACAAGCTCTGACATTTTTCTTACTTCCCTTCGATAGCCTTGCGATTGTCAAATAGCCTGGTCCCGGTGACGCCGTCAAAAATTTTGCCCGACGGACCAAAGCGAAATCCGTCCGCATTCCCAGCCGACTGAAAATCTGCGGTAATGACTGGTGTTGATTCCGCAGGCGGCGGGACGTTCACGACTCGTTCGGTATAAACTTCCTGAGAAGAAAGTTCACCCGGATAATTCAATGGCTGTTGACCGCCGGAAACGTCAGTTGCCGCCTCGACGGTCGCAGCATGCCTAGGCGGCGCAGCGAACTTGAACGCCACAGTCTTCCAAAGTCCCGCGATCGCGAATACAGCGATGACGCAACCTGTTCCGGCCATCGTTTTCCGTCGACGAACCGTCGAATGTAAGCCTGAAAGGACAGCCACTTTTGATGCTAAGCAGGCGATCGCCGGCATCAATTCCTCGTCAGAATCCGCCACATGTTGATGCCCCGCTTCACCCACTTTAATCAGCGCATGAATCAATTCTTCGGCAGACTGAAAGCGATCGGATGGTCTCTTGGCAGTCAGACGAAGCAGCAATGCCCTAAACGCTTTTGGTATCTCCGGAGATTCCACTTCGAGTGCCGGTGGTATCGAAAACATGTGGCCATGAATTTTCGAAGCTGAACTGGCAAACTGTTCGCCGGAAAATGGAAGCCGACCCGTCAGCAAAAACAGAATTGTGCAACCAAGACTGTACAAATCACTTCGACAGTCAGCGATGCGTCCGTCGGCCGCCTGTTCGGGCGATAGGAAGTCGATCGTACCAAGCAGCTGCCCAGCACTGGTCAGACCGTCTGCTTGTTCTTGTTTGCGGACCAGACCAAAGTCCAGTATGCGAACAGTTCCGTGACTGTCGAGAATAATATTGGACGGTTTGATATCGCGATGGATGAACCCATACGAATGAGCATGAGCCAGACCGGCTGCCACTTGCTTCACCAAACCAAGCGTTTGATGGAACGGAAGAGGACCATGTTCAGACACATGCCGCCCTAAATCAACTCCGTCGACATACTCGGTCGCAAGAAAACAAACGCCGCCCAGAACACCGGCGTCCACAGCGCTGACAATATTGGGGTGCTGAAGTTGACCGAGGCTTGCAATCTCTTCCTGAAAGCGATGTTTGGCTTCTGAATTTGTGAGGACTTCGGCGGCCAGAAACTTGATGGCGAAGGTCTTTCCAAGCGACGTGTGTTTCGCCTGAAAAACCTGTCCCATCCCACCGTGGCCGATTCGTGAACCAAGTTCAAAACTTCCGAGTCGAAAGCCACCAAGGTCCTTGCGATCAAGATCCGCGACGGTCACGACTCTCGTCACAGCGGCACGGTGATTATCATCAGTACCGGACGACAGGCCAGTTTCAGCCATCGTATTGCGAGGCGTAAACGCTTTGGTGGCGGTATCTGGTTCGGCGATGGATTGTGGCACGGTTGACTGACCGAAAACCTGGTTACCACGGCTAGAAGGCCGGAGATCATTGAGGACCGCGGGGGACGCAATCACAAACTGTTCCGCAGGAAACATACTTCGTCAGCACAACACAGGATTCCTGATTTCTGGTAACCCTCAAATAATCAGGTCGTCACAGTTCCTACAACCCCACGATATCCGTCCGCGAGTCAGCAATAACACTCATCGAAGGTCGGCGAGAAATATAACATGCATTGAATTCAAGCCTGCCGTCATCACTCACCGATTTCCGGAGCCGGTGACGGTTTCGAAAGCCGCCTGCAATTTGGTAAGCGTTGCCCAAACTGTCATCAAGCAAGCGACTCGCAACATGGCACTCCCAAACCAACTCGCACCAATCCAGTGGATCGAAATATTTTGTTGACCAGTCCGGTGAACTCAGGCAGTGTGATTGAAACGGAATATGCCAGTGTGGTCAATCAGTCAGTTGCCGACCGAATTGAAACCGTGACTAACCTGCCGAGAAGAATCGACCGCGTTCCACACAAAACACTTTCCACACCCACGGTGCTTGCACCAAATACCCAGGGCCAACAGAAGGCGGCATCAGGTCAAATTGCAGCAAAAATTTGGCACAAAACTTGCCGTTCCGCACGTCAAAATTGTGTTAACAATTCAAAAAAACAAATAGACATTCAGCTAATCTTAATAATTAGCGACTCTCCCGAGGCTGGACTGGGGTTGATTTCTTTTGTGATGAATTGCTCAGGCGTCGTCTGATTTTGGAATCGCGTCGTAAGCCGTTTCCATTCCTGACTGCCGTCCCGCTGCTCCATTTTCTTGCTCCCCACATTGGCAACAAGGTTACTCCATGGATCGTTTGGCATCACTCCTGTTCGTTTTTACGTTCGTACTCGGCAGCATCGGATGCAGTGACCGAGGCGAAGACATGCCGGCACTTGGAACTGTCCACGGAGTTGTGACACTTGATGGACAACCCGTTTCAGGCGTGAGCATTTATTTCAAACCTGACGTGGGACGACAGTCTATTGCCACGACTGACGAAAGCGGCAATTACAACGCGATGTACCTTGTGGATGAAGATGGGGTCAAGATAGGCCCTTGTCTCGCAACACTGGAATGGGGCCCTGAGGCAACTGGCCCCGCCGTTCCAGCGAAATATGGCGTAAACAGTATTTTGAAATTCGAAGTGAAACCTGGCGATAACGTTTTCAATATTGAAATGACGAGCAAGTAACACCGCAGCATGAAGGAGATTCAGGGAGACGATCTTTTGATTGCGTTTCCCATGCGTTCTGGAAGTCCGTTTTGAAATTTATTGATCCACTTTTTCGTTGACTGATACTCTTTTTTTGCCCATTTCTGGAAGGTCGCATTTTATGTCGATATCTCGTCCGTCGCGCCCGTCGCGTGGCTTTACCCTGATTGAGCTGCTGGTCGTGATTGCGATTATTGCAATCCTGATTGCCCTTTTGCTTCCTGCGGTTCAGCAGGCCAGAGAAGCAGCGCGTCGAACTCAGTGCAAGAATAATCTGAAGCAGATTGGACTTGCGATGCACAACTATCATGACGTCTACAACACTTTGCCGCCCGGATATGTCACAAAGCAGCCTTGCGATAACGCAGGACAATGGCCCGCATGCAACGACGGCGAACTCGGACTCTACAGCTGGGGCGCTTTCATTCTGCCGAACATCGAGCAGGGAAATCTTTACAGTCAACTGAATGTTGGCAACGTCTGGCTGAACCAGAATCTGGCCAATGCAACGATTCGTCAGTCGTTGGCTCAACCATTGGAAGGATTCCTTTGTCCTTCTGACCCAGGCCCCGGATTGAACGACTTCAAGTCGGCAACAAATTACTACAACTTCAACGTTACAGATGGATCTGGAGTCTACCAGATCGCCCGTTCAAACTACGTGATGATGGCCAACGCGTGGGACAGCACCACACCTCCGGTTTACCCGGTTCAGTATGGTGCGGCAATGGGCGTCGGCTTTGCGAATTCGAAAATCAACTTCCGTGACATCACCGACGGCACCAGTAACACGATTCTGGTCGGTGAACGTGCTTACGTTTACAAGTCAAGCAACAAGATGGGATCGGGCAACGTTGTCGGCTTCTCTGGATCAAACAATGTTCAGGGTTCAAGCTACGCACGCAAGGGCAATGGAATGGCTGTGCTGGGTTTGACCTACAACGGCATCAACGCTGTGGTCGGGGCGGAGCATGACGTTCGAGGCTTCAGCAGCAATCATGTTGGTGGCGCTCAGTTTGTGTTCTGCGATGGTTCCGTGCATTTCCTGAGCGAGAACATTGACTACACCAAGGGTAGCGTCAGCGTCGCAAACTACGCCAGCCTTGCAACCAGTGTCTATCAGAAACTGGCAATTCGGAACGACGGTTTTGTCATCGGCGAGTACTAAGCTTACTCGCGGAAACAGCACTCTTACCGCTCGCGACCGAAAAACGATCCGTTCAGCAATTGACATCGTTCGGCCCGGGATCTGATTGCAATTTTGAGATGCTCACGTATACCAGCACATTCCATTGAATGTGCTGGTTTTATTTTGGGTCTGTAAAATGATTGATTCAGAAGGGCTATCGGCCAATCGCCTCAGCTTTTCTTCAGACACAACAGAGTTGATGAGTTCAGGGAGTTTCCGAATGTGGCGGCTGAGTATCGTGACTGTTTGCCTATCCTGCAGCGCTTTGCAGGCAGGTGAGTTTCGTGTGCTTCCGTATCTGCAGAACCCGGCCGAGGATGCCATCACGATACGTTGGTTGAGCGAATCGCCTGAACCGGGAGAACTGACCCTTGAAGTTGACGGCCAGCTTCGCCATTTAACATCCTCACCCGCCCGAGCCGCGGCGCTTGCAATGAATCCGTTCAAGGAAGAACCTGGCGTACCGCACGCTGCGGTTCCTTGGATACATTCCATTCGGGTTGAGAATCTGAAACCGGCGAATGAATACGCCTACGCCGTCACACAAAGCGGCGAAAAACATTCGGCAACTTTCAGAACGCCAGGCAGCAATGATCGAAGCATGCGATTCATCGTTTATTCGGACTCTGAAACCGAGCCTGAATCTTCAACATCGCCGCCCGTCGGCTGGCCGGTGTCGACCGGCAGCAACCGACCGGAAACAATCACAACATACGTGGCCGATCAGACAGCCGGATATCGAGCCAATTGCCGTATCCTTGAAGAGCGAAAGCCCGACCTACTTCTGATTGTGGGTGATCTCGTCGAATGCGGAGGCGAACAGCGTGACTGGGATGAATTCTGGAAGCACAACGCCGGCGAATACAGCTCACTGGCAAGCCGCATTCCCGTCATTCCAGCATTAGGCAACCACGAAAACTATGGCGGACCAGGTGGTGGCTATAGTGCTGAAGGTGCAAACTTCGGAACGGATAAGTACCTGACATACTTCGATGTCCCCGATAACGGCGCTGGTCATGAAAAACACAAAGGGCGATACTTTCGAATCGATTATGGTCCAGTGACACTGATCTCGCTGGATTCCAGTGATGGATCTCCCAGCAAATCGGCAGCTGACACCAATCATAATCTTGAAGGCAGCAATGCTCCGGATTTCAATCCCGGCTCCGAGCAGTTTGCCTGGGCGGAGACTCAACTTGCCGACGCTCAGAGAAAAGGGCAGCTGCTCTTCGTGCAGTTCCATCACACCATGTTTGGTTCCGGGCCTCACAGCATCCCGTTCGGCAATGAAGGATTCTCCGGGCAATCCGGGATTCCGATGCGAATCTATCTTCCGCTATTCCTCAAATATGGAGTGGACCTTGTGTTCTCCGGGCATGACGAAATGCTTGAACGATCTGTCGTGACCGGGCAGGAACAGCTATTGGATGGTACAACGCAACCGCATGCAATTCATTTTTATGATGTCGGAATTGGCGGTGATGGGCTCCGAGGTCCGTCGACGGGATTCGATAATCCTTTCCGAAAGTTCCTGGCCCATGAGAACGCTGCTGAGGTTTGGGAGAACGGCAAGTTGATTTCCGGAGGAAAACACTACGGACACCTTGAGGTAAATGTGTCGCCATCGGACAACGATGCATGGACCATCGAAGTCTCACCCGTGTATGCCTTTCCGATCCTCGACGAAGACAGCGCTGTCGTTTCCTGGGAACGTCGTGTCTATGACGATGTCGTGACGATCACCACACCGTGAAAGTCTGCTGCTGTTCGCAAGTGATGACTGCGTCGTGTCTCTCAGCTTCATTTCATTTTGATGTGAGCACTGGGGAATTCTCAGGAATTCCGCTACTTCATAGACCGTTCGTTGAAAGGTATTGTGTTTAACCGTCAGCCGGAGGCGTACGCGGTTGCGGATACGGCTGGCAACGTACGCCGCCGACTAACGATTAAACGAAATGCATCTCCGTTGGCACCGTTGAAAGGCTAAGTCTACGCGAGCTTTTCACAAAGCCTGCTTCACCGCGTCGTTCAGCATTCCGACATACATCATCGCAATACGGAAGATGAAGTAGATCACGATCATCGCAACTCCGGCCCAAACAGCACCGCTGAAGATCGCCGTTAGCCGATTCATCGCGCGTTGCGCTTCATCTTCAAACAAGTGACTCATGCGATCCAGTTGCTCTGGAACGGTGCCGGTTTCCTCTGCAGTTGCGACAAACTGAAGATATTCACCGGGGAACAATTTTGACGACGTCAAAGCGTCAGTCAACGTTTCACCGTCGGCCAGCTCCTGCCAGATAAGTGGCTGAGCCATGATGAACGCGCCGTTGGCGGTGGCTTTCAGGCTGCATTCAAGAGACGGCTTGATCGACATCCCGGCTTTTTGAGTCAAAGCAAAGCACCAGGAAAATCGTGAGATCGCAAACGAACGCATGCAGGGCCCAAGCACTGGAACACTCAACAGTAACGGATGCAGCAACATTTGCCACGACGTATTGTTACTTGCCAGCTTCCACGCGACAAAAAATGCGGCCGCCGCGCTGATCCATCCCGCGAACCAGGTAATGGCCCCTGTGGCGCCATAAAGACCGAATCCAATGACATCAAACGGCTTGCCATCTGGCCCGGCGGGCAGCAACCCCAGAATAAACACCAGCAGACCAATTATGCAGATCGCTGCGATCAGCTGAATCATCGGCCAGGCAATGGCAGCCCGAAAATCCTTCACTTGCTTGATGCGCGATTCGTAGTACTTTGAAAGGGCCTCGAAGACTTCCGGCACGGAACCGGTCTGTTCACCGACATGAACCAGATCCTTAAACAGAGGTGGAAACAACCGATCCTCTTTATCGAACGCTTCGGCCAATGTTCGACCGCCGGCAACACTCTTGACTACATTCACCATCGCTGCCGCAAGTCGCGAATCCGCAGACTGACGCGAAGATGTCTGCAGCGACTTTCGGACCTCAACGCCCGCCTCCATCATGCGCGCCATCGATCGGCTGAAGGCAGCCAGAGCAGCCCAGGACAGTTGAGGGTTTCGCAGCATGGTGATCTCGAATTCCAAATCCCGCCGGCAGAGTTTCCGGAGCTGTTTCTGTTAAGCCGAAGTCGTGAAGACGCAATTGTTACGCGAATCGCATTCCGCGCGAAGCATCAGCCACGTAATGCTTTTGCGAAAAGGCATTCGAGCGGCGAGCACGCGGTAGAATCAGCGAATCCAATCGCGGCGAGATACACGGCACTGCTCTCAGAAATAGTCCCGAAACAGTCTCCGTTCTTTGGTTGCAGCGGAAGGACGAGCGCCCTCCGGTTTTACATCACCGGACGACTTGCGTCGTGCCGCTAACTCGGGAAGTAATTCCGGCACTGCTCTAACTTCCACCATTCCCATCGCAACGATCAACAGCACAGAGTTGGATCGGGATCGGAATTGTTCAGCAAACTTGCAAGCGAGGAGGAATTTCAGATCTTTCTGGCCTGCATTAAATCAGCAGATCGCCTCAACGCAGTCTGGCGTTCGGACTCGGTCCGTTCGAACACGATTCGCAGCAATCTCTCCGCATTTGGAGTCAGCAGCTGGCCCCGGCGGTTCATTACCACGCGAGCGGTTTCAATGGCTGTTTCGAGTGGCCATTGGAGACTCAGGTCTCCCCACATGACGCTGCAGAATGAAGGAACATGACGAGGCAGCAAGCGGCCGCCCGGCAGAACCATCGACACAATGCCAATCGACGAACCCGTATTGAACATGCTGTCGATGGCAATTTTGGAATGATCGCCAATAAACGAACCAACCTTGGTGATCCCCGAATCAATCAGGTGTCCCTGCAGCGGAACTTTCACCGTGCTGTAGTCGTTCTTGAGATCCGATGTTGATGACATAGCGCCGATATTGACCCACGGGCAGACATAACTGTGTCCAAGAAATCCCTCGTGGTACTTGTTGACGAAGGCGTGAAGAATTGACTCCTCCACTTCACCACCAACACGACAGTTTTCGCCGATGGTTGTACCTTTTCGGATCAATGCGCGAAAGATCTGCGAGCCTCGTCCGACATGACACGGCCCTTCAATGCGAGTGAACGACTGAACCTGAACATCGCGATCAATCGACACCGGGCCGCTTCGCGTATCAATGACAACGTAGGGGTCCAGCGTCGCCTGCGATGAAATGTAGACATCGGATGGATCACCCAGAATTTGAACATGTTCCAGGACCGGCCGATGGGAAACACCTTCGTCCGTGAAGTCTCTTATCAGCTGCGACGAATTCTGGTTGACCAGGTCCCACGGGTATTTCACAAACTGTCCGTTCGTGTCGACGATTCGCTGCGTTGAAGCAAAGTGCGTCAGCGATGTATGTACGTCACCCTGCAATAGCTCGTGGAGTTCTTCGCCTTCACACAGCAGCCATGCCAGTTGTCCGTCGATGAATCCTGCCTGATGTGACACGAAGTCCAGCGGAGTCAATCGACGCTCTGGCAGCCAGCGACCATTGATCAGTAACACGGGTCCACGCTTCAACCACGCAGAGTCGTTAACAAAGAACTCGGGCTGCTGTTCCGAGTAGGCATCTGCCAACCATGATCGAACCCATGCGCCAAATTCTGCCGTGGGGAACCATCGCTGAATCCGGCGACGCAAACTGTCCCGGCCACAGATCAACTCAAACACAGGCCGCAGCAGTGCGACTGGGTTGAGGTTCTCGGTGAGTGAATCTTCAAAGAAAAGAATACGCATAATTCAACTTGCCAGCCAGGGATGCACAGGAAAGAGACTGCCGTACGAGTTCGAATCGCCAGCGAATAGACCATGTCGGCCCTGAAAACCACTCGCTGGCCCATCGAGCTTGTCTGAATTCACAGCCTCTCCGGACGCCGTCCGTTGTTCGCTCCGTCGTGTCACACCGACCGAAGATGGGCGGCAGCCTGGTTTCATTTTGCGTTCTTTGGAACCTGAGCGAAATGGCAGTTGACGACCATTGAATGGAGTCCGTCGGTTCACCATTCTTCACGGGAGCCCACAGTGCCGAAGTCGCCAGGATTGCGACACGTTCGGCAAGTCCTGCCGATTTGATATACTGCCGGACTGCTTACAAAGCTCCGTCCGCATGAGTTTGCGGCAACGCAGAGTTCCACTGCATTGTTGTCGCATTCACGTGGCGGCAGACTCCTTCCGATTTTTCAGGACCCAGGATTATGTTTGGTTCTCTCAAGACTTTGAAAATCGTTCTTGCAAACCTTGCTGCTCTACTTGCCATCACTGAGGTTGCAATCGCTCAAAGCAAGTCCGCTGGCCTGATGAACTTCAACAGCGATGGCAGTCTTGTGGCCTGCTCAAATCGCGACAGTGGCACCGTCTCGATTCTGAAGTGGCCGGGCCTGGAATTGCTGCATGAAACAACTGTGGGCTCACATCCGGAGAGCGTTGCGTGGATTGGCGATTCTGCGAATATCGCTTGCTGCGTTTATGGTGATGACAAGATTGTGATCCTTAACGCAGACTCTGGTGAGATTACAAAAACGATCGATGTTTTCGACGAGCCCTATGGAATCGTCAGCAGCCCGGATGGCAAGCAGCTTTTTGCGACACTCGAATACCCCGGCCAGGTGCTCAGGATCTCCAGCGAGACCGGCAATATCGAAGCCACATGGTCCGTTGGGAAAATGCTGCGTGGACTTGTGATTAGCTCCGATGGCAGTTTCCTTCTTGCGACCGAATACCTGACATCTCGCCTGTTGAAACTTTCTTCGACCGATGGAACCATTCAACAATCATGGGACGGTGCTTCCACCGACAATCTTGCGAGACAAGTCGTACTGGCACCGGGTGACAAAAAAGCTTACTTCACTCACATTCGCTCACGAGTGAACGCAGCGCATGGAAATGGGTCGATCTTTCCGTATGTCTCTGTGGCTCGACTGACCGGTGAAAAATCGGGAACACGTTTGCGAGTCCCAATGGATTCTCTGCGTGGCGCGCGAGTGACGGCAAACCCCTGGGATTGCGATGTATCCGCAGACGGAAATAAGCTGGCAGTTGTTTTCGCAGGTACGAATGACATGTATATCTGTCGAATCGTTGGCGACGATTTCGTCGAACTGGATTATGACAATGGCATGAGGCTTGGAAACAATCCACGGGCTGTCCGTTTTTCTCCGAATGGTAAGACCGCGCTCGTCTATAACGCTCTCGATTTTGAACTCGTCGAATACAATCTGCAGGACGGTTCCGTTGTTGCCAAAGTCGCCGTCACAAAGAACCCACTTGGTGACGAGTTACTTCTGGGCAAGCAGTTGTTCTACACGGCTCTGCAGCCAATGACGGCTCGTAGCTGGATTTCCTGCTCCAGCTGCCATCCAGACGGAGATGCCGACGGCCGAACCTGGCAAAATCCTGAAGGCCTGCGAAACACCCAGCCGCTGGCCGGTTTGTCGTGGACTCATCCTGTTCACTGGTCCGCCGATCGTGATGAGGTTCAGGATTTTGAACATACGATTCGAGGCAAATTGATGCAGGGACAGGGGCTATTGAAAGGCCAGCTTCCTGACTCAATGAGCGACCCGATCAGCGGACGCAGCAAAGCCCTGGATGCTATTGCGGCTTACACAAACTCACACAAGTTCCCAATGAGTCCTCACGCAAAAGGCGGTTTAAGCGAATCGGCCAGTCGAGGAAAATCGCTCTTCTTTTCTGAGGCCACAAAATGTGCGACCTGCCATGTCGGTCCGGTTTTCAGCGACTCCCAACCGCGCGCCACCGCAGAAATTGTGCGACATGATGTCGGGACAGGAAAGAACGATCCCTCTGAGTTGATGGGCAGAGCCTACGACACACCGACACTGCTGGGACTCTACCGATCCGCTCCTTATCTGCACGATGGAACAGCGGCAACGCTCGAAGATGTTTTGACAACCTGCAATATCGGAGACAAGCATGGCACGACAAGCCATTTGTCAGCGTCTGAAATCCAGGATCTCGTCGATTACCTGAAAGCATTGCCTTACGAAGATCCAGAGCCAGCTGCCAAAGCTGCTGGCCTTAAGCAAGTCAGCCGATAGCAATCGGTTTTGATCGGGAATCACCGCCGGATCATTGTCACATTGTGCCAGGCAACGTACGACTTTGAGCCGTTCTCCCCGGTGCGTTCAACGACCTTCGTTCTCGCATGATCTCTGACCGTGCTGAACGTAGCCGTTGTTAGCACAGTTCGGCTCGCTAATCTGCTCATTCAGGAACCCCACCACAATGCCATCATGTATTCTTGCACTTGATCAGGGCACAACCAGTTCGCGCGCGATTGTGTTTGACCACGAGGGCTCCATTCTGGCCGTGGCTCAGAAAGAGTTCACTCAATATTTTCCTCAGCCGGGCTGGGTTGAACATGATCCCGAAGAAATCTGGACGACTCAATTGGCCGTCGCAAAGGCCGCTCTGAAAAAAGCAAAACTCAGCCCTGCGGATGTCGCGGGAATCGGGATCACGAATCAACGAGAAACGACAGTTCTGTGGAACCGACGAACTGGCCAGCCGATCCACAATGCGATCGTCTGGCAGGATCGACGAACTGCCGGAATCTGCGATCGCCTTAAAAAGGGAAAGCAGGCAGACGATTTCCGAACCCGAACCGGCCTCGTGATCGACTCGTATTTTTCCGGCACAAAGATCGCCTGGATGCTGGATAACGTGCCTGGCGCTCGAGAACTGGCGAAGTCCGGCGACCTGGCATTCGGTACGATCGATTCCTGGCTGGTCTGGAAATTGACAGGCGGCGCCGTGCACGTGACGGACGTGACCAATGCCTCTCGTACGATGATCTGCGATATTCACAAAGGAGAATGGGATGATGAACTTCTGAAAGCCTTGAAGATTCCTCGCAGCGTGCTGCCACGAATCTGTTCGTCGAGTGAAATCTATGGCGAGACAACAAAATCGCTGTTTGGCTCTCCCATCAAAATTGCGGGAATCGCAGGAGATCAGCAGGCCGCTTTGTTTGGCCAGATGTGTACAAAACCGGGGATGGTCAAGAACACTTATGGGACCGGATGTTTCATGCTGATGAACACCGGAAAGAAACCACGGGCCTCCAGCAACAACCTGCTGACAACGATCGGATGGAAGATTGGAAAGGATACCGAGTACGCTCTGGAGGGCAGCGTCTTCATCGCCGGAGCCGTCGTGCAATGGCTGCGAGACGGCTTGAAGATTATTCGCTCATCATCCGAAGTAGAACAGCTTGCGGCAACTGTTTCTGACAATGGCGGCGTGTATCTGGTTCCGGCCTTTGCAGGTCTCGGCGCTCCTCATTGGGATCCGTATGCTCGCGGCATCGTTGCCGGGTTGACTCGCGGAGCAAACGGCGGCCATCTCGCCAGAGCCGCGTTGGAGTCTATCGCGTTTCAGGTTGCGGATGTTCTCGACGCGATGCGTGCCGATGCCGGGATAAAGATTTCATCATTGCGAGTCGACGGCGGCGCGGCAACGAATAATTTGTTGATGCAGTTTCAAGCAGACATGCTGGGTGTTCCCGTTGTTCGTCCCAAAATTTTTGAAACCACTGCACTGGGCGCTGCGTTTCTGGCGGGACTTGCCACTGGCTTCTGGAAGAACAGGGAAGAACTGGCGTCTCAATGGCAGATTGATCGAACGTTTGAACCATCGATGCCACGTGCAAAGGTCGCGAAGCTCCGCGAAGGCTGGCAGAAAGCACTTGAGAAATCACGCAATTGGGAAGAACCATCCTGATGCTGGTTTCAGACCCTGGCAAATGCCATTGTCAAGGAACGAAGCTGTTAAGGAACCACGCACCCTGACAGCCTGAGTCCTGCGTCATTACTTTTGCTGACTCTGCTTCCCATGCCCCGAAATCCGATCATCAGGTTGAAAAAGATTTCCAGGAACGGCAGTTGATGGCAAACCACATCTCGCCGACAAATCCGCGTCATGGATCGATCGAATGAAACGCAGTGAAATGATTGCCGCCATGGAAGATCGCGGCGAAACCTGGGACGTGATCATCATCGGCGGCGGAGCGACTGGGCTTGGTGCCGCAGTCGAAGCCTCGTCGCGCGGACACAGGACCGTTCTTGTCGAAGCCGACGATTTTGCGAAAGGCACGTCCAGCCGTTCAACCAAGCTGATCCATGGAGGAGTTCGATACCTTCGCCAGGGACAAATCAGCATGGTGCGACATTCTCTGCAGGAACGGCAACGACTGCTACAGAACGCTCCCCACATTGTTCATTCGCTCAATTTTGTTTTGCCAACCTATCGAGTCGGCTCTCGAACGTTCTATTACGCTGGCCTGCGACTGTATGACATGCTGGCCGGACAAATCGTTGATGGTCGAACCCGGCGATTGTCTCGCTCTGAAACAAGCCATCATCTTCCAACATTAAAAACCGATGGATTGCGAGGCGGAGTTCTCTATTCCGACGGTCAGTTTGATGATGCAAGGCTTGCGATCACACTGGCCAGAACCGCGGTCGATCACGGAGCTGCCATCGCAAACTACCTGCCGGTGATTTCACTGATTCAGGAGGGCTCCCGAGTTCGTGGTGTCATCGTGCGAGACACTCTGTCAGGGCATGAAATTTCGCTGCGTGCTCGAGTGGTTCTGAATGCGACCGGGGTCTTTGCCGAAGACATTCTTCGCATGGATTTCAACGCGCTCGATCGAACGAATCGTGCTGGACAGAATCATAGTGCGGAGCAGAATCGAAATATCAATGCTCGGCCAACTGTTGCGCCAAGTCAGGGATCGCACCTGGTCCTGGATTCTTCATTCCTTCCGGGATCAACCGCGATGATGATTCCGGAAACTGATGATGGTAGAGTCTTGTTCGCAATTCCATGGCACGAAAAAGTGCTTCTCGGAACAACAGATGTTGTCGTGAAGAACGTATCACGCGAACCGCGTCCAATGGCATCAGAAATCGAGTATCTTCTGGAACACGCCGGACGTTATTTGCAGCGACGTCCGAAGGAGTCCGATGTTGTTTCTCGATTCGCAGGTTTGCGTCCTTTGGTTCAGGCAAAGTCGGCAGGCAAGTCGACGTCCCAACTTTCTCGTGAGCATCTGATCCACACTTCCGACAGTGGTCTGATAACAGTGATCGGCGGAAAGTGGACCACCTATCGACAGATGGGCGAAGAGCTGATTGACCGCGCAGAATCTACTGGAGACCTGATTCGCAGGAAATCGCAAACAGCCAAATTGAAGCTTCACGGTTGCCCAGACGACATGACAATTTCCACGACGTCCGACAGTTTTACAGGAGTCTACGGGACTGATCTGCACGAGATTGAACAACTCATCGAGGCTCGCCCCGAGTTAGCTCAACGGCTTCATCCGCAGATGGCGTATCGAGCGGCAGATGTGGTTTGGGCAGTCCGGCACGAAATGGCTCAGACCGTCGAAGATGTGCTGGCTCGGCGAACCCGCGCGTTGTTTCTTGACGCTCAAGCTGCCATCGACGCTGCTCCAGCGGTTGCCAAGCTGATGGCCACAGAAAATCATAAAGACGAAACGTGGCGCCTTGAGCAGATCCGCAGCTTCCGCGAATTGGCGAACGGTACGTACGCAACAATTTTAACTGATGATCAACGAGTCTGACAGACAGAGTAAAGAAACAGACATGCAATTTGTTCTTCCCGATTCCATAATCACCGATATGTCCGAAACGGGTTCAGTCGATGATACATTTCTCGCATTTGCGTCGCCTGAATGGAAGGCATGGCCGACAGTTGCGTCGATCACAAAGCTTGCGTCCACCAAAAGCCCGATCGCTTTAACATTCAATAGTAATGTTGCTGTTGTTCAGTCCATGATCGCGAGCCTGCATGATCTGCCGAGAGATTTTTCAGCAGCAGCGGTCTACACGAACGATTCGGTTCCGGTTGAATTGTTGGCAAAGATTCCTCCGATCCTGCATCGATTCCTGCGTCGCCTTCTTCCGGAAGACATGCTGGCTATCGCATCTGTGTCTTCGTGGAAACCCAACGTGAATGCATCATGGCTGGACGCATTTCTAAAGTTCGATGCAGAAAGTGTCGCATTACCGGGAGCGTGCAATCCGGATCGCTTCCCGGCCGCAGGACCAGAACATTCAATCATTCGAACTGATGAATTTCTGCCGGCAGTTCAGGCGGCTGCCGACTTGCTGAAATTATCTTCGGCCGCACGACGTTGCATTGAATCCGGAATACTTCTTTTATGGGATTTTCTGGATGAGTCCCATGAAATTTCTCAGACGATGGAGGGCAAAGGTTCGCCTCGGACTGCAGATTACTGGCACGCCATCATGCATCGTCGAGAACCGGACGCCGGAAACGCCTCGTATTGGTTTCGCAGAGTCGGCAGTCATCCGGCCTTTGATGTTTTGACCGACAAGTTGATTCTATGGATGTCGGAACTGGGCGCGACTGAATCGCAAAAGTCACTCGCGCGAAGCAAAGTTCTGCCGAAGGGTCCGTTCGATCCTTTCGGAATGGTTGAGTTTTCGACCGCGGCGATCCGGAATCCATCCACTGAACTCAACAACACATTTCGCATGGTTCAGTATCTGGAAATCCTGAACCTGTTGGCCTGGACCTGCAGCCATTCGGCCTGCACTGTTTAAAGTTGATCGGAAACAATTGCCCTAAGGCAAGTTTTCCTGCGTTAAATCGCACTTTCTTCGTGACAGGTCATTAAATCTATGAGGCAATGAATCCCGGATCGCGAGACAATCCGCTGCGAGATCTGTACAGTACCGGCCTCGCCGAAGGCTGCCCAGCCTTCCAATATCCCGCAGGTGCTTTGTCCAGATTTGAATTTATGGTAGTGGACCTCGGTAAAGGTCCTGCAGTAACGTCAGGGAAGTGAACCTTGCTAAAGGCCCAGCAATAACTGGATCTTTAGCAAGATCCACTACCTCGAACCCTAATTTTTAATCTTGACGGAGCACCAGGCCCCGCCAGTCGCATCAGAAGGAAGATTGTATGTCTCAAGCCACTGAGACGATTTCCCCGGATCATCAGCAACGTGCAGCCCGACTGGTCGAAGCCTGTCAGAAAATCCGCGAACAAGTGGGTCGAATCGTTGTTGGACAGGATGACGTTGTTGAGCAATTGCTGATCGCCATTATGGCTCGCGGGCATTGTTTGCTGGAGGGTGTTCCGGGGCTGGCGAAGACGTTGATGGTGCGTTCGCTGGCGGAATCGATGAGCCTCACGTTTCATCGAATTCAGTTTACGCCCGACCTGATGCCGGCTGACATCACCGGCACCGATATCATTCAGGAAAATCGTGAGACTGGTCATCGCGACCTGGTCTTCGATAAAGGTCCAATCTTCACTCAGATGCTGCTGGCGGATGAAATCAACCGCACGCCGCCGAAGACTCAGGCCGCTCTGCTGGAGGCGATGCAGGAACATGAAGTCACCGTCGGTGGCACAACGTATCGACTCGAAGAGCCGTTCTTCGTCCTCGCCACACAAAATCCCATCGAGCAGGAAGGCACGTATCCTCTGCCGGAGGCTCAGCGCGATCGATTTTTGTTTAACGTGATCGTCGATTATCCCTCGCGCGATGAAGAAGGCGAAATCATCGATCGCACAACGTCCACGCGATCCGCAAAGCCGGAACCAGTTGTTTCCGGCGCGGAGATTGTCGAGATGCAGCAAACCGTTCGACTGGTTCCGCTGCCGGATCATGTCAAGAACTTTGTGCTCGATCTTGTCCGTTCGGCTCGCCCCAAAGATCCATCAACCAAGCCATGGGTTCGTGAACTGATCGATTGGGGACCCGGCCCGCGAGCTTGTCAGCAACTTGTTCTTGCCGCAAAAGCTCGCGCTCTGCTGCAGGGTCGTCATCATGTCACTCGTGATGATGTGGAAGTTCTGGCGTACCCGGTTCTGCGGCATCGAATTGTGCCCACCTTCAGCGCCGAAGCAGAAGGCGTGAGTGTTGATGATCTGATCAGCCGACTTCTGCGTGAACTGCCAAAGTCGTCGAAGCAACTTCTTTGAATGACCACCAGCGGCGAGCGGGGGACGTTAGTCCCCTGATTGAGATTTTGATTGGGTCTTCATCAGGGGATTAACATCCCCCGCTCGCCAACGAAGCGACAATTTTGCTTGCGTTCATTGGTCATTTCTCATTAGACATTGGTCATTCTCCCCCATGTCCGACGTACTTTCCGCCCGCGATATTTCAAGATTCTCCAACCTCCAGGTTTTGGCCAAAGGAGTTGTTGAGGGTGTTTGTTCGGGTCTGCACAAGTCGCCGCATAAGGGGTTCAGCGTTGAGTTCAAGGAGCATCGCTCATACGTTCCCGGCGACGACATTCGCACGATTGACTGGAAGCTGTTCGGTAAAACCGATCGTCTTTACATTCGCGAATACGAAGAAGAGACGAACCTGCGCTGCACGATTCTGCTCGATTCCAGCGGCTCAATGGCCTACAGCGGTTCCCGCAGCAACGGGAGCACGAAGCATGATTACGCCGTTCGCACAGCGGCGTGTCTCGCCTATTTGATGTTGCAGCAACAGGACAGCGTCGGACTTGTGACGTTCGACAAACAAGTTCGCCGATACATCCCGCCGCGTGCTCGCCCAAAGCATTTGCAGGCGATCATCAACGAGCTCAAAGTGCAAAAGCCCGAATTCGAAACCTCGTTGAGCGATGTGTTTCACGAGATGGTGGTCAAGATCCATCGTCGCGGGTTGTTGATCATTATTTCGGATCTGTTTGATGATGCCGAAAAGTTGATGAAGTCGTTGGCTCATTTTCGACACGCGAATCATGAGATCATTATCTTCCAGATCTGGGATCCGGATGAGCTGGATTTCCCATTTCGACAGTGGACTCAGTTTGCGTCATTGGAAGCGGCGTCGAATCGACATCTCGTCGATCCCGCTCAGATCCGCCGCGCGTATCTTGAGAAGCTGGCTCAGTTCCGTGATCAACTTGCAAGCGGATGTAGTCGCCATCGAATTAGTCTTGTGCCAATGACCACCGATCAGCCGCACGCCGATGTTCTCGCCGCCTACCTCGCGCTGCGAAGGAGGGGGCGATGAATGTAGGCTTTGAATTCACCCTCCCTCTGGGAGGGTCGAAAACGAGCAATAGCAAGTTTTCGGGGAGGGCCGTAAGTCAAGTGTTCAACGCAAAGCACGCGGCATTCCCCTCCCCTCGCTGCGCTCGACCCTCCCAAGGGGAGGGTGAAGTTGATTTGAATTCTCCAAATCATGCACCAACAGGCGTACCGCAACGGTCGGTTCCTCTGGGCTCATCACGGCGGAGCGTGATGGCTACATTGGGAGGAACATCATGACGTTCCTTAACCCCGCACTTGCATTCGGTGCTCTGGCGTTGTCGATTCCGCTGATCATTCATATCCTCAATCGCAGTCGATTCAAGACGGTCGAATGGGGGGCCATGCATTTGCTGGAATCGGTGATTAAAGTCAATCACAAACGGTTCCGTATCGATCAACTCATTCTGCTGCTCGTGCGATGTGCGATTCCGGTGCTGCTCGCGTTGTGTTTGGCGAAGCCGGTACTCACAGGATCAAAATTGCTCGAAGGCGATTCGCCGGTGTCGCTGGTGGTCCTGTTGGATACAAGTTATTCAATGGACACCGTCGATCCATCCGGTTCGCGATTCGACAGCGCGGTGGATGCGGCTTGCAAAATCATCGGAGCCGCAAGCAAAGGGTCCGAAGTCGCCGTCATTCAAACCGGTGGCCGACCAACGCCGCTCTTCGATCAACCGGTGTTTGATCCGGAAGCCGTTGTCCGCAGACTGAAGCAAATTCCCGCCGGCTACGGTGCGAGCGATATGCAGGCGTCACTCGATAAGGCGATTACGACGCTGTCCGGAATGAAACACGCTCGGCGGGAACTGATCGTCATCAGCGATTTTCAACCGGCCGACTGGGACGACGTCGGAGCCAACGCCGCGGAATCCATCCGTCGGCAAATCGATGCGATGGAGATCAAACCAGAACTCTCGCTGCTGCCGATTGGTAAACCGGTGACTGGCAACGTGTCAGTGGACTCGCTCGAATTTCCTCGCCGCGCATTGGGCGTGGGGCAACCACTGGCCGTGCGAGCGAACATCAGAAATCACGGCATCGCGGCGATCGATAACGCTCGAGTAATCTTCAGAATCGATGGTGCCGAATCATCCGTGTCGCAAATATCGCTGGCGGCCAACGGAGACACGCAGGTTCTGTTTCCTTGCACGTTCGAAAAAGCTGGCTCGCATGTCATGGAAGTCGAAGTCGTCGCCGATGATCCGCTCACCGATGACAATCGCTACGCGGCCGCCGTGACGATCTGGGACAGCATCAACGTGATGCTCGTTGATGGCGACCCGAGCGGTCAGCCGTTGCAAAGTGAAACCGATTATCTGTCGATCGCTTTGACGCCGTTTACTTTCGGACGCGCTCGTCTGGCTGATTTGGTGCAGACGCAAACCGTGCCGCCGAATGAGATCAATGAAGAGAAACTGAAGACGGCTCGCGTCGTTGTCCTGGCGAATGTCTCGAAGCTCGAAGCGCCGCAATTGACGGCACTGACGGGCTTTGTCACCGACGGTGGCGCGTTGCTGGTGTGTGCCGGGAACAAGATTGATCTGAGCTGGTATCGCGAACAAATGTTTGCAGCAGGCAACGGATTGATTCCAGCGGCGTATGGGGCTCCGCGAGGTCAGGTCGATGAGTCTGGCAAGAGCGCCCGTATCGTCGCGCAGCGTTTTGATCATGCGGCGCTGGAGTTTTTTAACGAACCGGCGAACGGCGATTTGTCAGGGGCCGAAATTCGCAAATGGAATGAACTGTCGGAGATCAACACCGACGGCCGTTCCGTGGTTCTGGCACGGTTGGATAATGGCGATTCGTTTTTGGTGGAACGTCGTTTCGGCGACGGCGTTGTAATGCAATTAGCGACGGCGTGTGATGCCGATTGGTCGGACTTGCCGATGCGCCCACTCTTCGTGCCCCTGATGCAGCAACTGGTGACGACGATGGCGTCAGGGATTTCACCTCCCCGAAACATTCAAACGGGTGAACCGGCAGTGGCGGTGTTTGGTTCAAGCACCCCTCACCCTAGCCCTCTCCCCTCCGAGGAGATCGTGCAGCTTTTAGGTTGGCGTATTCGCTGAGTTTATGGCATCACGTTTGAGTCTGTCGAGGCGGAGCAGGTTTTGGGCGAGGACGAGCAGGCCGGTTTCAGTGCGGGCACGGTCGATGCCTCGACCGTGAAACC
>JBGSVD010000150.1:0-26694 GCA_041753135.1 Planctomycetaceae bacterium
CCTGACCTCAACTCAATGTCGCGCCCAAAATCGCTGACGAAAGCTGCTGAAAATAGAATGGAACAGCAGCGGTGGCGGTTTTTAGCGCATCGGCTCAGTAATTTCCAGGTCGAACGAGGTATCGGGACAGACTCCTAGCCATCAACGAGATCCACTGGATGAAACAGGGACGCTCACGCCTGACTTGCTGCGGAAGATTGATGCTTACTGGCGAGCTGCGAACTATTTGTCCGTTGGCCAGATCTATCTGTTCGACAATCCGCTGCTCAAGCAGCCTCTGAAGTTGGCGGATGTGAAGCAGATGCTGCTGGGGCACTGGGGGACGACTCCTGGGCAGAACTTTATCTACGTACACTTAAACCGAGTCATCAAAAAATATGGTCTCGACATGATCTACGTATCCGGCCCTGGGCACGGTGGGCCGGCGGTTGTCAGCAATACGTATCTGGAAGGAACCTACAGCGAGGTCTATCCTGACATCAGCCAGGACGAAGTCGGACTGCAGAAGCTGTTCAAGCAGTTTTCGTTTCCTGGCGGCATTCCGAGCCACGCGTCGCCCGAGTGTCCGGGATCAATTCACGAAGGTGGTGAACTGGGTTATTCGCTGAGTCATTCATTCGGCGCTGTTTTCGACAATCCCGATCTGATCGTGGCTTGCTGCGTGGGCGATGGTGAAGCCGAAACCGGGCCGCTTGCAACATCGTGGCATTCCAACAAGTTTCTCAATCCCGCCACCGACGGCGCGGTGTTGCCGATTCTGCATCTGAACGGCTACAAGATCGCCAACCCAACTGTGTTCGCGCGCATCGAGCCCGAAGAGCTGGACCAATTTCTGCGAGGCTGCGGATGGACTCCGTATTACGTCGAAGGGGATGACCCCGCGTTGATGCACGAAGCCATGGCCGCGACTCTGGACGAAGCCGTCGAAGCGATCAGGAACATTCAGCAGGATGCCCGAGACCACGGCAACCTGACTCGCCCACGCTGGCCGATGATCGTGCTCAAATCGCCCAAAGGCTGGACCGGGCCGAAGTGGGTGGATGGTCTGCAGATTGAAGGCACGTTCCGAGCTCATCAGGTGCCGCTTTCAGATCCGGCCACACATCCCGAGCATCTGAAAATGCTGGAAGACTGGTTGAGGAGTTACCGGCCCGAGGAACTGTTCGACGAAACGGGTCGCCTTCAACCTGAACTGGCGGAACTCGCGCCCGAAGGTCAGCGCCGCATGGGCGCGAATCCTCACGCGAACGGCGGCCTGCTGCTGCGTGATCTGATCATGCCGGACTTTCGTGACTATGCGGTCAAGGTGCCGTCGCCTGGTTCCGTCACCGCAGCCGACACTCACGAACTCGGCGTGTTCCTGCGTGATGTCACGAAGCTCAATCAGCCGCATCGCAATTTTCGCATCTTTGGTCCCGATGAAACATTATCCAATCGCCTGAACGCGGTCTTTCAGGTGACCGATCGGCAGTGGGATGCTCAAACACAGGACAACGATGAATTCCTTGCTGTTGAAGGACAAGTCATGGAGATGCTCAGCGAGCATCAATGCGAAGGCTGGCTGGAAGGTTATCTGCTGACGGGTCGGCATGGACTTTTCAACTGCTATGAAGCCTTCATTCACATCGTTGATTCGATGTTTAACCAGCATGCGAAGTGGCTGAAAGTTACGGCCGAACTTCCGTGGCGGGAAAAGATCGCATCGCTGAATTACCTGCTCGCTTCACACGTGTGGCAGCAGGCTCATAACGGCTTCACGCATCAGGATCCTGGCTTTATCGATCATGTCGTGAACAAGAAAGCGTCCATTGTCCGCGTGTATCTTCCGCCTGATGCGAATTGTCTGTTGTCCGTTTGGGATCACTGCTTGCGGAGTCGGCACTATGTGAATGTCGTGATTGCCGGCAAATACGTGGCGCCTCAGTGGCTGTCGATGGAAGAGGCCGTGGAACACTGCACGGCAGGCATCGGCAAATGGCATTGGGCGAGCAGCGACGGTGACGCAGAACCGGATGTGGTCATAGCCTGCTGCGGTGACGTTCCAACACTTGAGGCTCTGGCTGCGGTTTCGATCCTGCGTGAACACTTGCCGGAACTCAAAGTGCGAGTCGTGAATGTCGTTGACCTGATGAAACTGCAATCGGCGTCAGAGCATCCACACGGACTGAGCGATGAAGCCTTCGATGGACTGTTTACAAAGGACAAGCCGATCATCTTTGCGTTTCACGGATATCCGTCGCTGGTTCATCAACTGACGTACCGTCGAACCAATCACCACAACCTGCATGTCCGCGGTTACAAGGAAGAAGGAACGATCACGACGACGTTCGACATGACCGTGCTGAACGACCTCGATCGTTTTCATCTGGTGATGGACACCATCGACCGCGTACCGCAGACCGGCGCCAAGGGTGCTCAACTAAAACAGCAGCTGACGGAAAAACTGCAGGAGCATTTCGTGTATATCCGCAAGTATGGAATCGACATGCCGGAGATTCGTGATTGGAAATGGTCAAACAAATGAAGGGTTCACGAAACTTTGTTTGCGGCAACCGTCGGAACACAAAATATTTTTGCCCAGCCATATTTTTGCCCTCAACTTGACTCGAACTCAACTCAATTGAAACAGCATCTCACGCAAACGCAAGCTTGCGTTTAAACCGGCGGGGAGCTGCGCTTGGATATGGGCAAAAAAATGGCAGGGCAAAAAAATGAAGGGTTCACGAAAATCTGTTTGCGGAAACCCCCGGAACACAGAACATCTTTTTGCCCACTCTTCAAAGACCCCACCAGAAGCGTGGGCGGGGCTAATCAACATGTGATGGACTTGTAATCAGTGACGACTAACTTTTCATTCTCTTGAAATGCGAGGCACTAACATGACACCGAAAATTGATATGCTCACCACAGAATCGTTGACCGAGTTGGTAACAGTCCAGGAGACGCCGTGTCTCTCGCTTTACCAAACGACTCATCGGAGTCGGCCCGGGAATGAACAGGACCCAATTCGATTTCGAAATCTTGTCAAGAAGTTAGAAGCGTCGCTGCTGCAGACGTATTCCACCGTGGAAACTCGGCAACTGCTGGAACCGTTTGAAGCCCTTGGACACGATGATGCTTTCTGGAAGCAATCGCGTGAGGGATTAGCCATGTTGGGCGCGCCGGGGCTGTTTCGAATCTTCCAGCTTCAGCGGCCGGTTCCCGAATTGACGGTCGTGGCCGACAGCTTTCATACCAAGCCCTTGCGACGCTTTTTGCAATCCGTTGATCACTATCAAATTCTGGGACTAAGCCTGCAGAAGATTCAACTCTTCGAGGGCAACCGTGATGTGCTGGACGAGATCGACCTTGCTTCAGGCGTCCCGGCAACCATCACTGATGCGTTGGGCGAAGAGCTTACGGAACCCTTTTCCAGCGTGAACTCCAACGGTGCAAACGGTCGCTCCGGCGGCTCCACGCACCATGGACACGGCGGAAAAAAAGATCAGGTGGAAATCGATGCGGAGAAGTTCTTTCGTGCCGTCGATCGTGCCGTGCTGGAACACCATTCACGCCCCTCAGGCTTGCCTTTGATCCTGGCCGCGTTGCCGGAACATCATGCCCTCTTTCGGCAGGTCAGCCACAATCCATTTCTGATGGCAGAGGGACTCATGGTCAATCCCAATGCCCTGCCAATCGATGAACTTCGAGAACGTGCATGGAAAGTCGTCGAGCCGCAATATCAGGCGCGACTGGCCGAGCTGAGCGAAGAGTTCGGCCAGGCTCGATCGGAAGGACTTGGCGATGACGATCTGACGCAGGTTGCTGAAGCGGCTTCCTCTGGACGAGTCGCGACGTTGCTGATCGAAGCGGATCGCCAAATCTCGGGCCGTATCGACGGAGCAAATGGCCAGGTCGATACCGCTGATTTGAGCAACCCGCACGTCGATGATCTGCTCGACGATCTGGGCGAACTGGTTGAGAAGATGGGCGGCGAAGTTTTAGTGATTCCGGCCGAACAGATGCCAGTGCTGACGGGACTGGCTGCCACTTACCGGTACTAAACCAACCACAATTTGAATCACACTCACAACCAAATTCACGATGGAGAACAAGATGCAGATTCAATTGAACACCGACGCGAACATTGATGCCGACGAGGCGCTCACCACGGACGTCAACGACACCGTGGAGAGCGCGCTGAAGCGATTCAGTGATCATGTCACGCGAGTGGAAGTCCAACTGAGTGATGAGAACAGCGACAAGAAGGGCGGTAATGACGACATGCGCTGCGTCATGGAAGCTCGCATGGAAGGCCGTCAGCCTGTCGCCGTGACGCATCATGGAGCAACAGTGGACCAGGCCGTCGACGGCGCAGCAGACAAGTTGCACCGAATGATCGAGAGCACACTCGGGCGGTTGCAGGATCGCTGAAGTTCTTTGGGATGAGAGTTCGATAGGGGCAAAAAAATGGCTGGGCAAAAAGATGACGGACTTGTGAGTCGCAGTTGCTCGCGTTTCGTTCGCATTCGATTTTCATGTCGTGGACCTTGCTAAAGGTCCTGCGGTGCCGGGGATCTTTAGCAAGATCCACTACCTCAACCCTTGGTTTCAGTCTTGAAGGAACGTGTACCGGCAGTGGCGTTTCGTTGATTCATTTTTTTGCCCTGCCATTTTTTTGCCCTTCAAAAACAGTCAACGGCTCGGCAGGAGCCTCGCCCTCCCGGTACTCGGACAAACCCTGGACGCTGACTCCTATTTTTGCCCCGCCATATTTTTGCCCTTATAAACACACCCACCCAAAATGATGAACCGACTCATCGAAACCGCAAGTGCATTAGTCGCCAACAGCAAAGGGTTGCTGGCGATTGATGAAAGCGTTTCGACGTGCAACAAGCGATTTGCAAAGTTGAGCATTCCTCAAACGGAGGAGGCTCGGTGCGACTATCGCCAGATGATCATCACCACGCCAAAGCTGGGCGAATCTATCAGTGGCCTGATTCTGTTCGATGAAACGCTGCGACAGCAAACAAAGGGCTGCACTTCGTTTGTCAAAGTCATCACCGACGCGGGCATCATTCCCGGCATCAAAGTAGACGCGGGTGCGAAGAGTCTGGCAGGTCATCCGGGGGAAGAAGTCACCGAGGGACTCGACGGCCTGCGCGAACGGCTGGCTGCGTACGCAGAAATGGGGGCTCGATTCGCTAAGTGGCGGGCAGTCATCGCGATTGGGGACCGGCTTCCAAGTCGAGGTTGCATCGAAGCAAACGCTCATGCACTGGCTCGCTATGCGGCGTTGTGTCAGGAAGCTGGACTGGTGCCCATTGTTGAACCGGAAGTCATGATGGATGGCACGCATTCTCTGGAACGCTGCCGTGAAGTGACGGAAGGTGTCCTGCGAACCGTCTTCCATCAGCTTGCCTCTCAACAAGTGTCGCTGGAAGCCATGATACTGAAGTGCAACATGATCCTGCCGGGAACGAACTGTCCCGAGCAAGCGACGATCGAAGACATTGCCGACGCAACCATCAACTGTCTGCTTCGCACCGTCCCTGCAGCTGTGCCCGGGATTGCGTTTCTCTCTGGCGGCCAGGCTGCCGAACCAGCTTCAGCTCGTTTGAATGCCATGCACGTCCGATTTAAGTCGCGACTTCCCTGGTCGGTGACATTTTCCTACGGCCGCGCCATCCAGCAACCGGCGTTGGATATTTGGCGAGGCAATTCAGCGAATAACGAAGCAGCACAACAAGCGTTGCTTCATCGAGCCATCTGCAACCGCGCTGCGTGCCGTGGCGAATATTCAGACACGATGGAAAGGCAGTCACGATGACAAGTCCCCAACAAATACCTCTTCGCTTGTATCTCATTCGACACGGCGAAACCGCTTGGTCACTTTCCGGCCAATACACCGGCCGAGCGGACATTCCCTTGACCACGCACGGCGAAGACGAAGCGCGAGAACTGGGACTGCGTATTCGAGACATCCCGTTTGCTCATGTCTTCACCAGCCCGTTAAAGCGAGCTCAGCAAACGTGTGCGTTGGTCGGCCTGGATACGACGCCCGAAGTTGTGCCGGATCTCGCGGAATGGGACAACGGCGACGATGAAGGACGAACTCCCGAGGAAGTTCTGGCATCGCGACCGGGTTGGAATCTCTTCCGCGATGGTGCTCCCAACGGAGAATCGCCTGCGGACATTTCAGCACGCGCCGATCGTGTGATTGCTCGAGTCAGACTGCTGAAAGGCAACGTCGCGCTGTTTTGTCACAGTCATTTTGGTCGTGTCTTCGCTGCTCGATGGCTTGGTTTATCGGTTGAGCACGCTCAGCAGTTTCTGTTCGACACGGCATCGCTGAGTGTCCTCTGCTACGAACACGATTGTCTCGATGAGCCGGCTATCGCGTTGTGGAATTCCGCCGCCTGTGCAACATTCGCACCAGCACTTTCGCAGAGCGAGCGAGAGACACGATCAATCAACCGACGAGCGATCGAACGCTGGGACAACGAAGGCGGAGAACAAGAAACTCGGACGACAAACAAGGGAGTAACGACAGATTCGGGAGTGCGTCGATGAAGGCGAAGGAGCCCGGGACGCACAATTTCGCGAACTATGGCATCGTGACCTCCGTGCGAGGAGGCGTCGTTGATGTGCAGTTTGATGATCATTTGCCGGCGATTCATTCTGTGCTTTATGCGGGAGATCAAAACGCGATCGTCATCGAAGTTCTGGCTCAGCGGGATGCTCATCATGTGCGAGGCATCGCGTTGACGCCGACTCAGGGGTTGGCTCGCGGCATGAGCGTGAAGGACACGGGTGGCCCGTTGAAAGCACCGGTCGGCAAAGCAATCCTGTCACGGATGTTCGACGTGTTTGGCAACGTCATCGATCGCGAAGACGCACCTGAGGACGTCGAATGGCGTTCGGTGCATCGAGATCCACCGCCGCTGGCGCGACGATCCACGAAGTCTGAGATCTTCGAAACCGGCATCAAGGTAATTGATGTTCTGACACCACTGGAACGCGGCGGCAAGACAGGGCTATTCGGCGGCGCGGGCGTCGGGAAGACAGTCCTGCTGACGGAGATGATTCACAACATGATCGGGCATCAGGAAGGTGTGAGTATCTTTTGCGGCATCGGCGAACGCAGTCGCGAAGGCGAAGAGCTTTACCGCGAAATGAAAGCCGCTGGTGTATTGCCGAATATGGTCATGGTGTTCGGTCAGATGAATGAACCGCCCGGCAGCCGCTTTCGAGTCGGCCATGCCGCGCTGACGATGGCCGAGTATTTCCGCGACGACGAACACCGCGATGTGCTGCTGCTCATCGATAACATCTTTCGCTTCATTCAGGCTGGCATGGAAATCTCCGGACTGATGGGGGCAAATGCCATCGCGGCTGGGTTATCAACCGACGATGGGGACCGAATTATCCGGCCTTGAAGAACGGATCGCCAACACCGACACCGGCGCGATCACGTCGATTCAGGCGGTTTACGTCCCGGCCGACGACTTCACCGACCCGGCGGCCGTGCATACGTTTTCGCACTTGTCCGCATCGATCGTGTTGTCTCGCAAGCGAGCCAGCGAGGGACTATTTCCGGCGATTGATCCACTGCAATCGAGTTCCAAAATGGCGACGCCAGGCATCGTCGGCGAACGACATTATCAGTTGGCTCAGGAGATTCGTCATACGCTGGCTCAATACGCGGAACTCAAAGACATCATCGCCATGCTGGGACTCGAACAGCTTTCACCAGACGACCGCAAAGTCGTCGCGCGAGCTCGGCGGCTGGAGCGATTTTTGACTCAACCGTTTTTCACGACCGAACAGTTCACCGGAATGCAGGGCAAGCTGGTGAGTCTCGATGATGCACTGAACGGCTGCGAGAGAATCCTGCGGGATGAGTTTAAAGACTATTCGGAGAAATCACTGTACATGATTGGGAAGATTGATGAGGCGAAGAAGGACATTTGAATCGAAACGTCAGTTTGCATCCGCTACTTCAACCTCCCAGAGGGCGGGCGAAATTGATCTGGCACGCTGGGCAGCGGACTAAAACATTTCTCAAAGGCAAACGAAGGACTCGGCACAATTATGGTCACCTGAATGCGATTCATCCTGAAAGGATATCAGAGATTAGCCGGTGGTCGCCGACAGGCGCACCACCGGTGAACAAACAAAGGCAAGACGCATCCTGAAGGGATGCCAGAAGCAGCAAGTCTGGCACCCTTTTCAGGGTGCAAACGCAATTTAATCCATCAACCGGTGGTGGCGCTCCGCTTACCACCGGCTAATCTCTCAAACCGTTTCACGGTGAATCGCAATAATCCACCTCGTTACAAACGATGGACCTAGTTCTATTCATTTCATATTCGCGAATTTCATTTGTCGATTGAAAAGCATTTTACCATGCCGCTATCACTCATGAACCTCAAAATTCTGCTGCCTTTTCGGGTGTTCGATCAGAAAACCGGCGTGCTGCGGATTGTTGCCGAGTCGCATGAAGGATCGTTTGGCCTGTTGCCTCACCGACTCGACTGCGTCACGGCGCTGGTTCCGGGGATTTTGGTTTATGAAACGGAAGCCGATGGCGAAGTGTTTGTCGCGGTCGATGAAGGAGTTCTTGTCAAATCGGGACGTGATGTTTCAATCTCCGTTCGCCAGGCGATTGGCGGAACAGATCTGACTTTGCTGCGTCAGTCGGTTGAGCAGGAATTTTTGACTCTGGCGGAATCCGAACGCGATGTTCGAGCCGTGATGGCGAAACTGGAAACAGGGTTCATCCACCGATTCGCAAGGCTTCAACATGACTGATGAGACTCCGGAATCACGGGCAGCAAAAAAATCATCGGCATTGGCCGAGCGGATCGATGCGAAGGCGAAGCGCATGTTGAAGGCCCGGCGAAGTCGAACCCCGGAAGTCTGGTTCGGCTTGGGAATGATGGGGTTGATTGGTTGGTCCGTGACGGTGCCGACCTTGGTGGGGGCGGGAATCGGGATTTGGCTGGATAGAAACCATCCGAGCAGCCATTCATGGACGCTGGCGTTGCTGGTCTCGGGACTGGCCATCGGCTGCATCAACGCGTGGCACTGGATCGCCAAAGAAGAAGCCGTGATGCGAGACGAACAGGAGGACAACAATGAATGAAACTCAACGAATATTTCTGTCAGTCATCGCGGGCGGCCTGATCGGAGCTGTCTTTTTCGGTGGCCTGTGGTGGACCGTTCGCAAGGGCTTGGCGTCTCGCTATGCGGCCTTGTGGTTCACTGGCGGTCTGCTTGTTCGTATGAGCGTCGCATTGGCTGGCTTCTACTTCATTGGACGTGACCACTGGCCGCGCCTGCTGGCGTGTTTGTTCGGTTTCACCATCGCACGAATTGTGGTGACGCGACTAACGGGTTCGCGGGATCCGCATTCTTCGACAGCATCGACCGAGGTGCCTCATGCATCTTAGTCCGGACGAAGTTGTCTTCTGGCAGTACGGCATCTTTAAACTCAACGCCACGATTGTCTATACGTGGGGGCTAATCGTGTTGCTGGCGCTCGGATCGAAGCTGATCACGCGAAGACTTTCGCAGGATCACAATCGTTCTCGCTGGCAGAATTTCCTTGAGATCATCGTCACGTCGATCGTCACACAGATTAAAGACGTCGGCATCGCGAACCCACGGACATCTCTGGGGTTTCTGGGAACGCTGTTCTTGTTTGTCGCAGCGGCGAGTCTCTGCACAATCATCCCTGGCTACGAACCGCCCACCGGATCGCTATCGACAACGGCAGCATTGGCACTGTGCGTGTTTGTGGCGATCCCGATGTTTGGTATCGAAGAACAGGGATTGCGCGGCTACCTGAAAACTTACATCGAACCAACGATCATCATGCTGCCGTTCAACATCATCAGCGAAGTGTCACGCACGCTGGCTCTGGCCGTGCGATTGTTCGGCAACATGATGAGTGGCGCGATGATTGTTGGAATTCTGTTGAGCATCACGCCCTTCATTTTTCCCGTTGTGATGACACTGCTGGGTCTGCTCACGGGGATGGTGCAGGCTTACATTTTCAGCATTCTGGCCGCGGTGTACATCGCGGCCGCGACGCAAACGACAGAACGAAAACAACTCAACGAAAGGACCATTCATGGATAGTATCACAATAGTCGCAATGACATCGATCATTTGCGCTGCACTCACAACAGCCATCGGGTGCATGTTTCCGGCGCTTTCCGAGGGAAAGGCAGTCGCGACAGCGCTAACCTCGCTGGCTCAACAGCCGGACGCATCAGCGACGATTACTCGAACTTTGTTTGTAGGTTTGGCGATGATCGAATCCACAGCGATCTATTGCTTCGTGGTGTCGATGATCTTGATCTTTGCCAATCCGTTCTGGAATCATTTCATCGCTCAGGCGGTGGGAAAGTAAACTGATGCTGATCGACTGGTTTACCGTCGCTGCGCAAGCCGTCAACTTTCTCATTCTGGTGTGGTTGCTGAAGCGATTTCTTTACAAACCCATCCTTGACGCCATTGATGCGCGAGAGGCACGCATCGCTGCGGAGATTGCCGATGCCAACAAAAAGCGCGCCGATGCAAAGCGGGAACGAGATGAATTCGAACAGAAAAACCAAACGTTTGACAAACAACGCGAGGCACTCTTGAGTCAGGCAACTGACGAGGCTGCAGCTGAACGCCAGCGCTTGTTGAATGAGGCGAGAAAGGAGGCCGACGTGCTCGCAACCAAGCGACGCGACGAACTACAAGCCGAACAACAAAGCTTGAGCGAAGAGATCAACAAACGAACTCAACAGGAAGTCTTTGCTCTCACGAGAAAGACGCTGCAAGACCTCGCGGACGTGAGTCTGGAGGAGCGAATGACCAACGTTTTCGTCACGCACCTGCAATCGTTGAACGGTGAACTGCAGAAAGAGTTGGCTGCTGCACTACAAACGACGAAGCAGTCACCGCTGGTGCGAAGTGCTTTCGTACTGCCTCCCGAACAGCAATTGAAAATACACACAGAATTAAAAGCGACGATGTCAGCGGATGTTCAAATTCAGTTCGAAGTCGTCCCCGGACTGGTGAGTGGAATCGAACTGTCGGCTAACGGAAAGAAGATGGCGTGGAGTGTGAATGATTATTTGAAGGAGTTGGAGATGGGGGCAAAAAGATGACAGGGCAAAAAGATGGTGGTACGAAAAATTTAGGCGTGGGGCATCTTCACAGATTGTCACTCAATATTCTGTTACCATTTTTCGACAGCGCAACCGCACCTCATTTTTTTGCCCCAAAACCGAAAACCTCATGCCAATCTCCACCTCATCACCCATTCGCCAATTCAGCCAAGACGAATTCGGCAAAGTCGCTTACGAAGTTATTGGCCATGCGTTCAACGTCCATGACGCCTTGGGAAAGAAGTTTCATGAATCAGTTTGTCGAGGAACTATGCAGCAGATGATTGGATTCAGGGCGGTTACCGAATATTCGATTACGTTGTCGCACGGCAATTTCGAGAAGGTTCTTTACGTAGATCTCCTTGTCGATGCGGGCTGTCCGTTTGAACTGAAATCGGTAACGAAACTTTCGGACGCTCACATCAGTCAGCTTATTCAGTACTTGATGCTTCTTGATCTTCGCCACGGGAAGCTGATCAACTTTGGGGCGGAGAAAGTTGAACAGCAATTCGTCAACTGCCACGAATCAACACAACATCGCCAACAATTCCATGTCGAACGCCATAACTGGAACGTTTCCCGCGCGACAACGTGTTTCGAACAGACAATCGTTGCCCTTGTCAAGGATTGGGGCACTGGGTTGAGTCGGTCACTCTATGAAGAAGCCTGCGTGCATTTATTCGGAGGCAAGGAATGCTGTGAATGCTTCGTCGAAACGTTTTGGCAAGGAACTACGACGGGGCGACAGCCGGTAAAAATGATCGAGGACAGGATTGCGTTTGAAATCACTTGCAAGCGAGATGGTTTGACGACCTACGCAACTTACCTTCAAAAACTGATGAGCAATTTGAGTCTTGATTCTATTCTCTGGGCCAACATCGTATCGGGCACCGTTCGATTTGAATTCTTCAGTCGATAAAGGGCAAAAATATGGCTGGGCAAAAATATGGCTGGGCGAAAATATGGAATTCAGATTTATGAGCTCATCTTTTTGCCCAGCCATTTTTTTGCCCATGAAAGCCAAACATGAATAGCGTCAAATCCATCTATGACGGTGCCTTTGCAAAAATCGCCAGCACTCGTGATTCATTCACGCCGCAATTGACGCTCCGGGAAGTTGGCAGAATCACAACAGTCTCAACGGGTATCGCGCGGGTTTCTGGTTTGCCGGGGGTGGGCTTTGAGGAACTTGTGGAATTTCCAGGCGACGTTTTCGGTATTGCTTTCAATGTGGATGAAAACGAAATAGGTGTTGTTCTGCTTGGCGATTACGCGCATCTTCACGCGGGCGACGAGGTACAGCGGACTGGTCGAGTCATGGATGTTGGCGTTGGAAAACAACTGCTCGGACGTGTCATTGATCCGCTCGGTCGGCCGCTTGATGATCGAGGCCCCGTGGCGACTCGACAGCGACTTCCAATCGAACGTCCGTCTGCCGCTATTATGGATCGAGCTCCGGTCGATGTACCTCTGCAGACAGGATTGAAAGTCATCGACGCGATGATTCCGATCGGGCGAGGTCAGCGGGAGTTAGTTCTTGGCGATCGCCAAACCGGCAAGACGACGATCGCCATCGACACCATTCTGAATCAACGTGGCAAAGATGTTGTATGCGTCTACTGTGCGATTGGTCAACGAGCGTCAGGAGTTGCGAAAGTCGTTGCGACTCTGCGAGACAAAGGTGCGATGGAATACACGGTTGTCGTCGTCACGGAAGGCAATGATTCACCGGGACTGGCGTATACCGCTCCCTATGCGGCCACCAGCATCGCCGAACATTTCATGAACGAAGGCCGCGATGTGCTGATTGTCTACGACGACCTGACTCAACACGCTCGATCGTATCGTGAACTGTCGCTGCTACTGCGTCGCCCGCCCGGACGTGAAGCGTATCCCGGCGACATCTTCTATATTCATTCACGATTGCTCGAACGTTCCACTCATCTGCGTTCGGAACTTGGAGGCGGTTCACTGACAGCCTTGCCGATAATCGAAACTGAGGCTCAGAATATGTCGGCCTATATTCCGACCAATCTGATTTCCATCACGGACGGCCAGATCTATCTTTCGCCATCGTTGTTTGAACTGGGAGTATTGCCGGCGGTCGATGTTGGCAAATCTGTTTCGCGAGTCGGCGGCAAAGCACAGCACGCGGCGTATCGCGCGGTGGCTGGTGATCTGAAACTCAGCTACGCGCAGTTTGAGGAATTAGAAACCTTCGCAAAGTTTGGAGCTCGTCTGGATGAGCCGACTCTGAAGACCATCGAACACGGTCGACGTATTCGAGCTTGCCTGAAACAGCCGGAACTGTCTCCAGTGTCGGTGCCCGCTCAGATTACGATTCTGCTGGCGTTGACAGAGAACCTGTTTGACAAGATTCCGCTGGATCAGGTTGTTCAAGCAGAGCGAGCATTGACGGAAGCGGCGGCCGAGCTGCCTTCGGAGTTGTGTGCTCGGTTTGAAACGGCGGATTCGTTGAGTGATGATGATCGCCAGTTGATTGTTGACGTTGCGAAGAAGGCGTTGGAGTCGTTTCAGAAGAAAGATTAGCAGAGACATTGTTTCTTGTTTTACCCGTGGTCGACAGGACATGTTGTTACGCGGCCAGGCCTGTCGGTTTTGAAGTTGCGCTATTTCAGGCCCGGAGGGCCGACATATCCAATGCCGGTGGCGTGAGCCACCGGTTTGTGAGTGCCAATAATCTGAGGCCCGGAAGGCCGACACACTGGCGAATGTGTCGGCCCTCCGGGCCTGAAGGGCTGTGTTTTTATTGTTCCGGTGGCTCACGCCACCGGCAGAGGATGTGCCGGGCTTCCAGCCCTGCCGAAACTCGCAACTTTAAAACCTGACGGCCACGGGCTAAACGAATAGTATTGAGGAACAAAACCATGAGCGACACCATCGCAAGCCTGAGCCGATTGATCGGCAGCGCGGGAGAACTGCAGTCCGTTGTGCGGACAATGAAAGCCATGGCCGCTTCCAGCATTGGACAGTATGAACAATCCGTGCGATCTGTTGGCGACTATGCGAAAACCGTCGAGCGGGGATTGAGCGTCTGCTTTCGAACTGAAGAGCTTGGCGCATCTACGCAACACTCGAACGATGCTGGATCAAAGAATCCCAAACAGCGAATCATCGCTGCGGTGGTGTTTGGTTCGGATCAGGGGTTGGTTGGTCAATTTAATGAAGTCGTTGTCGAATACTCGACCAAGACACTTGCTGAAATTGGAGGCACATCGAAGATCTGGGCTGTGGGTGAGCGAGCTCATTCGCGACTGACTGATACTGGCTTGCCTCTGATCGGACTGTTCAATGTGCCAGGATCCGTGAAAGCGATAACTCCGCTAATAGGGCAGCTTCTTGTGGCCGGTGAAGAATTTCGGGGCCAGAGCGACACCGTCGAAATGCACTTGTTCTACAACCGTCCAACATCCGGGATGGTGTATGAGCCCGTTCATCAGCAACTGCTTCCGCTGGACGCTGGCTGGCAGCATCGACTGGCAAAAACTCCCTGGCCGACTCAGCAACTCCCGGAAGTCATGGGCCCGCTGACAACAACATTACGGACACTGATCCGCGAGTACCTGTTCGTATCCCTCTTCCGAGCCTGTGCCGAATCCCTCGCCAGCGAAAACGCCAGCCGGTTGGCCGCCATGCAGCGAGCTGATAAGAACATCGACGAGTTGCTGGAAGATCTCAACAGCAAATTTCACCAGCTTCGTCAGAGCAGCATTGATGAAGAATTGTTCGACGTTGTGGCCGGATTTGAAGCGCTATCAAAGAAGTAGACGAGTCTTCGAACTTCCGGCGGCGAGACTCTCGAATCATCCACCAGCAGCAATCTTCGCTTTTGTCTCAATCGCACCAATTCAGGAATAGAATGGAAACTGAGATTGTTGATTAATTTAAGACCGTTAGGATCGGCACGTTGGACGAGCTGTTTTCGAATTGCTTCGAAACCAATTGAGTTGCGGATGACGAAATAAATCGCAGGCCAGAATCTGGTGGGCGAATTAACGAGTAAGCCGACATGGAATGAACCTTTATAAAAGGTTCGGTCCATGTCGGCTTTTTTTATTGCCTGTCGTTTGGCAGGTGAAGGAAAAGTTCGATGGTTCAAATGCTGGCGAGCGTTGTTGCGTGGTTGTGGAAGTTGAACGGTATCAAAGCGATCCAAAGTGACGAACTTCACGGATTGAGACTATTGGCTGACGCGACTCTCGTGAGCACCGAGCGGCCTTACGAGACCTGCAGCGCGGAATATCTGAAAAGATTTTGCGACACGTCAGGCTTTGAACCTGCAACAAGAACTCTTGTCCATTCGAATCTGGCAGGGCATTCGGTTCAAGTTTTGTTGTTAAAGAACCGTGGGCAATTGCATGCTTAATGCTTTCGGAATTTGCGGCGATGCATTCAGGGAGGTTTGTGATGCTGGTGCTTTCACGGAAGAAGTTGGAAGTTATTGTTGTCGGAGGTTCGGACGCTCAACAATCGAGAATCAAGATTGTGGTGCTGCAAGTTGGCAAGGGTTTTGTGAAGCTCGGCATTGATGCGCCTGCCAGTGTTCCAGTTCATCGAATGGAGGTCGTGGAACGAATCCAGACTGATGCAATTACCTCGAAAGCATCGAAATGAGACCTTGGCTTCGACACTGGCGTTGTGACCGTAGTTGCCAGAAGTTGAACCAGCGTGTTATCAGACTTGCTGAAAAGCTGACTACGAAGTGTGTTACTGAAACTGTGTGTTTTGTGTTTCCTTAAAGGAGTTATGAGATGTTACGAATTCGATTTTCAATGGCTGTGCTCGGTACGATCCTCGCTCTTGGTGCTGCCGCGACGGATGCGGAGGCTCGACATTGTCGGCACCAACGCCATCAGCAGCATGGCTGTGGCAATCAAGGCGGTCACATGAGTTATGGTCAATCCGGCCGATGCCAATCTGGCTGCGGTTATGCAAGCAACGACAACCAAAACTATAGCCCGCAGATGAATTCAAATGCATGCTGCGGCGTTGCTCAGTGGCAACAGAACGGTAGTTACCAGAATCCCATGTCGAATAGTCTGACGAATGCTGGTTATGTCACCACCCCGATGGCATCAGGATCCGCTGCAACCCAGGGCTCGGGTGTGGCAACTCCTCCGCAGCCGGTGGAGAACAAGTTGGCCAAGCCTTCAACCGCCGCTGTTCCCGCATCGCCGCCTGAGCCTTCACCTGCCACTGTCTCCAGTGGGGAGACTGTAGCGGTCAATCCTCCGCAGCCTGTTATCAGCCAGGCCGTTGTGCCTGCGGCGGAAAAGTAGGAAACAGGAGAACCCTGTTTTTTCGAAATGCTGAGGAGTGGTAAAAGCGTTCTGGGGACGGGAACTTGTTTCGCGGAAAGACAAGAACGCAGAATGGCAAAAGAAATATCGCGGTCCAAAACTGAGAGACCGGCAGTGGTTCACGCATTCAGTTTGTCGCAACAATGAATGTATGGTTCGCGATCTTTCCTGGCTTTGCTCACAAGTTCGATACTTTCATTTCAGCTGCCTTCAGTCGTGTTTCCAATTCTGCGATCTTCGCCTGCAGTTGCTCAATCACCGGAGCCACTTGCTTCTGGGAGAAACGCTTGTGGATGTGCTGAGGGCAGTTGATATCCCACGCTTCGATCTCGAACAACATGGCCCGCTCGACCTTCCCCGGGTAGACTGGATCACGAAGCTGATCGAGAAGCGACGGATCATTTTCAATAGTACGCAGAGTGCCCCAGAGCTTGATGCGCCGACTGCGGGTGTAATCCATGAGAAAGATAAACGCTCTCGGGTTTTCAGAAATGTTTCCGAGCGTGATGTACTGGCGATTCCCGCCGAAATCGGCAAAGCCCAGAGTCTTCTCATTCACCACTCTGAGAAATCCTGGCGAGCCTCCTCGGTACTGAATATAGGGCTGGCCTTCGCCGTTGGCAGTCCCCAGATAGAACATATCCAGTTCGGACAGGAATGCTTCGAGTTCCGGCGTGACCGTCGTCTGCCAACTTCCGCCCAGTTCCATGCGGGCGTAGCTGACACGCGAGCCTTTGTCGGATTGAATTGACTTCACCGCCGGAGTGAATGCAATGTCGCTTGAGAATTGACGCATGACAGAAATCCTGTTTTCATCGTGTTCAGAGAAGGCCGCGCCGCCGCTTCAACAAGGGCCGGTTGTTGCTAACGGACCGCAGGAATCCCTGTGTCATCCGCAGGTCGCGGACTTTGTGCCGGCCAATGGAATTTTCGCTCGGAATCTTCGATCGGAACTTCGTTGATACTCGCTTCCCGACGACGCATCAGACCTTCTTCATCGAACTCCCAGAGTTCATTTCCGTAAGCCCGAAACCACTGCCCGGATGCGTTGTGATACTCGTACTGAAATCGGACCGCGATCCGATTGTCGGTGAAGCTCCAGAGGGATTTGGTCAGGCGGTAGTCGAGTTCGCGTTGCCATTTGTCTGACAGGAACTCACGGATTCGATCTCGCCCGTGCACGAACTGATCCCGGTTTCTCCACTGCGAGTCTTCCGAATAGGCCACGGAGACTCTCTGCGGGTCACGGCTGTTCCAAGCATCCTCTGCGGCTCGGACCTTGGCAGTGGCGGTTTCCAGCGTGAATGGTGGTCGAAGAGTAGTCATCGTGTGCTTCCTGAATGGGAGTGATCGAAAACAGCAAGGAGCCTGAATTTGGCCAGACTCCCTCTGGAAAACCGGTCGGATTAGTGCATCGAACAGCCGTCTGTGCCACGGGCGGATGTCGTGCAGGCTCCCATTGGCTCGACACGTGGAATGTCGAGTTCTGTGTCGGCCGCATTGTTGAGAAAATTCGTGAAGCAGCCGAGCACGACGCTCGCGACAATTTCCACGATCTCTGTATCACCAAACCCTGCCTTCCGCACGTCGCGGAGTTGCTGATCGCTGACCTTGCCACGGCTCTCCAGGACAGCTTCCGCAAACTTGAGAGCAGCATCAGTCCGGCCGTCCTCAGATTTGCCGGTGCGGCCAGCCAGAATGTCGTCTGCCGACAGCCCGGCTGACGGTGCGACTGCACAAAGGATCGACGTGCAGTAGTCACACGAATTTGTCTGGCTGGTTTTGAGCTTCACCTGGTTGTACAGCTTCTCACCGATCTTCACGGCTCCCATCGCCGTGCTGAAGGCAAGAAAACTATCGAGTACCGCAGGTGAATTCGCCATGACTCGTGCGGTGTTGGGAATCATGCCGAAGGCCTGCTGCACGGTGTCGAGCAGTTCCTTGGCTTTTCCAGTGGCGGCTTCAGGGGCGATTTGATGAATACGAGACATTGTTAGGACCTTTCCAAGAATTTTCTGAGCTTCAGTTGTTACCGGACGAACCATTCGCTGGTAATGAAGGGACCAATTACACGTCCCGTTCCGAACACTTGGAAATTCCATAACACCTTTACACAGATGCACTTGCGCCATTCAATGTTTGACTGAAGGCGCAACGACATCTCGTTGTTTAACGAAATTTCGTTGCCATCTGACGAGATTTCGTCACAATTCGGTCATGGCGATCTCATTCCAATCAACCGGGCTTGTTGGCGACCCAAAGCGACTGCTGCTGGATCTCGCTGGCCATCATCACGTTTCCGACTTGCTGCCGTTGGCCGTGCAACGACTTGCCGAAGGACCGGCCGTGGCGCTCGTTCGCATCTGGCTCGTGCAACCACCGCTGACGGATGACTGTGCGAACTGCCGACTTGCCGCGGACTGCCAGAACCGAGAGCGGTGTTTGCATCTGGTCGCCAGTGCTGGTCAGTCACTGAACAGCTCGCTCGCTGCATGGGAAAGACTCGACGGCGCGTTTCGGCGATTTCCCATCGGGATCAGAAAAGTCGGACAGATCGCCAAAGCAGGTCAGTCGCTGGAAGTCGCCGATGTGGCTCAAGACCGCGACTGGGTCGCTGATCCCGCCTGGATTCGTGATGAACGCATTGCCTCGTTTGCTGGCCACCCGCTTGTGCATCGCGGCGAAGTGCTCGGAGTGCTTGGATTGTTCGCCCGAGAAGCTCCGGGGGAATCCTGCTTCGAATGGCTGCGGATGATCGCCGATCACTTGGCCGCTGCGATCGCCAATGCTCGCGCCATGGATGAAATTGGCGCGTTGAAAAAACGACTGGAGCAGGAGAACGAATACCTTCGCGAAGAAGTACAGCAGTCAGCTGCTTTTGGCGATCTGATCGGACAGGCTCCAGCGCTGCAGGCGGTGACTCGTCAGATCGAGCTCGTTGCGCCAACAAACTCGGCCGTGCTGATCCTCGGTGAAAGCGGCACAGGCAAAGAGGTCGTAGCGCGGGAAATTCACCGTCACAGTCAGCGAGCAGATCGCCCGCTGATCAAGGTCAACTGCGCCGCGATACCGCGTGAACTCTACGAAAGTGAATTCTTCGGCCACGCAAAAGGCGCGTTTACTGGCGCGCTGCGTGATCGAGCGGGGCGATTTGAACTTGCAGATGGTGGCACGCTATTCCTTGACGAAATCGGCGAGATTCCACTCGACCTGCAGGCCAAGCTGCTGCGAGTTCTTCAGGAAGGAGAGATCGAACGCATTGGAGAAGAGCGAACTCGACGGATCGACGTGCGCGTGATCGCGGCAACGAATCGAAACCTGCGCGCCGAAGCGGAGGCAGGCCGCTTTCGACAGGATTTGTACTACCGGCTAAGCGTCTTCCCGATGGAACTGCCGCCACTGAGAAAGCGAGTCGAAGACATCCCACTGCTGGCCGAACATTTCCTGAGCCGCTTCGCGCGACAACTGGGACGACCACGGCTTCGGTTGACGCTGGCCAACGTGCAGGAACTACAACGCTACGACTGGCCTGGCAATGTTCGCGAACTTCAACATGCTCTGGAGCGAGCCTGCATCGTTGCTGCTGACGGTCGTCTGCGTTTTGATTTCCCTGAGGCCACGTCGAAACCGCGATTAAAACCTACCGAATCAATCACGACGCAACGCCTCCTGACCGACGCTGAGGTCCGCGACTTCGAAGCCAGCAATATCAAGGCGGCTCTGATTGAATGCCACGGCAAAGTCTACGGCCCCAATGGCGCAGCAGCATTGCTGGGCCTGAAACCGACAACGCTCAATTCTCGCATCAAAGCGTTGGGGATCAACGATTGACGTCGTTCTTGGGGTCAGTCTTTTGTCTGATTGATCGCAATCCCGTTCAAAAAGTAGCGGAGCAGCGCGAGCTGGCCGGTGTGAGCCTGCAAAATGCAGGCTCACACCGGACGGCTTGCGCCGATTCCGCTACTTAACAGGCCGTTTGTTGAACGGTATTGTGATTAATCGGAACACTGTCCCGCCGATGCATTGATCTGGAGTGATCATTCCTTGCCGAAAGCCGCATGGTAGAAATCCCAATTGCTCTCGCTCAGGCCTTTGAGCAGCGGCATCGTTTCATGGGCCACTCCGGGCACGACGGTGAGTTCGTGATCGACCTTTAGCTTTTTAATGTGCTCTGAATAGGCTTGGTTCAACGCCATCGGACGTTGGCTCCGGATTTTGTGGCAAGCCGGCTTGAGAGTGCTTTTGGAAAAAATCCCACATCGCATCCGTTGCATTTACCGTGGTCGAATAAGGTCCGACATATTGATCGGGCAGCGGCGACTTGAAGCCTGGCCAGTGATGGCCATGTCCTTCCAGATAAAGCACGGTCAGCGTTGGGCCATTCGATGTGGAAGGGTATTCGACTTTGCGTATCTGATCCTGATCAGAAATGATCTTTGGCTCCTCTTCGCAACCAATGGTCTTCGCCCATGTGCCAAGAGATTCAGAGATCGGCTTGTATTGGCGTGTTCCCCAAGGCAGCTTGACCTCGCCCCCATCAATTGGCATCAGCGGATCTTTGGAGCCAAGCATACAGAGTGTCGGCAACCGTTTTTTGGGCTGCGGGTTTTCCAAAGTCAATAAACCAGCGACGGCACCGACTGCGGTGAATCTCTCTGAAAGCTCGCTCGCCAATCGAAACGCCATCATGCCGCCGTTGGAATGTCCGACGACGAATACCCGCTGCTTGTCATACGGGACAGCTTCATTCAATCTGTCGAGCAGTCGGCTGAAATAAGCAACGTCGTCCACTGCGGCTCGTGGCGACCTGGGATTCAACTGTCCGGAATTCCAAAGTGCGGGATTCGCGCCGGCCGCTGGTTTAAGTCGAGGCAATGCCGGAAGTCCGTCTGGTGCAACAGCAATGAAGCCAGCCTGGTTGGCTTTGGCGGCCCAGCCGTCTTTTTCGAGAACGTAGCTGCCGCTTCCGCCAGCCCCATGAAGAACCAGTACAAGCGGTGGCTTCATATCGACCTTGTATCCAGTGGGAATGTGGACGTGAGCCACACGGCCGAAATCACCCGATTCTATGGCCAGAGTAAATGTGCCTGGCGTTGGCGGGGAAGGTAAAGTCGTGGTCACCTCAGCCGCCCGAAGAACGTAGCGAGCTGCGAACGCTATGACAACAATGATGCCGAGAACACGAAGCCATCGTTTGCGTCGAATCGTTGCCATTTGTCAATGACACTCTAAGTTCAGGCGTTTCATGAATGCGGTTACCTCAGGTCGCAGGCGAGGTGCGGACTCCAAAACACCCGGAGACTTTAGCCGCGATTCGCCCAAAAGTAGAAAATATTGACGCGCATTGTCTCTGTTTTCTGACCAAAAGTCCGGCACGTGGAAGTGATGCACTGGAAGTGATGCACTGGAAGGCAAATGTCGGAATCGCTGATCGCGTTATCGTGTCGCAAGCCGCGAACGGTCGTAAATCCTTAGTCTGACGTTCCGGTTTTTGCGGAAACGGCAAACCTGAAACTCGCATTATGGAGACTGACGTCATTTACCTTCAGAGTGGTAGCACACACAAACATCAGAGCAGCATCCTTCGGAAAATTGGGGTGCGTCGCTCGCGGAAATGGCGATTCAGACAATACCATGGTGTAACAAGAATGGGCACACAGGCAGCGATTTACGCAGTCTGAGATGCTTGTCGTTTGAAACCCTCACCGGATCTATACGCAATGCAACTTAAGTTTTCCGCGATTCTGTTGACACTCACTTGCTGTTTTGTGGGATCGATGCTCCATGCGGCGGATGCGCAAAAACCTCACATCGTTTTCATTCTCTCCGACGATCAAGGGTCGTACGACGTAAGCTATAAGGGCGGCGAAATCAAAACGCCTGAAATCGACAAGCTCGCGCTTGCTGGCACACAGCTTGATCAGTTCTATGTTCAACCCGTGTGTTCTCCGACTCGTGCGTCATTGATGACTGGGCGATACCCCATTCGCTATGGTCTGCAAGTCGGTGTGGTCAGACCGTTTTCGAAGTATGGTTTGCCGCTTGAAGAACGATTGCTCCCGGTTGTGCTCAAGGAAGCCGGATATCGCACAATCATCTGTGGCAAATGGCATCTGGGCAGCTTCGACAAAGCCTATTGGCCGATGCAACGTGGCTTCGATTCGCATACGGGACATCTCTTCGGTGCCATCGATTATTTCACACACATTCGAGATGAACAGCTCGACTGGTATGTAAACGGCGTCAATCAAAATCAGGATGGCTACTCTACGCATCTGATCACTCAGGCTGCTGTTAAAGCAATCGAAGAAAATCCATCGGAACAGCCACTGTTTCTGTACGTGCCTTTCAACGCCGTGCATGGACCATACCAGGTTCCTGATAAGTACAAGAAGGGTTATGAACATCTGAACGGCAACCGTTTGCAGATGGCAGGCATGCTGACCGCAATGGATGAAGGAGTTGGCAAGATTGTCGCGGCTCTTGAACAGAAAGGCATGCGTGAGAATACCCTGTTCATTTACTCCAGCGACAACGGAGGCGTTGGCCCGAACAAGATTACCAGCAATGGTCCCCTTCGTGACGGAAAAGGTTCAGTCTATGAAGGCGGCGTCCGTGGCGTTGCTTTTGCGACATGGGAAAAGCAAATTCCGGCCGGAGCTGTCTGCAAAGAACCGATGCACATGGTTGACTGGTATCCGACGCTCATCAAGCTGATTGGCGGATCGTTAGAGCAACCACTGCCACTTGACGGCATGGATATCTGGCCGGTGATTACACAAAACGCGAAGTCACCTCACGCAGAAATTCTTAATAATGCAACGCCAAATGGCGGTGCGATCCGAGTCGGCGACTGGAAGCTTGTTGTGAAAAAAGGGGCGGGCAAGAATAAGAAAAATCAGGCGGAGTCGTATGAGCTCTTTAACCTGGTCGAAGATCCTTCAGAGAAAACAAATCTTGCTGGACAGAACGCAGAAAAACTGAGCGAACTCAAGGGACGCTTCGCGCACTACGCCAGTGCCGCAGTGACGCCAAAAAACATTGATGAACGTTCGGAATGAAAAAAGAAATCCAACTGGCCAAAGGTTGGATTTTATCGAGCCGACGGAACTATTGTTAGTTTCACCGTCAGCCGGAGGCGTACGTTGGTGTCCGCATCCGCGTACGCCTCCGGCTGACGGTTAAACAGCTCAATTGTGATCGCGATTAGCATAGTTCGTTGAAACTACTTCGCCTTCTGAAGATCCGCGCCGAGCAATTTTTCAAGCAGTCGCTTTGTGGCAAGACAGCCGTCGGTCTCTGAAAGCGACTTCGACGGTTTGCGTTCGGCTTTCGGTCCGCCAGCATGTCCGGGGCCTTCGTATTCGACTTCGATCCAGCCTCGATAGGCAGAATCGGCGACCTGCTTCAGCAGTTTGCCGTAGTCCGAATAGCATTCGTCGCCGTTCGCATCGAAGTCGAGCGATTTGGCACACACGCATTTCGCATACGGCAGCATCGCAGCGACTCCGGCGTAGCGATCGTGATATTCACCGGCGGCACGGTTCTTCTGAAAATTGCCGAAGTCAGGCAACGTGCCGCAATGAGGATCCGCCACCTGCTTCGCGACTGAAGCCAGCCATGCTCCGTCGGTCTGCAGACCTTCGCCGTGATTTTCGATCATCACATCGAGCTTCAACGGAACACTCAGCTTAAGCAACTGAGTCAACCCGTCCGCCAGCAACTTCGCTTGCTCATCCGCCGGCAGTGAGCCATCGCTGATCGGATTGACTCGCACGCCGATACATCCCAGCGTCGCAGCCGCTTCCAGCCACGGTTTATATTTCTCCACATTCGCCTTCCGAACCGCCGCATCTTTCGCACCGAGTGCATCGTAAAGATCGATCAGGATCAGCACATTCTTCACCCCCGCATCCGCCGCTCGTTGATTCAGTTCTGCCAGCGAGTTCGCATTCGCATGATGTTCGCCAAGCAGGATGCCACTGTAATCAACGCCGTCAAACCCTAGTTCCCCCGCCATCGTCGGAAACTCCAGCGAGTCCCGCCGCGTCACCCCTTCGACACCTCGAAACGCCCGATTGAATGTCCACTGCCCCAGAGCCAACTGATAGCGAGGCTCCGGAACAACCGCCGCCTGCAGGGAAGAAAACGGCCATGCCACAGCAGCAATTGCGGCGGATGTATTTTGCATGAATTGACGGCGGTGCATGTTGAGAGTTCCTATAGAATGGCGCAAGGGACATCGGGATATTGTCGAACTCAATGAGAGGCTGAAGACCAAATTTGAGGCGATCATGACGAACAATTGGCACTGCGGATATCACAGAGCCTGAACTTCCCGTGGGCAGGATCGCCGTAGCCGCTCGTTTAGTGCATTCATTTCTGAGTCTCTGGCATCTAAATTCCGTCGTTAGTTTTTGGGCTGGCCATTCAATTCCACAAGTCGCTGCTTGAGTGTCGTGATCATCTTGTCTCGAATCCTGGTAATCTCGGCCCCATCGTCAGGTCCCGCACCCCTGGTCCTCGTCAATTTGAATCCAGCCGCCTTATAGGCTTTCCCTGAGCCACCATCCAGAACTTCCAGAATTGCTTCGAGCGCATGGTCGCAAACGCGCAACGGCGGAAGACGAATATCGATACTCAATCCGGGTTGCGTGAGGTCGATCGTCTGAGTTGTGTCATTCAGGTACGGGGTTAGTTTAGGAATCATGTTGCGGTCACACGTATGCCCCATGAGAGTCAGGTTGGAGGCCAGTGCTGATGGTGCATACTGTTGCCGTGGATCGATCCAACCAAAACGAAGCAGGGAGTTCGATAAGCGACTGGCGATCTGCGGATCATTCCGCTGAGGAGTACCATGCTGCCGAAGGATCACAAAGATGTCATGCAAGCTGTTGCCATGAACATCGAACCGATTCAACAACGCCGGCAGGAATCTGGAATCCCAGATCTTAGGAACACGCTGCAGGTCTTCAGTAATACGTTTGTCAGTGTCAAGGATCCGGGAGAAGAAATAATCAATGACTATCGGCTCACCAGCGTAGTGGTTGTTCAAATGTTCCAGAACGTGCTTACGCCCCGAGAACGAGTCCTCCCGCGGCCCGATGGCAGCGAGTAGTTGCTGAGCAGACGCAGTCTGCGCAAGCTCCGGAACGGCCAGCAAGGCTTGAAGGATGTAAGTATGTTGAACGGCATTGCGTGGATTGGCTAAAAGATGAAGAAGCTGCGAACGCATTGCATCAATGCCCATTGCGTCAGGATACAGCCATTGAAACTCGAACTTCTTCGCTTCCAACTTGACCAGTTCGTTGTTGATTCGCAGATCCACGAATACTTCGGCTTTGACCAAACAACCGTCTCTGGGAGGTAAGCCCAACATCGCCGAAGAACAGAAGCTGGGATGCTCGATCATTCGGTATACACCCGGAGGGATCACCCGATCAGCGACCGGAATCGTACTCCACGCGTCAGGAAACAAGTTGTAGTCGTTTCCATCTGCCAGCCTACCGGAGGAGACGAAAGTGCCTGTCTCCAAATTGAATCGTTCCGACTCAATGCGATATTGCGCCATATCGATCTTGATGTCACTCTTACCATGATTTTCGAATTCAATAGCTAGCCACTCTTCATCAGCCAAAGAGGCACTGGGTTTTACGCGCAGGCGAACAGTCAGCTCACCCGCCTTGCCCATTTCGACGGATTTCCAATTGTTCAGGGTGTCAGCCGCAAAGGCGTTCAACTCGCACAGAATGAGCAATGAAATCGTTCGCAAAAGAGCTTTCATTTGATTACCTGTCGATACACTGCGTTGCGTCGTACTTCTCAAAGGAGAGTTGAAATCGATGAGAAGAAGGAGCGGTAGTCCATCGCAACTGGTTTGAGCTTATGAGAATACATTGGACTCGGCCACAATGATACGGCCGATTGAACTCTGATTGCTATTGGCATTTGCTTCAATTTGATTGGTCTTCATTCTGCTTTCATTCGAGTTACGTTACGTTGCTGCTTTGACGGTTGGAATACTTGAGATAGGATCCCGTCGGCGGAGCGACGGGTGTACGGTACACCTGCCGCTCCGTCGGCATGCGACTCCGCAGAATTCTCCGAATCTTCGTCGCGGTGAAATGTTTCCACGACGTGCATTGTTCAAACATCGTCTCCTGACTTCGGAACGCCGCGATGAGGTGGACATGGTTTGGCATAATGATCGCATCCGTCAGAACCGT
>JBGSVD010000151.1:0-1918 GCA_041753135.1 Planctomycetaceae bacterium
TTTGCCGGCTGTTTCGTCAGCCGGCACTCCTTCTGGAGTGCTTCGCCCGGATTGCATTGCAATGCGGGAGGGGCACGATGGACCGCGCATCGGATCTCTCTATCAACATTCGCGGAACAACAAGGAGGAAATATGGACGAAGAAGCAAGACGTTTGAGGCAACTGAATCTGAAGCATGAGTTCTGGCGGGCAGTGCTCGCGATGAGGAACCATGTCATTGTTCACTGCAGAGCTGATTATCTGGAGGACCAAATGAGTGGTCCCTGGAAAGACAGCACACTGTGGTGGGCGATCAATATTGTTGGTGACCAGCTCGACAATGCTATTGTCGAGGGATGGCTCGACAGTGAAGAGTAGCCGCTTCAAACAAAAAAAGGGTATGGAGAGAGTGATAGCTCTCCATGCCTCCTTTTCTCTACGAGTTCAAATGCATTTGAATAGCAGAAACTGAAATGAAACAAATCGCGAATCATTCGAGCATGAAAAGAGGCGACCCAAGGCCGATGGAAATCGTCGGAGCCGGGCCATTGCTCTCCACCATCTGGAAGCTCGGTGAACAACACACAGGCTGGCGCTATCGCTTCAACATCGTCCGCCAAACATCTGACAGAGGAATTGTCACCGATTCCTTCCAGCCGACAGATCTCATCCACTTCGTCAAGCTGATTCAGGTTCTGGCCGCCGTGATTGGCGACGACGGATGTCTCAATCAGACCGAACGAACATCGCTCAAAAACCTTGCCACGCAACTGGACCACTTACTCGAAGGCGCGATCGTCGAAGCCCGCGAACACGCAGCCCCAACCGCATAAAACAAACCACATCGAATAGCTCACAACACGATCAGTACAGAGGCAATACAAATGGCAACGCTCCCAGTTCATGAATTTCGCAAAGGTCTGATCCGCGTCCGCATCTGGCGTAAACGCACAAGCTCCGGACTGAGGCACACCGTCTCCGTCGTTCGTCTGTTTCGCAAGAGCGATGTCTGGAACGAATCCACCCGCTTCCACCGCGACGACATCCCACTCGTCCAACTGGCCCTTGATGAAGCCCACACCTGGATTTTCCGCCAACAGAAAACGGGCAACTCATGATACCAAACTCTTCAAGTCCAATTCGGCATCAAGCAGTTCGCACTCAACCTGCCGACGGAATTGTGAATTCACTGGCCAAAGCCATCGCCGGTGATTCGCTACAGCATGTTGCATCGGACGCAATGTCCTCGACGGTGTGCCGCAGTCAAGTGGAACGGAGGTTGTTGTGAGAAGAGCTTCCAAGCAATCTGCCCAGGACGGAGCGTTTCAAAGGCTCGTTGACATCGTCTCTTCGATCCCGGAATGCGCTCGATCGGAGATTTTTGGATTGAACCTTACCGACAGGGAACATCCGGATGTAACGACCTGCCACATCCTTCAGGCCATTCGAAAAGAGTTGGAGGTGTTCATGCAAGCAGACGATCTGCCGCGACTCACCGCCGAGGTCTACGAACTCGATGACACACGAAACAATATCGAGGTGGCATTTGCGATCGATCAGATCCTCCGGCGGCCGCAAGACGAGGGGGCAGACCACACGTCGTGCGAGCAACACGACTGAATGACATTCCCCGGCACTCACTCACACCATTGCGTTGCAATACGTTGACACAGCACCTCTTTCACTCGCGCAAACCACAATTTCCTTTCGCTATCTTTCGGAGAATTCAATATGGCCACAGCGTCAAGCGGCGTCATTCGCACAGATGAAGCCTACAGCAAACAAATGGTGCTGCAGAGGCTGGGAATCTCACAGAAATTCTGGGATAAAATGCTGTCCGAAGGACTGCCTTACACAACCGTGGGTCACACGCGCTGGGTGACCGGGCAGGCTTTGATTGAGCATCTTTCAAGAAACGCAGAAAGGAAAACTTCATGAA
>JBGSVD010000152.1:0-12448 GCA_041753135.1 Planctomycetaceae bacterium
CCAAAAATCCATTTTCCGCCGCCGACTTCATGTCAGCTGCTCTACAGCAATTCGCAGGCCGAAAAAAAACTTTTTCTCAACACAATTCAGCGACGTTTGGTGACATGTATCAGGACAGACTCCTAGGAAGTTCAACATCCAGTTCGATAACTCCGTCGATCATGATATGTTTTCCGTGAAGAGTTTCAGCAAATGAAAACGGGCCGTATTACGGTCCAACGTTGGCAGGAATCGGTTGCACCGGTTGGTCACCAGCGGGTCTCAATGAGAGATCGTCAGTTAAAACATAGACCACCATCAAGGCGATCATCAGCACGGCCACGCCCCAGACTCGCCAGTCTCGATGCGCGTTCCGCAGAAAGGAGCGATGCGTCTGCGAATGATCCCGCAGTTTGGCCCCTTGGTTCTCCGAAGTGTGCTTCTTCTTTCCGGCCATAGTTCGTCGTCCATCAGGAATCCGCGTGTTTGAGAACGTCATGACCAGGAAAGCAAAAAACTCTCCTGGCAATCATGCGATCATCGCAGTTTCCTCGCCACCAACGAAAAAAGCCGACATAACGGGATCCCCTAAGGAATCCCACTACGTCGGCTTACTTTTTAACTCGCCTCCGGGCATGGATCTTAATAAGACCAGCCGGAATGCGTTTTATTCAGTCATCCGATTTCATCGAGTGAAGCGGCTTTTAACGTTTGCTTGCCACACTTCTACCAGCGAGTATACCAAGTGAATTTGAAATAGATACCTCCGTCATCGATTCAGCTCATTCTGAGGCAGACGTCGTTGAATTCGGACGTTCCTCCTGATCGAGTGGGATGCTCTGGCGAGACGTCCGAGTCAACATTGCAGCTCTCGCACGGCGGGCAGTGTGTTTGGAACTCAACATTGCTCAGGCACAGTCGTGCAATGTTTAATTCATGTTGATCTGACGTTCGATTCGCTTATCTGGAATGAACCACATCAGAGCGACTCCAACATAAATGACAACCGATGCGATCGGCAGTCGCCACGCAATCAAGACTGCCGCAACATAGGCCGCCAGCGAAATCTTGCCTTTCAGGTCCGACCCAACGGCGGCTTTCAGCCTGGAGTCTTGTCCCTCGGCATTGATGATCGTTGACTGGAGGATTGTGTAGGCAATTGCGGCGAAGAGAAGCACAGCCCCGTAAAGTGCGACAGGCAAACGACTCAATTGGCTGCGGTTCATCCACCCAGTGACAAAGGGCAACAGCGAAAGCCAGAACAGGAGATGCAGATTCGCCCAAAGAACCGCTCCGTTGATGCGGTTCGTCAACTGCAGCATGTGGTGGTGATTGTTCCAGTAGATGCCCAGATACAGGAAGCTCAACAGAAACGTGAGCAATGAGGGAACGACCGTCATCAATGCAGCAAGATCGTCGCCTTCAGGAACTTTGATTTCGAATACCATAATCGTGATCAGAATCGCGATGACTCCGTCACTAAATGCTTCCATGCGTGATTTGCTCATCAAGCTTCTCGGAGTGAGGTTTCGAAATCCGTTTTCCAGTTGTACACATTGCCCGTTATTCGATCTGTGCACGTCAAAACCCGGCAACTGGAAAACGAACCGACATCGTAATCGCCGTTGATCAGGACCGCTCCCATGCGAATGATGAATTGACAGGAAAAGTCTGTTTTTTCAATCAGCGTGGTTAGACAATCATTATGAACGAGCCCCGGACAGTACGTGATTGCTCAACGAATTCGCAGAGCTCATTGGCTGCTTCTTCATTCAAGTTATGACATGACGCGAATTGCAATGGACACGGGATTCGCGAGCCATTGCCAGCACAAAGAGCGGCATTGTTACCGCGGTGCTGATCCAGAATCGTCGGGTCATGTAGCGGAGGCTGGCGCTCTCTTTGTCATCCGAACTCGCAGTCGCCGTCTGCGGTTCCAAAGCCAGACCGCATTTGTGGTAATCGCCGGTGCATGATTGACGGTACTTCAAAAATTCGTTCAACTTGTCGTTGAAGTTAGCAATTGCGAAGGCGATTGACTGACGAAGCGATGTATGAATCCTGAAGGAAAGATTTTAGGGCAAGCGGCCGGCGAGAAATCATCAGCACGAAGCGCCGACATGTGACTCGATCGAGATTCACTCGCCGGCGCTCTGTGTGGAGATGCAATTGAATTCTCACCAGCCGCTCGTCTGAAAACGATCAAGGTGGAGAACGGTGTCAGAAGCAGGAGGCAGACGAGACGGCTATCGACGGCGAGGCTCAAACTCTCCCGTTGCGGCCTTACAGACGGTGTTGATGGAAACTCTGATGGACGATTCAGAGCGGTTTGTCCATCAGCAGGAGATTCACGATAAAATTCTGCGTGAATCGCGACATATGCAGACAGCGAACTTCCGCGCATTTCATCCCGATGACCTGGAAAGCATGGTCAGGGAATACGATCAGCGATTTCTGGACGGCGCGTGTCGGAATGCACTACAGGGACGGCCACTGACGTTTCGCCTGGCGCCCCGGTTAACTCGAGCGGGTGGAACGACGAAGTGGAGCAAACGTCGAGACTTGAGAACCGGACAGATTCACGAAGAGTTTGAGATCAGCATTTCGTCGCATCTGCTGTTTCAGACCTTTAGGGACGAACAGAGGGAGATCACGGTTGTCGGATTGAAATGCACAAACCGACTTGAAGCGATGCAGCGAATTGTCGAACACGAGCTGGTACATCTGTGTGAGACTCTCGCATGGCAGGATTCCAGCTGCTCGCGGCGGCGATTTCAGACGATCGCTCATCAGTTGTTTGGTCATCTGGAACACACTCATCGGCTAGTCACAACCGCAGAAGTTGCGAAGACAAAGCACGGAATTCGCCCAGGCTCAAGAGTTTCATTTGTCATTGATGGAGTACGGTTGGAAGGAATCGTCAACAAGCTGACAAAACGCGCGACGGTGCTGGTGCAGGATCCTGACGGTCGTCGTTACTCCGACGGAAAATACTACACTCGATACTACGTGCCGCTGGGCATGCTGGTGCAGAAGGATTAGCGAGCGACTGAGCATCTTGCGGCAACCATTCAGTTTCAGAATCCGATGTCCAGAATCCGATGTCCAGAATCCGATGACAGGATCCCGAGTTCCCGCTAATTGAGATTCCTTACGGCATCGGCAAGGATTCTTCTAACCACATCTTCAAATGTCAGTTCGGCTTCCAGGACGGCGGCCGCAAAACCAGCATCTGGCGACAGACATGGATTGGCATTAATTTCCAGAATCCACGGTTGGCCGTCATTGTCGACTCGAAAGTCCACTCGAGCGTAGCCGCGAAGGTCAAACGCCAGCCAGCATCGGCGAGCCAAAGCTTCCAGTTCATCGAGGAGTGCTTGGTCCAGATGCGGAAACTCGAATCTTCTCGGCGTGTTGATGTATTCGGACGTTGCTTCATTCCATTTTGCATTATGACCGACGATGCGAGGCTTTCCGCCCGGGAAGTCTACAAATTCAATCTCGGCCGGTGGCAGAACCGTTGGGCCATCTTCGCCGGCAAGTATACTGAGATTGAATTCGCGGCCATCGATATACTGTTCGGCAAAATGTGGAGTTCCGAATTTTTGCGAGCGACTCGTGATGCACGCTCGAAGCTCGGACGATGACATGCTTTTGCACGAAACCACACTCTCGTCACTTAGTCCAAGCGAAGCATGTTCAGCGATCGCCTTGATGATAACGCCGTCTGGTATCCAATCAGTCTGCGGAGTTCCGTGCCATGTTTGTCCCTGCTCCGTCAGCCATGCTGGCGTCGGAAGTTCGTAATCAATCATGCGTTGCTTGGCCACCAGTTTTTCGGTGGTAGAAATCATTGCCAGGCTGGAGGCACCGGTGAATGGAATTCCAAGTGACTCCAGCAATACTGCGGCCACAGGCATGAGACGATCCGTGCCGCCGAGCGATTCTACCAGATTGAAGACGACCGCCGGTCGTTCTCTCTTCAAAGCGATTCGAGCCGCGGCAAGGTCCATCGTGCAGCCCACGCGGGAAGTTGAATGGCCGAGTCGCTTCAGGGCCTCCTCCACAGCCACACATTGCCTTAGGACATCAAGGTCACCGACTGAGTCTGACAAGGCAACTCGGTTGTAGAATGTTACGACGTGCATGCCTGCGATTTTCATTTTCAAAACGGCAAAAGAGCAACTTCTGAACCTGCGGCATCAGGTTAAACTCAATACCGTTCAACGAACGGTCTGTTAATTAGCGGAATCGACGCATGCCGTCTGGTGAGCCTGTATTTGGCAAACACACATCGGGCAGTTCGCGCGGCTCCGCTAATTTTTGAATGGTATTGGGATTAAACTTTGAGCTGCCGTCAATCGTAACCGAGCGGAGTATAACCTTCCACAGGATCATTCAGCAAAGACTGGAGCTTCACGCTTCTCGAATCGAACGCCAGGGACACTTTGCATTGTATACGCAATAGAAAAAGGCCCGGAGGATTAATTCTCCGGGCCCTATTCTATTTTGCCTTGATCCGAGCCGCATGCTTATTCCACAACAGTGGCCGACTCTTCGCCGATCAATGGCTCTGAGATTGATTCACTCGCAATTCGCAAACGCAGCCGATGGTCGCCGGCCCTCAGGCAATGTGCCGTGATGCTGTAAACCACTTCCGCATCTTCATCAATCGATGGGAGTGATCGAAACACCATCACGCCGTTTTCAGCAATGTGTTCCGAAGGTCCATGAGCTTCCACCAGTTCCATACCAGCCGGCAGTTCACAAGACATGCCAACATTTGTTGCAGAACGACTTCCGGAGTTTCGGATTCGAACTTCCCAGGTCACTTCGTCGCCGTTGTTCAGGTTTTTCTCGCTGGGCACAATCTTCAGATCAAGTGCAGCCATACCTTCAACGATTGTTGAATAGTCACACATTGTAACCTGACCATGTTCTGAGATTACGCCTGCCTGATGCAGCAGCTCGCCGGGCTCAGTCGCACGAAGCGTCAGCTTGAATTCGCTTGTATCATCCGGCTGAAGAGTACCCACAAACCATTCGATCGAATGATCAGCCTTGTTGTATTTTCCGCCTCGGTCGGCAGACACATACTCGAAACCTTCTGGAATTCGATACTTGGCTCGCACGTTTGCGGAATGAACATTTCCGGAATTCGCGACAACCATCTTGAAATCATTCGTTCGACCAGCAAGCTGCTCCGCAGGACCGGTGATTGAAATCTTCAGTTTCGGCTCAGCAACAGTGACCTCGGCGACGGTTTCATCGCGAAGATCCCCATCAGCAACAGCTCTTACAGCAAGCTTCTGCGCGCCTCCTTTGACAGCCGTGAGGCTTAGGCGGGCCTGACGAGATTCGCCGGGATTCAGCGTACCAATCTCGATCGACAGAATGCTGCCGCTTCGATGCTCCAGACCTTCGGGAATCGCAGCCTGAATAATGACATTGCTGGCAACGCCGGTTCCAGGATTGCTGGCACGGACAACGTAGCCAACCTGTTCACCAACTTCAACAACTTCTGGCCCTGTCACCGCAACGCCGATCATTGGCTCCTGAACGGAGAATTCAGCCGACGAAAATCCGGTCATTCTGACAAAAGCATCAAGACGAACATCTCCGCGTTGACGAGGAATCATCTTCATCGCAATGGTTCGCGTTTCACCCGGCTTGAGTTCTCCAAATGTCCATGTGGGAGTATCAGACCCATCCATCGGCGCTGGATTCGCTTCCAATACTTCAACATCTGAAGGGATAACGGCCTCCGTCATCACGCTTCGAACGACGGCCTTGCTTGTGTTCTGGACAACAAGGTCCACCGCACATTCCTGACCAACATTAAAGTTGCCGCGACGAATCCACTGAACCGTTACGCCTGGAGATTGTGGCCCAACATTTTCTGACTTCTTCGTGATGGCAGAATCACTGACCGTCGCTGTTTTAGCATTTGTCGCTGAAACACTGCGAACCGGTGTCGATGGTTTTGCCGCGTTAGCCGCCGCTGGTCGCTTGGTTCGAGCGTTCTTCGGTGAGAACAATTCTTCTGCCGATTCATCCTCGGCTGGCTCGTCGAACGCCACAGGCGGAGCGGCTTTTCGAGTTGCCTTCTGGGATGGACTCGTTTGCTGCAGGAATTCTGCGAAAGGATTTTCTTCGGCTGAAGATTTGGTGTCCGCTTCAAATTCGTCCGACTGACTGACCCGAACAACCCCGCTTCCCGATGCACCAAAATCGTGGCTGTCGAAATCCGCTTGTTTGACCGCAGCCTTCTGCTGAGTGCCGACAGATTTTCCGTCTGTCTGTTTTGTTTCCACCGGAGACTTTACGCCAGGACCGCCATTCGTTGGCAGCGTTCTCGACATGTTTGCGGTTTTGATCGTCCCCTGCGTCGAAGACATCGCCGCGTCCTGCTTTTCGTCAGGCAATTTCGTGTCTACTGCGACGACACTTTTTGCCTTCGATTTCTCTGCAGACGTCTTCGATGCAACAGGCGACGACTTCTCCCGCATTGGCACTTTGCTGGTCGAACTGTCGGTTGGCGTTGCCGGTTTCACTGTTTCTGGTGATGCCAAAGTGGGTGAGAAATACGTCACCGCAGATTTTGGTTCTTTCGCAACGACCGACTTTGAGCCGGATCGTGGGTTCTTGCGATCCCACTCGGCAAACGGATCATTCTGTTGGCCATGAAGCACCGCTGCTCCAAATACAACAACGCAAAACGCACTCAGGGCAGTCCGTCGAATCGGCATGACTTGAATCTCCAGCGACAAAGGCTCGCTTAATGTTCGAATCGTAGTGCGAAGGTCGTTCGACTCAACGCATGCTCTTCGAATCATCGTTCTGACTGATCATGCCGCTTGAGTGGATTTGGCAAAATGTGACGGTTGTAACATGGATTTGCTTCGGTCAATTCTGCGATTCGCTTTCTCGCAGCCATGATCACACCGAACATCGGCAATTTCTGCCGTTGAATGCTGCATTGCGGTTCCGAACGGTCGCACTCGTTCGCCGTCAGTAATCTTCTGATGGAGACAACCCGGACCGAGCTCCGGCAACGTGTCAGGATGTCGGGGTTCAGGCTGTTCGGGTCTGTGCTTCGACTCTTAATCCGTCGTTTCACAGACAACCAAGGTCTGGCATACGTCAATAAATCAGGAATTCGGAACGCTGCTCATGCCATGCAGACTGATTCAGCGCTGTAGCCTGATCGATGTCTCCACAATTCTCGACCGCCTCTCGCAGAATCTCGCTGCCACTGATGATATCGATCGGCATCAGTTCGCGTTCGTATTCATAGGGCGGCGGAATCATTTCAAATTGATCCGGGTACTCGCGTCGGCACAACTGCAGTAGCTTGACGGTCATTTCGTAGGATCGAAACAAGGATCGCTCAGTGACATGGATCGAAACTCCGCCACAACTTTGCCCAGCCCATTTATCAAAGGTTGGAGTGAATCGAATTGGAAGAAAACGCACTCCGGGAAGTTGGAGCTCCTGCAACTCGCGACAGAACTTCTGAGGATCAATGAATGGTGCTCCAACAACCTCGAACGGAACCGTAGTGCCACGACCTTCGGATAAATTTGTTCCTTCTAACAGCACCTGCCCTGGATAAACAACTGTTGTCTGGACAGTCTGCATATTGGGAGATGGTGGCACCCAAACTCGGCCCGAGGATTCGAAGTACTGATTCCGACTCCAGCCCTGCACCGCAATGACTGTCAGTTCACAACCTGTGCCACAAGTCGAATTGAAGAATCGGGCAAGCTCTCCGATCGTCATTCCATGTCGCATCGGCAGACTCGCTTCTCCCACGAAGCTGCGATATCGAAGAGCAAGCAGCGGACCTTCAACAATCTCTCCACCAATGGGATTTGGACGGTCGAGCACAACGACCGCAATCCCGCGGGCCGCGCATTCCTGCATGCAATAAAGCATTGTCCAGATGAATGTGTAGACTCGAGTACCCACATCCTGCAAATCAATTACGAGGCAATCGATCGCGTCGAGCATCTCGCCCGTTGGCCGGCGAGTATTGCTGTACAGGCTGAAGACCGGAACATTCAGTTCCTTGTGCCAGCCATGCCCTGTCTCCACCATGTTTGCCTGCTGTTCGCACCACAGGCCATGTTGAGGCGTAAGAATTGACAAGAGTTGACCGGGGAACGAATCTGACAGCACGTCGCACGCAAGTCGAACATCGCTGTCCACAGACGCACGATTCATCACAACACCGAATCGACGCCCACGCAGAATCGCTGCCTGGTCTGAGGCTAGTCTCTCAAGTCCGATCTTCAAGCTAACGGTTCCCGCCTGGTGCAGTCCCTTGCAATCGTAGTGAATTCCTGCGACGTAATTTTGCGATCACGTTCATTCGCTCCGCAATGGAGACGCAATTGGTCATTGGTCATTGGTCATTTCAATTGCAATCAGCTTAAGTTTTTGCGACAGACTTCTGTTCTGTCTCTCGAACTGCGTACCATGGTTACTTGCCGCGAACATCAATACAGACAACATCCTTGTCGTCACGAACAAACAAGTAGCCATTCGCCAGGGAAGGAGCCTGACGCGTTGTCTCGATAATCGTTGCTCGTCCCAATTCTTTGAATTCGTTCGGAGTAGCTTCGACGATGACAACATCGCCATTCATCGTCGTCAGAAACAGCTTCCCGTCGGCCAGAATCAGGTTGCTCTTCCCAAAGCGAGCTTTCTGCCACATCGTCTTCTGATCCTTCAGACGGATACAGACAAGATTCGTAATCGGCCCAGCGCTGCCATTATTGTCCAGCCCATAGAGATAGCCCTCGTGAATCACTGGCGTCTGCCATTCAGCTCGCAGCTGGCTGTCCTTGCCCAATGACGACCACAGTTCTTTTGCGGCAAACGTTTTTCCGCTCCCGGAAATCTGCAGCAGAACGGAACCATGATTCTCGCCCGCGGAAATCAGCACACTGCTTTCGTCTACCTGAACCGGACACGCCGTGTTGCAGTCGTACTCGGTGACAAAGGGAAACTTCCAAAGCACCGTTCCGTCATCCGGATTCATCCCAAAGGCGCCGGCGGCCGTCAGAGTCACGATCTGATTCTTGCCAGCCAGCTCCATCAACAGAGGAGATGAGTACCCAGCCTTGCCGGTGGCTGATTTCCAGACTAATTTCCCTGATTGAACATCGAACGCAGCGACGGCGGCCGATTCGCTGCCCGAATGCACAACGACCAGCTTGCCGACGACCAGAGGCGAGCACGACATGCCATATTCCGAAGGACTTCCTTTCAGCTGCTTAGGAACATTTGCTGTCCACAGTTCTTTGCCATCCTTTGCACTGAGCGCAGCAAGCACGCCATCGCCGGTAAAGGCAAAAACTATCCCATCCGAAATGCTAGGTGTCGCACGGGGTCCATTTCCCATCCCGTTTTCATAAGCGGGTGCGAAGGGAGTTCGCCAGATCTCCTGACCATCACTGGCGTTCAGAGCAACAACAAAAAGGTCCCGATCATCCTGAAACATGGTATAAGCGCGATCGTCGCTCACGATAACGCTGGACATGCTGACGCCGAGCGGCGTTCTCCAGGCGATCTTTGGACCATCCGCTGGCCATTCCCGGATTAATCCCGTTTCGGTTGAAACGCCATTGCGATGAGTACCAAGAAACTGCGACCAATCGTCAGCAAATCCACGAGCTCCAGAAAGCTCAGCTCCGCAAATCACTGTCAGCAACATCCATCCGCGAACGCTCATCGCAATCTCCTTCAGGTGATATTCGTTGATCGCCTCATCGTTGTTGAGGCGATCGGCAGCGTAATTCAAACATTGTGTGAGACACGATACTCACGAAGGGCATGAATGGCCTTCCGGAATTCCAATTGTGAATCGCTCGGTAAGCTTCGCGAAAATGCCAGCGACCGTCTTCACCACCCCAACACATGCGCAAAAATCAATGGTGCAACGATGGTGGCATCCGATTCAACAATAAACTTCGGAGTATCGACGCCCAGTTTTCCCCAGGTGATTTTTTCATTCGGGACCGCTCCCGAATAGCTGCCGTAACTCGTGGTTGAATCACTGATTTGACAGAAGTAACCCCACAGAGGCACGCTGTCCCGCTGAAGATCCTGATGAAGCATTGGAACAACGCAGATTGGAAAGTCGCCAGCAATACCGCCACCGATCTGAAACATCCCGATGGAATTCTTCATGGCGGTCTCCGTATAGAATTCCGCAAGCCAGGTCATATACTCGATGCCGGTGCGCACGGTATGCACATTCTTGATGTCGCCTCGAATAACGGCTGCCGCGTACATGTTTCCAAGCGTTGCGTCTTCCCAACCAGGAACAATTATCGGCAGGTTCTTTTCTGCTGCGGCCAGCATCCACGAATCTTTGGGATCGATCTGGTAGAACTCCTGATACTTGCCGCTCAGCAATACCTGGTAGAAAAACTCATGAGGAAAGAATCGCTTGCCTGCCTGATCGGCGGCGGTCCAGACTTCCAGCATCGCGGTTTCCATGCGACGCATCGCTTCGCCTTCGGGAATGCAGGTATCCGTTACGCGATTCATGTGACGATCCAGCAGCTCCTGCTCATCCTGAGGCGTCAGTTGGCGATAATGCGGCACTCGCTCGTAATAATCATGTGCGACCAAGTTGAAAACATCTTCTTCCAGATTCGCACCGGTGCATGAAATCAAATGCACCTTGTCCTGGCGAATCATCTCCGCCAGCGACAATCCGAGTTCCGCAGTGCTCATCGCACCGGCCAGAGTGATCATCATCTTGCCGCCAGATTCCAGATGGCTGCTATACCCCTTCGCCGCATCAATCAACGCGGCCGCGTTGAAGTGTCGATAATGATGATTGATAAAGCGTGTAATTGATCCATCAGCTTTTTGAGAATGCGACATTGCAGAAACTTCGTTTTTCAGAGTCAAAAAAATGAGCAAACGCACAGCATCACACGAACAACTGCGGGCTGGCACTGTATCACAATCCGATCACCTGGTACTTTGTGTTGAATCCAGATCGGGGCCGGAATCGTAGCGGATCTCCGCAAAGATTGAATCCGCTGCACTTAAACCAAAGTCTGGCGACTTTATCCACCCGGTCCTTAATTCTGACAGAGCAATCGTTGGCGTGACATAATTTCCGACAACGACTTGACCGCGAAAGACCACGCTGGCCGAACAGTTCCGGATTTTTTTCGAATCCAGTGTTTGTTTTTCGCCGTTCACAAGGTCGTCTTGAATGTTTGCGAATACTAGTGGACGGCCTTTTCGGTTCCACTGCCACGCGATGTGGGAACTCAAATTGCCTACGAATTGGCCGATTGTTGTGCATCGGTCGACAACCAAAACATGCGAACAGCAGAATTCAGCGCACGGCTGTCAGTCCCGAGTCACGTTCACACGACAGGGCCAATTTCTAAATCGCGTCCTTTGTTGGCTCGGTCGAACCCCGCTTCAAGAGAATGCCTTGCCACTGTCGCCGGGACATTCTCATCGCGACAATCGCCGGTCTGATGAAGCGATGGGCAGAAGGCCGACGGTATCCAGGAAACTCAAATCCACCCATTTTTTGCCGCCGAGGCTGTTCAGGTTTTCCGGTTTTTCCGAAGTTTCCCTGGCCTGTCCTAAAAACCGCCAGTCCTTGTGCCCGACACCTTGCGATCACACTTCGATTCGATTAGCTTTCCGCTCCGCAGAATTTCTTGAGCGATTTGGACAAAGTTGATCAGGAAACAACTGTCGACAACCAAGTACCGCCGGAGTGGCGGAATGGCAGACGCGCTGGATTCAAAATCCAGTATGGGTAATTCCATGTGCGGGTTCGACCCCCGCCTCCGGTACTGGGATGGTGCGAACGCACCCTAAGTGACTCGAAGAACCCCGCAAAACATTGGTTTTTGCGGGGTTCTTTGCTTTGGTGGGTTTGTTGGTTTCGGTTACTTCGGATGTCTTTGGGGCCACTGGTGGGGCCACTGGCGACAAAACAGCCCTCAGGTTGAACTGCTCAAAGTGGTGATCATCAACCTGTGCGTAGTTGTCGTTCTGGACTTTGACAGAATGCCCGATCCACTTCGCGACAACGTGGGCAGGGGTTCCAGCGTCCAGCCATTCGGTTTCGCAGGATGCCCGCAAGTTCTGAATCAGCTTTGGCCAAACTGTCAGTCCGGCCGCTTCGATGATCTTTTCAAACGGCTTGGCAAGGTTCACGTTGGATTCCGTGAACCGTGTTACCACCCGCTGAGTTCCCTCAGGGGCTTCATCAAAAGCCTTTTCCAGCCAGGGCAGGATATCGCCAATCGGAACGAATCGACTTCCCTTGCCCTCATGAGATCGTGCAGCTTTTAGGTTGGCGTATTCGCTGAGTTTATGGCATCACGTTTGAGTCTGTCGAGGCGGAGCAGGTTTTGGGCGAGGACGAGCAGGCCGGTTTCAGTGCGGGCACGGTCGATGCCTCGACCGTGAAACC
>JBGSVD010000153.1:0-5670 GCA_041753135.1 Planctomycetaceae bacterium
ACCTTCCGTGGTTTCCTCGTGAGACGTTTTTGCACACGGAAGGTCGTCTCTTTTTGCTCCTCAGGTCAACACCAACTAAATCCCAGCAGCCCAACAACTTACGCACACGCCTCGTTGCGAACCTGGCGCTGTCCAGCTAAAGGTCCTGCAGCCACGAGATCTTCAGCAAGATCCACTATCTCCCACCCCCACTTTTTAAAGTGACAGAGCCCTATTCCTAACCCACGGCAGCGACTTCCGCCAATTCGGTCATTACGGAATCCAGCAGTGATGAATCCAATTCAGCGACGGTCTCTGAGAATGCAAATTCGCTGTCATCGTCGTGAAAGAAGGTTTCCGAATTCCAGCTTGCCGCGGTTCGAAGACGCATCGACGACGAAGATCGACTATGCGATTGGGCAACTTCACCAAGAATCGAGGCAACGATTTCGGCCTGCTCTTCTGTCATAAGATCATCCGAATTTGCATCGGAACCAAGTCGAGAAGTGAGGCCAGTCGAATTCGTGTCGGTGGCCGGGATTGCGGGCAGTGATTGCTCAGAAGTGGAGAAGACAGACGAGCCAAACCCGGACGATCCGGTGGGATCAGTGACGACAAACATGGAGCAATAGGCCTGCAGTTGCGAGAAGCTTAATGCTCCTGGATGGCTGGTTCCCCACGGATTGTGTAGTTGGAACGTATCCGTCGAGGAGTTGTATCCCGTGACCAGATACGCATGTGAGCCGACAAGACCTGCGGAGACGGATTGATAGGTGCCGATGGTGACCGCCTTCTGATTGGCCAGCGCGGAAATCAATGTCGGCTTTGTTGAAGTGTTGATTGAATAGTTGGACGAGCTGACTCCCAGAACCTGCTTGTTGACTTCTCCCATCCAGCCACCTTCAATCGCCGAGTATCGGTTCGTCCCGTCGCGACCTTCGTTCCCTGTTTCATTCCATTGAGCATATGCCTTTTCTGCAAGGGCAATCCAGATTGTGGTCGATGACGAAGAGGCACTCAGGCCGTAACCGGAGTACGCAAGAGCTCCGTTGGATTGAACCGGTAGCCTTCGACTGATTGTGACATAGTCCGCCTGGCCGGTCGAACCCACATAGAACCGAACGGTGTAGGTATCGTCGCCGTTGTCGACAAACATGTTCTGAACGGCCTGTGGATTGCTATCCGCGATGGCCGCAACAGACGCAATAAAGTAGCAGTCTCCCAGCATTCCCTGTCGTGCATCGGAACGAGACGGCGTGCCGTTGAACAGCGTTCCGGCCGTCGTCTGATAAGACAACGAGGAGCTTGTCAGTGTGGGTTCGTCTGTTCCGAGGAACCACTTGTCAACCAGATTGTTCAGCAGAGTTGCTGAGCTGCCGCCGACCAGATTGCCGGCCGTCTGCCCTTTATATTTCAGATTCGCAGGGCTTGCATTGACGACGTCGGTCGCAAGGCCACGCACATAATCCGGAATTGTGAATGGTGTGATGCTGGAAACAAGAAACTGAAAATCGGCCAGTTCTGTCGCACTGACGACCCCGTCATTTCCCGCACTTCGAAGGATATCAATCATCTCAACACGATTGATCTGCCCGTCGTCATAATAGGAATCAACAAGATCGGCCAGATCCGGATCAACCAATCCATCCGGAACAGTTGGAGGAATGACAGAAATCGAAATCGTTCTGGTGACTGATCCCATTTTGGCAGAGACGGTGAAATCCCCGGTCTGAGATCCTGCCGTAAACAATCCACGCGAAGTGATCGATCCGCCGGTGGCTGACCAAACGATAGTCGGCTGACCGGCTGTCGGCTCTTCGAACTGATCCAGACTCTGCGCGAAAAACTGCTGAGTCGTTCCGTAAGCGACGGTCAGACTTCCTGGCGTCACAACGACGCTGCTGTGCACCTGAGCCACGTTGAATGTCAAATTCAGACCGATGTCGCCCGATGATGCTCTCAAGACATAGAGTCCAGCTTTGCTGAACGTGGCAGTGAAGTCAGTGCCGGTTTCCGTGACCAAAGCGTCGCCCGAAGACGGAGCGGAAATCGTTGACCATGTGAACTCCGGAGTATCCGCCAGCAATTGCTGGTACTGGTCAATTCCTCGGAGGGTCACCACGCTGCTGGCCGACATTACAACAGTTGCGGATGTTCCCAGTTGCCGACCATCAATGCCGTATGCGACGATCGAACTCAATGATGGGACCACGATGAATTCGGCCGTTACAATAAACGAACCCGTGGTTGCACGAATGGAATAGTTGCCGACCTTCCGGAAGGATACGGTCGCAAGTCCGGAAGCCACCTTGACGGTCGCTCCGCCACCGGTTGGGGCCGCTATCGTTGTCCAGGAAATCGACGGTGTCGAAATCATGGGATTTTCAAATTGGTCGAGGGCTCGTAATTCCAGTCCGAATGTAGAACCCTCCACCGAAATTGGGCTCGACGGGCTGACGGCGTCTCCATCCGGGACAACAAGACTGAACGAGGACAGGACCTGCATAAAGTTGAGCGAAAGGGTGGAAACTGCGGTCCCGGATGTGACTTTCAGAGAATAAATGCCGCTCTTATCAGCGGCGAATTCCACACCGCCTTCGGTCTCCGTGGTTGTCAGCGTTCCATCCGCAGGACCTCGCACGACTTCCCAGGAAAACTCCGGCTGCGACGCGAGCGGCTGTCCGAATTGATCCATCGCGATTGTTGATAACTGATAGCTGGTGCCCGTAACAGCGACAGATCCGTTCAGAGAAACTTCTTTATTCAAAGGCGTACGAACACTCAGTCGAGCTGGAGTTGCTTCCGCTGTCACCTGGAATGTGACGGCTACTCCGGCCGCGACGCCGCGAAGCTCGTAGGTGCCCGCCTTTGTGAAAGCAGCAACGGCAACGCCTTTTGTGACCTTGACTGCAGCTTTTCCGCCCGTTGGCGCGGAGAGCGTTGTCCATGTCATCGTTGGCGCGGTCATTACGTTGTCGAACTGGTCCAAAGTCTCGACCAGAAACTGCTGGCTGGTTGTCGTTGTCTCCAGTGGTACTTCAGGATCCACCGGACCTGACGGAGTTTTCAAATTGAGCTTCGAAAGAGCCTGTGAAACTTTCAGAGTCACAATGCTGAATTTTGAGTCGCACGTTGCCTGCAGGGTGTAAGTGCCGAGGGTATCGACAACCACAGAAAGGTCGTTGCCGTCTTCGGTCAGCGTCGCTTCTCCATTGGTTGGAGCCTTGATGACTGTCCAGGTTACATCTGGAGGTGATTCTATCGTTTGCCCGAATTGATCAATTGCCACCGTCGTCAGTTGATATCCTGTCCCGGAAACAGTGACCGATCCGTTGGATGGAATTTCTTTGTTTTGCGGCGAACGAACACTCAGTCGAGTGACCGAAGGCTCCGCCGTCATCTGAAACGAAACTGCAATTCCTGAGGCCACTCCCTGCAGTCCATAAGTTCCAGCTCTGCTTACAGTGGCAGTCACAACACCTCTTGAAACTTTGACTGCCGGCTTCCCGCCTGTCGGCGCCGACACCGTTGTCCACTTGATGGATGGCACTGTCATGGCATTGCTGAACTGATCAAATGCTTCCATCAGCAATTGCTGACTTGCCGAATTTGTCATAAGAGGCTCTAATGGATCGACGGGCCCCGCAGGTGTTGACAGTGACAGCGACGCCAGTGTCTGTGAGACCTTGAGTGAAACCGTGGTGCTCTTGTTTTCGCAACTGGCCTGAAGTGTGTAAGTGCCGACGCTATTGACTGACGCGACGACTTCACTGCCGTCTTCAGTGAATGTCACCGTGCCGTTGGTCGGGGCTTTGGTGACGGTCCACGTCACATCGGGCGTTGTCCCGATCGGCTGTCCAAACTGATCCATGGCAACAGGAGTAAATCGATAGTCGGCTCCAGAAACAGCAACCGATCCATTGGATGCGATTTCTTTGTTCAGCGGCGTCCGCAAGGTCAGACGCGAGACCGTCGCTTCTGCTGTCACTTGATAAGAAACAGTAATCCCGGAAGCCACTCCGCGGATTTCGTAGTCCCCGGCCCGGGTCAGGGTCGTGGTGGCAATGCCGTTTGAAACTTTGACGGTTGCTTTACCGCCAACAGGAGTTGCGAGCGTCGACCATGTGATGGTCGGCGCGGTCATCAGGTTGCTGAACTGATCGAACGCCTCAACCTTCAGCTGCTGGGTTGTGGTGGTCGTCACCAGCAGGTCTTCAGGATCGACTTGTCCAGACGACGTTGATAGTTCCAGTGACGTCAATGTTTGAGCGGCGTTCAGAATGAATGTCGACGAAGCCGAACCACTTCTTGCTCGCAGCAGGTAGATGCCGGCATGATTCACATTGACGGAGGTATTATTGCCATTGGACGAAAAAGTTGCCGTGCCTCCCACTGGGCTCTTGACGGTTTCCCATGTGACATTCGGTTGAGAGGCAAATGACTGGCCAAATTGGTCCAGCGTGGTTGTCCGCAAAGTTGAGTCTGAACCCGTCGCTCTGACAGTGGCACCGGCGGAGACTGTTCGCCCGTTTGCGTCTTTCAGCAAAAGACGGGACGGCGTTGGAATCACGTTCAACTGGAGGTTCGTTGTGGATACGAGCGACGTTCCCGAAAGTACGGTCACCTTCACTGCGTACGCACCCGTTTTGCTGAATTGCAGACTATTGTCTTTTGCCGTCACGGTGCCGTTCCTGGCGAAGGTGACTTTGCCGCCGCTCGGTGCCGCCGTTGTTGTCCAGACGTACTTTAAGGTGGGGGTCGACCCCGACGTCGATGAAACGCCCTGGACAGACAGTGGTGCAGAAACGCCTGTCACTTCAAAGCTGCCAGCGCTGCTGACGGTCCGCACTGAAGGACTGCTGGAAACAATTTTCGGCGTTGAGTTCGCTGAACTCCATGCCGCCGCACCCAGTTGCGAAGCGGTAAGGGACTGGCTGGAATTGTTCGTGACCGACAGCAGCAGTCGCGGTTCGAGCTGTTCCGGTGTCAGTGTTTTGCTGCGACGGTTCTGATTGTTTCGACGACTATTCTGGCCACCACTCAATGCCATGTTTGTCACTCCGGAGACGACGAGACTCTGAACCCATCAGAAAATCAAAAATCACTGTTCGACATCCTGATCGCCACTTCCGCGCCGCGCTGTCGAATCGAGCCATTCCGATGGCCAGTCGATGAAGAACCTAGGCCCGCGATTTCCAATGAGCAACAAGATGTTGCTGGCTCGAACTGGAAAAACACAGGCAGGTAGGGCAAGCGATTATCAACGCTTTAGGAAGGCAACATGCAATTGTTGACGCAGCACAACGTGATTGTTGCCGCGCGAATACACGGCCTGGGGTTTCTACCCTTTTTGTGGCATCCCGACATCATTGATGGTTTCTGCCACCACGCGAACGAAACAACGCCGAAGACAAGGACTCTGTCAGCCGTCGATTGCTCAGCCGAATCCATGTGAACGCGCTGTTCCTGCTCCGAAGCGCGGGTGTCTCGCTTGTTGAGCTTCCATCAATCCAGACATTCATTCCGCAACGCAATCAACTCGCATAAAAAGCGCATATCGAGTAGGGTGAGTCGGGGTGGCTAAACCGCGACTCAGCCCTCTCACAGAACCGTACGTACGGGTCCGTATACGGCTCCTGTTTTACAGGATTCAGGTGACCTGAGGAAGGACTCCGGTCGGAACGGACGCCA
>JBGSVD010000154.1:0-41136 GCA_041753135.1 Planctomycetaceae bacterium
GTGCCGTCTTCAGAGTTCCAAAGTCGGATTTCTCCGTCATAGCTGCCTGAGGCAATCAACTTGCGTCCCAGATTGGCACTGAGCGTGTAGACCCAATCCGTGTGGCCACTTAGCTTTCGAATCTCGGCTCCATCGGCTGCTTTGTTCTGGTGAACCGCTTTGTCGCCGCTTGCTGACAGGATTATGTCTCCTGGCAGAACCTGAACGCGGAAGACATCACCACCGAAGCCACCGATGGCTCGGATTTCTTTGGCGTCAGCCGAATTCCAGATTCTGAGTCGTTTATCGCCACCACCGCTGACAATTGTCTTGCTGTCAGCCAGGAATGCCGCTGTGTAGACAGGTTCGCCGTGGCCAGGAAACGTGATGACAGGATTGCCAGTGGCGGCTTCGAAAACTTTGCAGGTCTTGTCGCGGCTGCCGCTGACGAGCCTTTTTCCATCTGGAGACCAGTTGATATCCATCACCCAGTCCGCATGATCTTCGATGCGGGTGACTTCTTCGCCAGTTGAAGCATTGACGACCAGGATAGAGCGGTCTGCGCCGGCACAGGCAATTTGTTCCCCATTTGGGCTGAAGCTCAGAGCGAAAAGAGCGTCGCGAGATCGAACGAGTGTTCGTACGAGCGTTCCATCAGTGGCAGAGAAAAGTTTCAGTTCTCCCAGCTGCCCGGGCGTTCCTGCTGCGACGGCCAGAGTGCTGCCATCAGCACTGAATTCAAGATCATAAATTCGTTCCGCAACATTGGAAATGCGACGAATCAGAGCACCGTCGGCCGTATTCCAGACAAGCACCTCATGATAGCCCGAAGAGGCCAGTTGGGCACCGTCAGGGCTAAACGCAACGGCCGTTACCGGAATTGCAACGCGATATTCGCTCGGTGGAAGAGGTTGAGATTGCTCTGGCATGACATCGAAGAGATCGGCTGTCGGAACAATGCCGGCGTCAAGTGGGGCACCAACTTCGATCCAGTTCTTTACGATAGCGATTTCTTCTGGCTTCAGTGGATCTGCATCTTTCGGCATCGAGCCATCTTCAATCATTGTCAGCAGAAGTGAACCAGCACTCTTGTGAGCCAGGAAGGCCTCCCCCGATTCTCCGCCTTTCAAAAGTGCGGCAAATGAATCCAGATTCAATCGGCCGCCGGGGCTGCGAGTATTGTGGCATGCGATACATCGTTCCGCAAAAATTGGAGCCACATGGCGAGAGAAGGAGATAAATCGTCCGAGCGGCTCCAGCGCGGCTTCCGCGCGGCGGCGATCCGCCAGGGTTTCATCGGATACAATTTGTGTCTCTGCGTTTAGCTTCTGCAGCGATGGTTCAAGTCCAGTAAGCTGAGACTGGAGAGTTTTCTGCCAGGCGTCGCCTTCCGATTTTACGACCTTCAGATCTGTTTCTCTGGTATTTGCAGAAGCGATGGCGTCGGCTGCAGTCTTGTATGCAGTTCGCATTGGTTCTGCTGCAGCGACTGCAGCTTTGTATTCACCCATTTTCTTTTCAAGTTCTGTCTTTGCGGCGGCGAGCAGCTTGTTCTGTTCATCACGTCTGGCGGTGATTTGGGTGACCAGTGCGTCTGTATTTGTCTTGAGCGGTGCAAAGTCCGCGATTGCTTTTTCAAGACCTTGAATGGCGGCTGTGGAGTCGATGCCTGTTAGCTTTGATGCTTCACGCAGCGTTGAAAGTGACTTTTGCAGAGAGGCAACCGAATTCGCCAGAGATCCAACAGAGGCAGTTGCCATCTTGAGGCGGTCTTCTTCCAGGGCCAGCGTGGCTGCAATCGAGTCGGTCATCGTTTGAGCGGCTGTCATTGCTGTCTGGGTGTTTGTGACGGCGACTTCTGCAGTATCCAATGCGGCTTTCGTTTCCACCGCTTTCTTCTCAAGTTCTGGCCGCTGGGCAGTGATGGCGGCCAGTTGTTGTTCAGCGTCCGTGGCCTTGCTCCGCCATTCTACGGATGTTTTTCGCAATGTGGCCAACTGGGTCTGAAGTTGCTGCTGCGCGGCCTTGAGGCTGTTGAGGCGGGCGGTTGATTTGTCCGCAATCGCAATCAATGCATCTGCGGCTTCATGTTGCGGCAGCGTTGCAGTCGTTTCTGCGATTTGTTTTTCTAACGCTGCTGCCTGAGTCTGCAGCTTCTGAGCTTCGGCTGTCTCCGCTGCCGCGCGGGCTTGAGCTTCGGCAAGCTGCTTCTGGATTTCCTGGACCCGCTGCGAAGCAACTGTGGCCGCCCCTTGTCGAAGGGTGAGATCCTTATCAACGTTTTGTTTTTTCAGCCTGTGTTCTTCAATCTGCTGGCGCACCTGAGCCGCACCGGTTGTGGCGGGATCATCACTGAATGCAGGGTTTGCACCTGACGACAGTGCGCAGGAAAGGCCAAGGACGGCAATCAGAAATGGGTTACGCAGTGAAAAACGAGGCATGGAGAGTCCTCTTGTTGAAGCCAGGCGGGGATGCCGTTGTTGCCAAAATGCAACAGGACATTCAACACTAGGATTCAGGTTTCAGCGTGCGGTGTCAAGCTTACCGGAATCCGTAAACTCCAGCATGAAGCAAATCCCTTAGTCAGCGTGACCGCTGGGACCCGACAAATTGTCAGAACTGGCGCAAAAAGAAGACCCGTCAGATTCAATCCGACGGGCCTTCGATTGTATTCATGAATAGCGCAGCGCAAAAGACGGAGATCGACTGGATGTTCGTCCAGCCAGCCTCGCTGCAATATTAATATGCGTATCAGCGCACAGGAACACTGGAAAAACCAGGCCCCGGGACAACGATTAGCCCTTGCGGTGCCGAATTTTGGCTCGCATACGGCGTTTCTTGCGACCAATCTTTCGTCGACCCTTACCCGACCTCTTAGTACCCATGAGCAAATCATCTCCGGAATCGAACTTGAATATCACTTCGGAAGGGGCGAAGGATAACAATCCTTCGCATTTGGTTCAAATCACGATTGCTGCCGTTCTTTCGACAAAGACAAACCTTTGACTTGGAGTTCTTTCCCGGAACCGCTCCAACAAGTCCATATTTGGGCGCAAGTGCTGGTTTCTTCGAGGTTTTTGCGGTTGTGCGGAGAAAATGCACACTTGAATTTGCCCCCGATTTTGTTTTGCTAAATCGGGAGAATCGTTGGGTGGTGTTGCCGTGAACTGACGCAGAGGTACCCTTTTGAGGGTCGGCGGGCTTCGAACTTGATCGGAATGCAGTACATTCAGTTGGACCCCCACGGTTGCTTGATCTTGAATCCGGAGTCTAAGTTGTCGTCTGTTGATGGTCAGGAGCGACGATTCGTGGGTGACGTCAAATAAGTCCTGGTCGATGCATGGGGCGAGTTCTTGAAATCTACAACCAGTGACATTTTGACGGCCCGAGGTCCACGAAACGCGGTTGATCCATGGCGACCTTACCACTTTCTTGTCGAACCGGAGGTCTCTTTCTTCGGTTGCGTTGAAGATGTTGCGACGATTTTTCTGACGAATCGAGAATGCCCGTTTCACTGTTTAATGTGTGATCTGTGGAAAAACACGACTCACGACACCGTTCCTACTGGGGCGATTCCTGCTCAGATTGAATTTGCATTGAAGCAAATGCCGCCTGCTGGGCATATCAAGCTTTACAACAGTGGCAATTTCTTTGATCCCAAGGCGATTCCAGTCCCCGATTGGCCTGCGATTGCAGAACTGGTCTCTCGATTTAAAACGGTGATCGTGGAAAATCATCCGAATCTCGTGGGTTCCAGCTGTTCGGACTTTCAGAAACTATGCGGTACGCAGCTTGAAGTGGCGATGGGGCTGGAGACCAGTCACGCGGAAACGCTGGCCCTGTTAAACAAGCAGATGACACTCCACGATTTTTCAAGTGCGTGTGATCGGCTTCTTCAGGATCGAATCCGGATTCGCACCTTTATATTGCTGAAGCCGCCATCGACCTCTGAGGAACAAGGCGTCGAACGCGCAATCGATTCCATTCGATTCGCCTTTGACTGTGGCGTGAATTGCTGTTCGGTGATTCCTGTCCGAACTGGCAACGGGATGATGGAACAGCTGGAAGCAGCAGGCCAATTTAATCCGCCTCTTTTGTCGTCTCTGGAAGCTGTCATGACGGAGACGCTTTCCTGGAATCGAGGGCGTGTCTTTGCGGATTTGTGGGATGCCAGGCAGTTCGCTGACGATCCTGATTGCGCAGACGATCAAATTGCTCGACTTGCAAGAATGAACCTGAGTCAAAAGCCGGTCAAGCCTGGCGATGTTTTTTGCAGCAGCACGGAACAGTCGGAATAGAGTACGGACATGATCAATCACAGACCTGATTTCCTGGTACTCGGATCTGGATTCGGTGGCAGTCTGCTTGCACTGATTCTTGCTCGCGCTGGAAAAACGGTCGTGATGATCGATCGAAGCCGACATCCTCGATTTGCGATTGGGGAATCGTCAACACCTCTTGCGGATCGCACTCTGGCGATGCTCGCCGATCGGTATGGGCTTCCTGAACTAAGGCCACTCTGTCACTGGGGATCGTGGAAACGAATGTACCCAGCGTTGCGATGTGGGAAGAAGCGTGGCTTTACGTACTTCGATCAGACTGGAACTGAAGATTTTTCGCTGGCAGGTTTTGATTCCAGGCGATTGTTGGTGTCAGCCAGTGTTGATGACGAACATTCTGACACACATTGGCTGCGGAGCGATGTGGATCAGTTTCTGTTTGAGTTAGCGCAGTCGGCCGGCGTTATTGTGATTCAGGAATGTCGGTACATGCTGACCCTGGATGATAAAGTCTGGAGAGTCCAGGGCGAATCGGCGGATCAGGTTTCGTTTGCAGTGGAAGCTCCGTTTGCGATTGATGCAACCGGTTCTGCCAGCGCGGTGCTGAAAGTTCTTGCGGTGCCTGAGCAGACACACGTGTTGCGAACTAATTCACGATCCTTGTTCGCTCACTTTGGTTCGGTTGCCAGTTGTGAACGCGTGCTTTCGGAAAATTTCATTTCTGTTGAGGCCTTCCCGTATCGTTGCGACGATGCGGCAGTACATCATGTTCTGCCAGATGGATGGATGTGGCAACTTCGCTTCGATGACGACTCTTTGAGTGCCGGGTTCATGATCGACGAACGTGCTGCGGCCGTGGCTCGAAGGGAGCCCATGTTGCATTCCAGCGCTGCTGGCGAGTGGGACGCCAGAATTTCCAGGACGGCATTCCTGAGTCGCCAGTTTGAAAACGCGACGATTGTGAGGCCCGAATCTGGTCTTCAAGTCACAAAACGAATTCAGCGACTTGCCACGAAAGGGGCCGGCTCCAACTGGGCGGCGCTGGCCAACACGGTGGGATTCATCGATCCGCTTCACAGTACTGGAATCGCGCATACTCTGTTCAGCGTTTCGCGTCTGGCTGATACGTTATTGAGTCAATGCGAAAGCACGGAGCGTCGAACGCGACTGGAAGAATATTCGGACACGTTGATTCGGGAGATTCGCTGTGTCGATGAATTCGTTGAAGGCTGTTACGAATCTATTCCGTCATTTCGACTGTGGTGTCTTTGGAGCATGTTGTACTTCACCGCCGTTACAAGTATGGAGAACTCAACAGGAGATGGTTCGCATGCCGTCAGTTTTTTGCGAGCCGATGATGGTCAGTTTCGAAGTCTGTTGAGTGAAGCGAGGAGAAGGCTGGCAGTTGCCAGCAATGCCAACGCTTCTGAACAGGCAAGGGCGTGCGCGGATTTCCAGGAATGGCTGAGAGGAGCCGTCGAACCGTGGAACCACGTTGGGTTGTTCGATGACACTTGCAACGGTTTGTATTCCTCAACGGCAGCGCCAGCGGACTTGTGGTGAGTCGTGCGGGATATCGCGGAAAAAAGAACCGCTCGCCCGCTCGTATCTCTCCTGAAGGGGAGCACGCTGCGCGACTCTGTACCGGTCGCTGGGTCAACCGCGATACATCTTAACCGCCACGCATTTTTCGACGCACGAGACGGGTCGTACCTCCTGGGCGAAATAGGCCGGTCAGAATTTCGAACGCGCCGAGGATTCTGGAAAATCTGTCCAAAGCGGGCTGGATCTCAACGGCTCCAATGCGAATCGTTACCCCGGTTGGGGCCAAATGGGGCGATTTTTTGCTGTTGTGACGCTGAATAGGCTTGCTGAGCAAGCTCTCTGGCTTCAATTTTCGGTCGCCGTTAGACTTCGGTTTTGGAAAGAACGGCAAAAACTGCCAGTTGACAGAACCCGAATAGAATTCATCCAAAAGACGCGAAATCGACAGGGAGGTCGGCGTGTTTCTGGTCCGCACGATTCGCAGACGGCTGGTATCAATGTTCGCCGTTGCGCTGTTGCTGATGACTGGAATGGCAGTGATCGGAATCTTCGGCCTCATTTGGCACCAGGAGGCCGTGGACGATCTGGACTTCTTGTTGCATCGAAGTCCCAATCAGGAACACTTGAGCCGAGCTGTCAGCCGAGTCTACGAAAGTCTGTGCAATACGTTGGATCTTCGGAAGCCGGCGTCCGTTCACGAGCTCCGGATCAATTACCTGAGCCATGTGCGAGATGCGGAGGCCACGCTGTTCGACTTTCGGCGCCGAATTGAAGGCTTGCCGCTGACCGCTGAGCTTACTCTGCAACAAAGAGATCAGGTGCTGTCTCGCCTGGACAAGATTTACGGTGAGATATTCACGCTGGGGCAGTTGGCGAAAGAATTTCATCCCATCACCAGCGTCGAGGACGCGCGAGTGGTCGATGAGGTTCGTTTTCGCGCTGGCTGTGCGGTGACACGAATCCAGAAGTCGCTGGAAATCCTGCCGGCGTATCAGGCCAAGAACTGGGTTGAACTTTCATTAAAGAAGGAAAAAGCTCGTTCGGCACGGCTTCTAAGCATTCTGTCCTGGGGGATTGTGGCTGTCGTTGTGACCTTCGTTGGCCTGTTGACATGCGGGTTTCAGTGGATCTCAATTCCGTTGCGAGCTATTGCTCAGGGCTGCACGCGAATTGCGAATGGCGATATCGCGCATCGATTGCCGGCCGTGTCGCGATGGGAAGACGAATTTGCGGATCTGGTTGCTGGCGTGAATTGTGTGGCCGATCGATTCCAGCAGGCAGAAGAAGATCTTGTCTTCAAGGTGAAAGAACGCAGTGAACAGCTTGTTCGATCGCAGAGACTTGCCAATGTCGGTTTTCTTGCCGCTGGCGTGGCTCATGAAATCAATAATCCGCTCAGTGCGATTTCGATGGCAGCGGAGTCGCTGGAGTTCAGGCTTTACGAAATGGTCGATCTGGACTCATCAGACGCGCGCGAAGTGATGGATCGTGTCAGCATGATTCGTCGTGAGTCTCGCCGATGTGGTGACATTACGGCTCGTTTGCTGGACTTTTCTCGCGGAGAAAAGGCCGGGCGTTTGCCGGCGGATATCTCCGAGCTCATCAGAGAGGTTTTGGTAATTGTCCATCATCTTGGGCAATACCAGGATCGCCACGTGGAGTTTGAATGCGACAAGTGCGTGATCGCGGATGTGAATTCGGCTCAGATTAAACAGGTCATTCTGAATCTTGTCGCCAATGCACTGCAGGCGACTCGGCCGGGTGGTGTTGTCAGGATTCGGCTTCAGGAGCAAGTCGACAATCTGGTGCTGGCGATCTCCGATGATGGCTGCGGAATGGATGCTGAGACATTGCAGCATGTTTTTGATCCATTCTTTACGACTCGAGATACAGGGCAGGGGACCGGATTAGGACTCAGCATCACTCATCGAATTATTGAAGATCACGATGGAACTGTGACTCCGTCCAGTGAGGGGCATGGGCTTGGCAGTACATTTCTTATCCGGCTTCCTCGTCGGCGGGTTCAGACCTATGCCGCGTAGAAATGCCTGGGAGACAGATGTCAGGTTTTAGGTGTAAAAGATCGACTTTTGCAGGGACTCGGCCGTGTTGGTGCGCTGAGTATGGCAACAACAATCGATCGGGCGGTCGCGGAATTTTGTGTTGGAGTCCGGGGGCTCAAATCAACGATTGGATGATTGCAGACCTGATGCGGGCAGGAAACCTTGCGACTCGGCCCGAATTTCCCCCGAAACCGGTCGGATTATGGGGAAGCGGTCGAAAACAATTCGTGATCCGGTCGATCCAATGCGAAAGAGGCTGGAACGAGACGTTTTCCGTGGCTTATACTCGGATGAATTGAATTCAGAAGTTCGTTTTTGGCGGAGATAGAGCAATGGCGGGCAAGTCCCAGGGAATTGTGCTGGGGTCAATGGGTGTTGCAGGTCTGATGGGTCTGGCGGCGATCCTGGACCTTGTGCTGAAGTTTCCTTTTGGGGGCCAAATGGCTCTCGACATTATGTTTATCCTTGCTGCAGGTCTTGTGGTCTATATGGGCATCGACTGCATGAAGGATGCTCGCTGATTACAGGAATCGGCGATTGATTCTGGTAATCGATTCGCGGTGACAGGCTTGCGGTCATTCAGTTTGTGTAGATTGGTTCGGCAGGGAGGTCCGACTGTGGCAACAATGCTGCACCAGCAACTCAAGGAGCATTATGTCTCCGACCATGATCGACACGAAGTTGTCGTCGGAGGCTTTCGGATTGACGCGGTCGACCGGCGCGGTCGACTGATCGAGATTCAGTGCGCATCGTTGTCGGCCATTCGGAACAAGGTCAGGGCTCTGGTGGACGATCATCAGGTGGTCGTGGTGAAGCCTTTGGCTGCTCGTAAAAAGATCGTCACGCTGCATCGTCGTGGTGGGGATGTTGTGAGTTCGCGATTCAGCCCTGTTCGACAGTCGCTTGCGCACGTCTTTCTTGAGCTCGTTCATTTCGGCGTGTTCCCGCATCCACGGCTGCAACTGGATCTTCTGCTGACCGAGCAGGAAGAAATCCGAGTGCCACCCACAGAACGGAGTTCCTGGCGAAAAAAATACAGCGTTGAAGAACGCACCCTTGTAACGGTCAGCCAGCAGGTCAAACTCAAGTCAGCTTCGGATCTCTGGAAGGCGCTGGACATTCAGGTGCCCGATTGCTTCACCACTTCAGACCTGGTGACTGCAAGCAAGATGCCTCGCTGGTTGGCGCAGAAGGCCGCATTTTGTTTTCGACGCATGGAGTTCTTTGATGTCTGCGGAAAACAGGGGAACTCAATCGTCTACAGACTCGCGAAACCTGTGCGCGTAAGAAAGCGACGGGCTGCGTAGACCTTGAAGTCAATGACTTTAGTGGAGCATCAGTTCGTTGATACCTTTGGAAAGATCGAAACACACAATTATCTTTCCATTCTGCTGTTTGCAGAAAGTGCCGGATTCAAGTTCGCTGACTGACAATGCTTGACGAAGTGGCCACCAATCTTTTCCGGCGATTCGTATTTCCGAAGGTGTTTCTGTCGTCGTCAGTTCGATTGTGAATGCAGGGCATGCATAAGGGGCAGTCAGAATCAGACTGTTGTTGCGCCGTTCAATATGAGTTAATTCCTTTGCTGCCCAATAGCGCGCAATTTCGCTGAGTTTCATCCAGCTCAAGTGATCGTATCGCTGGTGCAGGCGTCGCACGACTTCTTGGAATACGTTGAAGCCGTACTCTTCGCCATTGTAGTAAATGCCAGGCCAATGGCAGACCATTATCGCCGGTTCGCCCTTATTGATTACCTCGGGAAGTCGACCACCCTCAAGATCGGCCGTGATGAACTGGTCGACTGAGCCTTTCTCAAGTCCATCCCAGCCGCCGAACCAGTCGCCGGTGCATCCAAGTATCGAAACAACGCACCTTGGGTCTTTTGTGTTTAGGCCGGATGCTCGCTGCACGAGTGGAACAACACTTCGTTCGTCCGTATAGAGATCTCGGAAGTAGTGAGGTATTTCGGTGTTGAAAACATCGCGACAGGAATTCATGGTTGCCTGACTGAGTGCAGGCCTGGCGCGATTGCCAAAGCCTCCGGGAGTCGTCACTCCTTCGCAGGTCAGGCCGGCGTTCTTCAAGATCTGCAATGCGTACGACAGGTACTCTGTGAGTTCGTCGGACGACTTATCCACACTCCATTCCCAGTTTTCCATGAATCGCGGAGATCGTTCGTTGTAGGGATGCCCGGTCTTTGTGTTGATGACAAAAGTGTGGGTGATCATTTCAGGATGGATGTCCCAGTTGGGCACCATCAGGTCACGGACGAGCTGCAGGCTTTTATCGAGTTCATCTCGGGACCAGCCGGGCAGTCGTTGATCTAATCGTCCGACGCAGGCGGGATACGGGACGATGCTGTACTTGCCTTTGATCCCATTTTCGCCGCACCAGTCGCCGAACTTTTTGACGAAGTCATCGGGGATTTCGCGAGGAAGTTTCTTCCAGTCCTGCAGATAGCGGTCGGGAAAGACTTCGGCAAACTGCGGTACTGCGAAGTGAGCCAGGTTCACCAGGCAGGTGGAATCATCAATAATGAAACTGACTGGAACGCGAGCCCTGGGATTAATGACCTTGATACCGTCAGGCGGCGGAGCAGGGCGGTCGCCGGCCGGAGGTAATTCGTGAGTTTGTGTAAGCATGGTTGGCGCGGCAGCTGCTCTGGGCGACATCATCAGTCTGGTCCCTGTGATTCCCGCTAGGCTGTGGGACAGAAACGTTCGTCGTGATGTGTTTTGTGGCATTTCGATCTCCTTTGAGGCAGACCGAGTTTAGCCGGATAACTCGTTTTGCCAAAGCAAAGAGGCCGATCGGAAAACCGATCGACCTCTCGTCAGGAGTTTTGTTGCGGGCAAATCACTTCATTGCCAGGTCATCCCGTCAGATTGGATGAAAGCGATCAATGTCCGCCTTCTTCGCCAACGTGAACCGCCTTGTACCCACCCTTCGCTTTGAAGAACAGGATGAGGAGCAGATAGCAGACTGCCATCGTTGCTGGTACGTAGGCCGTTAGTTTAAGAGCCTGCTTGCCACCAAAAATTCCAGCATTTTTTACTGGTTCCGCGTCGCCTTCTGCGAATCCTTTGGCGGATTCCCACCAGGCAGCCTGGGACTTGTAGTTGTCGTTCCTCTCTCCTGGAAGATTCCCGACACGGTCAAGTTCCTTTCCACTATCCTCCAGCGTGCCAACTTTGACTCCGTCAAGGCCTACTGTTGTGTAGCCGAAGAAGCTCTCTTCTTTGCCAGCTTTATAACGATCGTAAGCTTCGGGCGCTTTCTCTTTCAGGTTTGCAGCGGCGTTATAGTCCTGCTGGAAACCAATTGCTGGGCCTCCCAAAAGACCGGCCGACAGCATACCGACACCACCAAGCATCCCGATGGCGATTGCTCCGCCCTTTGGAAACTGCTCCGAAACAACCGCGAGCATTGTTGGCCAAAGGAAGGTCTTTCCCAGGGCATAGACAGATGCGGCAACAATGCAGGCTGCGACTGTTTCAGCACCACCGAGAAGCGTCAAGCCTGTGGCTCCCAATACTGCGCTGCAAAACAGCAGGCCGAGAGGAGATGTTCGGTGGACAATTGGTCCTGCGAAGAATCGCAGTGCAAACATCAGCAGTGATGTATACGAAAACAGGATGAGTCCCTTTGTTGGGCTTCCCATGATCGAGCCTGTGATCTTCGCAATCCATGAGTCCGTGCCAAGTTCAACGTACCCAACCATGGCATGGATCAACAGCAGGAAAATCATCAGCGGAGCAAAAACTGTAGCGATCATGCTGCCGATCGGAACTCCAGCATCGGCTGCTTCTGATTTCGGAAACTTCTGGCCAAACAGCATGAAGCCGTAGGCAATGACAGGAATCAGAAACAGCGACATCTGGATCTTCCAGTCCACGGCTGCCGAAATCACGGCACCAGCTTCGTCTGTTTTGGCTGCCATCAGGGCTGATGCAACGCTTCCAAGTACAAGTCCAGCCGGCCATCCCGCGTGCAGGATATTCAGGTAATGAGTCTTGTTGGTTGGGAACAATGTTGCGGTAAGAGGATTGACTACGGCTTCACAAAGTCCGTTGCCAACTGCAAAAATGAACATTCCCCAGAACAGGCAGCTGTAGGCAGCATCTTTGCCACCAGATGCAAATGCCATTGGGGCCCCAAGAGTCAGGCCGGCAGAGACCAGGTGAAGAATAAATGCCAGAATCATCAACTTTCCGTAGCCGACCTTATCAGCGATCAAAGAGCTAAGAATGATCACGACGCCAAAACCAGTAAGTCCGCCCCCGGTGATCGTTCCGAGTTCGGTCATCGTAAAGCCAAATTGATTGGCCCACTGGCCGAGAATACCACCGCGAACGGAGTACCCAACGCCGGCCGCCAGAATTGCCATGAAGCCAGCCCACAACAAACGCTTCGCGTTTGGAGCAGCGGCCTGGTTGTCACCTGAACTCATTCAATATTTCTCCTGTGAGTGATCGCCTGAAGGATGGGAATGCGACAACAATCAATGACGACATGACGGCATGGTCGCGGAGTCAGCCGCAGTGGCCACCCGCCCGTCACTCGAATTGAAGCCGCCCAGTCTAGTGAGCCGAACCGCCTGTTTCCACGCTTCCGTCTGTCAAACCCGAAACAGAACACAGCTTCACACAGCGTGCCCTGTGTGGGTCCCATCCAAAATCACAAGCCTGAATGTGGGAGTTGCGGTGGGTTTTTTGGTTGAAGGCATTCGATCGATCCTGACATGCGAGGCCTAATGTCTGGTAAATTCACCAGAAAACGGGCAGTAAACGGTTTGTTGTTCCACTCTTCCGGAACTTCGCGGCAAAGAAAGTCCGAACGAATCAGTAGTCTTCTTCTGACAACTGCGGTTCGCTCGAGAACCGTCCTTGCTTCCTTGTGAAAGGTTGGATCCATGCGTTTGGTTGTTTGTGTTGCCACAATGGCGATGATTGGTCTTACATCTGTTGCATCGGCTGGCGAAAGCGCTGTGCACATCCTTCCTGCCTCGACTGCACGTAGTGCGGTGCCTGTGGTACAGGTCTCCCAGTCCAACAGTATTTTTCAGCCTGTGCGTCGCAGTCAGGGTGGTTTTTTCAGCCGTATTATGGAACTTGAGCGACGCAAGAACGCCTGGTTGAAGCGAACGTTCCTGCGATAAAGCCAAGGACAGAAAACAGACTCTGCGTGTCGCGTAAAGCCTTCCGGAAGTGCCGAACGCGGTGCGGCGAGTGTTTTCCGATCCGGGTTCGGTGCCGGCCCTTAAGACCGGTATCTGATGAAATGTTTCAGTAAGGAACATGTACCGACTGAAACAGTTCTGAGCCGTCTGGATAAGCAACACGGTACCTGTTGTTGATCAGGGCGAGTCCTTCGCGAGCTTTGTATAGATTTGTTATTCCTCGTGCGTAGTTGGTTCCGCATCCAGTCAAGTCGTGATCTAAGCAGAACACACATTCGGCTTGGTCGCACATTTCAGGAAAGGCCCACGCAAATCGCCGATTCGGATCCCGGATTCTATTGGGTTCCGATGCGGCAAAGAGTTCGTTATCAGACAAAAATCGATTGAACGCGGCAAGTCCTTGAGGGCGGGCCGCGTTCTTTTCGTTTGATCGCCGTTGTTTAGTTCGCGATGCCGGCAAGATGGTCGACAATCCCATGCAAAAATTGAGTGGGTAACTTGCAGAAGTAGGACAATCGATTCAAGTCGACTTCCGGTTTTCCCGCAGTGCAGCAGTTTGGGCTGAACACAAAAGGACTCCCTGAGCCGTCGAGTCCGATAGCCCCATTGGTGTGTCAGTCTGGAGGGCTGGCCTGACTCGTTCGACGTAGTCAGAATTCATCATCAGGCAGGCACATGGATGGGATTGTTCGAAATGATCCGGCGACACCGAGCTCTAGCACGCAGGCAACTATTTCTTGCCGCCCTGTTGTGTTTTTCGTTGAAGGCCTCTTCGCTCCAGGCTCAACACAGTATGCCGGTTCCTGCTTGTCCATCACGCGGTCTTGTAACACCCGGCCAGGATGGCATGTGGTATCTGGATGGTTGCTACGGCTGTCCGAATAATCAAGAGGGTGACTCGCAGGAGCCATTTCCCCATCTGCTGCCCGATTTCCTTCATGGCTCCAATGGAATCGCGGCCGAATATGTTTACACGGGGGAAGTCTTTTCGCTGGCACGCGGCGGATTCAATCCTCGAAAAGGGACTGCGTACCGCGGTAATCTTGACCTCGTGCTGACTGCTGACACTGGCGCTTTGGATCTTTGGGAAGGCGGTCGTTTCTTTCTTTACGGCAACTCATTCCATGGTCAGACGCTAACGGCAAACCATATTGGTGACACACAGTTCTACAGTAACATTGACAGTAGCCCGCGCGCCGCCGATGCTTTTCAGGTCACTGAGTATTGGTACGAACATGCGTTGGCCGATGGCGATATCATCATCAAGGTCGGCAAGCAGGACGCAAACGCAGACTTTGCGTTCGTTGATCTTGGTGGAGACTTTGTCAATTCGTCGTTTGGACTGAATCCGACGGTGCCGTTGCCGACATGGCCAAACCCTGGCATGGGAGCGGCTGTTTTTCTGAATCTGACCGACACCATTCATTACAAAGTTGGGGTTTATGACGGTGCTCCAACGTATTCGGTCGCGACAGGATCGAGTTGGGCATTTGCATCGATTGGTGACTACGGGGCCATGACTCTGCAGGAAATTTCCATCACTCCGCAACTGGGGCTCGATGGGGAGTTACCCGGGACCTACAGACTTGGTACCTGGTATCACACGCATTCCTTCGATAATCTCGAAACAGGCGTAGGCACGATCAGCGGCAACTATGGATTCTGGGGCTCTGTTGATCAGCTTCTGTGGATGGAGCCCGGTTCGGAAGAGGAGCCTCAGGGCCTTGGAGCCTTTGCTCAATATGGCTGGGCGCCTTCGGATCGAAACAGCGTCGACAATTACTACGGCTTCGGTCTGACCTATCGTGGACCGATTAGTTCTCGAGACACGGATCTCGTCGGCGTTGGAATTGCATCCGCCGGATTCTCCGCCCCGGCGACAAACCGGGAGGCTGCCGTCGAGATTTTCTACAAGACGCAGATCACAGAGTGGGCCAGCATTCAGCCGGACTTGATGTATATCTCAAGTCCAAATGGCACAGAGCGAGATGCATTTCTCGTCGGTCTGCGAACGGAAGTGGTGTTTTGATGCTGGTGATCCTTCAATATTGAAATGGCATCCATCGATCCGATGTGGTTGTGTTAGTTCCAAACACGCGACGTTTGGCTCCACTGGAGAAACTTGGTTGGTTTGACCAATCTCGTCAGTCGTCTGTCAGGCGACGTTCGCAAAAAATCTTGCGGTTTCTGATCCGCGCAAGAGAAGAGCCGTCGCGAAACCCGCACTTCGCGACGGCTCAGACCCCGAAACTGCTTGACTGCAGTGAGGACATCAAATTGTATTCAACGCTGGCTGTCCGGTCAGACCGCACCTGATTCGGACAGCTGACTCATGAAGTAGACCTCATGAGTCGGCTGAGATTCAGTTGGATGTCATTCAGTGGCAGTTCCGATGATGAGTTCCTCTTCTTCTTCCTGGATGATGATACGAGGCGTGACCATCAGCATAATGCTTTCCGTTTCTCGACCAACCCCGCTGTTCTTGAACAGTCGGCTGATATACGGGATCTTGTTAAGAATCGGAACACCAGCCATGTTTCGGCCTTCACGCAGTCGTTTGATACCACCCAGAAGAACGGTACCGCCGTCTGGAACACTGACAACAGTCGTGACCGAGAAGTTCGAAATCACAGGCAACTGAACAGTTCCGGACTGGCCACCACCTTGCTGGCCTTGCTGACCCTGTTGGCCACCACCCTGTTGACCACCACCTTGCTGACCGCCGATTCCGCCGCCGATCCCGCCGAAGCCGAACTGGCCGCCACCGCCGCCGCCACCACCACCGAACTGACCGCCACCACCACCACCGAATCCGCCGCCGCCACCACCAAATCCGCCACCACCCTGGCCGCCGGCTGCACCGCCTGCGTTGACGTTGGTGAATGTCTGGATGTCGATGATCTGGCTGAAGAACGGAATAATCGAAAGGCGTACATATCGACGATCCGCAGAGACCACTCCATTCACCGACAGGTTAACCCCGTCTGGAAAAGGCTGAACGATTGGCTGGAAGCCTACAGCACCCGGAGCGACGTTCGGAATCTGGCCAACAACCAGATAACGTTGAGTCTGGTCTGAGATGCTGGCATTCTGCCCATTGTACATTGTGACTTTTGGTGCAGTCAGAATGTTCGATCGTGAATCACCCTGAGCGGCCTGAATGAAGAAGAATGCTTCAATGTCACTCAGGATCGCCATACCCACCTGGATACCTGCATTTGGCTGAAATCCTCCAAAGTCCGGCACTCCGATTTCAAACGATCCCTGCCGGAATTGAATGTCATAGTCTGTGGTGAATTGCCCGGGAGCAGACAACCCTACGGCCTGACCATTGAAGTCATCGCGTGGGGAATTGACACGGTTAACTAGGTCGAAGAGCCCCGCCTGCTGACCGCCTTGCTGCCCTTGCTGACCACCTTGCTGACCGCCTTGTTGCGCGCCTCCGCGAAGGTCTCCTGCCTGCCCCTGCTGACCGCCACCGCCACCTCCGCCAGTCGTTGTTCCTGATGGGAAGGTCAACTGTCGAGAACCGAATGCCGGCACACCTGCTGGATCGCCGATATTGTCATTGACGTTGAAGTCGAAGTCGACACCGATTCGTTCGAAGAAGTTATCAGAGACGCTGATGAATCGAACTTCCACGGTTACCTGCAGGTCCTGCAGTTTGCGAAGCTGTTTCAACAGATCGGCAACCTGTTCGTGGGTTGCTGCCGTCTGTCGAATCACAAGACTCAACGTATTCTCTTCAGTTCCGATTGTTCCGTTTCCGCCGTCCACATCCCAGGTGCCTGGTTCAATGGTGGTTGTCAGCAGTTCAATCAGTCCAGAGAAGTCTGCGTTGTTGTCTCGCAGACCAGGACTTGATCCCGAACGCACTCGACCATTGCCACTGATGCCCACTGCGAGATCATCATTGACCTGATAAAGTCCGTTTCCGGCAACACCAGGAAGACCAATTGCACTTTGTCCAAATCCGTTGGAGGAATTGTTCTTCATGTTTCCAACTGGAATCACCAGGTCCGCAACGTTGTATGTGCGGGTTTCGAGCTTCGTGTCCTGCTCAAGTCGATTGGTGATCATCAGCGTTTCGTTTTCGATCGAATACACCAATCCACCGGCCTGATCCAAAAGAAGGTTCAGGGCACTGCTGAGTGTAATGCCATCGACGTCAATGCTGACTGGCTGACTGGCTGTCAGACCTTCTGTTTCGATCGCACGAGTCTTCATGGCGATGTTGATGCCATGCACTGTTGCAACATGTCGAATGACTTCCGTCAGAGGCACGTCATGGAAGTGGAGAGAAACTTTCTCACCAAGACTCTTTTCAATCTGAAGTTCGCTGTCTGTTCGATCACGATTGTCGGCACGGCCATACTTGGCTCGGCGTTTGGACAGTTCGCCCCATGACTTTGCGTCTGGCATGGAGAAATCTCCACCAGGTGGCATGATTGAAGCGAGCTCTACGTCGTTCAGCTGTTGAGTAAAGCTGTCGGCTTTGCGTTCACGAACGTCGTTGTTGAAGGCGACCTGACGCTGAATCTTGGCCTTTTCAACCATAATGGTTGCCTGTGGAAGGTCCGGATTCAGATCCTTTGCCTTCTTGGCCAGCAGTTCGGCTTCCGCATAACGGTGCTCCTTCATCAGACCGTTGTACTGATCAACAAGCTCAGCGAATTCCTGCTCGATACGAATCTTGGATTCGTTCTCGCGTTTGATCGTTTCCATCACGTTACGATTTTTCTGCTGCTGGGCCAGATTTGGTCCCTGCTGTTCCTTGTGCTCGCGGATCGTTTCCTGACTACGTCGGACATAGCCCGCAAGTGTTTCAAGCGAGTCCTTGTTCAAAGGAGCCGATTCCACTGTTGCGAGTGTGTTGTCCAGAATCTGCAGTGCTTCTTCCGGATTATCCTTCTTCAGTTTCTCCGCGCGGAATACGCTGTTCATTACTTCTGTGCGAAGTCGATCGTAGCGAACATCTGACTTCTCAGTGGCAGCTGTCAAAGGATCTGTTTCTGCCATGGGGTTCATCGGCAGTTCAATGTCATCCGATTCGAACCCGCTGTCCTGACCAGAAGCCAATTGTACGTCTGAAGTGCCTGAGAGATTTTGCAGGAAATCCTGCAACTGTCGACGTTCATTGCTGCTCAACTCACCCGCGTTTTTCCAGGCTTCCGTGAACGCTGCTTTCGCTGCCGGACGATTGCCGGCTCGGAGTGAAACGATACCGCGGCGGTAGGCCTGTGATGCAGATTCACCTTCAGGCGAAAGGACCGGGAAGTCACCGCCAAAGCTGGCTGGAGCGACACCCTTCGATGCAAACTGCTGTCCAAATGCTCCGCCAGGCGTTACGTCAACCGGATTCTTCGTGGCAACAGCGTTGTTGCCGTTTCGAGATGCTTCACGCTGAGCGATCATCTGAGCTTCTTCAAGCACCGTTTCCGGACGATCTTCAAAGAGTCCGAACGGTGAGTCCTGCTGTTGAGCCTGCACTGCAAGCTGCTGAGCTCTTCCCACATCTCCACTTTTCAGTGCTGTCTTTGCCTGAGAAACTAGTTGACGAGCTTCTGTGCCTGAGGCAGATTCAAGGGTGGCCACGTTATCTGTTCGAGATCCACCATTGGACTTGCCATGACCACGAAGTGCAGCGTCGATATCATTCAAGACCAATTCCGGACGATCGTCCAGAACATTATAGGCGACGTTAAGTCCCGAAGCTTGTGTTGCTTTTTCACGAGCAACGCTCAGGCGACCATGAACAATCGCTTCACGAGCTTCACGTAGAAGCTGGCGTGCCTTCACTGCATTCGGGGATGTGTCCGCGTCGGCCGATGCAAACGTCGCATTGGCTGACGAACCGGTTCCCTGAAGTCGCTGGATATCTCGTGCAACGAGTGTTGGGCTGTCTTCGAAGATTCCGTAGGCAATGTCAAATGCGGCTGCTTCTTGTGAAAGCTCCTGTGCTTCAGCCAGCTTGCCCGCATCCATTGCTGCTCTTGCCTGATGCAGCAGTGCCGTTGCCTTCTGATAATCGTCTTCTGCATTCTTTGATCGAATCTGCGGAGCGCCTGTCGGCACTGTTCGGCCAGCAACAAACGTTTCCGTTTTTGACTTCTTGTCCAGATCCGCGAGGACATGCTCAGGACGGTCGTCCCATAGTCCCCACGATGCATGTAACTGGCGAGCCTGGACTGCACGAGAGCGTGCAAGTGCAGCATCACCCTTTGCCATTGCCAGACGGGCTTCCTTTACAAGTCGCTGAGCCTGCTTCTTCTTCAGCAGGTCGCTGCTGGAAACCTGTGAGTCAGCAGATTCAGAATCTGCTGATTCAGCAATCTCTGCTTCCTCAAAGGGATTCACATCTTCTGACTCGGAGCTCTCCATTTCGTCTGAAGAGGCGGCCTCCTCATCGGAGAAAGCAAAGTCGTCGAGTGATGCCAGAAACTCTTCTGGAGATTCTTCGTCGGCACCCCAGTCCTTTGACAGCGTTGCTGCCGTTCCCGCCAAACGCCGAGCTTCAACAAGGTCGCCTTGTTGTGCTTTACGTCGAGCGTCCTGAAGAAAACGCCTTGCCGCAGCACTGTAACTGGTGTCTCCTTTTCCGGAGTCAGTCTGGGCTGACAACGTCCGTGACGGATCGCCGCCGCTGAAGAGATACAGCGACACGGCCATCACCGAAGCGCATGTGATGAGTCCGATGGCCTTTTGCAATGTAGGATCCTCCTTCAGAAATGCTCGACAGGACCGGGCCCTGGCGGCGATCTTCCATGATTTCCGAACCAGTCGATTCTGATTCGGACCATGATTCAAATATTTTGACTCGATCCGAGCACGGAATCCGTTTCCGTGACGTCGTCATGTGATCTGATCTGAGCCTGTTCAATTAGTCCTGATTTCCACTGGCGAGCAGCGCAACTTTCGGACAATCGTCGCGGGGTGATAACTGCTTCAATCCGGTGCGGTCAATACGACGGGAACCGCATCGGTCTCGTTTTTTTTTCATTTTCCTTCAGCCATTCCGAATTCGGCAGCGAATGCCGAAGACGAGTAAAACGTGGCATGCAAAGCCGGATTTTAGGCGGCTTTTGGGGCGTTTTTCGCTTCTTATTCCCGGCGCAACTGTGATTCAGGGACTCGTCCGGCGCCTGCTTGATGCCACAAACCTGCTTGATGCCACAAAGAGGATGGTTTGTTATTTCCAGGGTCGCCGATGACTCCGGCTTGCCGGTGGCTGGCAGATCAGAGCTGCAAATCGCCATGAGGTCGGCACCGTGTGCCGCAGGTTTCCTCTTTTGGATTCCGCTGATGGTTGGGTGAAGATTCACCGGTCCGATGAATTTCTCGACTGCACAATCGGTACAGATAGATTTTTCTGCGCGTACTTCTCAAAGAAGTGCCCAACCATGAGGCAAGTCCCTGCCATTTTCTTCGATTCCCCTCCCACGTTTGGCTGCGCGCATTCTGGAATTGTCACTGGCGAAGTATGGCAGGAAGTAGACGGCATGAGCATAACGCTTGCCAATAAGAACGAGAGCCTTCAGGATGCGATCAGCGCCCTGGTCTCCACTGACGATTGCGAACTTCCTGTTCTCCCGGAAGTTGCCGCACAACTTTTGAAATTGACAAGCGACGTTGATTGTGAAGTGTCGGACATTGTCGCGCTGATTAAACGAGACCAGTCGCTCACCAGTCATCTGCTGCGCATCTCAAACTCAGTGCGTTACACAACCGGAGTCACGGTCTCTTCGATTCAACAGGCCGTTGCGAGACTTGGACTGCTTTGTGTTCGAGAAATTGTGGTGATGATTTCATGTCAATGTCGCGTCTTTGATGTGCCTGATTTTGAAAAAGATGTGCGACAGTCGTTTCGAAAGTCGCTGGCAACTGCGGCATTCTCTCAGGAAATCGCTCGAGTTCGCCGGATGAATGTCGAGGAAGCGTTTCTCGCGGGTCTGTTGCATGATGTGGGTCGCCCGATTCTTCTTCAGGCGATTGCCGATCGCCGCCGCCGATTCGGGTTGGTCGCTACTGATGAAGAAGTCAGCGCCGCAGCGGAAGAGCATAGAATCTCACTTGCCGCGCGACTGATCAATTCGTGGGAGCTCTCTGCTCGCGTCGCTGAAGCGGTTAGGTTCCAGCTTTCGCCGCAGGATGCGCCAGTCTGCATGTTGCAGGCGGCAACCGTGAATCTTGCCTTGGATCTGGCTAATGCAGCGTTGGATCCGAATGGAGATCAGGTCGATATCAATGATCCTCATCCGATGCAGTCGTTGCTTAGTCTGTATCCTGAACAACTTGGTACCATCGTACGACACCGTGATGAAATCCTCGATTGGGTAAACTCAACCACATGATTGCGGAATGCTCTTACTTCGACGTCGTTGTGATCGGCAGTGGCCCCGCCGGACAAAACGCTGCGCTGGAAGCGAAAGATCGTGGTGCGCGCGTTCTGATCGTTGAACAAGAGCCCCAGCTTGGTGGCGCCTGCGTTCAATACGGTACCATTCCCAGCAAAACCCTGCGTGAAACGGCGTTAACGCTGACCGCGTTTCAGCGGCGCAGCGGAGATGTTTATCGAGTCAGTCACGATGCCGAACTAAGTATCACAAGCTTGATGAAACGCTTGAACGAGGTTGTTCATGCTCATCAGGAAACGACTCGCAAGTGTCTTGAACGTGTTGGCGTTGAACGAGCCTATGGTCGCGCTCGGTTCTTGTCTTCAAGCGAAATTGCGATTACCAGAGTCTCTGGTGAGCAAACAACTGTGCGAGGCGCCATCTTCGTCATTGCCACAGGTTCACGCCCACGAAATCCCGCGAACATCGCGGTCGATCACGAGAACATCCTCGACAGCGATTCCATTCTTTCTATGAGTTACCTTCCGGCGTCAATTGTTGTACTTGGCGGCGGTGTCATCGCCTGCGAATATGCTTCAACATTTGCTTCGCTGGGTGTCAGGGTGACGATGCTGGATCGCGCGCCTCGACCGTTGGGATTCATCGAGTCAGAACTGTCTGATTTCTTCCTTCGACAGCTCGCGGAAAACGGCGGAGTGTTTCGTGGAAATTGTGATATTCAATCGGTGAAGTGGGATGGTGTCAGTTCTGTTCGAGTTGCTCTGGCGGGCGGCGATTTGATTCAGGCAGACAAAGCGTTTATCGCGCTCGGACGAGTTGCAAATATTGATACGCTTGGAATCGACAGAGCAGGGCTGACGCCATCTGATCGTGGGCTGCTGACCGTAAATGAGTTTTGTCAGACCACAGTTCCCAATATCTATGCGGTGGGCGACACGATTGGTCCGCCGGCACTCGCTTCGGCTTCCATGGAGCAGGGTCGCCGCGCGGTTTGTCATGCAATGTCTGGCGCACGCCATCTGGGGCACGAATCTTTGCCGACCGGCATCTACACGATTCCCGAAATCGCAACAGTAGGATTGACCGAACAACAGGCCATCGAAAAGTTCGGCAGTGCGCAGGTTGCAAGAGTGCATTACGACCAGATCGCTCGCGCGCACATTATGGCTTCACCTGACGGTATGCTGAAGATGATTTCAGATCCAGCGGGCAGGAAGCTGTTGGGCATTCAGATTGCGGGTGACGGTGCTACGGAACTGGTTCATCTCGGGCAGATGGCAATTGTCGGCGAAATGACGATCGACACGTTCGCCAACGCGACGTTTAATTTTCCGACAATGGCGGAGGCATATCGGTTGGCTGCTCTGGAAATCATTCACACGCGCGACGCGCAAGTGTGCGAAGTCGACGGGTTGCGGACGACGTTGGGGCTGCACGAGCCTGACTCAGACGAGGCTCGGGCACAATTCGGCCAGAAAGTGGAATCACGAACCGTGACCCAGTTCTGAGGAATCATTCGCGGTGAGCCAGTCGCGGTAAGTTTCGGAATCTTCCACACAATCGCTACGTGTAATCAGAAGTAACTCGCCGCTTCGCAGAAATTCGACAATTTGTTCCGGGGGCCAACACATATTTCAGGTGGTGTTGTGTGACATAAGTTGTTACCCGAGGTGGTGACTCTTTTGTTCTTGTGGAGACGGCCCGGAAAATTCTGTCAGTTGTTTCACAGTGTTGTCTGACGAGTAAAAGTCCATGTTTGAGCGAATCACCAATTATTTTCGTACTGAAGATACGGCGAAGAAGGCCTCTGTGGCTTTGGCTCGACTGCTGTCACAGTATGACATGGAGAGTATTGCATACCGCAGTGACCTGACGGAGAGTCGCCGACGCAGTGAATCGCGGCAGATTGCACTTGGATGCTGGATAATTCCGTTCGAGCCGAGCCGGCCCGATGTACTCGACTTTTCCTCTGCCATTCCTTCGGTGACGTACGACATGCGGCGCGGCGGAGTTGGTGTGCTGACGCAAGAGCGGATTGAGCTCAAGAGACTTGGACTGGCTCTCCCAGACAAGGATGGTGTCTGGAGGTTTTTCGAAGGCGAATTGCGGCATGGATCCAGAATTCCCGGTGGATGGAATCTTGCTGGTTTGCAGTTGGTAAGAATTCTGGAACTTGACCCTAGAGACGTCACGCAATTTCGTGAGTCCATCCAGGATGAATCTTTGGAGGCCGTTGCGGTGGCAGACACTGCCGAAGCCAGATCGCGATAGTCGCTTGGACACGCTGGTAGAACGGGTTGTCCCTAGCCTCCTGCATTGATCGCTGGGTCTGTGACTGACATCGCAACATGCTCTCATCCTCGGAATCCATGGAATCCAAAGGGATTTGCTGGCGATTTCGATGACTATGTCTGCCCGGTCTGCCAGTTTTCGAGCAGTACTGTTCGATTGTTCGGTGCTCTGAGAACATCTTGAAGCTTGGCAGCCCTCGCCGTATTCTGGAATGGAAGTCGGGGGTCTCTTTCTCTCTTAACCCTGGGAGCTTAGACTTTCTGGCGACAGCGATGGCTGCTGAGCTGCTTTCTGGCTCAGAACTGAAGCACGTCCTTACTGCGCCACAATATGTCTTCTCCAACCCAACCGGTAACACAGATTGAACTGCCCCCCTCCGTACAGGCACTTCTGAGGAAGGTTCGATTGCGTCTGCGACGCGATGCTGCGGCGACTGGTGCGTTGTTGGCGATTTGTTTTGCCATCGGTGTGTTTTGGCTCACCACCACACTTGATGTCGGATGGTTTCAGCTTCAGCGACTGGAATTGCCAGTTGGTCTCCGGGCCGTCATTTTGGCGATGCTGTTGCCAACCGCGTTATGGTTACTTGTCAGTCGAATTCTGTCGCCACTATTTCGGCGCGTGCACGATCTGGACCTTGCTCTTCTGGTCGAAAGAAGATTCCCGCAGTTTCAGGATCGGCTGATTACATCAGTAGAGTCTGCGCGAGGATTACCCAGTGAAGGGCCTCTCGCTCTGCCGATGCTTCAGAGATCTGTGCGCGAAGCTGACAGCCTCGCCAGCAAGGTTGCATCCGATGAAGTGTTCGATGCGTCGAATCTGAAACGACTGGCCTGGCTGTCCGGTGGACTGGCATTTTCGGTTGCATTGCTTGCGTTCGCGCAACCGCAGGTCTTCACTCGGTGGTGGAACGCGTTTGTTCGATGCGACGAAATCTATCACGTGCGCACGACTGATCTGGCCATCGCTGCCATTGCCCAGCCGGACGATCGACGAGTGGAGTTCAAATCGATCGGAGAACAGATGGTCTATCGGCATCCTCGCGGTGGGGATCTGGAGCTTGAGATAATGGTTCCCGATGACGGACCTTCAGAAGGCCAGTCGTGGGTTGTCCCGGATCGAGTTCGCGTCGACATTATTCGTACGGACGGTTCTCGCAGTCGAACGTATGTCTCGGCGTCCGCTGCGTCGGATCGCAAATTTCGATTTGTCGTGACTCGATTGCAGGAGCCTGTTGAGATTGAATTGCTGGCTGGGGATTTCAGAACCCGTTCGCCCTATCGCGTCGAAGTCGTCAATCCTCCTGGTCTCGATTCGATCTTGCTGAAGTGCAATTATCCTGAATACACCGGATGGAACCAGTTGCGAGAAACCTCAATCCTTGTTACTGGCAGTGAAGTTCAGCTGCCGATTGGAACAACGTTTGAACTTACAGCCAGATCAAGCAAGACGTTGCGATCGGCAAGCATTGTGTCCGACCAGTTTGAACTGTTCGGTGATCGGGAATCGTCGCGTCTGATGCTGCGAGATGGTCGTTCTGTGGAATCAAATGGGCTGCCAATTGTCTCCAGTGATGGGCAGGCGATTAGTGCTCGTTTCGAGATTGTTCGTACTCTGCCAGAGAGTGCTTCCACTGACTTGGAGTCGTCCGAGCCGACTCCGCTTAAGCCCGGAGTTCTTCAGATTCCAGCCAGTGCCAATCTTCGCTTCTCTCTGCATGATGACGACGATGTGAAGTCAGCAAGCCCGGCAAGTCTCAGAGTTCAGGGCCTCGAAGATAAGCCACCGATTGTGGTTGCACAGATGACGGGGATTGACAATGCCGTCACGCGACTTGCAAAAATTCCGATTACCGGACGAATTCGAGATGACTATGGTTTGAAGTCTGCAGGTTTCGAGTTTCTTGTTGATGATCAGTCAAACTGGCGTCCGCGCCCGTTTCGATCGACTGTGACTGCGGGGACATCGGACTTCAGCATTCAGCGAAGTGAAACGGAACCATTTGAAATCTTTGATGTACAGGTCCTGGAATTGTCTGAAGGGCAGAGAGTGACGTTGTCCGTTGTCGCTGCAGATTCAAATGTGTTGCCTGGTCCCGGAATGACTCGAAGTGAGCCGATGCTGTTCAGGATCGTCAGTATCGAAGAATTGTTATCGCTGCTCTACACTCGCGAAATCGCTCTTCGAGGTCGTTTTGAAGAAGTGATCAAGCAGTTGGAGGAAATGAACAGCGACCTTGAATTTCACCTTGAGGTCGGACAGCGTGTAGATTCGGCTGGGGCTGGTGCCGCTCAGGAAGATCGCGTCAGTCTGAGTACCTGCGCGACTCGCAGTGGTAATAATCTCCGTCGTCAGACGAACGAATTGAATGCCATTGTGGAAGGCTTTGAGGAAGTTGTTCGCCAATTGGTGAACAACGCTGTCCCGCCACAGCAACTGGCCGAGAACATGCGGTCGACGATTGTGAATCCACTGAAAGCCGTGACCTCCGAGATGATGCCGATCGCCGACAATGCAGTCAGCGAGTTTCGTGTGGCTGCACAAGATGGTCGACAGATTGGATCTCTTGTGGCCGAGTCTCGTGTGGAGGTTGGGCGAGTCATTGCGTCCCTGAAAGTCATTCTGGAAAATGTGCGAGATATGGCAGAATTCCATGAGGCTTTGCGTGACCTGAAAGCCATCCTTGACGAACAGCAGAAGAATCTGGAGCAGACAAAGAAGCTCCAGAGAAATCAGTTGATTGATGATATTCTGAAGTGAGGAATTCGTTCATGAACGTTCGAAGCGTTGTGTTTGCTCTGAGCTTCAGTGCTTGTTTATGGATGTGGTTTTCCGTTCTTGCACAAGACGCTGCGAGTCCGGTCGCTCAGGCACCCGAAGAATCATCGCCCAGAGATTTAACGCCAAAGGAGTTGGAAGAAGGGCAGTTGGCCATCAGCGGTCGCTATGCACGATTTGAACGCATGCTGACTCAAATGGCTGACGTTCTTGGCCGGCAGGATCCGGAGCGAGCTGACTTGTTACGAAGGGCGATCGGCAAGGGGCGAGAAGAGCAGGTCGGGGAAGATATTGAAAAGGTTGTGGAACTTCTGAGTCAAGGTGAGCTGGGCACTGCGACGGAGAAGCAGACAGAAGTTGTTGCAAGTCTTCAAGTATTGTTGAAGCTTCTTCAAAGCGAAGATCGTCGCAGCAGCGTGGAACGCGAGCGCGAGCGACTGAACGGCCTGTTGAAAGACGTTCGCAATGTCCTTGCTGAACAAAAATCGGCACGCGCCGCAACACGAAGCGCTGAAGCGCCTTCCAGTGCGGCTCCTGGTCAGCAGCGAGCGTTAAATGAGACAGAAAAACTGCTTGAGGATATGAAAGAGCATGACGATCAGGAAGCTCGTGACGAGGGCAAAAAGTCCGAAGGGCAGGGGAGTGAAGCCGACAAAGAGGGAGATGAATCTGATGGTCAGCAGAAATCCGAGGACGCCGAGAAAATAGATGGCGATCCCAAGGATGCAGATCCCCAGGACGGCAAATCTCAGAGCGGCGATCCCAAAGATGGCGATCCCAAAGATGGAAAATCTCAGAGCGGCGATCCCAAAGACGGCGATCCCAAAGACGGAAAGAAGCAAAAGGCGGGGAAAGAATCGGCTTCCGGCAAGCAATCCTCAGGAAAGCAGAAGTCTGGTCAGCAGTCCGGGAAGAAAGAATCAAAGCAGACGCCTGGCCGCGAACAGTTGGAAAAAGCTCGCGAACAGATGGAGCAGGCTCTGGAGGAACTAAAAGAGCAGGAGCGAGAGAAAGCACTCGAGAACGAAGATCAGGCCATCGAGGAACTTCACGCGGCAGCAGCGGAGCTTGAAGAGACGCTCAAGCAGTTGAGAGAAGAAGAAAAAGAAATGATGCTTGCGTCATTGGAGGCTCGGTTCCAGCGTATGTTGATGGCTGAAACACAAATTCACGAAGGCACGGTTAGTCTGGCCGCGACGCCTCAGAAGGACTGGCTGGATCAATACTATAGCCGCTGTCGTGAACTGGCTCAGCAACAGTCGGAACTGGCGATTGAATGTTCGCAAACAGTGAGCCTGCTCCGAGAAGACGGCACTTCCGTTTCCATCCTGCTGGCAGTGGAAGACATTGAGTCGGATATGGGGTCAGTTTCGGGTTGGCTTCAGGAGTCGAAGGTGAACGGGCTGACGCAGTCCGTTCAGACCGACATTATTGAATCGTTGAAGCAATTGATTGAAACAACGCAAAAAGAAATGCAGGAAATGAAGGAGCAAAAAGATCAGCAACAGGAGCAAAGCAGCTCACAGCAAAAACAAGGCCTTGTGGAGCTCATGGCAGAGATTCGGATGTTGCGAAACCTGCAGTTGCAGGTCAATCGCCGCACGAAACAGGTTGACTCCCTGCTGCAATCCGCCCCTGTCGAGGATCAGCCTTCCCTCAATAAGCAAGTGCACGAACTATCCGTGCGTCAGCGACGACTTATCGAATCCGCAAAAGAACTGGCAAAGCAGGCGCAGTGATGGCCGGTGAAAGTCCTGCTCGGAAAGCACGACTTATTGCTGTGGCTATCATGCTCCTGGGATGGCTTCAGGTGTCGTGCATCGAGACACCTGTTTGCCTATCTTAACGGGACAAATGATCAGGTTGATTGTGAGCTCGCATTCCTGCGTAGAAAATTCTCAGGCTGTCTCATTGTCCCATGGTCTGCCATCGCATTGTGGGCATCGCTAATTCTCTTTCTGGTCGCGGTATGATCAAAAAGCGGAAGGCGCAGATCTCTTTGGAATCGAATGGCTCTTTTTCAGCATAGCAAGCGTCAATTCATAATTTGGGTGGTCTGGACGACAAAGATGAAGGCCGTTGTGCTTAGGGTCTAACAGCAAGTTGCCACAGTTTTGGTGGATCGCTGGAATCACAATTGGGGATTGTGAATTTTTGTTGACATTCAGCACCGCGGATCCAAAAATCCGGGACCGAAAGGATTCGGGTGATTTGTTGTAGAGATTGGTTTGTGCCCCCTCGTTTTTTTGTCCAAAGGTTGATTACCAGGGCAAGTCGATGTGAGTGGCGACCTTCTGCAGCATAGTACTCCAGGGACGGAGGTGAAGGATCGATGACACAATTTTTGCAACCGGTTTGCACCCCACTGGAGCCATTGAATGTCTTTTGTTTATTCCGAAGCCGATTCCGGACTCGAATCTCTGTCTGAAATTGAAGGTTACGAGTTCCTGAGTGATCTTGATGCCGGATTTGAAGAAGAATTGCGATCATTAGGTGTTGATCCGGCGTCTCCGACAGCGGCAAAACCAGGGTCTGAAGAGAAGGTCATGATGCTGGCAGCTCGTTATGCGGCAGGGCTGCCTCTGTGGCATTCCGATGACTGTTACGATCATGGACCAGGCAGCGTTGGTAACTTGATCGTTGATGACGAGATCAGCGACGATAGTGCTGAGTCGTTTGACGTCGCCTGATCGATGCTCAATTTGAGTGAAATTGAAACGCCACAGTTTACTGTGGCGTTTTTTGTTGGCCTGTTCCCAAACTCCTGAGGAAGGCGCATAGAAAACCCAGAATGTGCTCAAGGCAAACGTCTGCCTTGAACACATCCTGGGTCTGTTTTTTCAGGTAGCTTCGGAATTTTGGCTTAGAAGCCTTTGTCTTCTTCTTCAAGCTGCGATTGCAGTTGATCACGTTCGCGGCGGGTAGTCTCGAGGTCAAACATGAGATACTTCACATCCAGCCGCAATTGAGAGAGAGCTTCCTGGACAAGGTTGAGAATGCGGCGACGCCTCTGAATCGAGTCAGAAACGCGATTGTAGGCTAGAACAATGCTCTCTCGTTCCGGGCCCTTCATGGCATCAATCAAACGCCCCAGTTCCAGCATTTCGACTGGGAGGCTCTCGGTTTCCGTTTCGTTGAACCGTTTGGGGGCTGACATGAGCTGATCCTGACTAAAAGGGGATTTGGCAAACTGCCGTATTGCCTGTCTGCTCGTGATTCTGCCCGTGCAACGAGATCGCCACAAGCAAATAGATGTCGCCGCATTAGTTTTTTTAAAACGACTGATGTGGAATTTCACCATTCCTTCCGAAAAGCCCGACTTTACCGCGCAGCCACGTCTCTTTTACTTCCGAAAAACCAGTATTTCCTGTCAGGCAGACTCAAATCTGGGCTCGGTGAATATGGGGCGATTCTGATAAACTTCCAGGCCGCTGCAGGAATATGGACGGTCTGCAGTGTTTGTATTCTGGCCGAACGAACACGGACGGTTTGATGAGGATATTGCAGCCAGAACATCATGGATCAATCGAGAATCCTGCTTTTCACTGGCGACATGCGCCAATTTGGGGGAAGCAAAAAGTCCGCGATGGTCGTGCCCGGGCGCGAGTGTGCATCGCTTTGCTATTGATTTGCTTCTCCGTTGTGTCAGGAGCAGTGCGGGCAGACGAGGCTATTTCGACGGCTCCGATTCTTGAGTGGGACCAATCCGATTCGCTTTCTGCCACACGGGTAACGCATGAAACCGCGCAGCACGACAAGACTTCCGTCGAACGTTTTCGATTGCTGAATTCAGGGGCGCCCGAGCAGGTCTTGGTGCGAGCCCAGATATCACCCTCAATGTTGCACAACGATTTCATGGCTGCCGTGAAAGTGCATTCCACGGTTTCTGGTATTCGTTTCGCGCTGGTTATTGTCTTGCCCAGGCAGACTGATCCGCGAACCGGAAAGCCGCTCGAGATGATGCTTTTTGGTGATGTCCTGCGAAATGTGGATGAGTGGCAAACTTTACAGGTTCAGGCAACGCAAAAGGCCATTGAGGCGCAGGTTCGCAGGATTCGCGCGGATCTTAATCATCGTGGCGTCAACATGCAGCAGGCCGTGGTGACGGGGCTGGCACTGGTTCTGGAGGCTTCTCCAGGCGAAGCCTTTTTTGATATTGGTGCCGCCGACTTTGGGCCGGTGATCGTTCCTGCGAAGTCCCTGATGCCGCTTGTTTCGGTGAGTTCCGCAAAAACGTCAGACTCACGTCTGGAAAAAAACTTTGTTCCGATTGATGTCGAGCTTGGCGGGTTGATGCTTAATCAGCGTCCTGTCATTCTGAGGATGGCGCCGGATCATTCTGAACATGTTGAGACGCTGAAGCAACTTGGGCTCAATGCGGTTTGGGTACCAGATTATCGCGCAACAGATCGAGCAAAAGAACTTTACAATTCAGAATTTGGCGTGTTGGCCACCCCTCCGCATCCGGAGTTTGAACCGGGCGACTTTTCTCGAATGACTCAGGCGCTTCCGCCATTGAATCAGCAATGCCCGAATGTCTCCGCCTGGGTGCTGGGAACTCGAGTGGCCCCGGAAGACCAAGCTCAACTTCTGGCAGTGTCACGAGAAGTTCGGAGTGCAGATCGGGTATTTCAGCGACTACAAATGGCTGATGTGACAGCCGCAGAAGGGGCTGTGGCGCGGGAGGTAGATCTTGTTGGAATGGGGCGGCATGTCGTCGGGCGAGATGTAACGTTTGGCTCACTTCGAAATTTGCTGATTAGTCGTCAGCAGAATGCCGGGCAGCTTTCGTTCCCATGGACCTGGGTGCAGACGGAACCATCGTCGTTTCAACAGGGATGGCGAAATAGTTTGGGTTATCGGCAGCCATTCATTGAGCCCGAACAGATTCATCATGGAGTCTACACGGCTTTGTCCGCGGGATATAAGGGCGTTGGGTTCTGGAAAACGCATGCTCTGCAGATCGACAATCCCATGGACCGGGAAACGGCAATCGCCATAGAGCTCGCCTGTCTGGAAATTGAATTGCTGGAGCCATTTCTGGCTCGTGGACGCATGGAGGGTTACCTGACCCTTCAGACAAAAGAAAAGCTTAAAGCTCCTGGCAGCAAGAATGCTCGTTCGCGAATTAACTCAGCGCTCGGCGGACGCAGCGTCGGCGCAACCGTGAGCGGAGTTGAAGGACCGGTGACGGATGACGCAGCCGTTATCACCAGCAGTGGAAACACGTTGATCCTGGCGACTTCATGGGACAGCGTCACTCAGTTTGTGCCGGGGGCAATGTTTCGACAGGAAGTCAGTCTTGTCGTTGCGGCGTCGGAAACGGCATCTGCCTGGCAGATTTCCACGACAGGAATTAGTGGCTTGCCTCGCGAGGTCACCGCAGGCGGTTTGTTGCTGGAAATCAAAAACTTTGATCAAAGTGCCGCCTTGATTGTTTCATCCAATCCAGCAGTTCTTATCCCGGAGCTGGAACAGAAGATACACGCGATGGCACCAAGAGCGGCTGCTCGTATGGCCGAACTCGCATCGCTCAAATATGTGCGAGTTCTGGAAACCATTGAACTGCTTCGTGAAGAGCACACCGTTCCACAAGGAGTGGATGGGCTGATGTCGCAGGCAAAGCAGATGCTGGATCGTGCTGAATTTGAGCTCAATAATAAAGACTATCGAGAGACTGCGCAGCGGTCGCGAGATTCGATGTTGTACGTTCGACTGGCGCAGCAGGCTTGTTGGAAAGACGCAATACGCAATCTGTCTTCACCGTCAGCGTCGCCGCATACGATGTCGTTTGCCACACTTCCTGATCACTGGAAGCTGACGCATTATTTGGATCAGCAGAATCATCGGTTGAGTGATAATCTTCTGCTGTCTGGTGATTTTGAGAATCTACGATCGGCTTCTCAGGAGGGATGGAGTCTGGAGGCTTCGTCAAAATCATCGTATTCGTCGACGGCAGACATTATTCAGGATCCGCGAGCAGGGAGAATCCTGCGGCTGATTGCCTGGCAAGCAAATCCTCAATCGGGGCGAGGATCCAGAGACGACTCCATGCCGTTAATGGTCTCCACGCCTGGTTTCGCCGCCGACAAAGGTGATGTGATGGTCGTCAGTGGTCGCATTCGGAGAGGCCGGACGAATTCATTTGAATCGAAGCGACCTCTCGTTATTTTTGATTCTGAATTGGGGCCAGAAAGCAGTATTCGCACAGAATTGGATTCTGAATGGACACGATTCGAAATGATACGCCCCATTGGAGCACCGACAGAATTTTCGGTTACACTTGGTTTGATTGGCCAGGCAGATGTCGAAGAAGTGCATGTCGATGATCTCACAATACAGAAGCTTCCTGCACTTTCCGGGACAGGGTCAATTCGGTTTACCGGCAGTGTGACGTCGCCTCAGGATTCAATATTGACTCCCAACGCGGGCAATCCGAAATAGCGGCCGTGGCGTTTCGCGGTTGAGGGATCGATGCACGCGTCGAGTCGCCTTTCGTCAGCTCAAAAGAAGTGGCGACCCACTACAGCGGCGATTGCATGTTGCGAATTCGATTCTGGAAGACGTCGACCGGCATTCTCTGGCGCCGTTTGTCGCAGTAGGAAACGAATAGACGGTCATCTTCCACGTAGTAGATTGCATCCTGCAGGAACTTCAGGCCGAGGTCACAGGCGTCTTCAAACGGCAATTCGGCGGCCCAGCCAGGCTCTGAGTGTCCCGACGAGGGAGAAAAGCCCGTTGCGCGTCGATGCCAGACGGACCATGCGTCCAATTCCCCTTGAAGTTGCCGGTCGGCATCGGAGTTTCGTTCGGGAGTCCAGACTTCTCCGGTTGTTTCGAATGCCGTGATGATCGCAAATGCCTTTGGCCACGGGCCGAGGAATCCATGTGCGTCAAAGTATGTTTGAAAATAGGCTTCGTGCATTCCGAAGATTGTATCAGTTGGACCGAATAGTCAGAATCACGGTTCCAGGTTGGTTCGACTGGCAAAACGTGTTTTCTAATGTCGCTTCTGCCGAACAGGTTGCTAAGTTTCAGAATTTGGCAGCATGGTCCGAGTGTGGAGGATCACTGCGACTCTGCCGCAAGAACAGCCTGCCACTCTGAATCGTTTTACCGGCCTGCCGAGCAGTGTTGACCCTGTGGGCTGAAGACGCATAATCTTGAAAGGTAGTTTGTGAGCGAATCCTGGATTGCGGAACGCATGCATCGCATCGATGCATCGGGAATTCGAAAAGTGTTTGATCTGGCGGCGACGATGACTCGGCCGGTCAATCTAAGCATCGGGCAGCCTCACTTTGATACGCCCCAGGAGATCAAAGATGCGTTGTGCAGAGCGGTGCAGGATGGGAAAAATGCGTACAGTCAAACTCAGGGAATTGTTCCGCTGCTGAATATCCTGCAAAAGGATGTTGACGAGCGGTACCACCATCCTGACCGCAAAATTTTCGTCACATCCGGCACAAGCGGAGCGCTGATGCTGGCATTGTGCACTCTGATTAATCCCGATGATGAAGTGATCGTCTTTGATCCGTGGTTCGTGATGTATCGCCATCTGACGACTCTTGCTGGGGGAAAGGTTGTGCAGGTGTCGACGTACCCTGACTTCCGGATTCGCATAGAGGATGTGCGAAAAGCGATCACTCCTCGCACGAAAGTAATTTTGTTCAACAGCCCTGGGAATCCGACCGGCGCGGTAGCCTCTGCGGAGGAAGTGAAAGCACTTGCGGAACTGGCAGCGGAAAAGAATATTGCCCTGATCAGCGATGAGATCTACCGTGTCTTCTGCTATGACGAGCCATTCCACAGTCCTGCCGAATGGAACGATCGGACGATTGTGATTGACGGATTCAGCAAGTCTCACTCGATGACCGGCCTGCGACTGGGTTACATGCATGGACCTCAGTACATTATTCAGCAGATGCTGAAGTTGCAGCAGTTCACCTTTGTCTGCGCGCCTCACCCGGTGCAATGGGCTGGAGTGACAGCCTGGGAGCTGGACCTGAAGCACAACGTTGAAGATTATCGTCGGAAACGCGACTTACTGGTTAGTCTGCTGAAAGACGATTTCGAAATTACGGGCGGTCAAGGAGCGTTTTATCTGTTTCTCAAAGCTCCATGGGGTACAGGTACGGAATTTGTGACTGAAGCGATTCGCAACAATCTTCTGATCATTCCCGGAAACGTGTTCAGTCCGTCAGATACTCATTTTCGCGTTTCCTTTGCGGCAGAAGACGATCTGATACGCGAGGGGGCAGCGATTTTATGTCGATTGGCCAAGAATCCTCCGAGTTCGATGATGTCCGCTCAAAAATGAGGTTTTCCGCGGAATGCCGTTTGCTGAAAAAATTGCGATCCGTGGTTTGCCTGAAGAATGGGTCGCAAGCGTCTTTTGTTTTCCTCTTTGCGGGAAGGCAAATGGCTTTTCGAGCAGCGTGTTGCTGACGATTTGGGACGAATTTCTTGATCGGGGTAAGAAATCCGGAAATGATGTGTGTTGTGTCAGAAGAATTTTGAACAATAAGGTCACACTGAAGGATCTCCTGGTGGGTGATCTCTGTTGACTTTTTGGTCCGTTGTTTTTGCCTGTGCATGTATTGGGTCGGTTAGGGAGACATGTTATGCGTACTCTTCGTCAGCGAACACGGGGCTTTACTCTGATTGAGTTGCTCGTTGTGATCGCCATTATTGCGATTCTTGTGGCTATTTTGCTTCCAGCGGTACAGAAGGCTCGCGAAGCGGCGAATCGATCGCGTTGTCTTAACAACATTAAGCAGATGGTGCTTGGGCTGCACAACTACCATGACTCTCACAATGCGTTTCCCCCAGGAATTATCTCGACCCGGGTTCCGTCGAATGTGGATTTGTCACAAACCGGTGCGAAGACGATTGACGGGACTGAAGCAACAGACAACCGTTTCGGGCTCTCATTGCATGGGACAAGTTGGGTCTTCCATCTGCTTCCATACATTGAACAGGACAATCTCTACCAGTTGTGGAAGCCGTATTACAACGTTTTCAATAATGCGGAGCGAAGAAACGAAGCTCAGTGGGTAGCTATTGGATACGCGCCTGCCTCATTTGATGTCCCATCATTCTATTGTCCATCGCGAAGATCCAATCTGAAGCGAGCGAATGAGTTCTCTCACAACCTTTATATCGATTCAAATGCGACGACGGCGTTGTCAACAGGACCGATCGGGGGCGGAGGCATGGACTACGCAGGGTGTGCGGGTTCCGGGCGAGTGTTTGATACGTCAGGCCAGACTCCGAGAGCAATCTTCGATCTGACTCCGGATCAGATTCAGTATCAGACGAATCAGGTTCGAACACTTGCGAACAACTTCAATCAGCTGAGTGGCAATGTAGGCATCTTTACCGTCAATAGTTCGGTTCGCATGGGCGACATCAAAGACGGGACGACTCAGACGATCATGATTTCCGAAGCAGAGCGTTTCTCCGGGATCAAACAGGTGGTTCCTCGAACTCCGAATCAGGTTGCTTATGATGGCTGGGCATGGGGTGGCGCCGCGACGATGTTTTCGACACTCGACGGCCCGAACAAGAAACTCCACTGGGAGTATGCTGGCTCTTCTCACGGTGACATTTGTATGGTGGGACTCGCGGACGGCTCAGCACGTCCGGTTTCGCAGTCGATTGGTCTAATTGTCTGGCAATCGCTCGGAAACATGTCAAACGGCGTCCCCGTAGGAAACTTCTAGTCCCTGTTTCGCGGACGAACGAGTAGATTTTTACATTCGCCAGGTTGACGATTTCCTGTCAACCTGGCGTTTTCCTGCGCTGAAGCCGGGAATGATTGTGACTTCCCGGCCTAGACTATGTCATTTGGTGATACTGCACGGCGCAGTTTGCCGCAGATGAAATCACAGCAATAGTTCATTGAGCTTTGAGTATGACCATTCGATATACATGCACTGGCTGCGAATCTGTACTGAAGATCAAGGATGAAAAAGCTGGGACGAAAGGAAAGTGTCCCAAATGCAAAGCCGAATTTTTAGTTCCGGATCCTGATGTTGAGGACAAGGATCTGGAATCAGAACCAGAAGCCGCAGCTCAGGCAGATGAGGAGCCGGCAGACTTGGTTGACATGCCCATTGAGCTGACGCCCGAAGTTGCTGAACCGGAGAAGTTTGATCCGCTTTCAGTACTAGGTGGTCCAGCAGGCGCTGGAACTGGTCGCTCGCCGGGGGCCGGTCGCAGTGACTTCGGTGATCGCAAGGCTTCTGTGGCCGACATGATGAGGGATTTCGAGTCTTCAAAAAAGAAAGACCGAGAGAAGAAGGCATATTCGGAATCTCCTCGGCCTTCGGCGGCTTCCTCCGCGATGGAGACGGCTGGAACTGCGGCAGAGGCACTTTCAAAAGCCTACCAACAAAAGCGAGAGTCGGCTTCATCTCCTTCGAAGACAGCAAAAGATATCAAGGCAGCGGAAGAGAGAGCACTGCTGTCGGATTTCATTTTGAAGAAGGCTGGACCAGCAGCGGTGCTTATCCTTGCGATGCTTTACGGCTACTGGACGTGGATGACTGCCGAAGCCTACATCGGGCCTCCGTTATTTGAGGTCACTGGTCAGGTGATGAGATCCGGCGCTCCTGCGGCCGGAATTCAGGTTAGTTTCGAACCCATCAGCGAGGGGCCGGAGGATATTCGGACAGTGGTCTGGGCAACATGTGACCCCGAGGGGAATTTTCGGTTGATGTACGATGCTTCTCACTTTGGAGCACCGGCGGGTAACTACAATATTGGTTTTATGAATATAGCAGGGCTCCCTGTGGCTCGAGCCGAGGGGGCGCTTACGATTACGGTGAGCGCCAGTGAATCGAATGTGTTCAAGATCAACCTCTGAACCACAGACTTTGCCGGACTGATAGAGAGAATTCATGTCATCCATCGTCATTATTGATTACGGAATGGGTAATCTTCGAAGCGTTCAGAAAGCCTTTGAACGCATTGGTGAGAACGCCAGTGTCAGTTCCGATGTGAACGAGATTGCGAGCGCCGATCGTCTGGTGTTGCCAGGTGTTGGCGCGTTTCGAGATGCGATAGCGGCATTGCGGCAAGCGGACCTTACCGGCGTGATCTGTGATCATATTGCTGCCGATCGTCCGTTTCTTGGTATCTGCCTTGGGCTGCAGTTGCTGATGGATGTGTCGTTTGAGGATGGGGAACACGAAGGGCTGGGAGTGATACCCGGATCAGTTCAACGCTTCGATTTGCCGTCGGAATACAAAATTCCGCACATGGGATGGAATCAGCTGGATTGCAGTTCTCAGCCGGATCATGGCCTTTTGAAAGGCCTGGCCTCTGAGCCGTGGTTCTATTTTGTACATAGCTACCATATCGTGCCGACTGACAAAACGTGGATTGCGGCAACGACAGACTATTGCCGTCCGTTTGTTTCTGTCGTTGCCAAAAGAAACGTCATGGCGACTCAATTTCACCCTGAGAAAAGCCAGTCATGCGGCATGCAGTTGCTCAGAAATTTTGTCGATGCGACATCCAGTATTGTGGCACCACAATGATGCCCTCTGGCATCCGTCAGCCGGATGGTTTTCGTAAGGTCTCAGGTCCGGTTGCTGACTGAACGGCACACCTCTGAAACCAAACTCCTATAGGGCTCGACAACAATCTGTTCCATTGGCTTGCTTGTCGCTATCGAACCGTTCTTCAGCGTTGTGCGGCGTTTGAGTGAAGTCGCAGCATCGCCGAATTCAATTGCTTCAAAATCAACTGTTACCGTTGGGTCTTTTTATGCTTCAACTGCTTCCTGCGATCGATCTGTTGGATGGCCGATGCGTTCGCCTTCGTCAGGGGAATTACGACGACAGTACGGTCTTTTCGGATGATCCGGTTGAGATGGCGTTGCGATGGCGTGATGAAGGTGCGGAGCGTTTGCACCTTGTGGATCTGGATGGTGCAAAAGTGGGGCGGCCGGTCAATCAGGCTGTGGTCCAGCGAATCATTGAAGCGACAGGATTGCCATGTCAACTGGGCGGAGGGATTCGTGATGAGGCGAGCATTCAATTCACGATTGAACAGACTGGTGTCGATCGGGTGATCATCGGCACAAAGGCACTGCGCGAGCCAGATTGGTTTGCCAGTATGTGCAACAGATTTCCGGGCCAATTGGCACTTGGTCTTGATGCGCGAGACTCGATGGTCGCAACTGACGGATGGCTGGAAGTCTCAACGGTTTCCGTGACGGAATTGGCCCAGCGATTTGTCGGGGTGCCTCTCGCCGCGGTGATCTATACCAACATCGCAAATGATGGCATGATGCAGGGCATCGACCAGAATACGCTCAATGACTTTCGTACATTGGCGGATATGGGATTGCCGGTGATTGCTTCCGGAGGAGTAACCACCATGGATGACATAGCGGCGTTGAAAGATATTGCCGCGAAGCATCCTAATCTGATTGGTGCCATTACTGGGCGAGCCATTTATGAAGGCACGATTCGTGTTCGAGAAACGATCGAGTTCTTGAAAGCCTGAGGTCACGATGAGAACAGAATTCTTGACGCTTGAGTCCATCGAAGCCTTTGATCGCGATGGATATATTGTCATCGAAAATCTGCTGGATGCCGAGGAAACCGAATTGCTGGGCAAAATCGCTCGTCGCGATCAAGCACTGGCGCTGGCTCGAACTTCACGGGCTGACGGTGAAGGTGGCTCCATTGATTTAGTTGTTGAAAACGAATTGCCTGCGGGCTCGATTTATTCGGCCATCGTTCAGGCAGAACCACTTGTTTCGGCAGTTGAAGCGGTATTGGGTGACGAAGTCTATCACTACCATCACAAGATGATTCTGAAAGAGCCTCGCGTTGGCGGCGCCTGGACGTGGCATCAGGATTATGGCTATTGGTACAACAATGGCTGTTTGTTTCCTGACATGGCGAGTTGCATGTTCGCTGTTGATAAGGCGACAAAAGAAAACGGTTGCCTGCAGGTGCTGCGAGGATCGCATCGAATGGGTCGCATCGATCACGTTAAACGTGGCGACCAGACCGGCGCGGATATGGAACGAGTCAATGCAGCGCTGCAGAGAATGGAGTTGGTTCATGTGGAAATGAATCCAGGCTCCGCCGTTCTGTTTCATGGTAACACGCTTCATCGTTCGGATCAGAATCTCAGCGAAAATCCTCGATGGGCGTTTATTTGCTGCTACAACACTCGAAGCAACGATCCCTACAAGGATGGTCGCCATCCGCATTATTCGCCATTACAGCATGTTGCTGCGAATGAAATCTCGGCCATCGGACGTCAGCATTTTAGCTCGTTATAACGCTGCATCTGTGGTCGGCCAGAGTGAAGGCAAACGTGTCGTGCCGGACGGGATTGGCTTCTCGCAGTCCTGCCGCGTGATGTTGTGAAGATCGCTCAAGTTGTTTCCTGGCTGCTGGATCTATCCGTCGCATCTTCATCCGATCGAGTGAGACGTCAATGTTGTTCGGAATCATAGTTTTGAGAACTCGATGACGAACCGAGTGCAGCTTACAGAACGACTGAAATCACTCGGTATCGAGCTTGGGTTTGCGCAGATCAGCGTTGCACCGGCGGTGACTCCAACGGGATTTCATCGACTTCTGGAGTGGATAGAGAGCGGTTACGCCGCCGACATGCAGTGGATCGAACGACGCAAGGACGCTTATCGGCATCCAGATGGCGTTATGCCGGGAACTCGCAGTGTCATCATGGCGGCCATGAATTACAACGACGGAAGTCATCCGTCTGAAGCTGGCGCCCGAGTGGCCAGGTATGCTTGGGGGTCTGCGGATTATCATGACACGCTGAAGCCCCGTCTTCAAAAGCTGGGGCGTTTGTTGCGTGAGGAAATTCCTTCGGCGCGAACGCGAGTCGTTATCGATACTGCACCGCTGCTGGAACGGGATTTCGGGAGGCTTTCAGGTATAGGATGGTTTGGCAAGAATACCATGTTGATCAGCCGATCTATCGGAAGCTGGTTCTTCCTTGGTGCAGTGCTGACTGACATTGAATTGCAGTACGACGAACCGCTCGAACAGACATTTTGCGGCACTTGCACACGCTGCCTTGATGCGTGTCCGACTGATGCATTTCCGGAACCCGGTGTCCTGGACGCTCGCAAGTGCATCAGCTACTTGACGATTGAACATCGCAAGGAACCGATTCCGCTGGATTTGCGACACGGCATTGGCAACTGGCTTTTTGGGTGTGACATTTGTCAGGAAGTGTGTCCCTGGAATCGATTTGCACCTTCAGAAACATTACCCGAATTTCAGCATCAACCGGACTTGAATCCGGTCGACTGTCGCGAGTTGCTTCGATTAAATGATGAGCAATTTCAGATTCGGTTCGCAGGCACGCCGTTTTCCCGACCGGGCAGGGCAGGGCTGTTAAGGAATGCGGCCATCGTTCTTGGAAACCGGCGTGACCATTCCGCGAAACCTGAACTTGAGGCATTACTGGAAGACGCAGAGCCGCTGATTCGCGATGCCGTGGCGTGGGCTTTGAGTCAGCTTTAGACCGCACTTGAACCGATCGAAAACGCAGTAGACAGCGTAAACCACGGGGTTTATGTGCGGATTGCTTCGGATTTAAATGCAGATTTGTAGCCAAATTATTTCATGATTTTCCTAGCCCTTTGCAAAAGGGCTGCTACAAAT
>JBGSVD010000155.1:0-10732 GCA_041753135.1 Planctomycetaceae bacterium
CAAACGTAAAGGCACTATTCCTTAAATGGCGCCGACGGAGCTGTTTTTGTTTAACCGCAATACCGTTCAATGTTCGCTTGTTGTCCCGCCTTCAGGCGGAGGCGTACGTTGGTGGCCGCATTCGCGCACGCCTCCGGCTGAAGGTGAAACAGATCAATCGTGACCGCGATTCGTATGAACAACCACGACAGACGCCATTCCAAAGCCTGTTTGGCAGCGTTTTCTGCTTGCTCACGAGCCAGTCCCGGTCTTGTTCGGCGTTCTTAGAACAGACATCCATGATCGGTTTTCAACGACGCTGTCCGCCAAGAAACGATGTTGACTCTGCCAGGTGACGACGAAACTCAGAAGTGCGCTCGAGAAGCTCAGTCACGACCCGATCTTCGCGAACGACTTCATGACACGTTCCGTCGAGATCGGGAAACAGTCCATCAGAAATACGACTCTCGACCATCAACTGCGCCAAATGGTGAATTCGCTCGGCGAGCCCTCGGCGGAGCTGCCACGTAAAGCTCAGGACCAGCACTCCCGACCACAGGACCAGGAAAATCACAGCGGGGATATAGAAGTCGACCGCCAGCAACGGTTCCGCCCGGGCTGACAATCCAAGAATTGGTGCCAGAAATGAGCTCCAAAAGAAATTGTGTCCGATGCGCCCGATCAGAAAGACCAGATACAGAAGAAACAGTCCTTCGTATCGATACTGAATCAACCTTGTGCAATGCTGTTGTGCAAGCTGTTCGATGACTTCGTCGATGGCTCGACGTGCATCGCCAAGAAACTGACCTTCCACCAAAGCGGCCCTTCGCCGCAACAGAGTCAGGTCACGACGATCCGTAAATTCGGTCGACTCAATGCCGGCCGTATGAACATAGCCCGACACGATCATTCTTGATTCCTGCAGAAGCTGATCTGTAATTCCAAACGAAGCCAATCGTTCGAGTGTCGAATCCGCTTCCGTCTCTTCCACTCGCGATTTGATCCAGCGAGCTCCCTGCATCGCCCCAATCAAAGCCATCTGGGCCGACGATCGGGCTCTGAAAAAACTGAATGACGCGATGAACGCCCCAAGGCCATTGTAAAATCGCAAAACAGAACTGAATGGACTGAAGCCCCAGATATCCGTCACCGCGCTGAGCAACCTGCGTTCCCACAGATTGCGATTCAGAAGCAGCTCGTCACGCAATTGAGTCGTCAGAGAATCTCGCAGTTTGATTCGTTGCTGCTCCAGAACATCCTGGAGCTTGCGAACATCCGGCAGGCACTTGTCATAATCCTGGCGACAGACGGTCAGCGCTTCTTCAAGCAGATCGATCAGGTTCGCCCGGCGAATCGCAACTCGCCTGGACGTTCCCAGTTGATTCGTCAAGAGTTCCAGCAGCCGTCCAAAATCTCCCGACGGCCGTTGATCCTGATTTTGTTCCTGCGTGGCTCGGCGCGAATCGACGAAGAACATGTCTGGGACCTGATACGCTGGAGCGAGGCTCTGTTTCCAGTCGTCACGAATGTCCGAATCCTGATCGGCGTGCGTTTGCACAAAGACCAGACGACAACCGGCTGCCGCATCGGACAGTTCATCAGAAATCCTGGCGCTGCGATACTTCTGCTGCGTCGAAACATAAAGCAGCACATCGCAATGAGGTAATATCGAGCGAAGTCGTGCCAGATTACTGCCGCTGTCTGCGCCTTCGCTGGTGTCAGGATCGGGACAGTCAATCAGAATCAAATCTCGCAGCACCGGAGCGTCGATTCGCTTCACCTGAAACTGACTCAGATCCAGTCCAAGTGCATTCGTTTCAAAATCAGGATGAACGAGGAGGATCGGCATTGTCGTCGTGGGCCGTTGTCGTCCCGATTGAGAAACCTCCTGTCCAACAAGCGCATTGACGAGCGTGCTTTTCCCGGTTCCTGTGCCGCCGAATGTGGCAACAACAAGTGGCGATTCCAGTCGGATCCGCAGCGAGTGCACACGATCGACGATGCGAGTCACGACCGATCGAGCCTTGATGGCAGGATGCCAGGCGGGTCCATGTTCGAGCCATCGGCGGATTCGAGCGACGAGATCGTCAATCTCGGCAAGAATTGTCAGATGCTCAAGTTCAGGTGTTAGTGACATGAGATGCTTTCACGGTGGGAGCTTTCGCTGGATGCCAGTTGCAACGATGCCAGTTGCAACGATGCTTACAGGTAGTGCTAGAGGAATGTCGTCGTTACGTAGCCGACATGCCAATTCCTTCCAGTTCAGTAACACACTTCTGCACGTCAACAAAGGCATCGCATTTCGTCAGCTCCGAAGCAGCCCTGAGTTCCTGCGGCAGGCCACCCAGCAACTCTGAATGAATCAGCGTGGTCAACCAGGCGGCCCGTCGAGTCGTGAAGGACGTATGCAGCTCGTGAAACCAGGCCTGAAGAAATCCCGCTCCGGAACCAGCAGCGCCGGCAACGGCTGCTTCGCCCGCGATCGCCGCTGTCGCCCCGCCAGCCACATCTGCCACAACATGAATGACGGCCGAGGCCGCTGCGTGGCCGAGCATCGGAGCGACAAGTTCTCCGGCCGGACCAAAACCGATTGAAAATAACACCACACTTGTCATTGGCCGCACCGCTGCCGACACGTTATTCAATTGTCGATAGATGCCAAAGAGATCAGGCTTGGTCTTTTCGAGGTTGAGCATCTGTTCGTTCACAACTTCGCGCAATTCCTGATCAAAATCTTCCGCATCGTGTTTTTGTTTTAACAGCGTCAGCAAACTGGTCCTCGCCTCGCCGCAGAGCACAGATTCGATGCGAGGTCGAAGGATTTCATTTCCGGAATCGGCCATCCATTGCAGTTTGTCGAAGAGTTCTTCCACAACCACAAGGATCGCAGCCCACTCACGACTGCGATAATCGTCCATGGCCGGAATCGGGTCCCCTTGCAACGCTCGGCGAGCCGCACGAAGAGGCCACAATAATCCATTACCGACAGTCGTATAGGTCGCGTTAATCTTGCGAGCCCAGCCTTCCTGTCGTCCATGCCACCAGGCTCGAATTTCCGTAACCACCGACGAATTGGCTGGACCGGGCCAGTTTCTGATCTGCACCACACTATCTGCGGAAAGTCGTGAGGCAGTGCGTGCCAGGTCGTCGCTGGCCGAACGAATCTCCTTCAGATAGCCGGGAATACCTCTTTGCGGATGAGTCAACTCTTTCAGCGAACCAACCAGCGTTCGCATTCGGATTTCACGAAACTTCAGTCGAGCCAGATCCGCCGCCAAATTCCTTGGCGCTTCATCTGGCGTTGGCAGCGCTTCTCCGTTGGCATTCAGTTTTCGTTCAAAGAACGGCAGCCGCAATTCTTCCGCGGATCGGCGATCGTTCGGAGCCAGATAGACCGCATCCGGATGAATATGAGTCTCACGACAAAACGTGTTCAGCCAGATGGGCCAATAAGGTTCATCTTCAGGAAGCAGACACTGATTAAACACAACCAGCACCGCTTTGTCTTCATCGCCCGCTTTGCGGAAGAACTCTTTCACGGCCGCATCGTTGTATTTTTGCTGAGTCAACACCGCAATCAAGACATCGGCACAACGTCGCACCGCGTCGGCCCGCACCCAATTCACGCGTGCGTCGCTGTCGATATCAGGAGTGTCAAGAATCAACAAAGATGCCGGAAGCTCTTTCGCTGTTCTCCAGTAAATCTGATGAGCGTCGCTTTCTTCCAGCGACAACGACGCATCTGTCCATTCGTTAAGCTGAAAATCAGGAAAGACCGATTGCAGATCGTGCGCCTTTGAAAACCCTTCTGGCACAAGACAAACGGGATGCTTGGTTCCTGACGCCAGCGGACTGCTCGCGCTGGCTTTGCATCCGGCCAGATGATTAAAAATCACGCTCTTGCCGATATTGGTTCCACCGACAACGGCGACGACAAGAAACGCCTGTTCGCCCAATTGAGGAACCAGTTTTTGCCGAAGCAGCTCAAACCATTCTCGCCCCGCAAGTGGCTGAGGCTGCAGAATCTGAGACTGCCGTTCCAGTTCATTCAATGCGGGAACAAGTCGCCGCATGTTGGAGGCACAGGTTTGAAAAATGGAATCCAGTTTTGATTCGTCCACCACTCACCGCCGAGGCCGAAGGGTTGCCCGTTTACGTCTGATCGGACGTCATTTGACCGTCGATTTCCTGGTGGAACAAGCCGAAACAGCGGATTCCTATTCAATTAAATCCCGACACGCCCATACGCTCAAGCAGAGCGTTCACGAATGAGTTGCCTGACAATCGCGCACGGCTCCTCTGCGGGCAAATTTGAGATCGCGTTCCTGTTAGTTTTCCATCACTTCTTTTTCTTTCGAAGCCGCCCGATCGTTAACAAGACCTTCGTACTTCTTGGTCAGTTCCTGAACCTGATCTTTCGTGTGCTTGCAATCATCTTCAGAAAGGACTTTTTCTTTTTCTGACGTGTCGGCATGCTTGTTGGCGTCACGACGCACATTGCGAATGGCAACTCGAGATTCTTCTGCAAGGTCCTTAATCCGGCTGGCCATCTGCTTTCGACGTTCCGTGGACAATGGCGGAACATTCAGTCGAATTACTCGCCCGTCATTATTGGGCACCATTCCCAGTTCACTGGCGATGATCGCTTTGCTGATGGCATCCAGGCTACCGGTGTCGAACGGGCGAATCATGATCTGCTGAGGTTCCGGGACACTGATGTTGGCCAGTTGCTTCAGTGGCGTCGGTGAGCCGTAGAACTCAACGCGAACGGAATCCACCAAACCTGGGTTTGCTCGCCCCGTTCGAATCCCCTTCAACGCATTGGCAAGAACATTGACAGCTTTTTCCATACGCTCTTCAGCGTCCATCAGGATTTCGTCCTGGTCCATCGTCAACAACTCCCGGTTCAGTTTCTATCTGTGACCTGCGGCAACATTTCAGAACGCCGCAGTGTAATTCTACAATTTTCGAATTCCAATTCGCTGTTGGATTCCGCCATTTCGCGGGGTGTAGTCGCGGATTTCTGTCGGTCCTGCCTGCCGGGCAGGACTTCGCGGCTTGCAGCGACCACACAACAACGATGCTCAATCGACGCGGCATGGTAAAGGATGATGGTCAAAAAGGCAAAAGCGCTGCGATGTGTTTCAACACCGGCGATTCAAGACGAAAACCACGGACACTGCCCATTTAGCTGCCAATTGAGATTTAGATGTCTCATAGACTCCCGTAGGCCACGATCATCGGCCATTCCGGGATGCCTTACCGGCGGCGATTCGAATGTTGATTGTGTTTTTCCGGTTCACTGTTCGCTGGCGATTGTGGCAAATACAATAGTCCCGTTGATTGTTTTCGATGGCAACGTCCATCGTCCCGCTTCCTTCGCAGCAAAAGCAGAACTTTTATGAACGGTATCGCCGTCCTTCGAGCGTCGCTCGCATCGTCTCGCAAAATGATTGAGTGGATTATTTCTGATTTCTCCGACGCTGATCTCCTGGTCAGACCAGTTCCGGAAGCGAATCACATGGCCTGGCAGCTTGGTCATTTGATCGCCGCCGAACGTCAGATTGTGCTTGGACAGATTCCTGACGCAAAATTCCCCGAACTCCCTGAAGGATTCGAGGCTGCTCACAGCAAAGAAACAGCGGGCTCGAACGATCCAAAAGGATTTCTTTCCACGACCGCTTATGTTGCACTTCTCGGCAGCATGCGCGAGGCCACTCTTGTTGAACTTGAAAAACTGACCGATGCCGATCTGGACCGTACGACGGAGGGAAATCTGGCTTCCTTTTGCCCAACACTGGGAGCTGTGATCGGACTTTTGTCGGATCATATCATGATGCATCTCGGGCAGGCGACTGTCGTTCGCAGAAAACTGGGCAAGCCTGTGCTCTTTTAGTGATGTGTCTCGAAATGCCCTGTAACACCTTCGCGAAGTGAGAGCTCGGAAATGCATCGTTGCGACGGAATCCATCGCCGAGATGTGCTCAGCATCGGCACTCTGACCGCGTTGGGACTGGGAAGTGCGAACTTCCATCAGTTGCGTGCCGAGTCGCGGGCGATGAAGGCCACGGCGAGGTCCTGCATCTTGATTTGGCTGGATGGTGGCCCAAGTCACCTGGAAACCTTCGATCTGAAACCCGAGGCTCCCGCGGAAGTTCGTGGGCCATTTCAGTCGATCGACACCAACGTGCCGGGCATCCAGATCAGCGAACTATTGTCCGGAATGGCGGCTCAATGTGACAAGCTTGCGATCATTCGCTCCATGACTTCGCCGCTGGGAGAACACGGACTCGCCAATCATTATTTGATGACCGGATACAAGCCATCGCCAGTGCTGCAGTATCCCAGCTTTGGTTCCGTGGTCACTCATCTGCGGGCCGATCGTCCCTTGCTGCCGCCGTACGTTGCGATTCCCGAAGGTCGGTCGGCCGGCGCTGGATTTCTTGGAAGTCAATTCGATCCGTTCAACACAGGCGGCGATCCCTCCAAGCCAGATTTTCGAGTTCGTGATCTGGATTTCTTTCCGGATGTCGATGAATCTCGCATCCAGCGGAGACGAGAGTTCTTATCGCAGTTCGATAAAGCACAGTCGAAGTTCGAAAGCAAAAACTCGGCAACAGATTCTTCATTCGATCAAGCCTATCGTCTGGTAACATCGGCAGACGCGAAACAGGCGTTCGATCTGCATGCCGAACCAGAAAACATTCGAGCTCGATACGGCCCGCGCATGCTGGGGCAGAGCTGCCTGCTGGCTCGACGACTGGTAGAACGCGGCGTCCCGTTTGTGACCGTGACCAATACAGGCTGGGATACTCATGAGAATCTGACTCTGCCTTTGCGTGATGGTTATAGCGGTGCCAAAGTCGGCGTCGGATTAATCCCAACGTTTGATCAGGCATTCTCTGCCTTGATTGGGGATTTGTCCGAACGCGGCTTGCTGGCTGACACGCTGGTTGTTGCGATGGGAGAATTTGGCAGGACGCCAAAACTGAATCCGCGCGGTGGTCGTGATCACTGGCCTCGAGTCTTCAGTGTTGTTCTTGCCGGTGGCGGTGTTTCTGGTGGGCAAGTGATTGGCTCAAGTGATCGAGTTGGCGAAAGTCCTCGAGACAATCCTGTCACGCCCAATGATCTTGCGCGCACCGTCTACACACTGCTCGGTGTCGATCCTGATCATGAGCTTCGAACTTCAGACGGCCGACCGGTGCCAGTAAATCAAGGCGGCAAAGTGATTCGCGAACTTGTTTGACTGAATGCTGAATGCTGATGCGAAACATCTGGGCTCACTTTGCAACGCTGATTATTGCCATCGCGTTTTTGTCCCTGGAGCCAGCAGCTCTGGCCGATCCACCGATTACGGCTGCCGCACTAACTCCCGATGCCGAGCAGGTTCTCCTGGCCTCGCAGGCGGGCGTTGAGATTCGATCCTGGCCGCAACTGAATCTGGCAGAACGTCTGCCATCGCAACTCGACAACATTCACGATCTGAAATTTTCCCCGGACGGAAAGACGTTGCTGATCGCGGGTGGATCGCCGGCTGAAGCCGGTATCGTCAAAGTGATCGAATGGCCAACTCGAAAAATGTTGCGGCAGATGTCTGATCACTCGGATGTGGTCTATCAGGTTGCCTGGTCTCCGGATGGAACACAGTGGGCCTCTGCGGGATCAGATGGCATTTGCCGAGTTTACTCTCAACCGTCTGGCGACCAGCTGATTGCCTTTGAAGGACATTCGCAGGCCGTACTGTCGCTTTGTTTTCTGCCCGATGGAAAATCCGTTGCCTCCGTTGGAGTGGATCAAACGGTTCGACTTTGGGACAGCATGAGTGGCAAACTGATTCGAACCCTCGACAATCATGTCAACATCGTCAACGCCATTGCCACGCGGCCTCAGAAGGACAACGCTTCACCAGCAGCCGTTGCCACCATCAGCGAAGATTTAACGGTCCGTTTTTGGCAGCCATCCATCGGTCGGCTGATGCGTTTCACGAAACTGGCGACAGCGCCTCGAGCCATCGCCTGGTCTGCATCCGGAGATCGTCTGTTTGTCGGCAGCAACGACGGGCACATCCGAACAATCAGTGCCGATACGGCGGAGATCCTGAATGATCAAGCGTGCCTGAATGGAAGAATCCATGATCTGGTACTCGACCCTCATTCCGATCGCATCCTTGCGGTCGGTGCAGGTGGATACGGTATCGTGAATCTTTCTGCGGGATCTTCACCGTGAGCAATTTTGACAGGAAGAGGAATCGGCTGCACGGTGCAAAAATTCAGGCCAGCGCTCTCACCCTATTCGCCTGATGCTTCAAAATCCTGAGGCATTCATTCGCCCTTGTCGTAACCGATCAGGAATTCCGCGACGGCTCATTTTAGATCCTGGGCAACGTAGATGGGATTCGACAAAATCCAAATCGCAGGTTCATCGGCCACATTCAGCCATGCTTCACATCGATAGATTCCGTCCGAGTCGATGGCGAAGTTGAAATCGCGACCGTCAGTCTCATGCACGACTTTGCCATTTCGCAACAACTTCCAATGAACAGGCAGCGGCGATATCGCCGAAAGCGTCGCGCCTGAAGTGAAGAGGAACGAACTTCCCATTTCGTGCCGCGTGGAACCATCGAATGCGGCAAAGTCAAAGCCTTGAGAATCACCGATCCAGTCAAATGCAACAAACGCTCGTCCGGCGTCCAGGCATTCGCGGACAGATGCTTCGGACAGATCCTTGAGCAGCAAATGAGTTCCCACGTGCCGCAAACTGTTTTCGTATCGATCCAGAAACATGCTGAAAATGATATCTCCGGGCATCTTGTCTTTTCGCAGAGACTCACTGTCAGGCAGAACTGACAAGTTCAACTCAAGAAGCTTCTTCCCAAGTGGGTCTTCCAGTTGTCCTGTCTCCTCTTCCGTCCAGCGAATTGCAAATCCGACGTTTTGATGAGCGTCATTGGCTGACACACCCGTGTGCGGCGAAATAGCACAGAGCTGATCCCATCGTTGAAGATAGTCGGCCGGATAGTCCTGCAAGGCCGCGAAGCTTTCCTGAGGATACTCGCGAATCAGTTCAGCCAGGGAAATCATTCGAAAGGGATTCTTCAAGGCGGCGATCATGTTCTTTTCGTCCTTGAAGTCGGCATGAGTGTTGTAGATTTCAACGCCAGTCACTCCCTGAATCTGCCAGTCCATTCTCTCTTCAAGGTGCGAAACAAAGATCTGGCCATCGCGTCCTCGAATCAGATCCGACAACTCCTGTGGCGATGTCGGCGTGACACCTCGCAGAGTCATTTTGGGATAGGCAAGAAAACCCTGCATCTCCGCGCCGGGAATCAGAAGAACACCGTCCTTCATTCCCTGATGTCCGTCGACATAGAAATCGTAATGATCTGCCGGGTGCTCTGTGAACATCAGCACGCTGGTGCCAGTCGCGCGAGCAGCGGTGACAATTTCGTCGATGGTCCCAACACTGTCGTGCGACCAATGCGAGTGCACATGCAGGTTCGCTCGATGTTCATGGAACGGCCCACGACCTGGAACATCAACTCGTTGCTCTTTCAAACTGGCGATCGACTTTCGCACGGCCTCAAGATGCTCACGTTTGAGCTTCTCCATTGCGTCGGCATGGCAGCGGCTGCCTGACCAATTCCACAGCAGCAACGTCATCACAACGACGAATAGGCGAGCAGATATTGACGGCCGCCGACACCGATCGCAGGGCCATCGAGTGGAATCGGCACTGTCCGAAAATGGCGATGAAAAATAAGTGGCAGGATTCAACGGACACGAACTCCCTACAGAGCAACGATGCGAGGCGGTATCCAGTTCAGAAAGTTGCACCGCCATGTTAGTTTCCTCGTCGTTGTGGACGAATCCAATTCGATCGAATTCTCTTCGAACACAGGTACGGGAGCCTCTGAATTCAGAATCACTCCTCGGAAGGGCAAAACTTGAGAAATCGATGCCTTCGCTTGATCGCACCCGAAACCGAATTTCACGCCACAAAGTTTGGGGCGGCCGCAAGATCTCTGTGTGTCGGCATCAGGAAATGCGAAATATGCTGCAATAATGAATCATTGTTGCCAAAAAATGAAGAATTCGCTTTCAGCAAACTCTATTTCCCAGATCGTCGCAAATTCACGAAGTTGCGATATTCGTCATTGATTCCAGTATGGAGTCTAATATGGGGTTGCTATTCCCAACCTATACGGGTAGCGTCACCCCATCTGAATTTGAAATCGGCTCTGTTGAGTCGTTCAAAACGAATTGGTGTGGGTTACAAGCTTTCTTGAAGACGGTTGCGTCGGATCCTGAGTGTTGCTGCAGCATCCATCTATTACTGATGGAAATTCGGATGAGATTTGAGTCCTCAGATTCAGAGTTTTGAAGGCTGCCGTGTGGCAGCAACATCGGTGTTTTGGTAGCTGCAAAGCTCAAGGGTTTCGTGAATGAGTAAGAACATTTTTGTTGGTAGTCTCGCTTGGGGCACTACGTCAGAAGGTATTGAGCAGGCATTTGCTCAGTACGGTATCGTTACGTCTGCTAAGGTCATCAGTGACCGCGAGACAGGCCGATCAAAAGGATTTGCTTTCGTTGAGATGGAATCTGGTGGCGACGAAGCCATCAAAGCTCTAAACGGTTCAGAAATGGACGGTCGTCAGATCGTTGTCAATGAAGCTCGCCCTCGCGAAGAGCGTAGCGGTGGCGGTGGTGGTGGCGGCTACGGTGGTGGCGGCGGCGGCCGAAGTGGCGGCGGC
>JBGSVD010000156.1:0-10701 GCA_041753135.1 Planctomycetaceae bacterium
GGTCGATGTGACCGGAGCAGTTTGCCGCGAGGCGCAAAGTCGCTCTGGTCGGTCTCACCGAACTCACCGAAGCTGGATCGCATATCTCGTCGCCAGTTTCGGCGGGTCGGACTGAACCGTCGATCATTCCCACAAATCTGACTCATGACACGCGCTCCTGAGTGAATTGGGCGGCAGCGCTTTTAAGTTGCGACTGCGAACTACATTGTGACTCCGCCGCAGGGAATATGTTGTCATTTCGACTGAGCAATCTGAGCGCAGGTCAAGCCAACGCCAATCCAATTTCTTTGTTCTCCGGCGTGTCCGACCGAGGCATCTTGGGTATCGCGCCGACGGGAAGGATGTTTTTGATGAGACCACTTGGAAAGCGTGGCGTACCAATTTGGAAGCGAATGATGCAAACCCATTGAAACAAACGCCAATGTGTCACCGAAAGCCCCGGAATCTCAAGCTACTGAGAGCCGACGGATTGAGACTGAAAGCTCCGGTTCATGAATTTGCAACAGGTGTCGCCACCGGAATCGGCTCGCTGATTTCGTTGGAGATAGGCGTGTAAAGATCTGCTTGAACGGCGTCTGTTTCCCGCCTGATGATCAGCGAATAACGGGCAAATCGATTCCAGCGATTGAAACTCGGGCGCTATGCCGCACCGAATCATGCAGCAGCATGGCTGCCACTTCCTGATCGACAACGTTGAGCTTCAGATAAAAAGCTCTGGTCGAAACCGGCAGTGAATCCACACGTTCCTGCAGCGAAGCGCCGATCGAAGGATTCACATTGAACACCACTTCCCCTATGACTTCCGCCACCGTGGAGAACGGAAGTTTACGGGTGTTCTGAATCTGCGATCCGACATCGTGAACCGGAATGTGAATGCGATCCGCAAGCAAGTTCACGCCAGAATTGCGTTCATCGTGACACTTGGCCGCATGGCCTGATTCGCCAGTGTTTCGTCCGGGTCATAGTAACCACCCAGATTGACGGGCTTGCCTTGTGCCGCGCTGAGCTCACTGACAATCGTTGCTTCATTGGATTTCAGTTGCTTAGCAATGGATTGAAATATCCACCGTAAATCTTCGTTCTCGGCTTGTTCAGAAAGAGCCTGTGCCCAATACAGTGCCAGGTAATAATGGCTGCCGCGGCTGTCCAGTTCGCCGACTTTGCGAGACGGCGACTTCTCCTCGGAGAGGAGTTTCGAAGTTGCCTGGTCGAGCGTTTTGGCAAGCATCGCTGCAGTCTTGTTGCCAGTCCTGGCACTCAAGTCCTCCAGTGAAACGGCGATCGCAAGAAACTCACCGAGTGAATCCCATCGGAGATGCCCCTCTTCGAGGAATTGCTGCACGTGCTTCGGAGCTGAACCGCCAGCGCCAGTTTCAAACATACTGCCGCCAGCCAACAGAGGAACGATCGACAACATCCTGGCACTGGTACCGAGTTCAAGAATCGGGAACAAATCGGTCAGGTAGTCGCGAAGTACATTGCCCGTTACTGAGATTGTGTCCAATCCATCTTTCGCGCGCTGGCACGTCACTCGAGTCGCTTCGGCAGGTGACATGATCTGGATATCGAGTCCTGCGGTCTCATGCAACTTCAGGTATTGGATAACTTTGTCAATCATACATCGATCGTGCGATCGCTGATTGTCGAGCCAGAAGATTGCCGGCGAACCTGTCGCGACGGCGCGAGACACGGCCAGAGCGACCCAATTGCGAATCGCTTCATCCTTTGCCCGACACATTCGCCAGATGTCGCCAGTTTGAACATTGTGTTCCATCAGCACTTTGCCGGATTCGTCAACGACCCGCATTGTTCCGGGCTGTTCAATGACGAATGTCGTATCGTGCGAACCGTACTCTTCCGCTTTCTGCGCCATCAGGCCGACATTAGAAACGCTCCCCATCGTCGTCGGGTTGAACGCGCCGTGTTCCTTGCAAAACCGAATCGTCTCCTGGTAGACACCAGCGTAGCAGCGATCTGGGATCAGGGCCTTAGTGTCGTACAGATTGCCGTCGCGTCCCCACATCCTGCCCGATGAACGAATCATTGCAGGCATTGAAGCATCGACAATGACATCGCTTGGTACATGCAAATTCGTGATGCCTCGCCTGGAATCCACCTTTGCCAAATCCGGTCCGGTTCGATACCCAGCTTCGAGGTCCGCGCGGATCGCAGTCTGCTGTTCGTCTGGCAAGGATTCGATTCGCTTAAGCAAGTCTGCCAGCCCATTGTCAGGATTGACTCCGACGCTGTCGAATCCCTTGCTCCATTTGTGAAACGCATGATCGAAATACACGCTCACAGCATGCCCGAACATAACGGGGTCCGAGATCTTCATCATCGTTGACTTCAAATGCAGCGACAGAAGCAAGCCCTGTTCCCTCGCGTCGTCCATTTCACGGACGTAGAAGTCCTGCAACGCCTCACAACTCATGACGGAGGCATCAATGATTTCACCGCTGAGTAAGTCCAGCCGCTTCACAACAGCCGTTTCGGCTCCAAGTGCTGTAAACTCAATCCGGACTTTCCCCGGCCTGGACGTGACATGCGATTTCTCGCTGCCGTAAAAGTCTCCATAATTCATGTGGGCAACATGGGTCTTGCTGTCGGGACTCCAACTGCCCATCGAGTGCGGATGCACTCGAGCATACTGTTTCACCGGACCAGCAACGCGGCGATCCGAATTGCCTTCGCGGAGCACGGGATTGACGGCGCTGCCAAGTATCCTGCCGTAACGCTCTCGAATCGACTGATCCTTTGGCGTCGCGGGGGCTTCCGGGAAATCGGGAATTGCATATCCGTGCGATTGCAGTTCCTTAATTGCCGCATTCAATTGAGGGATCGAAGCACTGACGTTGGGAAGTTTGATGATGTTCACATCGGCGGAGTTCACCAATTCACCGAGCTGGGAAAGTGTATCCGGTCGTCGTTGCTCTTCCTTCAGATATTCAGGAAACGAGGCGAGGATTCGTCCCGCCAGAGAAATGTCTGCCAGCTCAATTTCGATTCCCGCCGCCTGGGTAAACCTGCGAATGATTGGGAGGAGCGAACGCGTCGCCAGCGCAGGTGCTTCATCCGTTTTGGTGTAAAAAATTCTCATCGTGATGATTGTCGTATGTTGTTTTCTTGAAGGTAGCAGAAGAAGGTCGCTTTATCCGTTTGCCCGGTTTCGCTCACGGCGCGCTACGCCGGTGTCATAGGCGGCGTCTTCGACTGCTGAGGCGACTGCGACGGTCACTCTGCGGTTAAAGACGGAGGGGATGATATAGTCGGCGCTCAACTCGGCATCGGTAATGCAGGCGGCAATGGCGTGGGCGGCAGCCAGCTTCATGGCCTCGTTGATTTCGCTGGCACGGCAGTCCAGTGCACCACGGAAGATCCCCGGGAAGCACAGAACATTGTTGATTTGGTTCGGGTAATCGCTGCGGCCCGTGGCAATGACTTTGGCATACGGTGCAGCTTCTTCCGGAGTAATCTCAGGAGCAGGATTAGCCAGCGCGAAGACAATTGGATCGCGAGCCATGCGACTGACCATTTCTCCATTGAGCACGCCACCCGTGGAGACGCCGAGGAACAGGTCGGCTCCGTTAATAACGTCGCTGAGTTTTCCACGGTGATTATAGATATTGGTGTTTTACCTTCCATCACGGGCATGGCGGCCGAAGGACCAATGTCGCCCAGACCGAGCACTGCTGTGCCATCGGTCACGACTGCGACACTGTTGCGTTTGATCGTGAGAGTGAAAACCTTCGACGGATCATCATGAATGGCCGTGCAGACACGCGCGACACCCGGAGTGTAGGCGCGAGAAAGATCCGCACGAGTCTGGATAGGAATCTTACTTTTGATTTCAATCTTGCCGCCAATATGCAGCAGGAAGACGCGATCCGAAAAGTGGATGAAGGTGACGCCGGGCAGGGCCATAACCGACTCCACAATTTCGTGTGCGTGCTGATCATTACCAGTCGCGATCGTGATATCTCGCACCAGATTGTCGAAGCCAGCCTCAACGATGTCGATGGCACCGATGCTGCCACCCGCGTTGCCGATGGTGGAGGTGACGAGACCCAGGACACCCGGTTTATTCGCAAGGCGGAGCCCCAGGGTGATGCTATAGCCGTCAGTGGGTGCTGGTCTCATAAGGTGACGATGATCGTAAAAAACATTCTGAAACGAAGTTGAATTCCGGCGGGAAGAACAGCGAGTGCAAGCAGAACCAACTTATATCCAGGCCATTTCAGCGATTGCACAGTGTTGGCTTTGAACGACCGCATGTCAGAAGACTCGACCGGCCCCATCCGCCAATCCGAAGGCTCTGCATATTCGAATATTCGCATGTTATCAGCACGTCTGCGTTTGTCAAGAGTTGCCACCGGGAGGCAGGCTTGGGGTCTCTTCAATTCGACAACGAAACCGTTTCTGCAGTTCTCTCGGATTACTGCCCCCCGTGCTACTGCACTACTCTCCCCATGCACCTTGTTGCAGGTGCTCTTGAGCGGTGCGTCTCTTACAAGAAGTTTGCAAACAGAGCGAGCCGATTGTGCTTGAAACGCCAGGTGCTTCGATGCTCAAGGCGTCGACCGAAATCTTCAATGAGACTGTCGTCCTTAAACGCATTGAGAATAACGTGGCCGGAGGGATTGAGGACTTGCGAGATTGAGTCGATCATCGCAGGCGTGCTGAGACGGGGTTCAGCAGTTTGGCCTTTGAAAAGATCGACGAGCACGAGATCGAATTTTCGCATGAGCAGGGGAAGCAGTTCGACGGCATCACCATTGATCAGTTCAGGTTTGATGCTCTCGTCATAAAGGTGAAGCTGGTGAGAGAGATCGATCATCACGGGGTCCCATTCGAGAACAGTGATCCTGACACTGGGAAATTGCGAGTGGATGGGGTTGATTGCACTCCCGCCGCCCAGGCCGAGCATGAGGACACTTTGGACGATTGCCGTGGATGGGACTCTTCGTATCGCTTTGCGCCACATGGCTTCGAGATACGGCCCGGATTCAAAATAGCCATTGACCATGACATACGTTCGACCAAACCAGCGCTGGATCACAATCTCGCCGTTCTTTTCCGAATGCGCGACTCGATATGAGAAAAATCGGTGCATATTTGAATCTCAGTGAGAAGGAACTCGTAACGCATTCAATGAACATTGCTGACGCTCGTTCCAATGGGTGACATCGGCTGATGATACATGGCGGGCACATGACACCTGCAAACGAATTGACGTTGCTGGAATCGAAACTCTGCACGACAATATCATGGGGATCTGGAGGCAGAAATGTTTCACAGTCAACTGTACCGCTGAATGAAGTGGAAGTATGCTGACTCTCACACGCCGTATGATTCGACACGCACAGACCCTGGCTCAGGAAATCTCGGCCTGCGCACTTCTGGTCAATGCCGACGTGATCGCTCAAAATGACGAATGTCGGCAGCTGCTGAGAACGGTGACGTTTCCAATAATCCTGATGCGGCGAAGTCGTGAGATTGAGTTGCCGACATTGGATTCGGACAATTGCCACTCCATTTTCGTGCCCGACGTCCATATGACTCGAACTGGACAAGTCAAGGTGGCTCTACTCCTCTGCCTGGCAAAAGGTCTCGTCACTCGAAGGGATAGCGTTGTCTGCCTGAGTGGCATCGATCACACCGGGCTGCTCGACACCATTTTTGCACTGAACCTGAGCACCGAGCCAGAGTTGTTGTCAGGCCCCAACACGATTGAGCTTCAGGGAGACTTTCGTGTTGAAGTTTTCCAGCGTGTGCTGTCGATCGCAACCGAATTGGGAGTCGAGGGGCGCGAGGGCCGCCCCGTCGGCACGGTATTTGTCGTTGGAGATTCTGATCGCGTTCTTCAGCAGTCCCGACAGCTCGTACTTAATCCGTTTCAGGGATACGACGAGTTACTCAGGAATGTTCTCGATTCGCACCTTGAGGAAACCATCAAGGAGTTTTCCGCAATCGATGGAGCATTTGTGATTCGCGGAGATGGCGTTTTGCTTTCCGCTGGAACTCAGCTCATGTCCAAATCCCAATTCGCCAGTCTTTCGAGCGGCCTCGGTACACGACACGCTGCGGCAGCTGCAATCACAGCGTCGACGAACGCCGTCGCCATTGCAATTTCGCAGTCCACCGGAACAGTGAGCGTCTTCAAATCCGGCCAGATGATTATGGACATCCATAAGCCATCGAACGGCGCACGATTCGAGTCCTGAAGCACATTCAGCGCGGAAATCAACGCCGAGGCTGCCACCGTTTCTTGCGACGCAGGGCCACCGCAGAGTTGGCGTCTCTCACTTTTGTGCATAAATCTGAGCCGTTAACTCCAGTTCGCGTTCCACTCGCACGATCTGAGACTGGAATTCCTCCAGTTCTCGCGGGTTGTTGCCCTGCTGGCGAAGATCGGCGGCTGCCTTCTTCAGTTTCTGAAGGCGTTCCTTGAGAAGGGTGATTTGCTTCTTCGTTTTTTTGCCCATTGTTTTCGTTGTCCTTTCTGGCAGTGCACCGAGCTGAGAAATGTCGGCATTGCCATTGCCGTGGAGAGTTCCGCTGACTCGCATGATTCAAGAAAAAATCGCTTGACTGTGCCAATGAATATTAGCATACTCGAATATTCGAAGTAAGCAAATGTCGATCTCGTCTGGAAGGGAAAAATGTGAGCATTCAGGATTCGATGCGACGTTTCAAGGCCGGGATTTTCCAGGCATTGGCACATCCCACACGGATTTTCATTGTCGAAACACTCGGACAGCGAGAGATGACCGTCGGGCAGATTTGCGAAAGCCTGGGAATTGCCCAAGCCAACGCTTCTCAGCATCTGGCGGTTCTTCGCAGCAAGCACATCGTTGAGACTCGGAAGGAAGGAAACCAAATCTTCTACCGGCTACGTGATCCCTTGCTTGACGAAATCCTGAAAAAGATGCGGCAGTACTTTCTGGTCCATATGACCGAAGTGATGTCGTTGCTGAATGAAGACCCGGATTCAGCAACCGTATCAGTATCATCGAAGTGAGCGGAGATCGAGGAATGCAGTTTCCATCCATGCCGAAGTTGGTGAGTTCACTTCGCACTTATTCCATTGCGACATTTATGGCTGACCTGATTGCGGGTCTGACGGTTGGACTTGTCGCCTTGCCACTTGCGATGGCGTTTGCCATTTCGTCCGGAGTTCCGCCGCAGGCTGGCCTTTATTGTGCCGTTGTTGCCGGGTTCCTGATCTCCGCACTTGGCGGATCCAGAACACAGATCGGAGGGCCTACGGGAGCCTTCGTGGTGATTGTTTTTGGAATCGCCGCAGAACACGGTCTGAATGGATTGTTCTTATGCACAATCATGGCAGGAATCATGCTGGTTGTCCTTGGGCTCACAGGCCTGGGAACGGCAGTCAAGTACATCCCTCGACCGGTTGTTGTTGGGTTTACAAATGGCATTGCCGTGCTCATTGCCAGCACACAGATCAAAGACTTCTTTGGTCTGACAATTGAGAAGGTGCCGGGCGAGTTTCTCGGGCGTATGGAAGCCATTGCGTCGCATGCTCATACGGTCTCGATTCCATCGACGTTGCTCGCCGCAACTGCACTCGGCGTGATTGTGCTATGCATGCGTTATCTGAAGCGAGTCCCGGGTTACATCCTTGCGCTGCTGTTTGGCACACTGGCGGTTGTGCTGTTTCATTTGCCGGTTGAAACCATTGGAACACGGTTTGGAGGGATTCCCAGCGGAGTCCCTGCCTTTGCTGTTCCACAATTCAAACTCGCCATGATCATGCCCTTGCTTTCTCCGGCTCTGACTGTGGCCTTGCTGGGAGCAATTGAATCTTTGATGTCAGCCGTCGTTGCAGACCGTATGAGCGGGGATAAGCACAATCCCAACGTGGAACTTGTGGCGCAGGGTATTGCAAATATTGTCACACCATTTTTTGGTGGATTGCCGGCCACTGGAGCGATTGCCCGCACAGCCACCAACATCCGTTCAGGAGCAAAGACGCCAGTGGCGGGAATGATTCACGCCCTGACATTGCTTGGGATTCTCCTGTTTGCGGCACCGCTCGCCCAATATATCCCGCTGGCAGTGCTCGCTGCGATCCTGTTTGTGGTCGCGTACAACATGGGTGAATGGCACGAGATCCCGAAGCTGCTGAAAATGTCGTGGGCGACCATTGCTGTTTGGTCTGTGACATTCGCGTTGACCGTCTTCGCGGATCTGACTGTCGCGGTCGAGTTCGGGATTATCCTTGCGGCGTTGATGTTCATCCGCAAGGTTTCAGACACGACCACCGTTTCGATGGTGACTCCCGAGTACATCGAGCTGGGCCGTCCTCACGCCCTGCAGGACAAGAATATCCCGGACTATGTCCGCATATTTCGAGTCCACGGCCCGTTTCTTTTTGGCGCCACCGAAAAGCTCACCGCCGTGACGGATCATCTGGAGGATCTTCCGCAGTTTGTAATTCTGCGTCTTCGAAACATGACTGCGATTGATGCCACTGGCATGCTGGCACTGGAAGAACTTTCAGAGCGACTCCAGGCTGCCGGGCGCATTCTTATTCTTTGCAGCGCACGCACTCAGCCGGCGAAGATCATGAAGCAGGCTGACTTCGAACGTCATGTCGGCAAGGAAAACATCTGTCCCAATATTGAATCGGCGCTAACAAGAGCGATCGCAATCCGAGAGACCGCAACTCTCGGAACTATGACGCACTCGGTCGATGAAGTCGTGTCGGCAGGAGTCTGCCAAAGTGTTTAAGAAGTCGGATTTGGCTGTCTTTGGAGCAGAACTGCTTCATCGGTTTGCGATGCGACTGGCTCGACGAAAGCGTTGTGCGGAATGTGACGCGGCGAAGGTCAAAGTGCCAATTCTCACTTCTGACGATCCGCCGAAGAATGCCGGGATGATGCTTCAGAGTTCCTCACCACAGCACGTCGCCAAGTCTGATCAAACAAAGCATACACTCGATGGCTTTGGCATTGAGTTTCACTTTCTGAGTCAAGTCGAACTGAGCCAACGCAGCGTTTCAGCAACAACCGGTATCCTGGTGACTGCGATTGCGGCCAATAGCATCGCAGACAGGTCTGGACTGCAGATCGGCATGGTGATCACAGACATCCTGCGAGCAGAGGAGGAAAAGCCGGAAGGTTGCGTGGACGAACCTGAAGAAAGCACTCAGAGCAGACTCTGGTTTATACGAATATGGAACAACGATGGATCCCGATTCATTTGCAGTGGCAGTCACCTGAGAATCCCAACCTCAGGCATACGCTTTCCGTGTGAATCACACCAGCAAAGGAAATAAATAAGATGAACTCAGATTTGTGTGAAACTGAAAGTGAAGCTGAAATTGAAGTTGAGTTTGAAACACCCTCATCGCTGAAGGCTGAAGAAAAGACGTCGCCTCCATCAACAGAACCCGGGCCACTCTTCAATGCCTCGGAGGTCGAATGGTTTGAATCGGAAGACGCGGAAGCCGGTCTCAATATTCTCCGAATTCTGACGGGAGGATTTGTGTTTACCGTCCTGGCGGGCGGACTCGCCTCATACTGGGTTTTTGCCGATCGAGTTTCGATCAACTCCATCGTGGCCTTGCCTTCCATTGTCGTGATCGCAATCGTCGTCGGACTAGGCTGGGGAAGGGCCATGATGGGACACAAGGAATCTGATCATTGAGCTTGCATCGAGCGACGGAATCAACGCTGCTGCTGGGAGTGCTCGCCGTTCATTTTTTAAGAACATATCTGACGCACTCGAAAATCAAACATTCATCATGGAGCTGCGCCTCGGGGCCATTCGTCTGTCTGCGGAAGTCTGGGTGGGTCTGTGGGTTTTAACGCGCCTTTGCAATGATGAAGTTCTTCGGCTCACGGCGCACGCTTTCACTGCGGGTTAGTGCCGCATGATGTGCAGACTTTGCCAATGCACATGGACAATGTGCGTTCAGAATATGGATCGGTGACAGGAGACCGAACACGATTCGGTCTCCTGCCACCGCAGCCTCGAACGACTTGGCGACAAGCCCCGCACGTGTAATTAAACTGATGGCGAGCCAGCCATGTAGTCGGGCCACTATCGAGAGGGCCGGAATCCGGTTGATTTGACGAATTCGGCGACAGATATTCCGACGTCGTAACTCACTCATGACTAAGCGACATGAGTCTGTTTCTCTACACCCTTCCAGCCGGGATCCGAGATCGACCGCAACTGCAAATGGAGCTTCGTTCACTGCTCCGGTCCGACACGCCGACGCGACATCAAGTTGATCCGCCAAGTCGGAAGTGTCGATCAAGTGGCGCAGTCAATCCGGATACAGATGGACGTCCGTTGAACGCGAACGTCATCGCGATGTCGGCATGAAACAGTTCCGCTCCAAACGACTCAGGAGGGCGTGAGCAAACCGTTTCCGGCTCCGCGGCGTTCCCGACTGCATCCTCGCCGTTTTTGATTGCGCGAAAATGGCGGCGATGTTGAGTCCAGACGACATGCAGGAGTCGTTTGCCGAATTTGTGGTTAAAGAACCGGATCTGATGCGCCCGGTTTTGCAAGCGGCGGTATCGTCACTGCAAAGACCGAAAAATGTAAGCGTTTGATTGGGATGAACTGCCCTCATTGCCTCGAAGGAACGCTTCGCACCGGCGATTATCGTGGCCGTCAATTGAGTGCAGTTGATTCCATTGCGTCGATAGTTTCCGGAATGTGTTCGCC
>JBGSVD010000157.1:0-21143 GCA_041753135.1 Planctomycetaceae bacterium
TCACTCGTTAAGTTCGCTCCCCGGCGGACGAGTGCGCCGCCAGAGCCTGGAGTTGGTAACCCGGTTCTCCAGCCGGAATCTCACTGAGGAAACGACAGGACCTCCCAAGTTCCTGGAGAATCCCAATTGTCTGTCTGCACATGTTCAGTCGACTCCGGCAGGACTGCTGGCGCCAGACCAATAAAGTGCCGCAGCATGGCCCCAGGGGTCGGAAAAACAGAGGCTCCCGCAACTGGCCTTTCGACGCTCAATAGCATGGCTTTCGGACTGACTGTCTACGCTTCGCCGGACGGGTTACCCGCGTACGACGCAAGACTCGCTTCCGGCCGCTGGTCAAGCTCTAACGGCAATACCGGACGGGCTTTCTACGCGCAGGACTCCTACGAAAGGTTTCAGATTTGCAATCTACATTTCTTCCCCCTTTCCCAAGCTTGCTTGGCGCAATCACATCGACCGAGGCAACGAGGCAACCCTTCCGATACAAGCAAGTTGCCAAGGGCGAAATATCTTGGGTGTCAGCGTCAAAATGTTTCCGTTAGATCGACCACGGCCGAATCTGCTGGATGCGTCGGTAGGCGGTCTGCTCTGACCGGGAAGAAGTGTTATTGGTTATCCGGACAGATCACACGATGATGCGTACGTTTGAGGAGACGCAATTGAGAAGGTTCGGCGAAACAATCTGTGTATCTATCGGTGCCGCCATAGTTGCTACGGTCAATTGAAGATAGTCTTAAAGTTTTTGAATTGGGCAAACGTTTGTTTGTCTTACGATCGACTGTCGGTGATCGAAACTACTAACCATTTCGTCGTTTTTGGCGGCGAAGATGCCTCACAACCGCCGTGGCCGCCGGCCCTGACCTTGTCCGGGCAGCGGCAGGAGTCCTTCGTTTTGGATGCGAGTCAGCTCATCGTGCGAGATCATCCATTCGCTGGAGGTACCACGACCGCATTGTCGCTTTGTGGCCACGATGCGGCCCAGTCGACACCATTCGCGAACAGTGAACTCGGCCTTACCGAGGGTCGTGGCTACCTCAGTTGTAGAGTAGTAGTCCTTGATCCGGCGCTGCGTGATAATTGTGTTCAACGCAGCCTCAATGCGTTCCAATCGCTGGATGAGATCGTGGTCATTCATGACATGCCCTTTCCATTCTCAAAGATCCACGTGTGAGCTTCTTCCAGTACAAGTTGCACGAGCGGGATGTCATCGCGGCTGAAGCGAGAGGATTCATTCCAGACGCCGTTCTTCCGAAAGAGGCGGACAACTGTGACGGAGTGACGCACCCCGGACTTTGTTCTCTTCCGCCAAATGCGGACTCGGATAAGGCCTTTGCGAAAATCATGAATTGGAAGAGCGGCCATGGGATGTGCCTGTCGTTCAGTCGTTGTACAAAGAGTGTTCTGAATTTGGTGTGGGGTCTTCGTCTGTTCTGGAAGTTTCGCCGCCGAGGAACTCATCCAGTCTGACTGCGAGGCTCCTGAGCATGATTCTCTCAGTCTGAGAGAGGCATCCGTCATCAGCGATCACGGCGGCGAGAACCTGAATCAGCTTGATGAAGTGGATGAGATCATTCGGTTGAAACAGGTCGGTGAAGTGACCGTGGTCCGAAGATTGTCGGACAACGTTGAAGCGGTAACGCCAACCGGAATCCACTCCGCCCAGCTTCCAGATGCTGGATATCAAACGCCCCGCTCCAACCAGTTCGATGGGCCGCGGGTCGCCGGGCCGCTTGTGCATGCGAATCTCCTGGTGATTCATCTCAATATCCGTCATGTTTTTGAGTACATAGATGAAGAGGTAAAAGGAGGCATGGAGAGAACTGCTAATCTCTCCATACCTTTTTATCGAAACGGCTCGTCCAAATCATCGTCCATCCACCCTTCACTGAGGGCGATGTCGATGTAGCAGTCGACGACATCCACGGAATTGCGGAACGAACCTTCCTTCAGCCACTGACGAATATCTTTTTCAAAATAGTCGTCGTGCAGCTTCACGAAGGCGTGGTTTCTGAAGGCCAACAAAGCCCTCCAGAACCTTCCGGGTGGATAAGGTCGCTTCGATTTTTGTTGTTGTTGCTTTTCCATTCTTTCTCCTTGTTTTTCCGCGGTTATTAATAAGAAATACCGGCCGCGGAGCACCGTGCACCTCCCGGATTGATGGGCATCAATCCGGGCGAAGCACTTCCAAGAAGAACCGGCTGACGCATCAGCCGGCAAGAAACCAGGCATATAACCTGTGTCAGAAACAGCCACGAAGGCCAAACTTGATCGTCAGACTGCCGGACTCTGAAAATCAGATCCGGCGAGCAAACAGACGATCTAATAATCGCTCGGAAGCAGGATTGTGGTTACAGAGCGGTCGTATTCCGTGATGATCCAGAATCGCACGCCACTGCCACTGCAATACTCCGACATGATGCGTCCGCCATCGTGAACAGCGGAATCATTCAACTGTCGATCCGATTCACAAACTCGTCCCCAGTCACCTTCGAGATGGCGAATGAGACCTTCGTTCACGTCTCGGCTCGTCAGTACGTTGTGCGCATGACGGGTGATTACAATTTGCCCCAAAGCGAACAGCCTTCCAAAGACAGTCACTGTCATATTTCCTCCATGATTGCGGCTAATCAGGCTGCACCCGATCAGCGGTTTATCTCCCTATTTTCCCACTGGTCCGGAATCAGAAAGTGTTTCCTGTTCCCAGATCCATATGTGGGCGACATTGACGACTCTGGACACCAGCGGCAGATCGTCCCGTCGATAACTGGTCGTCTGCTGCCAGCGGTCTCCGTCTTTGTAGAGTCGCGCCACGGTGACATTGAACCAGACCTCTCCTCGATCGGATGTGTTGGCCCAAATCGCCGCGCGGATTCTTCCCAGACGAATCTCGTGTGCTGGTTTCTGTTTCTCTTCCATAGGGTTCTCCATTTGCATTGGCTCGACACAATTTCCTTTCCATGTCGAGCGGGTTACGAATGCGATGACATGCTCATCATGCCATCGCGTTAATCAGCAGGGAAAAACGACATTCCCTGACCTGTCTTCAAACTCGCGTCTGAATTCAGGCTTTGATTGTCTCCCCACAGACAACAACAATTCCGGGGAATCATTGGGCTGTTCGTTGAGAGACTCGACAGCGACTCAGGTCACTGTCTGTCCAAGGCTTAGCATGCCGCCACGAATGGCCTCGTCGAGAACTCGTTCAACAATGTCGACTGAGTCCTTCACCGAGATTCCCCAGAGGGCACTTGCGCTGTGACCGATGCGATCCGCGTCGTAAAACACGATGGATTCGTGCATCATCACCAGCAATGCCTTCCAGAAAATGGGTGGTGGCAGCAAAGCCATAGTTGGTGTGTTTGTTTCACTCATGTTGTTCTCCCTGATTCCGCGAGTTGTTATCGAGTGACTCGATGCGCGGTTCATCGTGTCTCTCCCGCATGGCAGAACCATCCGGGCGAAACACTTGAGAACAGCAGACTTGAAACAGCGACGTCAAAAGAGGAAGAAGGGCCGATCAGAGAAATCTCTGATCGGCGAAAATGCTACTTCCGTTTCCAGCGTCGGGGAGTTGCGCCTCCTTTCCACCAGATCCAGAAGTGAGCCCAAAAGGCCACTTGACGCACGTTCACCAGGTCATCATGGTTAAATGACTCGGTGTCCCGAACGAATGCGTCTTGGTATCTCAGTCGCACGATGGTTACTGAGTACTTTCTACCCGGTCCGAAATCTGGGTTGAGCCAAATACGGGCAAGGACTTGTCCACGACGGATTTCGCGGACTGGTTTTCTTTTCATCTCCATATGCATTTCTCCTTTTTTTGTTTTGGGGTGTGCCCCCTTTCTATTAAATGTCACCAACGATCTTCATCACCGTGACCATCACGATGAACGGCCTGAAGCAGTGATTCAGCCTCAGGTTTAATCACTCTCTCTTTCATCCCAACAACACACTGCGAATAAATTCGCGACCACTGGTAAATCCAGCGAGATTCGCAGACAGAACGAATCAGGTTCGGTCAGCATTGGATTTCTGAGAGACAGAGCCCATTGTTTTTTCAGCTCCCGGGCGCGGAGCGATGAATCGCGTGAAAGCGCAATTCATAAAAAGGACTTCTTGATATTTCTGTTAGACACCAGCGGGAGCAGAGCTGGAAAACACTCGATTCGGACAGGCAGACTGAAGTCATCTGCGTGGTCTTCTACCGCGTGCCTGAGTTGGTCGGCCTTCTCTGGAAGGACAGTGACGATGGTGATCTCCAGGCGATGGCTTTCCACGAACGGAGCGAAGGCCTGCGACTCAACGTGTTGCTGACAATCGCGAGCCACGTTGTGAAGTATGCGATCCCAGCGTCCCTGAAGTCCTCCATCGAGTCTGGCAAGGCCCAGAGAGGCTGACGGTTCTGGTGAAAGGTAATAGGTGCCCGGCATCCCGGGGCGATAAAGTGGTAACAACAGCGGCTGACGAAAATCACGTGAGATCAGCCGCGTGCGATGGACACCTGACTCCGTGCAGAACAACAACATGGAATAGGCGTGCAGCTTCGCCACTTCGCTCAGCGGCCCGGATCGATCTTCGGGAATCCCGTTAAGTCGGGCGCCCTTTTTCGTGAACGCCCAGTACCTCAGGTTTCTGTGGAGCGGAGCCGAGAACATCAGATCCCGCTGACAGGCGATCGACAACACGCGCCGCAGCCAACCCGGGTCCACAGTCTTAAACGGTGGGAGTTGCCGCAGGGAGTCAAATGTTGCGAGGCGATAACGAGCAATGAACGCAAGGATTGCCTGCAAAGCCAGGGCAGTCTCTGAGCGACCTGATGTGGCTGTTTCTGTCCCTGAGTTTTTTCGTTCTGCCATAAGGTCACCACAATTCATAAGGAAGGTTGGCATCGCTGCAGTAGTCATGGATGCGTTGAATCTGAGGGGCTTTTGACCGCCCTGCAGAATCCATCACAGCCACCGGACGGCCCATATCGGGACTCAGAAGAAAGGCCTCTGGTGAGTACACCTTTGAAACCATCGGAATCAGCGCTCGTCGACAGACCCATCGGGTGGCCATTTCCGTGCGATGGGCTCGCCAGTGGCAGAACACGGACGCCAGATGGAGATCGCGATCAATCTCGTCCGAAGGAGGAATCTGGCCTGGTCGAGCGCCTGATAGATTTCCCGACGATGCCGTAGCAAAGCAGACCGTTGTCGGCACTGCCGGTTTCTTCCAGCGATCCTGGGTACGTTGTGCCAGGACCTCCGAGTCGGGCGCCTCTTCTCCCGGAGTCCAGACAGCCAGCGGCTGATGGATCGGCAGAAGTGGATGAGCATTCATCAGCGCCATCTGCAGATGACCACTCCAGCAGAGACGCTGCAGTCGCCGCTGTACTGGTTTTAGGCTTCGGCGGTCGGGCCACCACACGTCCGCGATCTGTTTCACTGTCATGAGTCGAACCTGGAGAGTGAGGCACAAGACAATATCGATATCGCGAGCGGTTAATGAAAGGCTCATGACTCACCTCCGTTCTTCCGTGGTGGCCGAGGCCCCATCCCCAGATCTTCTTCGATACCACGCAGCATCTCTTCAATCGCTTCGGGGCTGACTTGTGACGGGCCATCAATCGTCTCTTCGGTCACCCGCGGGCCGGAGGTGGCCGGTCGGGCTGGAGTCGACGGCTTGAAGCGCCCCGGCACGTAGGCACCGGGTGTCTCAGGCCATGTCATGCGGCAACGGCGCTGATATTCTTCCTGAGAGATGTGATAGCCCGATTCAATGATGACGGGGAAACCGCCAAACTGGGCGTAGCCACTGCTGCGAGCGATTTGCAGAATGCTCTGGAACGGATGATCGCTCATCAGCAGGATGTCATTCATCGTGATGCGTGGCACCAGCATTTCTGATGAGGTCGTGCTGGTGTTTGAGGTGCCATCCGAATTCGAGCCAGTGCTGACAGACTTCGTCACGTCCACTGTTTCCCCACCGCTGCGGATCAATCGTTCCCGGTCTTCGCTGCAGGAGACTGAGAACCATTGGCGAAGACGGCAATTGGCCTCAATGGTCGGGATCAGGTTGGTCGTCCCCTTCTTCAGATCCTCCATGCTCTGATTGGCCAGAATAATGCCCACGCCCATACTGCGAGCCAATTGCAGCATGTACTCCAGATTGTTGGCGACAATCCGCTGAAACTCGTCAATCACCAGATAGACCTTGTGCTTCCGCTGAGTCGATGTCGACGCCGCGAGGAGCATGTAAGTGACGAGTCGTGCAATCTCTGCGGCTCCGCTGGGAGACAGCGTTGCAGACAGGTGAAAATACATGAGCTGCGGAGTCAGGAAAGGCTCCGTCAGGTCAATCGCATTGGCCGTCACGGCATCCGGATACCCAGACTGAGGCGTGACATTCAGCGGGTCACATCCTGCCAGACGCTTGATGACTTCCTGAACGTGTACCCCAGCTTTGCGAATTTCCGGATGCAGATCGCGTTTCTTCGCTGTGGTGATCACAGTCCCGATGCACTCTGCCAGTTCACGAAATGTGCGGACATGCGGAAATGCCTTCAATGCGTGATGCAGAACTGCTGAGTTAGCGGAAGTGAAGTAGCCCGCCCCGTAGCCGTTTCCATAGTCCAGTCCATTCGCAGCGCACAGCATGTCTGTTTGAGCCTGGAGGTCGAGACTATCCCAGAATCGCTGCGTCATCGGATTGAACGCAAACGTCGGGCAACTGGACTGGTTCGAAAAGTACTTCAGAGGAATATCACGACCACCGGCACGCAAGCGTTCGGCAGCAGCCGTCAGTGTGGCCAGCAGTTCGAGTGTGTCGGCTTTCAGGTCGAGCACGATGACACTGCATTCGCCGTTGGCAAGCTGCTCAATGATCGGACACAGAAAGAGCGACGTCTTGCCCGAGCCTGAGGCACCGACCGCATGCGCGTGTTCATCAAACACATCCCGTGGCACAAGCACAGGGCTGCCGTCATACACGACTCGTCCAAAGTACAGGCTGTTCCGATCAATAGGACTGGGTGAGCTACCAAGGGTCTCGACTACTGCCTGAGTAAGACTCTGAGTTCGGTGCGGACGCGACTTCTCGGCGACATCACGGATCAGCGGAGTCGTGATCAGGACTGTCATCGCAATCGGAAGCAGGAGAATCGCAACGATGGTCGCTGCAAAGACCAGCAACCAGAGAAAGTCCATTTCGCCCAGAGAGGGAAGTCGGGACTGGGGTCGATCAGTGACATTGAGCAGAGCGGCGTTGGCGGCATTGGTCGCACGATTGAGGACCCTCAGCGGCGAGAGCGGACCTGTTCCGATGACGCTGGCCATCAGAACTGAGGCGAGCAGCATCAGTAAACCGCGATTCTTGATGGAACCCGCCGGACTCTGAAGAATGCCCGGATTCGCAGGCGGTTCATAGGAGAACCATGACACACATTGCTGCCAGATGACGCGCCATGTTTTGCGTGGGGAGGACACTGTGAATGGCAGGATCACCACGGCCAGCAAGACCCCAATCAGAATCCACGGCATGCCCAGACTGACAACAATCACGACAACACCGGCCGTGCTGGCGGCGACTTTCATCAAGGTTTGTCGTGACGCTCGATACAGATGCAGTCCCACGGAGTGTTCGACCGGCAGTGCCGTCAGCATCGCTGCGGAGTGCGTTCCGAACAAATACACCAGGACACCCATGACGCCAGCAAAGAGCAGCAACTGCATAAACGCGGGGATGGCCGAACTGATTCCCAGCAATGCCGTGGCAACGATCGCAATGGCCATCATAATCTGGCGATGAGGCTCACTCAGTCGTCCCAGAATCAACGCAAAGATCATGAACGCCGGTGACAGCAGCAGATCAAAGGGATGAAGCAGCAGCGTGATGCCGCTGGCCTTCATATAGACCAGCAGCAGGAGCGAAATTGCTCCGTACGACAGCATCCAGACCGGAGTGTGCCATGAATTCGCACGCCAACGTTCGGCAAACAGTTTGATGGACGAACTTGTCAGTGGCAGTCGATTCGGCTGAATCGGATTCCCGGCCGACTGATGGTAAATGTTACGCATGGTGAGATCCCCCAGAAGATAGAAGTTTGGAAACTGTTGCAAAATGCATCGTCAGCCCGTTCGGCCAGTCATGCCGGGCACAGGCTTTCTGAATGGCGGCCGACTTTCCGTCCGTGGCCGTAATCACGACGAGTCGAAACAAGGGACTCGCCACCAGAGCCGGGAACTCCGGAACCCGGCAGCGTTTGGAAATGTCGATTGCACATTTCCGTGCGACGTGATCCGCGGGACCTCCAAGATCCACGCGGATCAGTTCCAGCGTCTGTGAAGCGTCCATGCAATGCGGAGCCTTGATCAGCGCCTCCGGCAGCCATGGACAGCGATGCCTCACTTCGTCCGTCGTGAGTCGCAGTCGTGGCGTATGGCCCAGCGTTGCGTAAACCAGAATCGCATAGTCCAGCGGAAGTGCCTGAGGTCCGAGCGGGGCAGAGCGATGCTGCCCAAGTCCCAGTCGCCGGGCTCCACGATCACCCAGGATCAGGTATTCACGTGGATGCTTCAACGGGAACTTCTGCAGCAATCGATCCGCACACAGTCGACGAACAATCTTTCGAATCGCGTTCAGGGACAGATTTCGAAGCAGCACCGCCTGCATGGATTCGACAGTGGACAGTCGAAAGCGGGCGATATGTTCGAGAATCCGTTGATCACGACGTTCCGAGGAGGCCTTGTTCATCGTCGGTCTTTTCCTAAGGAGTCACCAAAGCTGGTAAGGAAGCTGTCTGGCGGCACAGTCCTGATGAAATGCGTTCACGCGTCCTGCGTCATAGTCACCGCCAAATTCGATCACCCAGGTCACCGTGTTCTGGTCACCGAGGATGAACGCGTCCGGCAGCTTTTCACCACGACGTGTGCTGGCAAGAAGATCCTCTCCATGCCATGCGGCAGCGAGTGCTGGATTGGCCTGAAGGAATCTCAGCCAGACCTGAGCCACGCCGAGATCGTGGGTCGCCTGCGTCGGATGACGCAGGGAACCACGAGCTGTTCCTCCAAACCTTTGCGACGCCTGCTCGGTCGCAATCCATGCCACGCATTGACGGGCCGGTCGGCGTCTCCAGCGTTGCTGACACTGCCAGGCCACTTGTCCGCAGTCCGGCGCCGCATGGCCCGGCCGCCACGAAAACAGCGGTGACTCAAGCTCCGGTGTGGGTCTGGCCAGGACAACGATTCGCTGGATCCACTGAGCTTGGGCCAGTCGCTTCAGTCGTCGTCGCGTGTTGGACAGGTCCCCAAACCAGTGCTCGACAATCTGTCGCTGGCTGAAGAGCCGAACTTTAAGAACGAGTGCCTGGAGCAGCAGGCGATCTCGTTCTGTCAGATGCAGATCGGCGCTCATGAGCCTGACTCCGCCATCGGGTCCGAGGCCGAATCCGTCAGCATCGCTGCTGGCTTCTTCTTCCTCGGACGAGCCGGAACAGCCGAAAAATCCGGCAGAGCGGGCGTCGAAGGACTGGCAGCGGTGGAAGACGCTGGCCCCGGCAATCCGGGAGTCTCCCGAGTTACCGCCTGCATCACATCGACTGCATCGCCAGCCAGATTGACCGAGGTCAGCTGGGACGATCGTTCACGAAGGCTCTGGGCAATGCCCAGTTTTCCTTCGGATTCGTAATGTTGAGCGAGATCCTCCAGGGAAGACTGTTGGTCTGCCTGAGCGACTGCTCTTATACTCTCCACTTTGGAACTGACGACTCCTGCGATCACTGCGGTCAGACGTTCCGCCAGACGATCGAGAAATCCGGACAACATTCGATTCATACACACCTCGCAAAAACAAAAGTTAAAAACCGGACCGCAGACATACCGCGGTCAGGTGCGAGGGATTGAACCGAGGATCAAAGGACAAAGAGTGTCATTCTGGTGGCATTCAAAATTCTTCAGTGGAGAATCTTCCCGTGACGAAAGAGCCCTTTCCTACGTTCGTCTATCTCGACTGGAACGAGATTGAACGTCACATGCTGCGGAAAGGCCTCACGATTCAACCCCTCAGCATAAAGCTGGAAATGTCTCTCCGCACCATAAAGCGATGGCGGTCAGGATGTCGGACCCAGGTCACCAAGGCGAAAGAACTCGCGACGTTTCTGGAGGTCCCACTGGCAAGCCTGCTGTCACGAACGGATCCGTCTTATCTGAAAATGGCGCCACCGACTGCTCCTGTCACCGGACCGTCAGAATGGGAGTCCCAGGGTTACCTCGACCAGCAGCGACTCACCTCCAATGGCCTGTGTGTGGTGGTCTGTCGATTGGCTCATCGACATCTGTCCGGTCGGCTCGCTCGCGGAAAGAACTATCCGCTCATGGGAGTTGCAGCGTCTCAGCGTCAATCGCTGCAGGAAAAGCTGGTACGCCATTCAGCGGTTTGTGATCGACTGAAGCACCACCCGAATATTGTTCACAATATCTCAGCCAACTTCGGTCTCACGAATCATGACTGGTGGGTGATTGATGAATGGATTGGTGAAAAGTCACTGGCCGATCTCCTGGAGGAGCAGGAACTATCGCCACACGAGCTGGCAGGACTCCTGACCGGCATCTGCAACGGTCTGAAACAACTGCATGTTGCGGATGTCATTATGCGAGAGCTGTCGCCACAGAAAATTCTTCTGCGCGATGGGACACTGGAACCGGTCCTGACAGACTTCGAATTAGCAGGGCTCCTCGACGGCAGTCCTTCTGTTTCGTCTGACTGGCCGGAAGATCCGTTTCGTGCTCCGGAAGTCGACAGCGGCGTCTTTGAACGCAACGCAGATTTTTACAGTCTGGCGAAGGTGGCACTGGCGTGCGTTGGTGGCAATGTGCGAGATGACTGTGATGCGCAGGCGTGCTTAGAAAATTCCGGGATGCCGAAACGCGTGATGGCGTGGTTTCTTAACAGTCTGGCCCCCGTCGCGGCGGAGAGGCCACAGTCAATCGAACCGTTACTGACTGACTTGCAGCGATGGAAGAGCAAGGTGACCGTATGAGTCAGCAAGACAGTTCGGAGCAATCGACGGGTTCGTCCGGTCGTGGATACCTGGGTCCAATCGGAGTGCGTGTTCTGGGCGAGTCCGTGTTTTGTCATCGCGCCGGACTGATCGCCTACGAATCACCGCCTGAGGCCGACGACGATGAGCCACGCCTTGGGCCGAGGCTGGATTTTTTTACCGACTACGACGAACGGGCGCTTGAAGCAGAATACGAGCGGCGCTGGCAACACCTGAAACTGATGAGTCTGATTCTGATCATCGGTTTGCTGCTGGTGCTGATTGCCTCGTGGTGGTCGTGGATCGCCGTCGGCATTGTGGCCCTGCCAGCGTTGTGGGGGGGCGTTGAGACATGGGAGGCGCTGCGCCAGTTTGTGTCAGTCAGCAAGTCGCGGTCTGATTATCGGTCTTCGCCAGCACTTTCCCTCGATCTGATGCCGACAGAACGCATGCGTGTGAGTTGGTGGTCGCTTCGCAAGGCGGGATTCGACTGCGTGAAACTCCGTGAGTCGATGACGACTCCGGACCAGACTCTTCGCGGGCAGCCGTGGCGCGTGCTGCGATCGTCCCACGCCCGATGCCTTCCCGTTATTCAAAGACCTGCGGGAAAGGAATCGTATGGGACGTCACATGCTGTTCGACTGGCGGCTTACTGTCATTTGATCGAAGCCTGTGAGACAGCCAGTTCACCGTTTGGGATCATTCTCTATCGAGGCACTTATGAATGTGACCTGATTCCCATCACACCGGAATTGAAGGCACTGCTGCGAAAGTCGATGGAATCCGCAGCGACGATGCTGGCCGAGTATTCAGTATCGCCCAGCCATCCACCGCGGCCTGATGCGAACTGCTGTCGACACTGTCCTCTCGGACGCCCGAGCCGAGTGCGCCCCGGAGTCTCGGAGCATAAGCGTTTTGACGAGGTCCTGCGTCCTGTCCCGTTCGATGGTCTGCGGTCGAACGGGTCAGTCTTTGCTCAGTTCCACAGCGCCTGTGGCGATCGATTCCATTGGTGCCCGCCACACGAAGATTCCGAACGTCTCCGCCATGGCCGCCCCAATTGAAGATTTTACCGCGTGCGGTGTTCGAACCAGTCAATGACCCGGGTCAGCCAGATCGCTCCCGGCGAGACTGCAGGCGGCTGACGAAACATCTGCCACAAGTCACGCCACCGATTCTGCCAGTCCAGTGAGTTGGTGATCCGGCGGGCAGGCTCCAATGCCAAACTGGTCAGAATCAGATCGTCCAGCGCTTTCCGCAATGAGTCTGGCAGTCTGCGACACTCTGACGAGAGTTGGCTCGGATGTTTCAAAACGCTGGAACTGACCCGGGTCATGAATTCCGGACGGCCGGCCTTGCCTCCGAGTCCGCCCCATGGAATCGATTGAGTCAGAAGCTGAAAGGCGATGACAGCCACCGAGAATTGGTCGCATGCCGGTGTGGGGCGACCGGCTGTTGACTGAAGCTCGGGTGCAGCATACGAACGATGATGCCCGTCGCCATCACTGCGGCGTGTGCCCCAGTCGGTCGTCCATGCGCTACCGAGATCAATCAGATGCAGTCGGCTGGGGTGATCGGAGATCAGCAAGTTGGCGGGCTGCAGATCACCGTGAACAATCTGCAATTTTCGTTGCAGGAAAGAGAGATCCTGAACCAGTCCGGAGATCAGGCGCACCACGTGGCCCGGGTCCATGGGAGGCCGTCGTTGATCGGCAATATGCTGCAGGGCCACGTTCAAAGGAATCCCATCAAACCATGTCAGGACGACATCAATCTGATCACGATTTCGCTGCCACTCCCAGACCCGAGGCAGACTTTGCACCTTGAGTCGAGCCAGGACTCGAAGCTGCTGTTCGGAGCTGTCCCGAGGCAAACGGCGGACCAGAAAGTATTGACCGCCCGGTCCACTTCTCGGGTCGAAGGCCTTGTAGCTTTCCCGTTCGTCCTGTCCGAATTGCTCCAGCAGGAAGTACTTTCTCCGCCCAATGAACAGAGTATCAAGGTAGGAAACCTGTCGACCTCGAATCAGGATGAATGGCATCGGATGCTCCGCGACGAAACTGTAAGTGTGAGGGCAATTGTCATGGCACACGCTCTGCTGACACTTCTCGGACGAAACCTCAGGAACATCGTCGTAGAAGCGTTGCAGCCGGCACCCAGCATGGACTCTCAGAGGGTCAGGCAAGTGGCCGGTTCAGGTGCCGCGCCTGAACCAGCCAGACATGGCCTCATGACGGGCTACGGAAGTCGTTCTTCAAGGGGCCAGCATGCCCTTTTTCACCATGAGATCACCGTACTTGATCAGTAGTTCCTGAGCCCGCTCGATGGGCTCCAGTGGGGTCGCACTGGCAATGTGGCCGCCGACTCCTTCGGGCAGCCCCCCAGGATCTCGGTCGCTGTTTCCTCGGCCAATAAAGAACAGCGACTGGAGTCCATTGCGAGTCTTCTTGAGGCCGCCACTGCTGCGAATCAGTGACAGAGAAACTGGTCCTTTGGTGTCATCAGGTCGATACGCGTAGCCGTCGGATGTGTAGGCGTGGAGCAGTCCCCTGATCTCGTTCATATCGCGGGCCATTTCCGCTTCGAGTCGCTTCTCGACCTCCTGCCGTTCCCGTTCTTCTGCCGCCAGGCGATTCGCATCTTCCAACTGCTTCTTTTCGAATTGCTTCCGCGCCAGTTCGTCATTGGCCTTCGCGGTGGCAAGGTCTTCTTCGACTTTCGCGATTTCGGCAGCCCGCTTCTCAAGACCTTTCCTGCGTGCTTCTTCGGCAGATCGCCGCAGCATTTCTATTTCTGATTTCTGCTGCTCCAGCTTGCCCGATTCCATCGCAGTGACCAGGGTCAGTCTTCCGGCGGGAAGACTGAGAGTCTCCTGCTGAATCAGTTTCAGCATCCGGACCTGCTCAGCCAGCGAATTGGCTTCTCTCGCAATTGTGTCCGAGAGTTCCTCCACGGCCTTCAGATGTTCCTCTTCCAGAAGAGTCGATCCGTCCTGCGGAACTTCGTTGACATTCTCCGTTAACGCCTGAACTTCTGCTTCCCAGCCACTGATCTGGTCGGCGGAAGGGCGTGACTTTGCCCATAGCTCCTGCACGATTTGAAAGTGCGGTTCACTCCCGACGATGCGTCGACCAGCCTCCGAGCCCTCCAGAGATACTCGGAGTTTTTCCCAGGTGTCAAAGCTTTCGCGAAGCTGCACAAGGCTGCTGTTGACGGATTTGGCTTTCGATTGAAATCTGACAAGGCGAGCTTTCTGCACGGCCCTGCCGGAGTTGGCGAGGCCGTCGAGCTGTTGCTGCTGCGCCTCGATAATCCGTTGTTGCTCTTCGAATCGTTCGTCAGCAAGTCGCGTGTCTTCAGATGGCTCATAATCCTCAGCAGGAGGATAGGCGGCCGAAGGCGTGGAAACCGCATACGAGGATTCCGATCTGGGCGAATCAGCCGCAGACTCGGAAGCAGCGACTTCGATGGCTTGCTGGTTCGACCAGTTGTAGACGCTGGCGTACATCACGGACCCAACGACCAGCAGCCCTCCAACAACAATCACATGCAGTCGATAAGGTGATTGTCCTGGAAGCATCTTCAATAAGAACGTGTGGTAGTCCATGTCTTATTCCTTGTTGTGAAATGGGACTGACGGAATTCAGAGAACTCTTGTTTTGGTGAACTTCAGCGCGATCCCGGCAGTCCCTGTGCAAAGAGTGACCAGGGTCAGGAACTTGACGGGCCACCATGCACCGGAGGTCAGGGCGAAGAATGCACATTCGGCGGTCAGGAATGCACTGGCGGCCGCCGATGCGAATGCTCCATTCTCAAGCGACGATGCTTCTGGTGAGTCGAGTCTTCGTTTCGTCCAGACCGTATGCCAAACGCCTGCGGTGGTGGCAACGCTGAGAGCAAAGAGCAGCAGAACGGAAGTCGAACTCTTTCGAGACGAAAGCAGGAAGACCATCAGCAAGAACAACAGAATCGCAGTCAGAGTCTTCATCGCTGTGAGCTGGGCATGGAGTGGCGACGGGGTGGATTCCGTCGTCAATTCTTTCTGGCGATCCTGTTCGACGGTAATCTCTTTTGGCCCCCAGCCACAGAGCAGAAACGGTCCAAGGATCAGACCGGGGTCAGGGTCCGCTGTCGGTTCTTCATGAACCGTTCGGTACTCAAGCGATTTCTGTTGTCTCTCCACAATCCGTTCTCGCACCAGCGTTCCATCAATGATCTCCACAAACGGATAAAGCCATGCAGGAATCGCGTCGATGACGGCACGCACCTTTTGCGGAATGACGACTCGAGAGTTGCCGGGTGATGTGCGGATGGCTTGTATGAGTTCGTGCTCATGGCGGGCCAATACGACATCATGCGGGAATACGTCATACCGGACGCCGGAGGATTCATTCCCTGATCGGTCTGCATCATCATCGTCATCATCACTCAAGTCAGCATCCCCAGCGTCCGCCAGATAATGTGGTAGTGGACAGATCACCTGTCGGAAAAAGTGGTAGCGGCAGCAGTGATTTGGAAACCATTCCACAAGACCACAGTGCTGACGATCCACAAGATTCGACAATCCGAAGAACAGGTGATCCACGAAGCGACGAGTCTCGTCTTTTACCGACTGTTCAAGCAGCGGCACATACACGGATTGTCCCTGGCTCATGAGGTCGGCGTCAGAGATTGGTTTCAACGGCGGCCATTCCGTGGCAGTCTCCCGATACATCGATTGCAGTGTGTCATGTCGAGCCAGGCTCGCGGCCCGCTGAGAATCCCAGGAGTGCATATCATCGCCGGATCGAAATTCAACATTGGCTTCACAGACGCGCCGAATCAGTTGATCGCAGCTTTCTTCGTACAGCCGAATTTGACGAAGACTTTCGGCATACAGTCTGGCGGTTCTCTCGCGGCTGTCGACTTCGGAAGTCTCTGTTGCCCACGGGAGCTGCGGCCACAGGGAATCAAATATCCGCGAAGGAAGGTTTTCGTCCGCGGCCGTTGTACGAAGCTGGCGAATCCGGGGATGGGTCAACGTCCCGGAAGCAGGGGCAGTGGCGGGAAACACACGTCCGTCAAGCAGGAGCTGAATCGCTTCGGGTACTTCAGAATTGGTTGCGTTGTTCATGTGACTAACCAAACGGGTACAAAAATCATGGGAAGCAGGATCAATCCTGTCCCCGTGAGCGGCAGAGACCACACAAGGAAAACGGACCGCCCGGATGATTCTGCGCGGAAGATTCAGGTTTTCGTGAAAAAGCGGCTTGCTGATTTTGGAGGAGAACACGGTGGACTGGTGGCCCATGGCGATGAAGGCGTGCAGGCGGGAATCGCGTTTCGGGCCGCTTCGGTCGTTGGTTGTATTCAAGTTCTCCGCAGCCGAACGGACTGAGTGCGGCCGCAGGCCGCTTTGGGGGGCCCCGCACGAAGCGACAGCGCAGTGTGGGGGGCGGAGCGTCCAGCGGAGCCAAGGGATCGCATGCCGCCCCCGCGGCAGCGATCCCGGTGTTTGCGTCCCAGCAAACTCCGAAGAGGGCGTTCAGCCCGAATAGCCGCACCGGCTCCCAAGCCGGTCGGCGCGGCCCGTTCAGGGCGGAGTATGCTCGACGGCGTCCAGCCGGTGAGCATACTCCCAGGAAAACAGAGCCCTGCTTACTGGCAGGATCGATCAAGGGGAACACCGCGGCAACTTCTGCGAAGTGAAGTTGCGTCGGTGTGGTGCGGGCGGGACCACTGCGGCAGCGGAGCATTGGCTCCGGGAAAAGAACTGGCCCCGCTTTGGGACCGGTCGAGAATGTTCGGTCACCGATGGAACAGTCGAGCAGGATCCTCAATCGACTGCCTGAACCGTGATTCGGTTCAGGACGACTTCAGCCGCTGCGAAAACTGAACTCACGATCAAGTGCATAATCGCGCCGCACACAATCCACGTTCCTCACCATAACGAATCTGAAGCTTGTTTGCTCGGAACGCTTCCGAAAAGCGTTTGCTGGAGACGAGTGAAGAAGAGAAGGTTATTTGATGTCCGCTGCTTTGTGGGCAATCGGAAGATTGCACGCGAACTCTATTCGTCAGTCGTGCGGGTCTGTTTGTCTGGGATGTCTCAACAGCAAAGAGTCCCGTACGATCGACGGGGATAGTGGGCTTGTTTTGGCATTCCTGGCAGTGTGAACCGTTCCCCCACTGAAATCTAACGAACGTGGATGAAACTCGCCTGGCCGGAAACGAGGAAGCAATTTCTCCGAATGCCATGCATTCATGAGGTTTTGACTTCACTCGTTTCCGTTCCATATCGGAGAGTGACCTGGGTCAATCGTTCAGCCCGATATCAGTCGCCGACTCACGCGGTTGAAGTCATGTTTTGTTGAAGCCACGCCTTGAGTGCGCGTTCCACAATTTCCTGCTGACTGAAATAATCGGCTCGGGCCAATTGTCGCTCCAGCGAGATTCGTTTCAGGGCTCCGGCGATTTCCGGACTGAGTCGGACTGTGATCGGAATCAGGCCAACAGGGAATGCGTTGTTTGTTATTGGCAACGGCGTTGGCGGTGATGGAGGACCTGGGGCTGGCGCTGCCTGTGGTTCCTGCGTGACAAAGGCCCGGACGGCTTCCGGATTCGTATGAACGGGAGAATGAACCCGTTGAGATAATGTGCGTCGTTCGGCCATAGTTGTTCGTTACCCTCCTTGATTTGTGTTCTGTAGTTTTCTGGTTCTTCGATTTCCCTCGGCGGATTTGCCATCACGCTCCGCGATCTCCGGAAACAATTCTCCGAACAGTCGATTGATTTCCTCGGCAGCACCTTTGGCGTGGTAACCCATGTTCCAGACAAAGGTGCCTTGACCGGGTGCGTCGGCATAAGCCTGCCGGAGTGTGATCGGCGTTTCGGCAATCTGCAGGCCGAGTGCCGCCGCTGCATCTCGCATATCTCGTGTCAGCCGGTATTCGCGCCCGACCATGCTGAGTACCGCGATGACTTCCGGCGGACCTTTGCGAATGGCCTGTGCCTGCCGCACGAAGGCCGTGTTTTTGTCGAGTGCCCGAGCTTCAAACATGCTGGCTTTGCAGGGCATGATGGCCAGATCGGCCCACATCAACAGCGCGCGACTGGTTTCCGTCTGGCTGCCGGGGCCATCGGCAATCACAAAATCGGCCTCCTGTGCGAGCACCGGCAGTTCATCCAGCACAGCATCCGCGTTGGCTAGTCGGACGACCTGTATGTCCGGCAGTGCTTCGACGATCCATTCGCTGGATGACTGTTGCGTATCGCAGTCCGCCAGAATTACGGATTGCCCATGGTCAGCAAGCCAGCCAGCAAGATTGCCTGCCAGCGTCGACTTACCAACTCCTCCTTTTGAATTTACCAAAGAAATAATCATGCCGGCAATAAAGCACGATTGCCGGTCAACTGGCAAGCTTTTTCTTTGTACCCATCGTAGGGCGACTTCTGCAGGTCCTCGTTGCCGACGAGGACTTCGCGGCCTGCAGCGACCTGAGTGCATGTCATCTGCCTGTATAGGTCGGCATTCTTTGAACAGTGCTGTTCAGGTTCGCCTGTCGGCGAAAATCCTCTCCGGCAGAGAGGATCTACATGTCAGCCAGCATGCAAGCATGTTTGTATCGTAGGCCGACCTGTCCTCAGGTCGGCGGTGCCCACTATCGCTGAACGACGCCGCAACTCTCCCGAAACATCATCGGCCAGTTTACGCACTCATTACTCGACTTTGGCTGATTACATGCACTCTCGTCGATCTTAGACAGATCGACCTACAAGCCAACTGGCTTGCCAGCACGATTGCAGAATTTTCTTGCGCAAAACTCCAGAACCTGAGATGTTCGCCAACAGCAAATTAGGGAACGATTTTTTCAGATGGCTAGGGGAAGCGACGTCCGTGGGACACTCGTGAAGTACCGGACAATGAGACACCTTTCGGTGACCCAGCTACCGTGAAATGAAACACGGTTTACCGGACATTGAAACACGTTTTGAGGCTCAACTACCGGACAATGAAACATCTTTTCCGGTCGCAAGTGCCTGAAACGACTGGCGAAATTCGCCCCCCTAATTTGTTATTGAAAGTAATAAACAACAACACAGGGAGGTTGTTGTCGAACATGACAATGCGTGAAAGAAAACTCATCAGACACCCTCACACAAAAACAACACAACCAGCCACTGGACTCCGCCGTTGATGAACTCAACCTTGCCGAGTTCCCACTGTCCGCGATTTCTGACCGATTCCTTGATGGAACCAAGACGGTCGTTCTGGAAGACACGGTCTTTGATCGCGACCAGAATCGGTATCTGCCACGACGACTGACAATCTCTGGCTCTGATCGCTTTGGTCTGCCCACGTCCAAAGATGATGACGTTTTGCTGGCCTGTATTCAGCTCAGTCGGCTGAATGACTTTTCAACGCGAGAAGTCTCCTTCAGTCGCTATGAGATTCTTCGGCTGCTGGGCTGGGCCGATGAGACTCGCAACTACGAACGAGTCGCCACGTCGCTCCGTCGCTGGAAAGGCCTTTCGATATTCTCCGATCGAGCCTTTTACGATCACGCACAGAAAAGCTGGGTGAATCGAGACTTCGGTGTCTTCGACACACTTGTGATCTATCAACGGGAGGTCATTCAGGGAAAGGCGGCTCCCGGTTGTTCCCGTTTTCTCTGGAACGACGTCTTCTTCCGCAGCTTTCAGTCGGGGTATCTCAAGCAACTGGACTGGAATCTTTACTGTCGGCTGAACAGTCCCGTGGCCAAACGCCTGTATCGATTTCTCGATAAGCGGTTTTACCACAGCAGTCGAGTCGAGATTGATTTGCAGGAACTGGCACTGCGAAAGGTGCGGCTGACTGGAAACTACAACACGGCTCAGATGAAACGCACGCTGTTGAAAAGCATTCAGGAATTGGAGCACCTCTGGGATCTGAAACCCCGGCAGCCTGAAGATCGTTTCCGCAAGGACGGCATCGGAAAATGGGTGGCTGTCTTCGAGCGTCGCTCAAAGCGGCGTCGAGTTGTGGTTGAACACGTAGAGGCAGCGAACACAATCTCCAGTCATTCAACTCCCAGTCCAGTTCCCACAGCAAACCCTCAGGATATCGAGCGAGAACTGATCAAACGCGGAATCGGACCGGCGTCTGCTGAGGAATTGTCCTTGACACATCCGTCGAGCAAGATTCAGGAGATGCTGGAGCTCTACGACTGGTACAACGGCAAGGGCCAGTCTCGCGGTCCGGGATTCTTGATTCAATCCATCAGAAATCCCGCAGCGATCACATTCCCGCCCGGCTTCATGAGTTCGGCCTCAAAGCAAGCGGCAGCCCAGCGTCAGAAGGCCACAAAAGCCGCAGACGAGCAAATGCGTACAAAGCGAGAGCGTCAGGCCGCCGAACGAGACAAATCCCGACAGCGAGCCTTTATCGCGTTCTGGGAGTCATTGTCCCCGGCTCAGCAGGATGCCTTCGAAACGGAAGCGTTGGAGAAAGCGGAGCAGATGACTCGTCGGCTGTACCTTCAGCATTCTGCAAAAGGTGGCAAGGCATTCGAGCTTTACCGCAAGGTCATCCTTCAGTCGCACTTTCTGAAGACGCATCAACTTGCGACTCGAAAAGAAGACCGGATGTGATCGACAGTCGTCTGGGCAAGACACTGCAATGAGAGTTCACGGAAGTGGCGGTCGTGTGGTGGCCAATGGGCAGAGAGGCTTGCTGGGTGGGCGGGTTGCGAGGTGTTGCTGAGAGGCTGGGGAAACAGCAGTCGCCAGGAAGCGACTGCAGAGATTGGGCGGTGAATGATCACCGCCCGAGGAAGCGAACTATTCTTCCATGGATGCCAGATAGTCGTACGCTTTGACCGCGAGAAATGCGACCGCAGGAAGATCGTTCATGCGAAAGCCGGGCGTGTTCTGAATGACGCCCTGTTCATCGCGGTATGTTCGCTGAAAGGTGATATTGTGCCAGACGGCTTCGTCGGACTCGTTCTTCCAGATTGCCACTTCGATCCTGTTCAATCGGTGTGAGAAGATTGGTTTGCTTGCCATATGTTTTTTCCTCCATTCAAGGTGTTGTGTTTTTCATTCACCACGGTGGCGCAGCCGATGGAAAACGCAACACCTTGAAGGAGGAAAGCGAGCCACGGGCGGC
>JBGSVD010000158.1:0-3003 GCA_041753135.1 Planctomycetaceae bacterium
ATTTCTATGATAAAAAGCGAATCACAATCACGAGCGCGCATACGTTTTTCAAAAGACTTTTGAAAAATGACATTTCGCGGTGCGCAAAGAAGGCGCAGAAATCTTTCTAAAAAAGGTACTTGACAATGCTAGAAGAGCCCCAATGGATGCCAGCCGACGAAGGCAGGTCGAATGCCCCCCCAGCAGATCAGCCCAAAAAAATGTTTGTTGAGCTTTCACTTTTTAGAGCACACATTCAGGGAGGCACGTCACAACGCTTCTGAATCATGATCTTTGACATTCAGGACACGGGTAGAAGAACTCTCATCGGCACTCACGGACGCGCAGCCCGCAATTTGCAAGGGCAATCACAGCGTGCGTGAGTACCGGTGGTGCAACATTCGGTTTTACTTGCGGTTTTTCTGTTTCCCTGTGTTTTGTCTGGAGATCGTTCCATGTCCAACCTTGTGCGGGCTTCCCGCGAATTGTTTTCCCGAACGCCTGATGAGACGTTCGATTCCTTTGACCAACTCTCTCAGTACTGCAGCACGCTGCAGGAACATTCCATCGATCGTTGGGAACCACCGGAATCGGTGACTCCCGCGATCCTGGATAACGGCCAGCTGGGTCTGTCTGTCGATTCGTCCGGTCAGTTCCAGCTGAATGACTGGTCTTTCGGTCAGCTGTGTGGTTTGGCCCGAGTCGATAGACTGACGCTCAATCGACTGCGGATCGAAACCGCTGTTCAGGCCTTGAGCGAGACGCTGCCTCGTGGTCGTAAGCCACTGCAAGTGCTGACGACCGATGACCGAGTCCGCTCAGTGCATGGTGCCAGTTACACGCGGCTCTACAACTCAGAACTCCTGGACATGGTTCGCCATCGTGCAGGGGATTTCGTGCCGCCCCAGAAAGGATTCAATGGGGCCACTGGTTTGTATGCCGGTGAGCAGGATATGTTCTGCTTCCTTATTGATCCCACGGGCTGGGTGGAAATTGGCGGTGAGTCGTTCGCACTGGGATTCTTTATTTGGAACTCCGAAGTCGGACGACGCACTGTCGGCATTGAAACATTCTGGTTTCAGTCGATCTGTTCAAACCACATTGTGTGGGACGCAATGGAGGTCACGACCTTCAGTCGCAAACACACAGCCAACGTCCATGACGCTCTGCCGGAGATCACCGGTTTATTGGATCAGCTGGTCAAATCCCGCGATCAGCGCCGGGATGCGTTTGTGCGGCAGATGACGGCAGCTCAGACGACTGTTCTCGGCGACGACCGTGAAGCCACTTTGAAAGCGCTGACCGGGAAGGGAATTCCTCAGAATTCCATCCGCGAGGCTCTCAACATGGTCGCGGCCAATGGATCACGGTTCACGGTGTTTGCTCTCGTGGATGCGCTGACCCGCATCTCCGGGCGAATCCGTCATGCCGGTGATCGAGCCGAGATGGATTCGCAGATTGGTCGTCTGCTGACCCTGGCGGTTTAGCAGGAGACCCATCATGCCGTATCTGAAACTCTGGCACGGCCACCGGCATCCGGATGAACAGCTCGACGGCTGGGGAGAAGACGGTCCGACCTTCGGACCGTTTCCATTTTTCCACATGACCTATGGCTGCGAAATCAAGTTCGGTGATGACGGATACTGTCTCAATCTCGTTGAGGAGTTTGTTTACTACGACGGCATGTATTACGGCGACTGGTCATTCTGTGATCAGCTCGACGAAGATATGCAGTCCCATTTGGGGACGTTTGATCCCAACAAGGCTGTCCGTCCCGATTGTCGGCCCGGAAATCTTCAGCCTTGTAGTTCTCAGAACGAAGGAGGTGTTTCAGACACAGGAGTACATATCATGGATCCTCAAGTCGCATGGCAGGATTTGCTGGATGCGTTGCATCAGCTCGACTGGGACCGCGTTCGCGATCTCGCCGATGGATTGCTGCAGTGGTTGGACCGTGACGGCTTCCCGCCGGAAACGTCTGCAGTGAGGAAAGCTGCCGATGGGGTTTCCATCGAGCCGCCTCGGACGCTTGGCTCGGAATGGAATCGAATCGTGGCTCAGGCTGCGTGCCGATACGCTCTTGACCTTGCGAACCAAGTGCTCAATGACCCGGATGGCATTCCTCACGGAGTTCCGTTCACACTGTCCTGCTGCAACTGTGATGTCGATGGCCCCAGCGACTACTACAAGGCTGTCGATGCCGGTTGGTTTCGCATTCGCTTTGTTCCCCAGAATGCGGGCGAGAACTTCATTGGTCTCTGCCCAAATTGTGAATAGCTCAACGCAGCAGTTCGTTGATCTGTTCAATTTCCACATCACGCTCCGCCGTGATGATCATCGCACGTTGCGTGCGGCGTACGATCCATGGCGATTCGCCGTGGATCAAATTCAAACAGCCCGAATCGTTCGGGCTGTCAATTCTCTGTTGTTCGTTGAATAGAAAGTTGACTCATGTCAAAACAGAATGGTTCTCCCGCCAAAGCTCCGGTTCACGAAGTGCGACTCGGACGGATTAAAGCCGCCGTCTGGGAAAACACGACTGAAAACGGCGTCCGGCACAATGTCACGCTCAGCCGTCTCTACAAAGACGGTAACCAGTGGAAGGACTCAGCCAGCTTTGGCCGAGACGATCTTCCACTTGTCATCAAAGTTGCCGATCAGGCACACGACTGGATCTTTAATCAGTCCGGCGTGTCCGGCACTGATGCGTGACGTACTGGTGGTTTGTCGTCAACCGTGATTCAGTCTCGACTGATCACAACCTGGCCCCGTTGCACCACCGGGCCTTTTTCTCCTTGCGAAGCGTCGGCGTGACGAGCTTCGCATCGCCCTGCGAGCTGTGTGACTCCGCCCCCATCGCGAATCATCGCTGCAGCCTGCGTTACTCCGGTGAAATCGTATTGACGCGATTCCCAACGAGCGACTCGTCCGCGTTATTCTGTGCAGGAGTTGTCTCATTATCCCGAACCCGTGCCTCCGAGACGTCCTCCAGATGCAGTGAACCGTCCACGTAATAGGCCAGCC
>JBGSVD010000159.1:0-19848 GCA_041753135.1 Planctomycetaceae bacterium
GACTGGCTGTCTACGCTTCGCCGGACGGGTTACCCGCGTACGACGCAAGACTCGCTTCCGGCCGCTGGTCAAGCTCTACCGGACGGGCTTTCCACCCGCAGGACTCCTACGAAAGGTTTCAGATTTGCATTCTACATTTCATCCCCCTTTCCCAAGCTTGCTTCGCGCAATCCGACACGCCGCCGCCACATCAATTTGATTCGCCAAGTCGGCGGTGCTCCGTCAAATATCGCAGTCAAGTCGAATACAAATCGAAGTCCGTTGAACGCGGAAGTGATCCCGACGTCGGCATGAAACCACTCCAGTCCAACTCACTCAGGTGGGCGTGTCTTGAGTGAGCAAGCCGTTTCTGACTGCAGTCGACTGACGTCGATGTCGCCAAGAGATTTGTTCATAGTAAAGTGAATGGAGTCTGCCACACTTATTCGATCAAATTCAGTCCCTTATCGACCGACCAGTGTGGTAGTGTCCGGTTTGTGTCCCAGCGTATCATCAGCCTCCGTGACGTTGAAATCCTTCGGTTGCTCGATCTTACGCCAGTGTACGCTCATGAACGGAAACGTCATGCAACTGCACGCGTCGAGCTGGTCCGCGTGTGCGAATCAGCAGCACCAGTGTTTGGAGATCGGCCGCGTGCAGTGACGCTCAGAGCCCCGCCGAAAAGCCGCCAACAATGGCAGGTTTGCGAATGCAAAGCAGACCATCGCTCGGTCAACCAGTTAAGGGCAGTGGGTTAGCTTCTGGCATTCAGTCAGTTGTGGACAGCAGTGACCGGCCAGCAAACATGTCCAGCCGACGAAGGCAGGTTGAATGACCGACGCTGAATAGATTGACTCGCAGAGGAATTGGGTGATAAGAGAAGATTATTGAGCACATGTTGCGGACTGCGAATCACAACGCTTCTGAAACATGATCTTTGACATTCAGGACTCGGGTAGAAGAACTCACATCGGCGCTCGCGGACGCTCCCCAGCATTTCGGACTGGAATGGAGCGTGCGTGAGTACCGGTGGTGCAACATTCGGTTTTACTTGCGGTTTTTCTGTTTCCCTGTGTCCTGTTTGGAGATCGTTCCATGACCAATCTTGTGCGGGCTTCCCGCGAATTGTTTTCCCGAACGCCTGATGAGACGTTCGAATCCTTTGACCAGCTCTATCAGTACTGCAGCACGCTGCAGGAACATTCCATCGATCGCTGGGAACCACCGGATGCGGTGACTCCCACAATCATGGATGATGGCCAGTTGGGTCTGTCTGTCGGCTCGACCGGCCAGTTTCAGCTGAATGACTGGTCTTTCAGTCAACTCTGTGGTTTGGCCCGAGTCGATAAGCTGACGCTCAATCGACTACGGATCGAAACCGCCGTTCAGGCTCTGAGCGAGACGCTGCCCCGTGGTCGCAAGCCGCTGCAGGTACTGACGACCGATGACCGAGTTCGCTCGGTCCATGGTGCCAGTTACACACGGCTCTACAACTCAGAACTCCTCGACATGGTTCGCCATCGTGCGGGGGATTTCGTGCCACCTCAAAAGGGTTTCAATGGGGCGACCGGTTTGTATGCCGGTGAGCAGGACATGTTCTGCTTCCTTATTGATCCGACGGGCTGGGTGGAAATCGGCGGTGAGTCGTTTGCTCCGGGATTCTTTCTCTGGAACTCCGAAGTCGGGCGACGCACGGTCGGCATTGAAACGTTCTGGTTTCAGTCCATCTGTGCGAATCACATTGTATGGGACGCGATGGAGGTCACCACCTTCAGTCGCAAACACACGGCCAATGTCCATGACGCCTTGCCGGAAATCACCAGTCTGCTGGATCAGCTGGTGAAATCCCGCGATCAGCGCCGGGATGCGTTCGTGCGGCAGATGACGGCCGCTCAGACGACTGTCCTCGGCGACGACCGCGATGCCACTCTGAAAGCGCTGACCGGGAAGGGGATTCCTCAGAACTCCATCCGCGAAGCGCTCAACATGGTCGCGGCCAGCGGTTCCCGGTTCACGGTGTTTGCGCTGGTCGATGCGCTGACCCGCATCTCCGGACGCATCCGTCATGCGGGTGATCGAGCCGAGATTGATTCGCGGATCGGTCGTCTGCTGGCTCTGGCAGCCTAGCAGGAGTCGAACCATGCCCTGGCTCAGACTCTGGCACGGTCACCGACATCCGAATGAACAGCTCGACGGTTGGGGAGAAGTCGGTCCGACTTTCGGACCGTTTCCATTTTTCCACATGACCTACGGCTGCGATATCAAGTTCGGTGAAGACGGATACTGTCTCAATCTCGTTCAAGAGTTTGTGTATTACGACGGCATGTACTACGGCGACTGGTCATTCTGTGATCAGCTCGATGAAGGCATGCAATCCGGACTGGTGTCATTTGATCCTGCAAAGGCTGTCCGTGCCGATTGTCGGCCCGGAAATCTTCAGCCTTGTAGTTCTCAACAGGAAGGAGGTGTTTCAGACATAGGAGTACATAAAATGGATCCTCAAGTCGCGTGGCTGGAACTGATGGATGCTTTTCATCAGCTCGACTGGGACCGCGTTCGCGATCTCGCTGATGGCCTGCTGCAATGGATGAATGGCGGTGGTTTCTCTCCGGAAACTTCCGTCGTCAGGAAACCTGTGGATGGTTCTCCGAACGAGCCACCGAAGTCGCTCGGCCCAAACTGGAATCGGACTGTGGCTCAAGCTGCATGCCGATACGCTCTGGATCTGGCGAATCAGGTGCTCAATGACCCTGATGGAATTCCTCACGGAGTTCCGTTCACACTGTCGTGCTGCAACTGCGATGTCGATGGCCCGGGCGACTACTACAAGGCTGTCGATGCCGGTTGGTTTCGCATCCGATTTGTCCCGCAGAGTCCCGGTGAAAACTTCATCGGTCTCTGTCCGGATTGCGAATAGCTCAACGCAGCAATTCGCTGAGCTGTAAACAGTAATCTTGTTTGAGACAGTTCGAAACGTTCGAGCTGTCAATACTCTTTGTTTGTTGAAAGGAACATGTACGCATGTCAAAACAGAATGGTTCTTCCGCCAAAGCTCCGGTTCACGAAGTGCGACTCGGACGGATTAAAGCCGCCGTCTGGGAAAACACGACCGAAAACGGAGTGCGGCACAATGTCACAATCAGCCGCCTTTACAAAGATGGCACGCAGTGGAAGGACTCTGCCAGCTTTGGAAGAGATGATCTTCCGCTCGTGATCAAAGTCGCTGATCAAGCCCACGACTGGATCTTCAACCAGTCCGGTTCTGTAGCGTGACTTTCTGAAGGTTTTTCGTCAACCGTGCATCAGCCCCGCTGATCACAACTTGGCCCCGTTGCACCACCGGGCCCTTTTCTCCGTGAGGTGCGCTCCCTTGCATCGCTATACAATACTGGTCACTGGCGGTGGTGGTACTTCCAGTCCAGATAGAACACGCAGTCTCGCTCAAATCGCCAACGTATTTACGGATGCATTTGCTTACGAAGACCATTGACAGACCAATCGGAATAGTCCAATCTGATGGGCGTTGTATGGGCCACCTCAGTAGCCTGTTACGCCCACTTGATTACTTATCCCGGAGCTAGAGCTTTGAGACAGCTGTTCTTGATTCTGGTTTTCGTATCGGCATCGCCTACGACGCTTGCAAGTACCGATGAACGATTTGGGATTGTCGAACTCGGACAAGACGCTCTGTTTACAGTCTCCCCGACGGGGAAAGAGGTAGCTTACTGGAGTCCGGAAAATCCAGCAGACGTGGTGGTACTCGATACTGACACAGGAGAGACACTCCGGAAATCAAGTCTTGACGCCAAAACGGAACTGCTGTGGCTTAGATATTTGGAAGATGGCATTCGCCTCTGCGCAGTCACAGCCTCTGGTACGCTGATTACCACCAATATGGATTCACCGACGTTACATCAAAGCCTCGACGAACCTCCAATTGAAGGTGGAAGCTTCGCAATGTCGGGCGACGGCGAGTACTTGGCATACGCTGGCCAAAGGCTTCAGATTTGGGAAGTCCGAACGGGGAGATCACTGATTTCCTTAAAGACGGATACCGGAATGCATGCCTCATTCAGTCAAGCCGGCGACATTGCTCTCCTGCTTGACGGAGGGTCCGCTCGGTTTTGGAGACGAGCAGAAAATTCACTCGAAGAGATCCAAGTCAACCTCGGTGATGAAGTAAAGCTACCGGTTCGAAGCCACTCTGGTCGATACGTAGCCGCGACGACGAAACAACGAATTCTGCTGTTCGACCTATTAAACCAGGACTATGACTTTATTGATGCGACTGAACACGATCGCGTGTTCTTCAATGAGAGCGACACTGTGCTTGCTGTAGTCCGATCAGAGTCGGAAGACAACAAAACTTCCGTGGATACATGGAAACTCGGTGCGAATCTCACTGACAGATCCTTTCTGCGGTCGTTCATCGGCAGACCCAATGGTTTAAGTACATACCGAGATGGAGTTGTGCTTTGTTGGGGGCATGATACAGCGAAGACGCTGAGCCTACATGATTTTCGCACAGACAACACCACTTTGCTTATGAGTCCCGTATCGCTTTCCAATGAAACTTTCCCAAGGCAGAAGGTCTGTGTGGAACTGCTCAAGGGAACAAAGTTGGCCTTGGTCGCCACAGAAAGCGGAGTGCTTTCTTTATGGGATTTGAATTCTCGTCAGGTCGATATCGACAACGATCAGCAGGAGCGAAAAGCTGCGACGGAACTTAGAGATGCGGCATGCAGGGGCGCGGTGTTCGTGTCTAAGCCAATCTCCGAACTTTTTGCAATCAATGCTTCAGGCAGTGCAATTGTTAAATCGCCTGAGGGACATACTTTTCTTGTAGCGGCAGCTAAACGTTTTCCTGAAGTCACGACGCTCAATCTTGAATTTTCGACAGATGTCATTTTCTTTCCCGACGGAAGGCCACTCGATTTCTCCCACGATGCACAAAAACTAGCTGTCACTGCCGACAATTTCGTTTATGTCCTGGACACCAAGACCGGTTTTCCACAGAGAGAATTTCCAGGCGACTATGTCTCTGTTGCATTTTCGACTGACGCGAAGAAACTACTCTTGCTCGGACAAGTGAAGTCAGCACTTGCAGATTTGAGCTCTGGAAAGCTTGCGCCACTCCCCAAATTTGGATCGCCGACAGGCAATTTCCGGGGAGGAAGGCTCGTTGCCGCAACTTTCAAGTCTACTGCCGAATATTATGAGACGAAAGCGCTGTTCGATGTGGAGACAGCAGAACTTGTTAATGTCGTAACGCTTGAAAAACTATGGAAAACACAGGCAAGGCTTAACTCAGAATCGACAGTCATGTCTGTTTTGGGGAATAAGAATGGTTTCGACTCGTTTGTCGATTTGATTGATGTCAAAACCGGCAAGGGGACAGGAGTAATGGAAATCCCAGATGGATTGAGTCATCTGTGCATTCCTCTGAAGCAAGATCATAACGTGGGGGTCATCTCCAACCGCGGATTTGCGACGTTCGATATGAAGGCGAAACAACTGAAATCATTGATTCCATATACGCGGTACTGGCTCTCCCAGCATCCCGAATTGACTTCAAGAGAAGTGTTTCTTCGTGACGACCATTCCTATTCAGCGCCCGACAAGTTAGGAGAGGACTTCACTTTCAAATACACGTTTTTTGGAACCGAGTTTTATGTCCTTACAGGCGACATATCAGAAAAGGCCGGAGTGTGTTTGCTCGCGGAGCGAGGCCGACTGTCACTTTGGAATCTAACGAACGGCGACCTGCTCTGGGTTGGTTATGGCACAGACGCCGCTCCACGCTCAACCGCCTTCAGTCCCGACGGCAACCTAGCCGCAGTACTCACTGACTCAACTGTTCAAATCATTAACTTGACAAGTTTGATCAAGCGAATGCAGCCAGCAGAACACTGAATAGGCCGACGAACCACGATTGGTCAACTTGGAAGATCAACGATCGACAATCAGTCGATTGCATCCGCTTCCGAGTGTCCTCGCAATTTTGTTGATTGGTGTTCTTGCCGGTACCAAAAGACCGATGGGGATTGCCATGTGGGCGGTCGCAAAAGAACATCTGCTGAAACAGGGACTTGATCTGCTGAATGGGATGCCGTCACGAGACGTCTTCGACGAGTCTTATCGGCGGTGAAGGTGGAAGCGTTTCAATCGTGTTTCTTCGGTTGGCTGAACTCCCTGGTTGCAGCTACGAAAGAGAAATCCACGGTCAGCAGCACCGAAAAGACCCACATGGCGATTGATGGCAAAACGATGAAGGGCAGTCACGACCGCGCCAATGGGCTCGGGGCGATGCACCTTGTCAGTGTCTGGATTTCGGATTGACGATGGCACAAGTCGCCACAGAAGAAAAATCCAATGAGATTACCGCGATTCCTTAAGTCCTGAGACTGGTTGATCTGAACGGAGCTATCATCACGATCGATGCGATGATGGATATATTTGTCGCTCGGGTACCAGACGCTGCTGCCACTTGATCATGGCTGTTGAATTGGTGGAAGTGGTTGAATCACGCCGGCTCGTTGACGGTCCCTTGTTGCATGATCCATGTGTGGGCCTGGTCCAGCGCCTTTGCCAGAAGCAGCAGGTCGTCGCGGCCGAAGTGTTGGGATTCGCGCCAGACGTCACCGTCGCGGTACAAACGGGTGACCGTCACGTTGTGGCGGTCGCCGGATTTGGTTTGGTTGAACCAGATGTTCGCTTTGATGTAGCCGAATCGGATGCTGTGGATGGGTTGCTTCGCCATGGAAACGTGTCCTTCAAAACAGAATGAGATTGCCGGAAAAGTGAAGTCAATCAGACAGTTGCGAGCCACTTGCCAAACTGAGAAATCTGTGGCATAAAAAAGGCTACCGGGCGTACCCGGTAGCTGAAAACCTTTGTCATCTTCTTACTCTAAGTGAGGGAAGATCCACCAGGGCATGATTTCCGATTCGTATGTGAGTTCAGGTTCTTCGAGTGCCAACAGCACTTCGAGGAATGCCTCATATCGCGACTCCGGATCTACAGCTTCTGGTGTTTGATCTGCGGAATGCAGATCGGAAGGTTTTTCGTCTTTCATGCGTTCTCCTTTTTCCGGTGCGGGCTTGCAGCCTGCACTGTTTCAATCAACCCCATCCGCAGATGGAGCTCATCAAACGGGAGAACGCAGGAAGGCGGTTTGCCATCGCTCGGCAAACAGAGCTTCGTCTTGTTTCATGTTCCGACGATCGAACATGCGTCTTGAGTTTTACAACGCGACGTCGGCGTAGCCTGCTTTTTGTTTGAGAAGCTAACAGGGGGGCTTACAAGACTTCAGCGGTCTGCCTGCCGGGCAGGATCACGCACAGAGTTCAGTTTCCAAATGAATGAGACTTGTCCATCAGGGGCACGTTTCGATGCTGCCGCGTCGCAGCACACATTGTGCATCGTATTGAACGACATCTGCGGGCCTCATCCCATCTCAAATCACGCCGATGAGAAAAATCCATAAAAGACCACGATGGCTTCTGCCTTCCTCGGGCTGTAACCTTCTCCGATTCGTTCCACCAAACCCGCGTACAGTCAACACATGACGTCGCATTGAAATACAAGCCGCCGCATTTCGTTTCACACTCATGGCAGACGAACTTGCAGCGGCCGTTGCGTAATAAACCCCCCAACTATCGAGGTTTCAAAATAAAACGATGGTTTGCCCGTGCTCGTCAGGCATAAAAAGACGAGTACTCTGCGGGAGAGTCAAAAACTCGCGGTTATTAACGAATGGAATCAATGAGGTGTTATGCAAACACAGGAAAATGGAACGGAGTCGGAGAGGTATTTGGCTGGTCAATTTGAACCAGACCCAACGGTGGTCGATGCGGAGGAATTTGGAGAGCAACCGGTTGAGCTGAATGACTGTGGAATCGGACTGAGGATCACGAATGTCGATCCGATTCTCCAGGCTCGGGGGAAGAGACTGAGGCTCGACGTCAATTTTGATGTCGGCGTAGTTTCAGTCTCGTGGGGTGTGCTGGCGAAAATTAGCCGCGAGGATATTTTTCGCGTCCTGCAACACCATGTTTCAAGGTGGCATAATCTGGACAATCCCTCTCGCGGTAAAAACGCGTGGGACGATGTCCTGAGTTCCATGAGCTTCACGGCTCGTGGCTGTGTTCACATGGGGACAATCCTGAGTCAGGGCGAGACAGACATGCGGTTGAACGGAAACCTCTTTCTGAATTCACCTGATTATCTTGGGTAGACCTCTCAAGGGTAAGCTTCGGCTTACCCTTTTTTGTTGCGCAACCTGTCGATTGATTTGCTCGGTTCGCGCATTAAAAAAGCTGACGGGAAATCCCGTCAGCTTGCGTTCTCAGAAGAACGACTTGTTGGCGTCCAGCAACAATGCCAAATGAATGACAAATGTCGCTGCTATGACGAACCAGATTGACCGGATCCACTCCGATCTCTCCCGTTCAGACATACTACGTCGGCCCTTCTTTTTGATAAAAGGGCCAATATAGGTGTGCTCACTCATGTTTCCTCCTTCCGTTTGTGTCGCGCTCGTACTCGTGACACTGTTTCAATCAACTCCACCGAATTGTGGAGCTCATCAAAACATTCGTGGAAGGACTCCACCAAATGAGGTTGCCGTTGTTTCAGGCCAGCAACAGTCCATCCACCTTGGTTTGACAACCCGGCGGCACGGTTGGTGTTCTTTTTTTCCCCAGAGGGAATTGGCAAACACGGTCCAAAAATATCGAATTGAAAATGACATGGCTCCGCCACCGCTGAATCCTAAACGTCTCCATCAGGAAGTTCCAGCAAAGAATTGCCGATTTGAGCCACCCGCGAACTGTTTCGCTCCCACAGTTTCGCTCCCACAGTTTTTCGCCCCTCAGTCAATTCGCCCCTGCATCGCCGAACGATCTTCCAGCTCCGAAAGACTGCTGCACCGCAATTCCCGGCGACCGTCGTGGCAAACGTGCCAGCTGGCAGGCACACAGACAGGCAAGCCGGCTTGCTGGATTGCCTGTGATTTTCCTCAGAAACCAAAGATTTCTTTGGGGTTGATAAAGGACGTTATCGGTGGCATAAGTAGGTTGAAAAGATTGGCTCTGAAATTCAAAAACAACATGGAGGTCATCAGGAATATGAAACAAAGTGATAACGCATTTCTCGGACTGGGTGTGAAGGTTCCGGCATTGAACAACGCGCCGGGTGTCGCACCGTGGAATCCAAATCAACTCGACATCTGGGCTGCAGAATCTGCTGCCGACGCTAACGCCGTGCATTCCGCACGGTTCCTGCTGAATCTGTGGATGCCGGCACGTGAATGGCAATGTGGTCGGTTCGATATGAACGAAGCCATCCAGAACTGGGATCGAACACATCGACGAGCATTCCTTGATTGGGCCGCCACCGAAACCAACGTCGCCTGATCGCACGCATGAATGAATGTGAACCTGGTGCGGAAGCGAACGTGATTCTTCGCCCGGCTGAATCAATTGGCAGCACACAACTGCCCTTGCCCGCCATCATCGAGCAAGCTGGCCACAGTGCTCGGTTCGCGTTTGAGGAATTCTTTCACGCGAAGATTCGCAACGCACACACGCGGCGAGCATATCGCCGCGCGGTGCTCTGCTTTCTTCAATGGTGCGAATCGCGGCGGCGGTGCCTTCAGGAAGTATCACCGGCAGACGTCGGTATCTACCTTGATGAGCTGAAGCATTCCATCGCCAGCAAGAAACAGATACTTGCCGGGCTTAGACATTTTTTCGACGGCTTGGTGACTCGACATGCGATCGCGTTGAATCCCGCCTTGTCCGTGCGAGGCGAACGGTATCAGGTCTTAGAGGGCAAGACGCCGGAGATCACCATCAAACAGGCTCGCAAGCTCTTGTCGTCAATCAACACAGACAATGTCGTTGGCCTGCGCGACAAGGCGATCCTGTCGATTCTGATTTACACCGCGTCCCGAGTTGGTGCGGTGGCCCGCCTGACTCTGCGCGACTTGTACGACACGGGTGATCAGTACTGCCTGCACTTCCTCGACAAAGGCGGCAAATCGCGAGAGATCCCCGTGCGGCATGATCTGCAACGCCTGCTGCGATCCTACCTGCAAGCGGCAGGATGCAGCCTCGACGATAGTTCAGATCATCCCCTCTTCCGCACGACCATTCGCAAAACCAAAACATTGAGCACCCGCCCAATGTCCGCCGGTGACATCGGCCGCATGATCAAACGCCGCATGAAAGCCTGCGGCCTGCCGATACGACTCTCTGCGCACTCCTTCCGAGTTGCCACAATCACCGATCTGCTCAATCAGGGCGTCCCGCTGGAGGATGTCCAAAATCTAGCCGGCCACGCCGATCCCAGAACCACCAGACTCTACGACCGCCGTCACAAGTCCATCACACGAAACATTGTGGAACGGATCTCAATTTGATTCCGGCGTCTCTACTCTTCATTATAGGATAGAACTCCATCGCCGTCATGTAGTCATGAACGTCGATTTTCTCCGACTTCAGCACTTCCACGAGCGATCCCCGCAGCGTCTGATTGTCAACGATCAGAAACACTGTGAAAGGTTTACGCCTCTTCGGCTGACTGAGTGCGGATTGGAAACGTGCTTTTTCCGTGCAGACGTTATACAGCGATTTTCACGTCCGACAAAACAGGGACACCAAATCGTCATTGCTCTATTGTCAACGCCACACCAGCAGGCGGTTCTTCCGAAATCATATGTTCTGGTTTGGCGTCCTTGGCTCTGAACCATAAATCGCGAATGGCCGCGTCATCGCCTTTTGTAATGGGGTCTGCGTCGCGCACTTTAAAAGTCGTGGGAAGATTGACTGCATTTCCAAATATGAGTGCGTGCTGTTTCGGTAGTGATGGAAGCCTTTTCATGACACTCTCCGAGATAAACGGCGTCATCTGACGGATGTGTTGGAGGTCGTCGGGGTTCTGAATGCGGTGTACAACGAAGTTGGAGCATTGTGACAAGACCGTCTTTGATAACTCGCTCGGCCGTTGCGAGGCCACCATCAGAAACATTCCGTATTTCCTGCCTTCCTTCGCAATTCGTTCGAAAATTCTGCTTGCATCAATCGCGTATCCGGAAGGCCGCTCGGCAACATAGCGATGGGCTTCTTCCAAGATCATATTAACCGGCAGGCGATTTCGCGGTTCGGTTCTCCGCAATCGATCAAAGACAAGCCTCGCCATTACCGCAGACGCAACTTCCACAACCTCATCGGCAGCCTCGTTCATGTCGAGAATGATGATTTGGGCAGACTCCCTAAGCTGACCTTCACGTCGGGCAACTCCAAGAAACCGCTCGACAAAACGTTCGAGATGTCGCTCATCTTGATTTAGCTCTTCCGGTGGGACGCGCAGGAAAGCGAATTCTTCACGTTCCTTGATCCATTTGAATCGCGTGAGCATCTGCGCACAGTAATCCCTGATCTGCCTGTTTCCATGCGATTCCTCGTAGAGCAACGCCAAGTCCAATGCTTCGCCGAGATCATCGAATTTGAACTCCCGATGGGAATAACTCGGAAGCGAAATATCATCAAGAATGTATTCATCGATGAGCGTGGTGCATCTGTCTACGTTTGTCATTTCACCGTAGCTGATGGCAATCATGGGGCGAACCACATTCAGACTGATTTCGTCAGTCGAAAAGGTCGACAGAAGCGCCGTGATTCTGTCTTTCTTGGCGGGACTTCCAGTATCACCGCTCAGGATAACGTGAATGCAGGAGGCAAGAATATGATTCCGAATTCCGTTCAATCGACAATCCGCTGTTTCAGAGAACAATGACGAAAGGCCGAGCGCTGTTCGAAGGACCGGCTGCTGCGTCCTCTCGCTCGCGCGCAGTAGTAGTTCCCACTCTTCGACAGCCATGAACCAGTGGGGCAACCGGAAAACTGCCGTTGTTTCATTCTCGTCAAGAGGAGTCGGTGCGGCGATGGTTGGATCTGCAGAAATGCTCAAAAACGACCGACTGATGGTGTCAGGCAGCTTTGAAAACGCTTTCCGGTACTCGCCATTTACATCAAGAACGATAAAGGTCGCGCCGCGTGCTACGTATTCATCGCTCTTCTCGAATAGGGACTGCAGAATCGTCGCAACTGTACATGATTTGCCGCTTCCGGTATTGCCAAGGACTGCGGAGTGCCCTCCGAAGAATTCATCGATGCGGACCTTCACGTCGTAATCTTGGAATACCACGGATGTACCGATCGATAGTGCGTTGTAGCGTGTGGCTGTTCCATCCCCTTTCGGCGGCGGTACGAGTTCCTTGGCCCCGGCCACTTCAAAGATTCTGTCCAATTCGTCGTCAACCGTATACAACGCATCGGCATAGAGTGACGGAAAAGTCGAAACTCCAAACCGAAAAGCGCCGTCGCGTTGCTGAGGCAGGGTCCCAATGGGAACCACGTCAAGAAATTTCGCCGATAACGCCTTGTCGAGTTCACCTTCATGCTCGTACGACACACGCGTTGACATCGGATCTTTCTCGCGCAGTCCGACAACTTCGGCCACGACGTATTCAGAACGCACCGGGATCATCACATACGAGCCCAGGCACGCGATATAGTGGACATCATCAAAGCCCATGACAGTAAAGTTGTCGGTACCATGATGAAGCTCGACAATGAATCTGTCTGCTGCGACAGATACAACTTTGCCAATTGCCCTTCTTCGATCATCAGTGGTCATCGTTTCCATCCTTGGCAGTAGTTTCGTCGTCCCTGGTCAAAAGCACTTGAAGTACTTTGGCGACCGCAGTATCGACCGTGTCGCCAGGTGGGTCCGGCATGAATTTTTCAACGAATGTGTCGAAATAGTGGGCTCTCCGATCTGCAGATGGACCGTTTCCACCGATAATCCACACACGCGGATCGCCAAGCTCGCGAAGCGTTCCCACCACCCCGCCTATCTCTGGCGGCAAGAACGCCACCAGACGGAACGTCGGTATCGTTAAGGCCTGAAAAATGATATTGTTTATGTGCTCGTCGGCGAAACTATAACCCAGCACGACCAGCGCGCTCTGATCCCGGACAACGCGAGCCTGGAACTCCCGGAACAGGTCGGAATAGGGGTAGCTGATGCTCGCGTTTTGCTTCGCTGGCGTCGGAAAGATCATGACGCGATCCTTTGTGTCGTCTATTGGCCTCTGTATTTCGCGGATCGGGAAAAGGCTCTTGCCTTCTTCAATCCAGTTAATCGATCCATGCAACTTGCACAAATAGACATAGCTGGCGACCGAAGTCCATTTGCGGCTGGAAACGTCTAACTGCTCGGCGAGCGAGTAGCGAAACGTGGCTGGATTGAACCGTCGCTCCACGGTGCCAGAAAAACCGTTGCTGTACGGCGTCCCCAGCCGGTCCATGGCCGTCTCGTTGAAGAGATCGTAGTTCGTTGTGAAAATCCACGGCCTTGGAAGAGCATGGTCACGATAGACAAGCTTGCGATAGAACGCTTGGTAGAGGTTGATGACTGAATCATCGCCATTCGAAAACCCTCCTTCCGTACAGCTCTTCACGATGTAGCGCGTAATCTTGGCAACGACCGAATTAACCTGAGTTGCCGTTTCCGTAAGTTCTTTCTTCGTTGTGCGTTTCAAAATGAATTGGACGCAATGCAGCACCTCCAGGAGCCGTTCGAGATTCTTTGCGAACTCGCCTGCACCCATGTCGAGGCCGAGATGCGACACCAACGTCTCGCGTTCGGCTTTGGTCACGAAGTCAGGGTCGCCAGCTTCCCCAACGCTCGCAATAAACGCCGAAGCCATTGGCATCATCGTAGGGATGCCTACTTGCTTGTCATTCTTCTCATAAGAGGAACACCCTGAACCAAGAAGAAACGCAACATGTCGCGCGTTCATCGCAACGTTCAAATGTTCTCGCACTTTCGCTGCCGCCTTCTCCCAATCAAAAGGAATCTTGTCCTTTGGTGCAATCACATTCTCTCCGCCTTTGAAGAATGAGAAACTCGCAACGTTCGTAATCGGAAGTGGGTCGTCGGTCATCGCACTCTACTCCAGTTTTCACATTAGGTTCTGCTGATGTTCAAGGGCGTCGGGAAACGGCGAATGTCATCGGCGTGCGATCGTCAAGGCAGACACCTCACCCCGCGTAGACTCACCGAAGTGCAACATCGTCATCAAGCCCAAGTTCTCTCAACCCTGTCTTTGTCTCAGCGGATTTTGCGTCTCCTTGATCTTGTTCAACCTTCATTTGAAAGCTGACCTCGATCTTCAAGTCCGGTGACGTGGCGTATTTGCTGAGAACCTTGGTGTAGAACTGCATCCATTTTTGCGGCGGAACATTGCCGCTCCATCGGATGGTGCGAGGGCCGGAGGTATCGACAATCAACGGAGCGTCGTCCTTTGTCGCGATGCGGACTTCCGCGATGGCTTCACCGCCATCAGTTTTGGCTGATGCCGTGAACGCACCTCCGTCCTTGCCTGCAACGAATATGCCTTTGGAATCGATCGATCCACCAGTGGCTGACCATTCGACTTCTGCGACCATGATCGGCTGTCCGTATTGATCGAGTCCGGAATACGAAAACGAGGCACGTTCCCCGGGCTTCACAATCACATGTTCCGGACGAACGACCAGGTGAGCAAGTCGCGGGGGTTCCCGGAGTTTCTGAGCTTCGTCGGCTTTGAGAATAAAAACATCGTCTGAGATTTCTACGTCTGCGTCGAACAGACTTTCCTTCAGCTTCTGCAGTTTCAATCGACCGGAGGAGTCTTTGATCGCGTAGCCGATGATGCCATCGGTAACGCCAGCGGCGATCGTCCGTTTGATGGATTCTAGATTGATCAATCTCGGCAGCATCGGTGACGAGTAGAAAGCATCCCGAACGGCCTTGGTTGACCACTCATTCATTGACGCTGGCCAATAGGTGATCAGCTTTCTTGCCGGGATCGCATCGACGATCTCGTCGAGCCCTCCGCTGCTGCCAAGACGCTGCAGATAGATTTCCAACAACGACCCGGCCGAACTGGACGTAATGGCGCCGAGGTCAATGTGCTTCAGCTTGTTATCTTTGCCAAGCAGGTACAGATGTCGGTAGGCTCGAAAGATCGACTCATCCAGATCTCGCTGAGCATTCTTCAGATTTCGGCTCAGGAGGTTGGTCTGGCTGGGATCGATGCGTTTCTTTGTTTCTGCATCGTCGTCGATATCTTCCCATGCCAACGCTTCCCGAGCTTTAGCCTGAAGATCCTCGGCTGGATCGACTGCGACAAAGATCAGCGCCGATTTGAACGTTCGCCCTCTGGTGCCTGAATCTCTGACGATTGTCTCCATGAGCTGCAGCGTGGCCTTGTCCTGAGCTGGATAGTCCGTGCTCATGACGACGAGCGTCAGCTTTGGATATTCTTTGACATCATTGCTTTGACGTGGAAAGAACTCGCGCTCGACCAACTTGCAGGAATCTGTCGTGTTTTTTCGGAGCAAGTCGTCTGTGCGTTTGCGGATTCGGTCTTCGATCGGCTTCGGCTGCACGCCCCCGCGCCGCGAGACCAACACTTGATTCAGATTCGGAGCCAACCCAAAGCGGTACCGATTCCGTTCCCATTGCAGATAGAAACACGTACTGGCAAGTCCCTCCAATACTGTGTCAATATCCGCCGTATTGAATTCCGGTCCACAGACCCCGGTCTTAATTTCCGCAACGGATGCCTCAGCACGGCTCTGACTTTGTCCGCCGTTGGATTCAAAGAAAATCGCCGTCGCCACCTTACGATGCATTTGCGCCTTGCTGATGGCCTCCGTGGATTCTTTGTCCAACTTCAGGCTGTGCGACTGGCCGGACTTCCCTGCGATATCCGTCGTGACCGGAATCTCCAGCTCGCTTGCACCGAGCTGCTCAAAAATGGCCGCCCGGAATTGTGCATTCTCCAATGGAGCTGAGCCCAATGTGATCAGTGGTTCGCGAGAATCCTTACGATGGTCTTCTTTGAAATTGTGTGAAACCCATAGGGCGAGCAGTCTCAGGATGCCACGAGTCCGCTGAAATCTAGGCAGACTTTGCCACTTCCGTTCGAACACGGAGATCACAGACGGGTGGAATGGATACGACGCCTTAAACTGTTCAAGGGCTGAATCGCGATCCACGCCAGCAAGTTCCGAAGAATGTTCGCTGGCCCATTCAGCGTATGCCGCGACAGTCGCCTTAGAATCCGTGTCAAAACCGGACCATTCAAACAAACGGCGTCGAATAATCTCCGACATCTCTTTGTCAGCCGACATCAGGATCGCTTTGCCGACTCGGTCGCAGAGTTTCTTGATGGAATCGTGATCTCGCTGATCATCAGGATTCATTTCCAGATCAGAACGGGGAATCGAAACGCACAAGACGGCGTTGTTGCGTGCCCGGATCTCCTCGCAAAGGTTCTGGAGAAAGTTGAAAAACTGGTCCCGCATGCCGATTTTGCGGCCAATGCTGACGTAGTTCATCAGCTCGTCCATCAGAATCAGGATCGGGCCTGGTGGAAGCATTTTACGAATCACATCACCAGCTGGAGCAAGTCGCTGCTCGTCGTGTTGAGCAACGGCGGCGAAGAGTCGTTCTTTCTCCTCCCGCGTGCGACCCAATTGCCAGGCGATTTCACCCCAAGGCGTCAGGCGAGTCGGCTCACCATCGCCGCTGCGACCTGTGAGAGCATCAAACTCAGTTCCGACAAATACTGCGACATCTGCCTGCGGCAATGAAGTCACGTCCGCCTTCCGGAGAATCGAATCGACGCCTTTCCAGTTCTTCGCAGCATCACCCCCACGTGCCAAATGGTAAAGCGTTGTCAGAGCATGCGTTTTTCCACCGCCAAACTGCGTTGCCATATTGAACACGGCAGACGTTTCGACCTGGATGCCATTGAGTCGTCGGGCGACCTGGGCAGACAGATCCAGCAGACTTCCCGTCAGAAAGGTCCTGTCAAAGAACCGAGCAGGATCCGTGTAATCTTTTGAAACGTTCTCACGCCCGGTCCGGATGTGATCCAAATGCACAGCGAACTCGGATGCATCCAAAGGGCGTCCATCACGCAGATCTTCGCGAGGAGTGACAACCTGATACCAAGGCTTTAGCTTTGCCATCGAAATTCTTTCGATCTAAACACACGTCACCAGATCTTTTCAAAGCGACCAAGGTTAGCGTCGAGCCGCCAACACTTGAAGTAACCCCAGGGGAAACTATCACCATCGCCACGGTTTCCGACTACCAACAGCGTCTCGCCGTCGATTTCCATCCGGTCGGCGACGGACATACCGCCAATGACGTCTTCACAAACGGCATTGATGTATTCCGGGAGCTTTCCCAGTCTCGACGGAAGGCGAACACCACACGCAGCCTCGCACGCACACATAGGACCTTCCAAAGCGAATAGGCGATGCGAGTATCTGTGCGGGCGTTCTCAAGTTCGAACACGGCTGTTGGCAATGCCCATCGCACGGTTTCCGGTCGCGGCTCAAACGCCATCACATCAATGTTGAGATATTCCTGGCCGGGCTTTGGGCTTTCTGTCAGCAGATGCCCTTTCGCTGCTGCCGTCCAGTGAAGAGCCTTGCACGATAAAACAACCGCAGATTTCAGACAGGTCGTCCACAATTTGAGGTCTTCTGCCAGCGATGCCGCTTTCAGTGGAGCGGCCACCACCGGATCGTCCATGACTTCATGGAACGCCGCTTGCCAGTTGTCGAAGAGGCTCATGGCAGTGCTCGAATTCGAATGCGCTGGCCAGCGTCCCGAAGCGCCGTCACCGCCAGCAACGGAAAATTCTCATTCGCAAGCAGCTTCATGATTTTGTCGGCGTTACGTAAACCCGTTCAGACTTCAGCAGTTCAGTTGCGTAGTGCAGGCAGGCGGAAATGTCCTCGTGAGTAATGCCGGGATAGTTCTCGAAGATTTGTTGCTCGGACCAGTTATTCGCCAGCAACTCCACGATGAACTCCACCGCGAGACGAGTTCCCCGAATGACCGGCTTGCCAACCAGTACCTCGGGATTGATTTCGATTCGTTCTTCCCAGTTCATATTTCACCTCACTCGAGTCGTCGATAAGTCCAACCGGCGATATCCAAAGACTCCTGGACTCCGTATCACTCCTCTACGTTCACCGCTATTCAGTTTTCCATTGAAGGCTGGCCTTGAGATTGTTCATGCGGTTGTACGGGATGATTTCCTCCCGCTGCAATCGTCCAACCACGATCGATGTGTGTGCATGGATCGTCTTCGCAAATGCCCGAACGGACTGTTCCGTACGAAGCGTCGGCAAGGTCTCCGCAAACTCTGCCGGAATCAGAATGTCTCTCGCAAACCGATTCGCCGCTTGTTCCCTTGGATCATCTGCATAATCCACATCGATAAACACTTCATCATGGCTGTCATTCAGGATGTGCCCAGCCTCGTGGAAGAACGTAAACCAGAATTTATCAAGAGCCTTGCCCCTCAAATTCAGAGCAATCATGGCCTTGTGTGAATTCAGCCATTTCGCCGCGCCGCTGACCTTACCGCCAGGGATCTCCGGGACAAGAGCCAATGCCACTCCAGACTCTGCACACTGCTCGCGCATCGCTGGTACAAACACATCAGGCTCTGACGCCGCAAGTTGACGAAGGTCACTAAGAACCGTTCTGAATTTCTTCGCGTCGAACGGAGCACTTTCGACGGACTCCGCTTTGATCTCCGCGAGCCTGACCCATGCAGCAATTTTGCCAGAGCAATCGTCAGCATCCGCCGACTTGCGGAATGCGATTTGATGATGATTCCATCCAGCTTTCCAGGCAGCCACTGAAGCCACTCGAAAGAATGTCAGCGTCTCTTGAAGCAACTCGACCGAATCTTTTGTATCGCGAATCGCGTTTCGTTTAATGAGTTCACTCGTCGGAATCGACTTCACCCATTCAATGTCTACCGCCGACGACTGGTTGTCAGCCAGTCGAGCTTTTCGCTCCTGATAGTTGGATTCCAGATTGTTCCAGAATCGAGCAGGCACGGCTGTCACTTTCTCCAGACGCAACGCAGTGTCTGGGGAGATCCGCTTCACCCCACTGATCAGTTGGTTGATATGTTTCGAAGTGAAACCTGTTCGTGCCGCCAACTCTTTTTGACTTATCCCCAGACCGTCAATCGTTTCCTGCAAAATATCGCCCGGCTCCGTTACGTAATCTGGTTCGTACGGATAATTCTGCCGTGCTTTCTTCGCCTTCGCCACCGTTCTTGCCCCGCGTCTTCTAGTGGTAATCGCAGATTTCAATAATCTGCACTTGAGTAACGTTTTGCCAATCAATCCCGCCATTTACACCGACGGGAACAGGATCATGATTTGGTACAAAGATCAGTCGCTTCGGATGCTCCAGATCGACTGCCAACTGTCCGTCACGATCTGCCTTCAGTTCATGACACCTTGGACCAGGCAGGTTCCGCAGATCCTCAAGACACTCAGCGGCACCAAGTTCTGCAAGACGACGCTGAATCTTCACCGCACACTTTGGCCCAAATTCACCGCGTAGTTTGTTTGCGTTGTTGCACAGTTTCTGTAGTTTTGGAGTCGCAAAGCTGATCTCCATTATCGACTTTCCTGACTCAAAAAGTTTACCACTCTGGTAAAGTTAAGGCAACGTCCGAGTGATGCCGAACCCGTGGATTTCCGACATCCGATCAAACCAGCCCTTACAGTCCAAGTCCCTTTTTCCTCGCCAATACGCCATCCACCCAGCGTTTTTCTTCGCATTCTTTGGAGATCGTGCAGCTTTTAGGTTGGCGTATTCGCTGAGTTTATGGCATCACGTTTGAGTCTGTCGAGGCGGAGCAGGTTTTGGGCGAGGACGAGCAGGCCGGTTTCAGTGCGGGCACGGTCGATGCCTCGACCGTGA
>JBGSVD010000160.1:0-33932 GCA_041753135.1 Planctomycetaceae bacterium
CCCCCCTCCCCCTCGCCGAGCCACCAATCATCAACGCTCGCGCATGAATCTTGACGGCGACGCCTTCCGATTCCTTCATGCGATTGCCATAACCGGTGAGCCGCACGGGATAATCGGGCGTGATGTCCACAACAGCCGCGCCGATAGGCACGGCGGAATACTCCGGCGAGCGGTTGGGCGTCAGCCCTCCGTGTGCGTGTTGGTCGTCGCTGCGATTGAGTCGCGGAGCGACGGCAGACGATAGCCCCGGGCGCGAGCCCGGGGTTTCGGTCGATGAAGAATCTTCAAGCCCCGAAGGGGCGGCAGATTGATCGTTGCTGCTCGTGTTGTGTCGCCCCTCCGGGGCTTTTTCGTCGTTGGAGGCATCTTTCCCCAGGCTCACGCCCGGGGCTATCGTCTGTCGCTGCTCCGCAGCTGAATCGCTATCTTGTTTTGGTGGGGCCGCGGGAGCATTGCCACGGAGGGCTGACGCCCTGCCGCTCGCCTTGAGCACCTCCTCAAACGAAACCCGATACATCAGATCCGGCAACTTCGCCGTGTCTTCGTTGATCCAGCAGAAGTGGTTGTCGTGGATGAAGAAGCCGTTGTGAGTTCCGTCGTCGCGCCGAATTGGCCTCAGGCCGTATGGGGTGACGGGCCAAAAGCCACTCAGCCATCCAGTGATCTTAGGATCCTTGCCAAATATAGACTCCGCTGATTCAACAGTCTCATTGCTCGGTGACAATAGAAAGTTTGTCATTCCGGTCCATACGGCTTTCAGCTTTCCGCTCTCCGCTTTCTCAAGCCTCTCCGCCACCTCCTTGAAATTCAAGAACTTCACCTTATTCCCATGCTTCGCCACCGCATGGTCGATCATCTCAACGACTTGTTCGGGTTTGATCCAGCCGTGAGGATGGAAGACCAGACTAAAGCAGCCCTGCTTGTGAACAGTCAGATCGATCGCCGCTTTCCAGTCTTCGACGGTGACAGGATTGTTGATGCCGTGAAGATGTTGAGCGGACCAGTCGCTTGGAGCGATGCACGGAATTTCCCAGCAGGAATTGTTGATCACGTACGGATACGGATAGTTCTTGATGTAGTTCACGAAGTTGTCATGAGTATTCCCGCCGTACTTGTTGTTCTTTGGCAGATACTTCCAGAATCGCTCGTTGCCGTTCGCGTCGAGGACCAGTTCTTTGGGCAGCGATTCATCTTCAGATGTGAAGAATGTGAAGACAGAGGAATCGATCTGCAGAAAGTTGCCATTCTCGGTGGTCTTGCTGAAGATCTCGGAGAAGAATCTTGGGCTGACTGTATTCAGTGAATCACAACACGGAGTGCGAAAAGCCACAGGCTTGTTGCCGGGGATCGTTCCCATGAGATCGACGCAGCGATCATAGGTGGATTTGGCTTTGGCAAATGCAGGCTCCAAAAGGTGTCTGGAACTCTCCGGCGTCTCTCCTTCTTTTGGTAAAGGGGACGCCTCCAAAGTTCCAGAGACTTTTTTGAGTCCCTCGCCGCCCTGCAGAATCGGGCAGGGATGATCGATCGTGTGACATTCGATGCTCAAGCCTTCCCCGAGCCAGCTCTGTAACTGCGGATCATCCGGCTTGACTTCATTTGTCATGATGCTGACTGGAGCACGGCCGTCGATCTGCTTGAGCCGATTCAGGATCGGTCGCAGATAAGCTTCATACTTCGCCGGGTCTCGCATGTCGTCGATGGCGAGCACGATGACGGCTTCGACACCTTCTTCACCAACCCATTGTGGGGTGATCAGCTTCGGAAAATCCTTGTGCGGATACCACGGATTGCATTCGTCGAGATACGCAAGACGGTTTGCGTCTTTGGGTGCTTCATCGGCGAGGATCGGCCCGCAGAATGCCAGACACAGTAGGGTGGTCAACAAAGATCGCAACATCGGGAGAGCCTCCGAAGCGGGCCGGCAGTCATACAGAGCAAAAACCATACGCAAGAATGCAGTGATTTTTACGGCCTCAAAACCTCAGAGCCCAGTCTCACCTCCCATTTTGTTTACGAAATACTTTTTCCGCTGTCTGCGAATCGACAACCAACTGCGGATTCTGCGAAAGCCAAAAGGACTGCCGCAGAACGAAACATCGGTCTGTCGAGCCCGGCATTCATTCGGTAATTTGACAGAAGCGACCAACAGCATTGCTCAGGGAACAACGATCGATGCAAGCAACTGTCGAGCTTGTTCGATGGTCTTAGAGAAACGCGGCTGCCACGATTGATCGACGATTCGCGTCAACAGCGTCCTGGCAGATTCCGGTCGATGCGCGGTGTGCAGCATTGTCGCATGCTCAAATAGAATTTCGGGATTTGTCGTTTCAAATTCAAACGCCCGAGTCCACGCGATGTCGGCCAGGTCTGCTTGCGTCTCGTTGCTCAAATTCCGAGCCATCGCGATCCATGGTGCGGATTCGCCACTGTTTTCCGCCAGAGGTGTAATCAGATAATCCCAGGCGAGATCCTGTTTCTTCAGCTTTGCCAACAGGCGTGCTGCGGTTTGGCAAGCTGCGGTATCATCGTCATCCAGCGTTCGCCACTGGTCAGCGGCTTGAATGATGCTTGCCGCTAGTTCGACCGGCGGAGCGATCTCCAGCGTTGCTGCCGCTGTGATTAGTTCGTCATACTTGGCGAGCAGCTCGGTATAGTCTTTGCGAACCGTTTCGATATTGATCGTTGCGGGACGAGTTGCAAACTCCATCTGGAGTGCGCGTTCCAGCCGTTCGGCCGACAATCGTTTGCGGTCGGTTTCTTCCGCCAGCTTGGAGGCGAACCGCCATAGTCCCGGCATCTGCTCAGCCCCTGGAAGTACCATGACCTGCTCGAGCAACTTGTCAGCGCGTGCATCTTTCATTCGCCGCAGTTGTTCGATGGCGACCAGAGAAACTTCCGGTCGCTGTTCTGTGTTGAGTGACTCCAGAAGCAGCGTCATCATTTGCTCGGCGACTTTTGAGTTGCCGAGTTCTCGCATCTGCACGGAGAGCAAATTCAACGTCATCAGCATTTTGGCATTTGCAAGCTGGCGAGCCTGCTTCATCATCAATTCGTCCAGCTTTGATTGCCCATGAGCAACCGAACTCGCACGGTAGAGTTCCGCTCCGATCGGGGGCACAATGCCATGAGTCAGGTTGGCGTTGAGCCACTCGGAAAACAGACTGAACCCTCCCTCATAGTTCAGAGCGGCGAACAGTGTTTCCATGCGCTGCCGCCTTGCAAGCTGACCAAGTCGAGGATGCTGTTCGAATCGCCTGGCCGCATTTGCAAACATGGTCTGCTGTTCGGGCGTCGCAAGTTGTGGCTTCATCGTGGTCAATATCAACCATGCGATGTCGTCGTTGCGGGTTGTTGAAACGAATTGGATCGCCCGCTCGACATCCGCCTGCACCTGGCCCTGAGTCAGATCCTTTGTCGCGGCATCGGTTGACCAGCGAACATACAGATTGCGAGAGGTTGCCATGCGGTTCAGGAAACTGCCTTCGGGTGCGTCGATGCGAAAGTCGGTGACGGTGCCTCTGGTGTTCTGCCCATTCCACGTTTCCCGCGTCCAGTTGATCGCTTGACGACAGTATTGCTTGATTGGGGAACCTTCCGCAGAGGGTCGAATATCAAAGCCCTGGACCAGGCTTCCATCTTCCTGAGATTGCTCGGCCGACTTGACTGTGGCGTTTGGAAACCGACTGAGCAGCACATAGAGTCCATCGCGTGTATCGCCTTTCTCAATGAATCTCTCGCGAGCGACTTCAATCATCTTCGGCCCGTTGCCTTTCGCCATGTACGCAAGCATGAGAGCGATGGCGTCGTTGTCGGAGAGATCCTGTAGGCCGACCTGTCCCAGGTCGGCATTCTGCGTCGTGGCGTGATCTGCCTGCGGCGGCGAATCGGTTGACGCGGTCGATTGGGCGACAGGTTTTGCACGTTCCAAAATCACTTCAGGAGTTCTCACTGGCATCGGCAGAACAACCAGGCCGATCAGGTCAGGAGTCAATTTCGGCTCAGCGGCGATGGCGCGATGGAGATTGATGGAAAGCAGTTCTTTGTTGTCTCGATCCAGTACCTTGACCACGCCATCAGCCGAGTAAACAGTGCGCTGCAGAATCGTATTGATCAAAGTACCGTCTTTCTCCGAGCGTTCCATGAGTTGACGTTCGATCAACCTCGCTTCCGTGTCGAAAATCAGATGCAATCGCAACTGGCTTCTTTGAGACTTCGAATTTGAAACGTCAGATGGCAAGGTCACCGGCACAATTGCAACCGTTCGCTCATCGATCGCAATCACATCTGCGTCGCGAGCCAGTTCATTGGCGGACGGCAACAGCCATGGAACGAGGTGAGAGAAATCACGGTGATGAAATCGGCTGAACGGTCGCTTCGATGCAAGACCGATGTCACGATAAACATGCCACAACGTTGAGCCGTCGCAGACCGAATGTTCCCGCAGGCCTTCGGAAACCATTCGTTCCCAAACATGCCGGCCCTGACCGTCGTAGTGGATCGTGATGCCCGGTTCGTGGTTTGAGCCGCCGATTGTGACGGATTCCCAACCGCGTCCCCGAGCCTTCTCAATCAACTCGCGAGCCGCTTCATCCACGCGCCCTGCGGGCGGATTTGAGATCTCAAATTTCAAATTTGAAATTGAGGCCTCCGCTTCCACCACCGCGAGCGTATCGGCCGTCGAAGTATTTAACCCCGGAGCATGCGACATCAAGTCGGTGAAGATCATCGGGTTCACCATGGCCGGCAGTTGGCCGTTCGAGTTAAACACCGGCAGTGATATCAAACTCGCCCCGTCGCTCGTTTGAGCTGCACTCCAGCGGTGAGTCTGAGTATTCACGAACGACGGCAATCCGGGACCACCGTTTTGTTCTCGCTGCAGAGTCGGCCGAATCGTTACGACGTCGCCTGTGATTCGATAGGTGAGGTCACCGACCTGATCCAACAGCAGATTGAGAGCACTTTTGAGCGTGATGCCATCGACATCAATGGACACCAACTGCTTTTCGGAAATTCCGGCTCGCTGCAACGCTGGCACATCTATCGCGATGTTAACGCCGCTGGACGTTGAAAGCTGTTGAATCACACTCTGGAATTCTGCGTCATGCAGATGAATCGAACTTTTAGATCTCAGGCCAGCAAGCGTCTGGCGTTCCAATGGCGGAAGCTTTTGTTCCCGGATTCGGAATTGCTCTCTGCGTCGTTGCAGTTCGTTCCAGGTTCTCGCATCCAATGCGGACTTTCGTTGAAGCATCGTTGACAACTCAACGCTGTTCAGTTGGTTGTCGAAATCTCCACCGCGAGAACTTCCTCGAATGTCGGCAATCAGTTCCCCGAGCTTTGCTCTTTCGATCGCAGACCGGTCTTCAGTTTCAAGCAGATGATTGAGGCTCAGTGGCTCCGGGTTCCACAAACCCGAGTCTTCCTTCAACAGAAGGCGTCTGACGTTTGCCCTGAATAGACTCAGATCAGGAACGCTACCCAAGTTGGCCGATGAACTGCGGGCTCGTTGATCAACAGCCACAGGAGCATTCGCCTGACCCCGGAGCCAAAAGAAATCATCAGATGGATGTGTCGGAGTTGACTCCTCACCGAACCAATATTCGAAAGTCGCTAAGTCCGCCCCAATGGTGCTTCCCAACATAGTCTCAAACTCCACGCCACTCAGATCCCAATTGTTCATTGGCTGCCGAGCGAAAAGCGGAGACGCTTCATTTGACCCAAGCCCGACGTTGCTGCGAGCCATGAACCGCCCGCTTGTGGCACCAGGCTGCGGCAACTCAAACGACGGAATTGTCGGCGGTTGTGCGAAATCTGGAATGACTACTTGCTCACGGACATCCTCGCCAGGAAGCGTTGGGATCTGTGGCTCCAGCCAAATGCCTTCTTGAATGCCATCGCGATCGGCGTTGAATTCCCAGCTGCGATACCCAAGGAACATTGTGTCGATGTTCTGGGTGCCGAAAAACTCCGCAGCTCCACGCACTTCGTAATAGGGATACTGCACTGGTGCAGGAAATCCGGAATTTCCTTGTACGTAGCGATTCGAAACCACGCCCAAGTCGTCGGTCGCGAAATGATCAAACCGCAGATTGTCTTGTTGAAAACTCCAATAGGTTGGCATCCCCGAGTACTGTGGTTGCCTACCAAACCCATCAATACCCTGGTTTACGTAGTTGAACATCGGCCACGACATTTCGGGAATGCGGACGATCGTTGACACTACATCTGTCTCGTTTGAGCCCGTTGTCGCAATCTCACCGTCGATCGTTGAATCCGTCGGATGAGTCGCATCGCCGTTTTCAACGACCACTGAAATTTGTTCCGGGCACGCATACATCGCCCAATGGTCTTTGCGGCCGCGGTCGACGTTGAATTGCGTGTACATTTCGTCATTCTCAAGCACCAGCAGCGACGTGAAGGGGCTCATCACGTACATGGACTTGCTCAGAGCCACGATCGCTTCACGATTTGCCACTGCGTTCTCGGCGAGCAATCGATCGATCTCCAGCCTGGCCCAGTGACGAGGCAAATAGCTGGCTTCGTCCTTGATGTTTTCGACGGCAATCGTCTGACTCCACGGTTGCCCGTTGAGCGTCGCGGTAACAATGATCTCTGTCGGCTGAGGCTGCCCCTCGGGGACTCGACAAATCGCCGCGAGCTCTTCGCCCTGACAGATCGTGTCGGAAAAAAGAAGGAAGTGGGGTTCTGCCTGCGATTGTCCCGGCGAGCGGCTGGGCGTCAGCCCTCCGTGCGCGATTCCCGCTGCTGCCGGTGCGACTGGCGACTCAGGCCTGACATCGTTCGCCACTGCTGGGGCCGTCTGTAATTTCACATTCACAAGTCGCGGCGAATGCATCTTCGAAAACACCTCAAACGCTCGCCAGGCAATATCTTCATCGGGATTGATTTGAACACTCAACCCGCCCGTGTGAGACGCGGCGAGATTCATCAGCGACTGATTCCATCGCTTGCCGATTCCAATGCCGATGTACGGAACGTCCTTTGGCAACAACTCCACCAACTTCGCCGCATCGCGATCACCCAAAGCCGTATGGCCTGAGCCGAGATGAACGAAAACCGCTGAGCTTCCCGGCGAGCGGCTGGGCGTCAGCCCTCCGTGTGCGAGTCCTGTTGGAGCTTTTGCGACTGGCGATTCAGGCCCGGACGGGCCGACAAATCCGCTGCCGGGGCCGTGAGGCCCAGGTGTGATGACAAAGAAACTTAAAGGGCTGAAGGCCCGACACATCTCGGCGAACAGAAAGTGTGTCGCCCCTTCAGGGCTTTTCATGCGAGCCGAAATCTCACCGGTGGCTGACGCCCAATGGCAGTCACTTTGAGTTTCAATTTGAAGCGGCACGGCGCGAGCCGTCCGGTTTTTGTAAGTTTTTGGAGTACCATCACCGGACAGCTTGTGCTGTTCCGCTAAAATTGACTGCCATTGGGCTGACGCCACCGGCAGGGACTGTGTCGGCCCATCCGGGCCTGAAGCCTGGTCCTCTATTTGCCTGCCATCGACACGTTCCTCGAATCGCGGATCCGCAGGAATCGGCGCGTGGACACGGAGGGCTGACGCCCTGCCGCTCGCCTGAGTTGCGGCTTTCAACGCGGCGGTCAGATCCATCGCGCCGACAAGATGAACGTTCTCCAGATGCTTCACCGCAGCGGTGATGTTTTCCGGCGAGCATTCCAGCGGCTGCTCGGAATACAAGGTTGCGCGCGTGGATGCTTTGACGATTGAGAACGTGTCCGAATGTTCCGCGTTGTTCAACAGAGTTCGCAGGATCTCAATCTGAGCCCTCGCCAGCAGCGGCGTTCGGTCTCCTGAATGTTCGAACAGAAACACCCAATGATGCGGCTTGCGTTCCATGTCGCCCGTGAGATCCGGGCGAAGGCGGAGCATCAGGTATTGCTGTGATTCCGATTTGAAAGCAGAAAGCGCGTGTGATCGGAGGGCTGACGCCCTGCCGCTCGCCGGATTGAGAATGAGGACCAGGTCCCGATCCAGCATCGTGTTCTTCAGCGACGCTTCGAGCAGCAGATCTCCCGCATCTTCACGAGCGGTGGATTCAACAGGCCTCAATTCGTGCGATGGGGAATGCCACGTCGAACCATCAGCACCCTTGATGCGAGCAGACGCGGACCATTCACGAACCACATCCATCGTATGACCAGCGGGGAATCGATACGTCATCTGACCATCATTTGACTGCAATCGCTGCGAGTAGCTCAGGATGATGCGTTTTTCCTGGCGAGGTTCCAGCGGGAAGACTCGCATTTTGAACGTGCTGCCGTCGACCCATTCGAGCAATGCCGGGTCGAGCATCTTGCGTTTGATCTCTTCAAACGTGTTGCGAGCATGATCACGTTCCGCCATGCCGCCTTCCATCAGCTTTCCATTCACGTACATCGCCAGTCGCGACAAGGACGCATCCGGCGGAAGCGGAAAATAGAACGTCCCTTCAAGACGTGAATGCGTATGATTAAAGTAGGTCTGATCGATCGTCGTTCGAGCAAACCCGTCTTCGATATGAACGTCGACGTGATACTTGCGAAGACTTAATTGAGAACTCTGACCGTTCGGATCCACCGTCACCAACGCCCCTCCGGCGTATTCGCTCTTCGGAACCAACGGCCCCGTTGCCTCGGCAATCAGATCACGAGTCCAGTCGAGCTCTGAAGCAGCCGACCAAGCAGCAGTCAGAATGTAGTTGCCACCTGATGAATCGCCAGTATCACGATGCCGGATCTTGATCTGCTGCCCAGCAAGAACCACATCGTTGATACCGGAAACGGTGACCTTGCCTTGAGTAACCATGACGTCTGTTTCGGCATCATCGACATCGACGGCGAACTTCGTTCCGATCGCCGTGACCGTTCGATGTTGCGTGTTGACTTCGAAAGGTTTTCCATCAGGCAGCGACACGACCTCAACAAACACTCCACCTTTTGTCACTTCGATTCGTCGTTTATTGGCAACGCTCACCTGTGACATCTGGTTCACATAGAGCACTGAACCATCGGGCAACAAAACACGTCGGCGTTCGAATTCGCCTGTTGAAAACGTGTCTCCGACGACGACTCGCTCAGCCTCCGAAGTCTCCGGCAGCGGCTTCGCGGTGAGCTGATAGCTGGCAACAACAGGCGTCGCCAGTCGCCGCAACATTTCTGTACGGAGAGTATCTTCGGGAAGTGCGTCCCTGGTGCTTGCGAACATCGGATTTCGGACTTGCGTCCTCGATGTGACCCACACAACAGAGATCAACGCGAGCAACGAAGCCATCAATGCGGCAACAGCGCTTCGGCTTACGGGACGCGTTGATGTTTCATTCATCGTCTGAAATTGCGGACTCATGCTGACAGCGTGACGAGCCGACGCTGCCTCAGTGACACCTTCGCTGTTCGAACGAACGCGATTCGCATCGAGCAATCGATTCACCTTGCTCACGATGCTCTGCACTTGTTCTTCATCAAGTGGCATCATGGGCGTGGTTGCTGCAAGGAGCGACTCAACATCGGAATCACTGATCGTCTCGGGCCCGGCAATTCCGGACATCAACTGACGCAGCGACTCATCATCGCGTGGACCAAATTTGTTGTTCATCGCAAACTCTCACTTGGCTCAAAACTTGTCTTAAAGAGAATCAGTCTTTGCTGCAAAGTGCAGCATCGTTGTGCCACTGGAACTGAAGGTGCAGAGCAAAAATCCGTCGGAATCATTCGCAGACGCAACACTCAGCATGCAGTACGCAGCAGTACTATTGAAACGCTATGGACCATGTCCTCGGGAAATCAGCTCGCGACGCACGCGATCCATCGCTCGCTTTCGGTACACTCGTACTGTGGAAGCTGGTAGACCGAGTTCGTCACCGAGCCTTTGGCTACAAGCAACACCGTCTCTGGTCGCCGCGTCAGCCAGAAGTATTGCACGCTGCGCGTCAGGGAGTCCGCTGAGAATTTCATTCAAATCATGATGCAGACCAACAGCCGAGGACACGACAGGAATCGGCTCGGCATCACGTTCTGAGAAACCCAGAAGTGTTTCATCACTATTGACTTCTCGTGCACGAGCCTTCTGCCAACCCATTCGCAGAACATCTCGGGCGGCGTTTTCACAAATGCGGTACCACCAGACTCGCAAGGAAGATCGTGCGAGCTGATATCGCAATCGGTTGTTCCAAAGTCGAAAAAGTCCAATCGATAAAATGTCTTCGAGATCTTCTTCTCTCAAGACGTCTCGAAACCGACTCCGCAGCAGCCCCAGAACTCCCGGTCCAAAGAGGCGCAGGAGATCTTCGAGACAGCTCTGGTCGTTTTCAGTGAGTCGCTCAGCCAGCTCGGCGTCTTCCGAGAGTTCCATCCGTCCTACCATCAGAACAGCCGCCTTTCGCGTCAGCCTACTCTCAGGTCTTCGTTACCAGAGCAACATACGAGAGACCGTAACAGAATTCTCCGTGGGCATGGGAAATCGCGGACCCGAATGGCGTGATCGTGTCGGCATCGTCACGTCGACTCTTGAGTCTTATTCGTTTTGGTTGCGCGCTTTGTCGAAATGACAATGCAAAGTTGACTATCAACTCCGGGTTTTGAAATCGTTTCCAGCTACAAATTACCAGAACATGCCGACCGGCAGATTTTGCCACGCACATATTTTCACATAAACCGTTTCACAGCACGCAGTTACAGAATATTGAGTCACTATCACAAAAACAAAATCATGATTGGCACACTTCTCGCATTATCAGATTCAACATGACAACAACAGTTTCTGCTCGATGTCGACAGAACTGGCTATCTGGAAGATTGGATAAAACAGGAGGTAACTAATCATGCTCGTACTGACACGCAAACCAGCAGAAATCATCCGAATCGGCGAAGACATTGTTATCAAAGTGATTAAGACTGGAAAGGGCACTGTGAAGATCGGGATCGAAGCTCCATCTGACGTCCGCGTGATGCGGGGAGAGCTTGTTGAAGACGAAACGCCCGTGCCTGTAATCCCCGCTGCCTTTCCAGCAACGATGCGAGCTTTGTCGGATCAATATCCGCACGTTGCCTAGCTCAACAATTTTGCCCAACGAGTTCCCATTGAACATCAAAATTTCTGAACTGTACTTTTCAAGACGAACGGATTCAAAACAGGAGATTAGGACCATGAATACCACGACCCGATTCACGATGACTCTGGCTATCCTGACGATGGCCGCAACTTCTTCAGTCTTCGGACAATTTCCGGACGAGCCAGACTATGGCACCCGTTCTCGAACCATTCGACCTGCTGCAGGTTCTGTTGGCAACGAGTTCCCGGAACTGCCTGCAAGCTGGTCAGAATTTTCACGAGGACGAACGACAGGCTCCCCATCGGATCCGTTTCGTCTCGGCGGTCCTGCCGTTCGTGAACGTCGAACCAGAAGCACCGAGCAGACACGTTCATTAATGCCACTGGACGACAACCGCATTGATAACGGAACGGATTACTTCAATAGAGATGACCGAAACGACAACGGACGACTTGACGATCGTGCTGGTTCATGGGGACGCGGAACTTCTGGCACCGGCGGCGGTTATCGCCGAGACGACTTCGCTCGCAACGAGCGATTCGACCGAACCTACGATCGTATGCCAGCTCAGGAAGGGACCAATGATCGATTCAGACCATCAACGGATCGCGATCCATTCATTCCAGCTCCGCTGCCAGAAAGCCAATTGGACACTGAAGCATCTAAGATTAACGAACTGATCACGATTCGTTATCAGAATCCAGTCACAGTGCGAGCAATCCGAGCCATGAGCAATGCTCAGGCGACAGCTTTGTTCTCGGAAGTGTCTCAGAAGATTGACGAACGCTCTTTGGAACCAACCAGCTACGATGTTCGAGTTCGTCGAGCTCTGCGAAATCTGACGATTGCCTTGGATAACCCAGCTTTTGCAAACGGACTTGGTCTTTCAGCCGATTCGTTCCAGATGGATGGATTTCGCAACACACTGGCTCGTCTGGCTGGATCGGGACAGGTTCGTAACTATCAGGATGCGACCAGTGTTCTGCAGACAGTGATGAGTCAGGCGTCTTCAGTCAAAGGGCTGACTCCGAGTGTTGTTGGTTTTGAATTCGCGAATGCAAGCATCGACACTTTGGATAAGTTCTCAGGTCTTGAACCCGCCGACCCAGCTTCACGCAACGGTGCGGAACTGTCAGGAATGAAGAGTGCTGCTCTGGAAGAAGAGATCGTCGGAGTTGGTGTTGAAGTTCGCGAACATGCTGAAGGCTTGCTTGTGGTGAAGCCACTTCGAGGCGGACCTGCTGAAGAAGGTGGTGTAATGACAGGCGACATCATTATGAGCATCAACAATCGAGAAATCTCCGGGATGAAGATGGCAGAGAGTGTAGACCTGATGAAGGGCACAAGCGGAAGCCAGATGAAAATTCGGATCTACCGCGATGGCAAAGGGGAACGAGACTTTGTGCTGACACGCCGCAAGATCCGCGTCTGGACTGTGAATGACACTAAGATTCTGAATGGTACGGACATCGGTTACTTCAGCCTCAGTCGGTTTTCTCAGGGTTCAACAGCCGAAGTGGATCAGGCTCTGAATAGTCTGTACAGCAAAGGAATGAAGTCTCTGATTATCGACCTTCGAGGAAATCCTGGTGGTCTGCTGACGACCTGCGTGGAGATCAGCGACCGATTTGTGGCTTGCGGAACAATCGTTTCTACAAAAGGGAGACTCAGTGGAGACAACATGCTCGAAAAGGCAACCTATGCCAAAACATGGAGCGTTCCACTTGTGGTTCTGGTTGACGGTGACAGTGCTTCGGCAAGTGAGATCTTTGCCGCTGCGATTCAGGAAAATGGTCGAGGAGTTGTGGTTGGCACGAAGTCATACGGAAAAGGTTCAGTTCAGACTCACTTTCCTCTGAACGCAATCGGAGGTGACCTGCGACTCACAACAGCTCTGTTTTATTCACCAACCGGTCGAAAGATGGCTGGAGAAGGCGTGACACCTGATGTCGAAGTCATTGACCGAGACGGTGTTGCCAATGGCGACGAAGTTCTGGTGGAAGCAGCACGAATCGTTCGAAGCCAGACTCTGAAAGATATGGCCAAAGCCTCAGGTGTCTGCAAACCACAGGGTGCTGCGATCGGACGAAGTTCATCTCTGAGCAACATTGTGGATCCAAGCCACGTCGGTTCTGCAGTCCGCTAAGTTCTGGCGACTACTGCTGACCGAAGATTCGACCAAAGTCTGAGCCATGATGGTTCAGCGGTCGACTGGTTCAAACCCCTGCTGCTCAGAAGGAATCCTGATCGTGAAGCAACAATCTGGCTCGAAAACATAAAACCGGTTGACTGAGAATTTTCGGTCATCCGGTTTTTTGCTTTTGATAACTTGCTTCTGAAAACCTGCTTCTGAATCGTCTCTGTTTCTGTTCGCGACCTTGAATGGTCAAATCGTGATCGGTCTTCTTGTTTACTACTCAAAAAAGGAGCAGGAATCAATCACTCCTTGACTAACGAGCTGAAACGGGGCCGAGTCGCATCTGGCGCGCGAGCTCGTCGAAAAGAGCTTCCAGAACAAGCCGCACGGGTGAGTTTCCTTCGATCTGATGGGCAGCGGTGATCACTCGGTCGAGCAATGGAGCTAACAGATCGACGCCGTTACGAACTCCCAGTCGCTGCAGCAGTGGGTCAGAGAAATCACCGGACGTTAAACGCTTGAGACGCCCATTGATGACCTCCGCAACAAAGCGAAGCAGCCATTGACCGTTGCGGCGTTGTTCGTCAGCCCCGGATGAGATGCGTTCAAGTTCATCCGTGATTTGCCGAGCCACTTCGACTGGTTTCATTTTTTCAAGCTGATCAAGCTGCTTGCTGATGAGTTCACGCAGCAATCGCAAGTCAGGATTGATCAGCTGCTGAGCAAGAGTAATGCTTCCCTCGGACATCGCTGCGATGGTCGCCGCTTCTTCCGGAGATTCGACAAGTTCTTCAGCGATCAGAATGTCTCGCACGTCCGCCTCAGCCAGCGGAAAAAAACGAACCACCTGACATCGTGATCGAATCGTGGGCAGCAATGAGTCCGGATTGTCGCACACTAACAGGATCAAAGCCTGCGCCGGTGGTTCTTCGAGCGTTTTCAGAAGCGAATTCGCAGCTTCAGCAAACATTCGATGTGAATCGTTGATGATCGCAATTCGCCGGTCCGATGCCTGCGGGCTCATCGAAAGTTCAAAACACAAACCTTCTCGACCACGCCTTTCCTCGGAGCCAGCAATCAGATCGATGGGAATTGTCGACTTGCCGGCCGGCACACCCACTTCGACATAGTCTGGCCAGGTTCCAGCCAGAAAACCTCGACACGCTCGACACTCGCCACAGGCATCGATCTGATCGGCCGGACGTTCACGACAAAACATCGACTGAGCCAAAAGCCGAGCAAACTTGCGCTTACCAATTCCGTCCGGACCAGTCAAAACATAAGCATGCGACAAGCGGCCGCGTTGAACCGACCGTTCAAACAGAGCCTTCTGCTCCTGATGTCCTTTCAGTGAATTCCAGGCTGATGTCACAATGGTGCTTTCAAGAAATTTTGAGCCGGTCAGTGAGCCAGTCAGGCGAATAGCGAGTCATCTTGTGAGTCATCACTAAGACTCGGGCATCAGCTGCGATTCCGCGATATGAATGGCCTTCAACATGGCTCGCGCTTTGTTCTGTGTCTCCTGATACTCCATTTCCGGAACACTATCCGCCACAATCCCGGCACCGGCCTGGATGTAAATAATTCCATCTTTCATCACCAGCGTTCTTAACGCAATGCAGGTATCCATGTTCCCTGTGAAGTCAACGTATCCGACAGCACCGCCGTACGGTCCGCGCTTCTGGGGTTCAACCGCGTCGATGATCTCCATCGCTCGCACCTTCGGAGCACCAGACACGGTTCCGGCGGGAAGTCCGGCACGCAATGCTTCAACGGCGGAAAGACCTTCTCGCAGTTGACCAGACACATTCGAGGTGATGTGCATAACGTGGCTGTATTTTTCCACCACCATCACGTCTGTCAAAGAGACCGTTCCGTACTGAGCGACCCGGCCCACATCATTTCGAGCCAGATCGATCAACATCACATGTTCAGCCCGTTCTTTGGGATCGGCCAGCAATTCCTCGGCAAGGTCGCGATCTTCCTTCGCTGTTTTTCCACGCGGGCGAGTTCCCGCAAGTGGTCGAATCGTGGTTTCTCCATCTTCGACTCGCACCATGATTTCGGGAGAACTTCCAACCAGATCCACCTCCGGCGTGCGGAGAATGAACATGAAGGGACTCGGATTCACCATCCGCAAAGAACGATAGACATCCAGCGGTTTTGCTTTGCTGGGATATTCGAATCTCTGGCTGATCACGACCTGAAATATATCACCGGCCTTGATGAACTCACGACATTTCTCAATGGCCGCATGAAACTCCGGCTGCGTGAAATTCGATCGCACCTCTGGCAAGGCATCGACGGTCAGGTCGATATCGGTCAGTTGAATGTCGCCTTCATTGAAGGCAAGCTGACGACACAAGACGTCCAGCCGATCTTCCGCCTGAGTTCTGGATTTCTCAAGATCGCCGCCAGCAGTATCGGCGAGAGCAACGACAAGCACAACTTTGCGAATATGGTCGAAGACAACCATGGAGCTGTAAAACGCGAACATCATGTCCGGCAAATGGCGGTCATCGGTCGGCACATTCGGAAGGTTTTCGGTATAACGAATGACGTCATACCCGGCAAATCCAACCGCTCCACCACAAAAACGAGGCAGCGCTGGCAAAGCGGCCGCGCGGTATTTGGAGACTTCGTCGTCCAGATCCTTCAGCGGATCGTCACTGATAAATTCTCGGGACTCGCCATGAACATCGTCGATAACAACTTTAGAACCAGTGGCCGTTAACGTTAGAAACGGATTGCTTCCAACAAAGCTGTAACGCCCAACACGCTCGCCGCCGACAACGCTTTCGAACAGGAACGCCCAGGCTCCCGTCGCAATTCGCTGATATGCCGTGACAGGAGTCAGCGTGTCGGCTGTGAGCTGACGGTAGACCGGCACAAACCGAGCCCTGGCGGCCAGTTGTTGAAATTCAGGGGATGTTGGAAGCGTTGTTGGAGACTTCATGGAATCGAAGAGCTCTACTGGATTCAAAAAATTGAGGAACGTTTTTCTATCGCCTGTCAGGTGTGCATGGACAGGATTCTGACAGATTGCGAAATCTGTTCAAACACGGAACGCACGTCGGAGATTTCGTGGTCAGTCGCCTGCCACCAGGCCAACAAGCTCATATCGGCCGCCCGGACACCGCTGAGCCCAACAGAGTTCAGAAGCTCAAAGCACGAAAACTGCACTTCCCGGCAAACCGCTGGCATCAATGCTAGCGTGCCGCGAACGTCCATGACTTCTGTATCGTCATATTCTTCCTGAAACGCTTCAATACAGGAGTTGACGATCTCTTCCGCTCTGGGGCATTCGCGAAGAATTCGCAACGCCCAGAAGCAGGAGCCGTCCGCTGACACGGTGAGCAAAACGTCCTCGCCGTCCTGCTCTTCAGTCAATTCCCAAAAGCCTGGGTAATCAAACTGCACACCATGTCCTTCGTACCGAGTCAGGCACTCCGAGGATTCGAACACCATGATTGATTCCAGGCCTTTACAATTTCGTGCAGAACTCAGGTCATCGCGATAAAATCGCACACTTTTCCGCATGCTATCGCATCGCAGACGATGAATCGCCCGTTCAGCCTCCGTTTTCCCGCGACTGCAACAAATCTGAAAATCTGAATTTGTCGGGTTCGGATACTCGAAAGTGCCTTAGCCCGCGTCGACGGGACTATCCCCAGTTTGACCGTCTCGACTCAACCTGCATTGGACGATGGTCGGGGTCGACGGCCTCGACAAATCCCTCCGATGACACGGGCGGCGGTTTGGCAGCGAGTCACGATATCGTCCAATTGACGATCTGGCTTCGGACTGGCTTCGGAGAATTCAAAATCAATCCGCGGGGAATCACTGCCCCGTGTCGCCAAAATCCACGATTCATGGCGTATGGATAAGGCACCCGGCGGATTCTAATCTTGTCGGGATCTGCGCGACGAATTTTGTTCGCGATTCAGGCCCTGCAAGCAACGCAGTGAAATATTTTCACTCGAGGATTTGCTGTGATTTCAGCCCAAGGCGTCGTTCGGATACCCGGGAATCTGGGTCCATCTGCGTGTATCTGAAGTTAACCCATCCGCCGCCCCAATACAGCGGCCTGACTGAAGCTTCAGCCCAACCGGTCGCCCCTGCCTGATCTGATCTCTGTTGACAAGCCGTCCAGTCCTGCAGCGTGAGATACTCGGCCGTCGACATCGGCAGGAATCCCTTGTTGCTGCATCGAGCTCCCGCCTGAAACACACAAGGCCCAGTTTCGTCGCCACCCGTACCGTACACCCGTCGCTCCGGCGACGGGACTAACCCCACCCCAGCAACATGCCCACATCATTGTCTCCACATCATTGTCTCCACATCATTGTCTCCACATCATTGTCTCCACATCATTGTCGCCCCATCATTTCGTCGTCTCTGTGCGACTGGCTGCGAAGCAGCCGCGTCATGATCGCCTCGGCCTGCAGCCCGAGGATTCCCTTAAGGCTCTGCGACACAGCTTTGCACGCAGCACTCCGTTCGGTGATACTCATTGGCAGACAAAAACGACTTCGATAATAGGCCTTGAATCCTCGCTTCGACCTCGAGGCAGGCCAAAGCACCAGGAGAAGTTGAGTGTCCGCTTTATCTTCCCGACCACGGGTCGCGTACCGAGTAGCGTTTGGGGCATCGCCAGCAAACCGCCATCAAGCGCCCATACTGGCGGCGTGAATCTTCTGCTTGTTGATGGCAGCGTGCGCTTCGTGCCGAATACCATTGATGAGGCCACTCGGCGTGAATTAGGCTCAAGAAACAGCGACGATAACTTTGATGGCTTCTAGTCCCTAAAAAGAAAAAACAGTAGCTGTCCATTGTGAAATGAATTGGTAATGAACTGAGAAGTTGGAGTTTCTAGAATTCAGCGATGGAAGGGACTCCATCACACGACATGAATCATGGCGATCTGCTGAAGCTGGTGCTTCAGTTGCAGAAGCAGCTTGCATCGCAGGCGAAGTTGGTTGCGCGACAGGCGAAGCGGATTGTGGAGCTGGAGGTGGAGCTGAAAGAGCTTCGAAAGAAGAATCCGACTCAGAGGCTGGAGGATGCCTATTCGGTCAAGGCGGAAGAGAAGCGTCAGGAAGACGCCCGGCAGGATGGAAAGTCGAAGAAGAAAAAGCAAACGTCCAGAAGCCATCAAAGGGCGACGCGGACGAATCACCACTGCCGAAAAACTGGCAATGGCGACGCTGGAGGAAAGCACCTGTCCTGCCGAGTATTCGCTGGAGCAATGCACCTTTCGATATTCTCGTGTCGCATGGCGAATCATCAACGGTCAGGCGGTCCTCGTTGCTTATCACATTTATGTCGGGTCGGATGGGCGAGTTCCTCAGGTTCCCGGCGTGCCGAAGCGGGGTGAGTTTGGCTCGGAGATAGCCACCCGTATATTCATGCTCATCACGAAGCCGTTCGAACAACCGCATCGACGTATGTCGCTGCTTCGGCGGAGCGGTATCATCGACTTTCAGGATCTCCCGAATTCGGTCCAGCACCGACGCAAGTTTCGGAAAACTCTGAGTCTCCCGCCGACGGTGTTTCGGCGGCTCACCCCCCCCCCCCTGCAGGATCTCACGAACTTTGTACCGCGAATGATGAAACTGACGTGCAATCTCACGAATGCTCATCCCGTCCCGATGAGCTCGACGTATCCGACCCTATTCGTCCGCCGTCAACATCCATGACCTCAAACCTGCCCGCTAAAGAGGCAGATTCTACGGTCCAATGCAGTGGGTCCGTTTTACGCGCCGATCTTTCTCCCGAAGTGGGTCCGATTTGCAAGCCGATCTCCATCGTTTCGCCGCTGCAACGTCTGGTGCCACTGAATAAATCACCGACCAACTGACTGGCCCTTCTACTGACACCAGCGACGACATGAGTTTGGCCCAGCAAAGTCACGACACAGATCGCCAATCGACTCTCACTTCACGCTGTGCAGAATGGACTGCTACCTGCTACTACGCGGAGGCCGCCACCGACGTACGCCTCCGGCTGACGGTTAAACAACTCAATCGTGACCGCGATTGGTATAGCCAGATCCACTACCCGAAACTTAAATCTGGACAAGGGCGGATTCTAATCTTGTCGGGATCTCCGCGAGGTATTTGTCTGCGATTCAGGCCCTGCGAGCCGACAAATCCAATGCCGGTCGGCGTGAGCCCAATGGCAGTCACTTTGGCTTTCAATTTGAAGCGGCACGGCGCGAGCCGTCCGGTTTTTGCAAGCTTTTTTGAGTACCATCACCGGACAGCTTGCGCTGTGCCGCTAAAAATAACTGCCATTGGGCGTGAGCCACCGGACAACGAAGCCGAACATTCTTTTTAAAGTCCCGGAGGGGCGACACATCGATGACTTCAGGCCGATTCGGCAACCGGAAATACCCAAACTTCCCACTATAAAACGCCGTCAAGGCAAGAGTCATAATCCTGATTTTGCCATAATTTTGTTAGTTTGGGTTATCGTGGGAGTTTATTCCGTGTGAGAGATGGCAAACGTGAGTCGACCTGTAAAATGTCGACATCGCTGCGGGACGTCTGCGGGGAACGTTGGTTCCATGGAGGTTAGAGGATGATCAGGTTCTGGATTTTGGCGTTGGTTTTGGTTGCCGCAATCGCAAACGTTTCTGAAGCTCGTGGGAGAAACCGAGTCGTCAGATATCAGCCGCGATCGTATCAAACGCAATCTTCGGTGCATTACAACACCGGAACGCCTCAGGTGGTTTCGTCTGGCAATAGTTTTCAGAACAGCCAGTCGGGCATTCAACAGGTCAGTTACAGCACAAGCAGCAACATCAATGGGGGCAGTGTCGTGTCGGGACATCCGATGCAGGCCTGGGCTGAAGAGGAAGCTCGCATGATGGCCAGTCGTGGCACCTGCGGCCATGTTCGCGGAGCGCCTCCGGGATATTTTGTCGGTGTCGGTTGCGGCATGACGTGCATCGGCTCCGGGACTTTGGTTGCTGAAGCACATTATCAAGGGAAAATGGTTCGAGTCTGGCAGCGTTAAGCGTCAGGTTCGTGAACGATAAGAAGGCAGAAGCCTGCGACAAAACCGGGATCACATCCCGGTTTTGTTCGTTTAGTAACTAGTGCTCTGTCAAGGCTTGATTTTAGAGTAGGACGCACACCGCAAATGGGACAGGCACCGATCCCGTCTGCTGTAACTTGTTTTGAAGATTACACTTCGATCGGAGCCAGTCCCATTTGCTCCAGTCCGTTTAACGGCAATACCGTTCAAATAGTAGCGGAGCAGCGCGAGCTGCCCGGTGAGTGCCTGCCAAATGCTGGCTCACCGGACGGCTTGCGCCGATTCCGCTACTAAACAGGCCGTTCATTGAACGGTATTGCGTTTAACGGCAAGCCGCAGGCGTCAGTGCTTTCAGGAACACGCAGGCGCCTGCGGCTTGCCGTTAAACAATATCTGGCAAACACTGAGATCCGAAGACCGTTCGAGACATGGCGCTGTCCACCAACCACCAACCACTAACCTGCCGCACGCTTCAGGCTTTCACGCTCGCCGACGCACCAGAAGATGAGCGGTGTTTTCGATCACAAGACAGGCATCGCGTTCTGCGTCGGACAAGGGATAGCGTCCCTCAACGACGCTTAGCGAATACTGGCCGCTGCGACGCAGGCGAGTCAGCTCCGAGTCGAACACTTCCTTCGCATACGAACTCAGCGCGGGGCGCAGATCGAGAAGACTCACGCAGCCTGGCAATCGTGAGACTTCGCTGAGCCGTTCGAATGCCGATTCAAAATCCTTTTCAAAGCCAGCACTGGCCTGTGCGTCGACCGTGGGCATTTCGACCTTTGGCCCATCAGAAGCCGACACTGGTGAAGCCGCGACTGACGTCTGTGACTTCCGGGGTTTGGCTTTCGGTTCTTCGATCGTTGCGGCAACGGTTCCGATTGCCATCATGTCCCTGGTTCGGAAGAGATGCCATTTCGAGGAAATTCGCAGCGCTGCAAAACCGGGAGGCACTTGTTTTTCAGTCAAGCTGCGATCGATCGCGGAAGCAAACGCGGGCCTCAACAGTGGATTCAGTCCTTTGACGGAGACGAGCTTATCCGCAGCAATGGCCTGATTGTCGCTTGTGGTCAATTGCGACAAGGCGACTTCCCAGAGGCTGCTCGCCGCTGCCAGTAATTCGACGTCCTCCACCAGAGCAGCCGGAGAATCAGACGCCGAGGGGAATGCGAGAACGACTTTTCCAGCGAATGGTTCCTGCAATGTCGATCGTTGCCGCGTTGCTTTGTCGTCCGATGTCTTTGTAAGTTCCATCAGTCGGTCCAGCGATGAAGGATACGCCGATCCACCGATCTTTTTTTGACCTTCAAGAACCTTGACCAGTTGCTCAGCCAGGATCTTTTCCGGTCGAGGAAAGCGGGAGTCACGAATGATGAGATCTGGTCGAGCTTTTGTGCCAGCCGGTGAAAATTCAGCAAACGAACATTTGCGATGCAGATCTGCATGCGTTCGCCAGACTTCCATAAAACGCGGCTGCAGTTCTTTGCTCAGGACTTTGGCAAGAACCGATAACTTAACTTCTGGCACTGCTTCGCTGCATTGCAGTGTAAGAATTCGCCGGAAAAAGCCTTCCGTGTTGACTGCCTGTTCGTAGTTGCTCCGCTGGGCAAGCCAGGCGGTAGGAAACTTACCGGCAACCACGATCGCAGATTCGGCAAATGGCGGCAGAGCTAAAGCTGCTGGAAGAAGCGGATCGTCAGATGAAACATCCGCCTTTGCCAGCAGATCGATGAACAAAGCCGGGTAGGCCGCTTCTCCCGATTGCCGCATGGAGTCCAGAGCTGCGGAAAGGTTCTGACTGAGAACAGCGTCGGGACGCGCAAAACGTTCGTCGTGAATACTCAGCGACGTTTTTTTCCCGGCTTTCTTCTCGATGGGCAAAAGGCCAGCCGGTATCCGCGCAGCATTCTGAGTCCAATAGGCTTCGAACGGCTTTCGCAGGTTTTTATCAAGGCTCTTGCTGAGTTCAACCAGAGGCCGAACCGGGATGGCTTCGCTGGATCCGGTGGAGGGATGGTGAATCAGTCGTTGCAGTACACTTGCGTCCTGTGTGAGCCGTTCACGGTCCGCAACGAGTGCAACGGGGCTCTTGAGATCATCACTGACGGCGATCAGAATCTGTCCCTTCGCGGGAGCTTTTTGCAGTGCAGCCGTGATCCAGTCAGAAGAAACGCCTGGCTGAGTCGCAACGAGCTGCGACCATGTCAGGAATGGCGTATTCGGATTTTGATTCTGAACAGTCCGATGCGCTTCCAGAGCCGCCACGAGGCTGGTTGCAATTTCACTCAACGGGTCTGGTATTTTTGCCTTCTTCGCCACGACACTTTTCTTCCTGTGGAAAATCCTCCTGATGTTCAACCGGATGTTACACTCGTTGCCGCTTTGAACGCTACACGCATCGGCAACTGTGTCACTCATTGGCGGCAGTCAAGAATTCGTCATCCTGATTGTAGAACGATTGTCCCAATCGTTCACGAACCGTTAAGTCGACTGCTTCACTATGCGCTGGTAATCCATTTCCTGCCGACCGCCATTAACGCTTCGACTGTTCCTTAGCCCATTGATCCTTCAGCGTTACCGTGCGATTGAAAACAAGATGACTGCCTGTGGAATCACTGTCGACGCAGAAATATCCCAGCCGTTCAAATTGAAATCGATCACCTGAACTCACCTTCGTCAGCGCTGGTTCCAGCATGGCGGATGGAACAACTTCGAGCGACCTGGGATTCAGGTTAGATTTCCAGTCAAGCGATGCATCGTCAACTTCATCCGGATCTTCTTTAACGAACAGATGGTCATACAATCGCACTTCGGCCTTTGCAGCATGCATGGCTGAAACCCAGTGAAGCGTCGCTTTAACTTTGCGACCGTCCGGAGCATCGCCACCTTTGGTCGCCGGATCATAGGTGCAATGAATTTCGGTGATCTCGCCCGCATCATCCTTCACCACGCCGGTACACGTCACAAAATAGGCCCAGCGCAAACGGACTTCTTTTCCAGGAGACAAACGGAAAAACTTCTTGGGAGGATCTTCCATGAAGTCGTCTCGTTCAATGTAAAGTTCTCGACTGAACGGAACTTTGCGACTGCCGGCCGCCGCATCTTCCGGATTGTTGATCGCATCCATCTCTTCGGTCTGACCTTCCGGATAGTTGGTGATCACAACCTTGATCGGATTCAAAACGGCCATGCGTCGTTCGGCGTTCTTGTTCAGGTCTTCGCGGATGTGATTTTCCAGAACGCCCATATCCATGGTCGCGTTGTTTTTTGTCACACCAACGTAAGCGACAAAGGCGCGAATGGATTCCGGCGTATATCCACGCCGCCGCAGACCTCGCAGAGTTGGAATGCGAGGATCATCCCAGCCGGACACGTGTTTCCCCTGCACCAGTTCTAGCAGACGTCTTTTGCTCATCATCGTATAGGTCAGGTTCAGGCGATTGAACTCGATCTGCTGTGGATGGTGAATACCCAAAGCGTCGCAGTACCAGTCGTAAAGCGGCCGATGGTTCTCGAATTCCAGCGTGCAGATAGAATGAGTAATTCCTTCCAGGGAATCGGACTGCCCGTGTGTGTAATCATAAGTCGGATAGATGCACCACTGATGACCGGTTCGATGATGTTCAGTGTGGCGAATGCGATACATGATCGGATCACGCATCAACATATGCTTGTGAGCCATGTCGATCTTGGCTCGCAGCACATGAGCTCCGTCCGGAAACTCACCGGCCCGCATGCGGCGAAACAGGTCGAGGTTTTCTTCGACGGATCGCGAACGGTAAGGACTGTCTACACCGGCTTCCGTCGCACTGCCTCGGCCGCTGCGAATTTCGTCCTGCGGCAAACTGCAGACGTACGCTTTGTCGTCTCGGATCAGTTGCTCGGCCCACTGATAGATTTGCTCAAAATAGTCAGAGGCGTAAAAGAGTCGATCTTCCCAGTCGAATCCCAGCCATCGAACGTCATCCATGATGGAGTCGACGTATTCGATTTCTTCTTTTTCCGGATTGGTGTCGTCAAAACGCAGATTGCATTTCCCACCATATTCCTGAGCGATTCCAAAGTTCAGGCAAATGGACTTCGCATGTCCGATATGCAGATAGCCATTCGGCTCCGGTGGAAAACGAGTATGAACACGTCCACCCCACTTTCCGGATTTCATGTCTTCGTCAATGATCTGACGGACGAAGTCGCGATGTGCGGGAGTTGGCGTTGATGATTCACTCATAGGTCAAGATCCAGCGGGCTGACAACATTAAAAGAGCAGGCAACATGAATTGAGCAGGCAACAATGCAAAATTCTGGCGAACGGCAAAGACTGATCAGAACCACGAACTTGCTGACTGCCATTCTGCGTATTGGAAGATTGGACGCGGAAAATACAAATGCAACGCAGTCCTCGGAAGAGGACATGGGAGAATTGCGATGCTTGGTAAGAAAAGCCTCACAAAAACGCGTTCTTTTCTTCTGGAAAGACACCGCCACACTGAATTGCGTTCGGAATGCGAAACGGCAATGCGATTCTCATCCGACAAAACCTCGCCGTGAACGCAGAAAACTCCGCAATTGTCTTCTCGCCAAACAGCCGTTGGAGTTAGAAATTCAGCGACCGGCTTCCAGCTTTGTTGCAATCTGGCGGTGCTTAACTGAATCCGCCGTTCGCCCCAGAGAAGAAAACATGTCAGACAGAGTCAGATGGATATCCGCACGAAAAGGCTGAATTTCGATGGCGTGTTGTACGGCCTGAATACCGGGCTCGGTTTGACCATTCTGAAATCGGGCGATGCCAAGCAGTAACCAATCCTGAGACCGTCGCCGAAGAGAAACCAGTTTTTCAAAGTGCGGAATTGCACTCTCTGAACGGCGCAACTGCAACAGACTGTCGCCCGCAACCATCAAACAGTTCATCAGCGCGCGATCTGACAGCAGGGGATTCTCCATCGCTCGCACGGCAAGTCGCTCGGCGGTTTTCGGCCTTCCTTCTTCCCAGGAAAATCGAGCCAGCGCGGCAAGCACATCTCCATCGACCGACGACGTCGTTGCAACCTTTGCCAGCATTTCTTTCGACCGGCTCCGGTAGATTTGCGCGAAATTTGAGTCCGTTTGCTTATCGGCCAGCTCAATATAAGCAAGCCCAAGATTGCGGTCGCTCTCATTCGGAGACAGAGAAAGCGTCTCGTCGAACGGTCTCAACTGGCCCGCTGTCTTCCGCGTGGCGGCTTGCGAATTGTCCGGCTCATGGATTCCAATCCGGTGATGCGTAAACGCGATGTGCGGAATATCGGTCGCAACTTGAGGCATATGGCATTGCACGCAGTTGTCACCTGGGGCAATTCTGAAACGCTCTGCGGGGGCCACATGACAGGCCTCGGACGCATGGCAATTGATACACTTTTGCCGATAAAATTCGACCGACGAAGAAATTGCAGGGCGATCTGAGTGCATATCGTGACAGGTTGTACATGTCAGCGTCGGCGATTGTTGAAAACAGCGGCTTTCCCGCATTTGGTCCACATGTCCAACGACTTTCATTGAGTCATCATCGGTCTCCAGACGGTAGTCAATTCGGACCGACTTCAGAGGCTTGCCGGGTTCGAAGTCTGTCAACAATTTTCCAGCCAGAGAAACCGTTGCGTCGCCTCGCAAGTGGCATTGAGCGCAGATGGCTTCCGCAAGATCTCGGCTCAATTTTCCGGGATGAACAATTGTTGGATCTGACTCTTCGCTTCTGGATCGAGCCGACAACAAATCCAGGCCTTGCCACTTGTCGACATGCTCTTTTCCAGCGCCGTGGCATCTTTCACATCCGATAGCAGGCTCGAGAATTTTCAGTCGACTCGAAGAATTGCCGATCGACTCCATTTGTCCAACGTGGCAAATAAGACAACCGGTGTCTGCCGCTCTTTCGAAACCTTCGTGCTCCGCATGATCATAGCCAGGTGACATCGCCCACTGTCCGCTCGAATGATACCACGTCAGCGGAGACTCAATCAGGAACCCGTCTTGTTCAGTCAGGTAGGTCCGACTGTGCCGACCTGATCCAACAAGATACGCCAGCTCGTAGCTTGCCTGCGGCGAGCCGGGCTCATCGTCCATTCGTGCTGCGTTGGTGGCAGCTCCGTCCATGAACTCGGTATGCCAGATTTTCCCATCGCGTCTTTCGGTTGTGTATGCGCGGCCGGAAACAGGATGCGCGAACATCGCATCCGCTGGTTCATTTTCCGGGATTACCCGTGACATCGCGCGGCTATGAGCCGAGTGCAGATACGAATCATGCTGACTGGGATGACACGAAAGACAGGCATCGCTTCCGATGAACTCCCTGTGGCGAGTCGACGCCAAGGGCCCAGGGGAAAGTTCTAAACCAGGTTTCGATGATGAACTTTCACTCCCGCCTGGATTTCTGCGATCAGAAAAAGTCAACGCAATCAGCAGCAGTACGAACGCGATTGTTCCTGCCAACAGTAGTCGTCTCATGAAGAATTGCTGAGCGGGCATTTCGGTTCCGGGAGCAATAGCCAGAATCTCGAAGATCCGTACCACCGACATTGCGAAGCCCTGAAAGCAAAGGCCTGGCAGCGTCAAGTTTTAGAAAGGAAAATAATCAAAATTATTGGATCTGGAATTCCAATTCTGTGTTCACATAGTAGATACTTTCTTGCGACGTAGAAAACCTCGTCCAATCAGCCTCCGGTTTTGAGATTCTCAGACATAGCCCAGAACTCTGCTTGCACCGCCAGGGATTTTCCTGTCGCTCGGTGCCCTTTTTTTCAGTCAGCCTGCTGCAATTACAATCAGGGTGTGACGTCATCAAAGCATCCCTGAACGAATAAGTGCTGTAATCGGTCATTGCGAATAACTGGAATGTTAGTTGCTATCTGATTCGAAAGATCGCCTCAAGTTTCTTGCAGGCGACGTTCTTAGGCAAATCTTCTGCCACTGCTCAGGTGGCGTTTGGCTGTGTCGTTTTTTTGGGAGGCCTATTGTGAAAGACGTTCGAAAAGTACGAGGCTTTACTCTGATTGAATTGCTGGTCGTGATCGCGATCATTGCAATTCTGATTGCACTGTTGCTCCCGGCGGTGCAGCAGGCCAGAGAAGCGGCAAGGAGAACAGAATGCAAGAACAACCTGAAGCAGTGGGGCCTGGCACTGGCAAACTACCACGACACGTTCAACGTGTTGACGCCAGCGCTGATTAATTCAGGTCGATACAACAGCACAATTCACGCAGCGACAGGTGGAGTCAAGAACCAGACAGGCTGGATCGGGCTGTTGCCATACATTGAGCAGGCAAACATGTACGCTCTGTACAATTCCAATCTGCCATCGACCGGCTCGAACCCCTACAGTCTTCCAATCGTTGGTGGTGCCGATATGGGGACAACCAATTTGCCTGTGACGACAAAGCGATTGAAGGCACTGGAATGCCCGTCAGATCCTTCTGCCGGTGAAGACTCAACGTATCTTCCGCAGACGTCAGACTTCTACAGTCGTAATCAGGCCAAGCGAGCCAGTTACCTTTTCGCCACCGGGTCGATGACTGATTATAGTCTGCATTACGGCGGCTACAGCTCGGACTTGCGTCGCGGCATGTTCGGCAACAATGGCGCTGCGAAAATTGCAGACATCACCGACGGTACCAGCAACTCCATCGCGATCGGAGAAGCGTCCGGCGGACGTTACAAGACGTCAACTCACTACGGTCCATGGGGCTTGCAGGGAACTCACACCGGAGTACATGGTTATACTCCAAGTGGTAGTTCAACAGTGGTTGATGCCGCGAATACCGCAGCTTACGCGGCGAACTGGGGTGTGAACACTGCGTACCTTGGCGATTCGCTGAAGCGGACTTATGCCTGGGTCTTTGGTAGTCGCCATACTGGCGGAGCTCAGTTCGTGCTGGGCGATGGTTCAGTTCGATTCATCAGCGAGAACATCGACTACTTAACGCTCTGTCGCCTGACCTATATTGCGGACGGTGGTGTTCTGGGTGAGTTCTGATGCGTGTGGCTATATCGCTCAGCCCTGGACCTCAGGGTTTCGGGGCTGAGCAGATTTCTGTCGCAACAGGTTTTCGGTGTTGCAGTTATTGAGCTTGGTACAAAAATCTGAATGATCGGGCGAGAAGGAGTTTTTGAAATGCTGTGTTTCGGGCGAGATTTTGGTAAGCACGTTTCCCGCATGAGACATCTGGCTGGCGTGTTTCTTGGCTTGTCGATGTTCACCATGATCGGCTGCGGTTCGGCAGCCACGGGGACGGTCCCTGTTTCCGGAACGGTCAAGCTCGACGGCCAGCCACTCCAGGGGGCGGAAGTTTTCTTCCTGACGGACGAAGAGGGCTGGTCCGCGATGACTGATAAGGATGGATATTTTCAGTTTTCGAGTGGTACCAAACCTCTGAAGTTTCGTGTCTCGATCAGCAAGTTTGAAGGGAAAGGTGTGGTTCTGGACCCCGCTGCAGGAATGGATGAAGGGCAGCTCATGGCCATGCAGATGTCAGACCCATCCGGAAAAGCCGTAGCGGCGGTCGCAAAACAACTTGTTCCGGAAAAATTCAGCAGTCGAACGGGGACGGAATTGACGTTTCTTGTCCCTCTCGGCGGTACACAAGCTGCTGACTTTGATCTTTCCAGCAAATAGTCTCGAATTCGATCGGCTGTTAAAGATCGCGATTTTCCAAAGAGCCACTGTCATCAACAGTGGCTCTTTCTGCATTTTGCGACGACAGAATCTGCCGCTTGTCGGCCCGCGTGTTCTGGTACATTGACTGATGCTCAAATTTTTTGTGTGGAACCCGTGCCATCGATCGATATTCCGAATACAACTCGGTTTTCATTGAATTGCTTCGGGTTTGATGACTCTCTGGACGGCAAAGTAACTGCAACTCCTGATGAACGATCTGCACACGAAAACTGCTGAGTTAGTTCGACTCGAGCAGGAACAGGCTCGATCCGAAGACGCCAACTGGAAACGCTGGGGGCCGTATCTTTCCGAACGACAATGGGGGACGGTTCGTGAAGACTATTCCCACGAAGGTTCACCATGGTCGTCCTTTCCGCACGATCATGCTCGTGGTCGAGCCTATCGATGGGGCGAAGACGGGCTTTTGGGAATCACCGACCGGCAGTGTCGACTGTGCTTCGGACTCGCCCTGTGGAATGGTCGAGATCCCATTTTGAAGGAACGACTGTTCGGCGTGAATGGCTATGAGGGCAATCACGGCGAAGACGTTAAAGAAGAATACTACTATCTCGATTCAACCCCGACGCATTCTTACATGAAGGCGTTGTACAAGTATCCGCAGGTTGAATATCCCTACGCTCGCCTGGTCGAAGAGAATCAGCATCGCAGCAGAAATTTGCCTGAATTGGAGCTTGTCGACACCGGTGCCTTCGAACGCAATCGCTACTTTGACGTCTTTGCCGAATACGCCAAAGAGGGCCCCGACGACATCCTGATTCAAATCACGATTCACAATCGAGGGCCTGCGATCGCCTCGTTGCATGTCTTGCCGACGTTCTGGTTCCGGAACACATGGACCTGGGGCTGCGAGCATGAAGGTTGCTGGCCAAAGCCTCACATGATGAAAGTCGACAATAACCAGGTGCTCGCGGATCACGCGACGCTTGGCAATTTCCTGTTTGCCGCCGATGCCGCGCCCGACGGTCAGTCACCCCGATGGCTGTTTACAGAAAACGAATCCAATCCGAGATATCTGCACGATCCGTCGTTGTCAGGAAAATACTACAAGGACGGCTTTCACGAATATATCATCGGACGGCGACTGGATGCAGTGAATCCCAACGGAACCGGGACCAAGGCGGCCGCTCATTATCGAGTTTCGATTCGAGCCGGCCAGCAGGTGACGCTTCGTTTGCGATTGTGGGATGTTAACAACCCTCCGATTTCCGTCTTCGGGCCGGCGTTTTCGCAAACCTTTGATCAGCGAATCGCCGAAGCCAATGCATTTTATGCATCCAGGATTCCCGCGACGTTGCCGGTCGAATCACAACGAGTCCTGCGGCAGGCGTATTCGGGGCTCATGTGGACCAAGCAGTTTTATCACTACATCGTCGAAGACTGGTTGAACGGCGATCCGAATTTCCCGAAAACCTCGGATGCTCGTCGGTCGATTCGCAACTCCGAGTGGCAGCATTTGTTCAACCGCGACATCATCTCGATGCCGGACAAGTGGGAGTACCCATGGTACGCGGCCTGGGATCTTGCATTCCACATGGTTCCCATGGCAGATATCGACAACCATTTTGCACGTGAACAATTGATCCTGTTTCTGCGCGAATGGTATATGCATGCGAACGGGCAGATTCCGGCTTACGAATGGAACTTCAGTGACGTGAATCCGCCGGTTCATGCCTGGGCGTGCTGGCGAGTTTACAAACAGACTGGCCCGCCTGGCCGTCGCGATCGTCTGTTTCTCGCTCGGACGTTTCAAAAGCTGGTGGTGAACTTTACCTGGTGGGTCAATCGCAAAGACCTGCTGGGCAAGCATGTTTTCAGCGGCGGGTTTCTTGGTCTGGATAACATCGGAGTCTTCGATCGATCCAAGCCTCTGCCCACCGGCGGTCATCTTCATCAGGCGGATGGCACCGCGTGGATGGGATTTTACTGCGCTCGTATGCTGACGATGGCTCTGGAACTGGCAAGCGAGAATCCGGCCTATGCCGATATGGCTTCCAAGTTCTTTGAGCACTACATCGAGATCGCCGATGCCATGAATTCTCACAGCGATGTCGGATTGTGGGACGAGCGGGACGGTTTTTATTACGACCATCTCTACAACAACGGCCAGCATATTCCGCTGCGAGTTCGCTCTCTTGTTGGCATCATTCCCTTGTTCACAGCCATCATTCTGAGCGACGTGGTTCTGCAGAAACTGCCTGGGTTCCGACGTCGTATGGAATGGTTCGTGGAGCATCGCAAGGACCGGATCAAGAACATCACGTTCATGCTGGTCTCTAAGGACGCTGATGAGACGCGGCCGGCACGAGGCCTCAGACTTCTGGCTATTCCGACGCGCGAACGCATGGAGCGGATGCTCAAATACATTCTGGATGAGAACGAGTTCCTTTCACCATACGGTATTCGTTCACTGTCCAGGATCCACGAAAAGCAGCCGTTTGTGTTTCATGCCAACGGCGAAGAGCATCGAGTCGGCTATGTGCCGGGCGATTCTGATTCATCCATGTTCGGCGGCAACAGCAATTGGCGTGGCCCTGTCTGGTTCCCGATGAACTATTTGCTGATCGAAGCCCTGGAACGATACGACGAATTTTACGGCGAAGACTTCAAAGTCGAATGCCCAACCGGGTCCGGCGTCATGATGACTCTGGGCGAAGTCGCGGAAGAATTGATGCGACGCCAGATTGCATTATTTCTGCCAGACAAAGACGGGAAGCGTCCCTGCCATGGCGAGGACCAACGTTACTCTGACGACCCGCATTTCAAAGATCTGCTGTTGTTCCACGAGTACTTCCATGGGGAAACGGGAAGCGGACTTGGAGCAACTCACCAGACCGGCTGGACAGCGCTGGTGGCAAAGTTGATCACAAAGCTGAATCGTCGCGGTGTCACAGTCGACTGACTGGCTGATTCGATAACGCATCGCTGCGCTAGTGTAGTGTCTCTCACTTTCGTTGATTTATGAATCCGAGCTTTTTGTGCCGTTTAACCCGTGGCCGACAGGCCAGGCGCAGGGAATTCCTGGCCTGTCGGCCATGGGTTAAACGAGGGGACTTGAGAGACACTACGCGAGTGACAAATCTCTCCAGTTCGTTTCATTTTGACTGAGAGCATTATCATTTCGAGCATTATCCTGTCGCCGGATTCGTCAGAATTCGGATGCGATGCGGAACGCCTGCGATGGAGAATTTTGACGAATTCGCTACGGGATGATTCAACCACCGCGAAGCCTGTAGCCAACAGTTACACCTTCAAAGTGGCACTTTGACTATGGACTCGCGCACACGATTTCTCCGAGGACCTGATTTCCTCATATCGTCGTCAGGTACGGATCGGCAGCGACTGATTCACTTCGGATGGTGTCTGAAGAGGGAGTACTCCTGACAAGCTCTTCGAGCTCGATGACTGCATCCTCGGGGGAATCACAGCGAGCAAGAAGGTACGTCTGCACGGCCGACAGTGGAATTTGGTATTCAGGTAGACTCTCAGCGAAACGCGCAGCCTTTCGCGGATCGGCCTGGGGATAGAAGTTTCGGTAGATTCGGGAAAGCTGGTTCCGACTCGCAGCGCCAATGTGTACCCGGCGATCGATGCGGCCCGGGCGAATCAAGGCCGGATCCAGGCGTTCCAGATGATTCGTGGTCGCGAAGAGAATGCGGCCTTCTCCCGCGCAGATCCCGTCCAGCGCGTTCAGCAGCCCGCTGAAGGTGAGTCGATTCGCCTTGTCGTCGGCTCCCTGTCGCTGCACGAATACGCAATCGATGTCTTCGATCAGCACTATTGAGTTGACTGGAAACTCTGACAGAAGTTCCGAAAGCTCCTCATCCGACAGAGAGGAACTGGCGAGACTCAGCACGGCGATTTCCATCTTCAGTGTCGAAGCGACGGCCAGAACTGTCGAGCTTTTTCCGGTTCCAGGCGGACCATAAAGCAGATATCCGCGACGGTATGGAATTCCTCGATCGGCGTACCAGGTTTTGCGTTCCAGAAACTGTCTGACGTCGCCAATCAGATTCTCCAGCAGTCCTTCTCTCAGAAAGACGGACTCGGGACCCCGAGGTGTGCGCGAGGCGAGCAGGGTCCATGAGGAGTATTCGACTCGATGAATATTGACTCGGTTGTTATCCGGGGGAACGGCAGCGTCGCGAGCGTCCTGCAGCAGTTGCAAAGCGACTCCTCGATCACGGCCCAGAATCGAGATCGTGAATGTCTCCCGGATACTGACCGACTTATCCTTCAAGTCTGTCGGTTTGGGGCGTTCGCGGCTTAAGAAGACCAGCCGACCTCGATAGAAGAACACATGCTCGCCGGGAGCCGGTGACAACAATATTCGCGGCCTGGCGTCGAGAGTCAGGTTGTTCTGACGTTCCCGGTAGTCGACCGCTACGGTTTTCACCGTCAGGCTTCTGGCACGCGTGCGGGAATACGGATGATTCGCAAGCCATTTGTCGATCCACTCGAACGCAGGCTCCCTGTCGGGAATATCGATCACCACAAAGCATCGACGTTTCAGCCAGGCGAGGATGCGGCTTGGTACTTCCCGGCAAATTGCCAGCAGTGCTCCGGTGATCATCAGCACCGAGCCACCCGTGAAAAACGGGTTATTCGACAACTGATCCTGCAAAAATCCCCAAATCGAATTCATGACTGCTCACGGACAACCAGGAAACAACCAAAATCACACCTTCGCCCCAAAGGGGGCCACGTCGAACCGGTCTGGACACTTCCACGAAAAAAAGGTTCATTGGGTACGGGATTGGATCCAGGCTGCAAGGCGAGCGACAGGAGAGGATTTCTCATTGTAGAACGAATGTCCCAATCGTTCATAAGCAGTTGGGAAAACTGCTCTACTATGGAGATCGTGCAGCTTTTAGGTTGGCGTATTCGCTGAGTTTATGGCATCACGTTTGAGTCTGTCGAGGCGGAGCAGGTTTTGGGCGAGGACGAGCAGGCCGGTTTCAGTGCGGGCACGGTCGATGCCTCGACCGTGAAA
>JBGSVD010000161.1:0-21854 GCA_041753135.1 Planctomycetaceae bacterium
AGTGTTCGAAGCCCACTCGCTGGCGCTTCGAGCTTGTATGTGGGTGATCGTACGATGGATTGACTGTGGAGAAACGCGGGCAGACTTCAATGTCTGTAGCAGATACTGTGGATGGCACGTTTCGTTTGGAATCATAGAAACAGGAGCCTGTAATCCACGGCATGAGGGCTCAACGTCAATCTTTGCCCCGGACTGATTCTTTTCGTTTCTCCCTGGTTGCTGTGAATTACGTAGCGGCTTCCCGCTGCATTTCACGAGTCAGTTTTTGTCGCAAGCGTTGCATCCCGCGAACCCAGCGGTCGTAGTCGTCAGTCTTGAGTCGAAAGAAGTCCATGACTTGAGGATGTGGAAGAATCAGGAATTGCTCATTCTTGATTCCTTCGATGACAGAAACGGCTGCATCATCGGCCGTGATCGCGTGCAGATGAAGATAGCGATGAATAGGATCGGAGTCATCAAGCATGTCGGTTTCGACACCCAGTGGACAGACGCAGGAGACTCGTATTCCACTGCGGCCGTAACAGACCGAAAGCCACTCCGCCATCGCGACATCAGCATGCTTGGTGACGGAATAAGAGGCCGATCCGATCTCGGTCAAAACGCCAGCGGCGGAGGCTGTATGCACGAGGTAGCCTTCACCCTGTGCAAGCATTTGCGGAATCACGGCTCGAGCGGCGAAGAGCCTGGACATGACGTTGACGTCCCACATCTTTTGCCAATCGTCATTGGACGATTCGATGCCCCCTTTGACGGTGATGCCAGCGTTCGAACAGAAGATGTCAATTTTTCCGCTACGTTCCGTAACTTGCTGGACCATTTCCTTCACATCGTCTTCAACAGCGACATCGCAGCGATGCGCGATGGCCAGATTACCAATGGAATCGGCGACTGTTCGAGCCGCTTGTTCATCTCGATCTGACACAACCACCATCGCTGCTCCGGCAGCCGCAAACTGTCGGCACATTGCGGCACCAATCCCACGGCCTGCTCCGGTTACCACAACAACTCGATCTTTCAAATCCATTTGGTTCTTCTTGCTTCGAAATTAGAAGGATCTGCAGACAGGCAAAAACTTCAGAAGCCATCACAACAGAGGAAATCGAACGGTCCCTGGTATTGAATCCAGGGAATCGCGATGAACCGGCTGTTGTGAGGGCATGTATTGACAGATCTTTCATGGGTCGGCAGATTAACGAATCTTGTCAGAAGCTGCGATTCCGTTTTCTGCGGGGATTTTGTTGCAAGGCGATATTCTCACTAGTGTTTCTCTATGAATCCGCTTGTCTATCACATCGTCAGTGGTCACTCGTTCTTCACAGGAATCGGCTTGATTCTTCTGGCGGTTGTTGTGTCCTTCAATCGTCGAGCTGCGGTTCGGCGAGTGTTCGTGGTGCTGTTTGTCGTCGGAGTGATCGGCGTGGTTTTATCGTCGACACCCATCCCGTATTGGGTTTATGGGTTGGCGACTGCAATGAGTCTCGCCTGGCTGCTGACACGGAATCGCGAATCCATGCGGCGATACACGAGCTGGGCTTTAGTCAGCGTTTGGCTGCTGGCTGCCTTGGTGGAAGTTCCCTGGCATGTGACCCCTGCTGTCAGATCGACGGCGGTCGGTGCCATGACTGTCATCGGCGACTCTGTCAGCGCGGGGATGGAAGAAAACGAAGCTGAAACATGGCCGTCACTTTTGGCTCGGCAACGCAAGATCATCGTCCAGGATATTTCCCATGTCGGTGAAACGGCCAGCTCTGCTCTGAAGCGTGTTCAAAAGAACGGAATTGATGCGTCATTTGTCATCGTAGAAATCGGCGGAAATGATTTGCTTGGATCAACACGTGCTCCGCAGTTTGAAGCAGATCTCGACGCGTTACTTTCGCATCTGAAGGCGGAGGAACTTGAGATTGTGATGTTCGAATTGCCACTGCTGCCGTTCTATCATGAGTTTGGGCGAATTCAGAGAAGTCTTTCCGTCAGGCACGATGTTCGACTGATCCCGAAACGAGTATTTCTCAGCATCCTTGCAGAAGGAAACTCGACGCTTGATTCGATTCATCTGAGCCAATCCGGACATCAACGGATGGCTGATCTGGTGTGGAGAATTTCACAAAGTGGCGTTCCAGAATAGAGTGTCACGTTTTGAAGAATGCACCGCAGGAGGTGCGAAGTCGAATCAGGATCCGGAGGATGTTTGGATGTTTATGGCATTCATCATCGCGAGAGTTCGGCAGGATCCGCCGATATAGTTCAAGTTGTAGGGGGCGATTTTGTTCGCCGGGATCGAACTCGTTGTGGATGACGTGATGGTCTTCTTGTTGTTTCTGAAAACAACCGAAGAAGATGCGCAGCGTCTAAACTTCTGCTGGAATCTTTGTGAAATCGACGAGGAGCCGGCTGCCATGTTCTCGTCAGAGTCTATGGGCAAGTCAGTGCAGCTAAGAAAACTGATTTCGCATCTTTTGTTATTCCTCTGTATTCTGGAAACTGGCTGCGCGTCGACGCCCAATTCTTATCGCCAGCTTACGCCCCGAGATGAGCTGCGGGCTTGTTCGCCGGAAGTTGAGTTTGAGTTTGGTGAACCCAATGTTTGCCTGGACAGTATGCAGGTCGTGGCGGAATTGCCTTCGAGGCTGATCCTTGGCGGACGGCTGAAGGCCGATCGAGCTCCCACAGTTGAGGCGAAGGAAGTTCTGACTGATTACCTGCAGGAAAATGGGCTGAGCAATGTTCCTGTCCTGGTCAATCAATACGATCCTGCTGGACAGTGGCAGCGACTGCGGCAGAATGATCGAATCTCGCCAGGATGGAAGTATACGGCCGGCACGTGCACAGTGATTGCCTACACTCTGATTCCTGGCCGAGTTATTGGTCGGGACACTTGCAACCCTTTTACCGATAGTCTTTCCATCAATTCCGGGCGTCTGTCGGATTCGCTTCATGCCGCGGCCTATGCAAAAGATATTCACAACCGAGATTTGCCGGGCACGTACGCCGTTGTCAATTCGATGCCAGTCGTTTCGCTCTGGAAGACGACACGAGCAGTCAACGACGTAGTGGCTTATGCGCAGACGAAAGATAGTTGGCAACTGGAATCCGGCGTGTATCGTGATCAGTATCCGCAGGTTGCTGTGAAGACGCTGGCTCCTGCGGGATTCTTCGTCACACCGCTTGGCAATCTGGCTCTGGCAGTCAGTGGCGGAGCTGTCGGGTATGCTGTTGGAAGAACAGTAGAACAGCAACGACTTGCGGAGCGGAACGCGTCCGCTGATTCCACGCTCAAAGATGTTGCTGACGATGAAGAAGTGAAGCCATCGGTTGAGCTTGTGGGGCATTCAAAGTCTGCGGGTCACTCTGGAAAAGAAGTGTTCGACTAAGAGGCACTCACGAAACCTGGACAGGCACCCTCCCAGGGCTTATTTGGAAGCGTTCTCTGCTTTACTCGGGAGCCAGTCCCGGTTTTGTCAGGCGTTCTGATTCTTCGTTTCTGCATCTGGGCTGCGCCTGCGACGAAAAAAAAGGCCCGAGCTTCATGCGAAACTCGAGCGTTGTTCTTTTGGAATGAGACTACCAAGGGGCCATGTCTTGAGTTCAAACGATGCGTGATCCGTGTCTTCGTTTGAATGTCATTCTTTTACGACGACAAATCGAAGAGCATTCTTGACCTGCACCAACATCAGCACGCCTTCACTGGGGTTGGCATTTTTCGTTGCGGTAGTAAAGTCCGCGACAGACTTAATCACCGTGCGGCCAACCTTTCGAATCACCATTCCATCTTCAAGCCCTGCTGCAGCGGCTGCACTCCCGCTCTTTACTCCCGTGATCACAACACCGCCAGCATTGTCGATCCCGAGTTGTTGAGCAACATCGTCTGTCAGATCAGAGAGCTGAAGACCAAAGTTGTTGAACTCTGAGTCCCCTGAAGGACTACTTTCTGAGCCGGACTCCATTGCTGCAAGGTTAGCTGGCATCTCCTCAACTCTGACATCGATTGATACTTTTTTCCCGTCACGCATCACCACAATCTTGTGCTGGTCGTGAATCGATGCTCGTTCCACACGTCCCTGAAGATCGCCAGGCTTTGTGATTGGAATACCGTCGAACTCCAGCACGACGTCACCACTCTGCAGTCCGGCCTTCGCTGCGGGACTTCCAGATCGCACATCAGTGACAACTGCACCCTGCACTGTGTCGAGCCCCAGTTGCTGTGAAAGCGTACTGTCAATCGGCTGAATGCCAACACCCAGGAACGCACGTCGTACGGACCCATGTGCCATGAGCTCGTCGCCTACCCAACGAGCCAGGTTAACCGGGACTGCAAAACCGATCCCCTGATAGCCACCACTTGTTGTGGAAATTGCCGTGTTGATGCCAACAATTTCCCCATCAAGATTCACAAGAGGTCCACCGCTGTTGCCAGGATTGATGGCTGCGTCGGTCTGAAGAAATTCTTCTCGGGCCGTGATACCAATCCCACGTGATTTTGCACTGATGATGCCTGCAGTCACCGTTTCATCCAGCCCGAATGGAGCTCCAACTGCAATAACCCAGTCGCCGACATCAAGCTTGTCGCTGTTTCCCACAGAAGCTGCAGGAAGGCTGCTCGGCGATTCGATTTTCACAACGGCGATGTCGGACTTCGGGTCAGTTTTCCATTCCTTTGCTTCAAATTCACGACCGTCGTGGAGTTTCACGATAAGCTTGTCAGCACCGCTGACAACATGATTGTTTGTCAAAATGATTCCCGAAGAATCGACAATCACCCCAGATCCCATTCCTGTGCGTTGAGGTCCGCGCGGGGATTGAGATTTGCGTTCCGGCATGTTTTCGAAGAACTGTTTGAACAGCGGATGATCTTTCAGTTCATCCGGTAGCTGGCCCTCTTGAGCTACGCTTTGAGACTTCGTCGACATGGATTGGATTGTTACAACCGATGGCAGAACTTTTTCGGATGCACTTCGGAACGCGCTTGACAATGACTTTGCATAATTGTGCGATGCGGCATGTTGATCAGATTCTTGTCCCGAAGGTCCGCGATCCGCATCAGACCAGTTGATCGTCGTTGCGGGCTCCGATGTGGTGGCCCCATAGTTAATTGCACATGCTCCTGCGAAAACGCCTGACAGCACAAGTCCCGCTGCCATCCGTTTGTATGACGTAAGTTTCATGCTCTCTCTCCTTGTTCAGTGATCACGGCAAACTCTGAATCGCCCGGTAACGACCAGGCTGTAAGATTCATTGACTGTTTCTGAACCGGAGTACAACAAAAGCACGTCGTGTGCCGTTAGGCAATAATTGCCGCTTGCACTGAAATTGAGATCGCGCGTTCTGCAGGTTTTCGGTGACCGAGAGTTTCACGGCGAGTGGATTCGGGATGGGCTGATTCGCCTCAATACCATTAGATTCGCCTTCGTTTTCGAGTTCTGGTTTCTCGTGAAATCGAAATGGAGATCCTGGGGAAATGGTGCCCGAGCCGACTTCTGCGCAGAAGTGCTTTTGTCCTGAAAGTAGCAACCTGGCATTCGTAGACTCGGGGCAGAATGCCTCGTGGGGCAAAATGCCCCGCGGCACAATCAGCTGGAACTGGAATCATCCGCCTTGAGTCGACGGTAAAGTGTTTTGCGATCCAACCCAAGAATTCTGGCCGCTTCTGTGCGGTTTCCCTGAACACTGTCGAGTACGCGTTGGATGTACTGTCGCTCAACGGACTCCAGAGTCTGCAGCTCCGCCGGATTCGCAGTGTCGATTCGAAACGTCGACTGACGATAGTCCCGAATTCGCTCCGGAAGATCTTCAACAATCAGCTTTTCAAACTCCGTCAGAGCGACCGCGCGTTCGAGCACGTTTCTCAGCTCCCGAACATTGCCGGGCCAGTCATAGTTCATAAACCGTTCGGCCACTGACGGCTGAAAGTCGACCATGTTCTTTCCCATATCGCGAGCAAACGATTGCAGCAGACTTCGAGCGATAAGAAGGACATCAGCGCCGCGCGCTCGCAGAGGCGGAAGATCCAGTTGGATGACGTTGATCCGAAAATAGAAGTCTTCACGATAACGACCTTCTTCGACAGCCGCTTCAAGGTCACGGTTCGTAGCCGTCAGGATCCTTGCATCGAATGGGATTTCTTTGTCGCCGCCCACCGGACGCAATGTCCGTTGCTCCATGGCACGCAGAAGTTTGGCCTGCAGCGAGAGCGGGAAATCTCCGATTTCGTCGAGCAGCAGTGTTCCGCCCTGGGCTTGCTGAAACAATCCCTTTCGATCGGACCTTGCATCAGTAAACGCTCCTTTCGCGTGGCCGAACAATTCGCTTTCCAGCAGGTTTTCGGGTATTGCCGCGCAGTTGATCGCGATGAATGGACCGTCTTTTCGCAAACTGTGTCGATGAATCGCGCGAGCCACCAGTTCTTTGCCGGTGCCGCTTTCACCAGTGATCAGAACATTCGCGGTTGTTGGCGCAATCTTGCGAATCTGTTCGAAGAGCTTTTGCATCACACCGCTTGCGCCAATCAATTCTTCAAACCTGTCCGATGCTTGAGGATTGTCAGTCAGCCGACGTACCACTTCCTGCAAGTTGTGATGCCGAATTGCTCGATCGAGAGCAACGGCCAGCAGGTCCATCTCAACCGGCTTTGTCACAAAGTCCCATGCGCCTGCGCGAATGGCATCTATCGCGGCTTCGAGGCTTCCGAATGCCGTCATCACAACAACAGGAATGTCGGGGCGATTCGCCGCGAATCGTTCGCACAACTGCAGCCCATTCACGCCCGGCATGTTCAAATCTGTCAGGACCACCTGCGCGTCGGTTGTGGTCATCGCTTCCAGGGCAGCGCTGGCAGAAGTGAAGCCACTGACTTTGAATCCTCTCAGTCGGAGATCTGTTTCCAGCAGATCAACCATACTGCGTTCGTCGTCGATAACCAGAATATTTCCACTCATGATTTTGCATCCACAGGTAAATAAATTGCGAACGCTGTACCCTGTTCTGGTTTGCTGTCCACTGTCATCCATCCGCCATGCTCTGCGACAATTCCGTGGGCGATCGATAATCCCAGGCCAGTTCCCTGGCCAAAATCACGCGTCGTAAAAAATGGTTCAAAGACATGTGGCAGATCAGCCTCAGCAATACCATCTCCATTATCGATGACCATGATTTTGATCATTGACTGCGTTGTTTTTGTTTTCGCTTCAGGAGGAATCTCCTGACATGATTCGGCGGTAATTCGCACGTGAACGCCAGCCTCTTTTGACAGCAATGAGTTCATCAGCAGATTTGACAAGACCTGCTGGATCTGTCCGGCATCGGCGTTAACGGGAATGTTTTTTGCCGAGGACGTTTCGATTGCCACGCTGGCTTCACGCTTTCTGATGATAGAGTCCATGAGGTTGACCGTTCTTTCGATAACAGCATCCAGATCACAGAGTGCTCGGTTTGGAGGTGACCGTCGTGCAAAGTTCAAAAGCTGCTGAACAATCCCGGTCATCCTTGAGGTTTCTGACTGAATCGTCTTTGCACTCTGAACGACATCTTCTGCGTTTAGCTTTCCGCCAAGAATTAATCCCGCGCGGCCATTGATGACGTTGAGCGGCGTTCCCAGTTCATGAGCAACACCCGAGGCGAGCCGACCGACCGTTTTTAAGCGATCCCCATGTCGCAGCTGTTCCAGTGCATCCATTCGCTGTGACGATTCTCTTTGAACGGCCTGTTGCGACAAATCCAATCGTTCGCTCATGTCATTCAGGGCAGTTGCCAGCGAGGCGAGTTCATCTGATCCGCTGACGACAACGGGCGTTCGCAAATCTCCATCGGAAATCTGTTGTGTTTTCAGCATCAGTGCCTGGAGCGGCCGTCCAATCAACCGCAGACCGATGATCGCGACAAGTAACATCGTGGCGATGATCATAGCAATCATCAATCCCAGTGTGCGCTGAATAGTAATGCGTGTGTATTCATCTCGCCGCGCCAGCGATTCAGCCATCTCCAGCGCTCCGCGGCGACCGTCGTCAAGTTCGACTGGAAAATAAGAGCAATAAAGCCCTGCACCGTCTGCCGCGCGGATGCGAACGGAAGTGAGTCGGCCAGAGGGGATTTGGGACAGTGTCTGTCGAGGTGCAACCGGGCTTGTGGCCGGATCAGTCGTTTCATCCAGCCAGACCCAGCGAATGCGGACTTGTTGTTCGTCGCCTTCAATGCTGGCCATAAATCGCAAAAGGCCGCCGCGTCCGGTCGATCGCCATGCGTCAAGCAGCATGGGTTCAACGGCGGTCACCAGACGGCCATGTCTTGCCGTCATTTCTTCTTCGAAGAACAGGATTTCACGCTGGACCGAGAGGTACCCGCTAAACCCGACCAGTCCACAGGCAACGACCAGAAACAAAAGGATGATCTTTGATGTCAGCTTCATAGAGCCGACATTATCTCTCCATAGCCGACAGGTTCCAGTCTGTTGCGATCACGACCACCGTCTTTCTTCAGGAAAGATTCGGACGATGGTGTGCATTACGGACGGTGATGTGCGTGCTGTTTCTTTCAAATCGCTGATTGGACTCACGGTTGCCGATGCACGTCACCTTGCTGCAGGTGGTCTTAAAGTTCGCCAGGATCAACAATTTTGTCCACTGTGATCCCATATTGACGGCACTTTGTGCGTAAAGTCGCCCGGGAAATACCAAGCAACTTGGCGGCCTGCAACTGGTTGCCTCCCGCGTGCTGAAGTACAAGCGGCAAAACATGTCGTTCCATGACCTGCAAGGCATCTTCATAAATATCGGGAGCACCGGAACGCAGTTTTTCGGCGACGAATTGTGACCAGTTTGTCGCCTCATTTGACTGGCTGGCAAGTCGAGTGTTCAAAGTAGACATCTCTTTCTGTTGCTGCATGAGTTCGAGGTCCTTTTGTTCCTCGGCATCCGCGCGAGCCGGAGTTCGTCGTGCACCACGAACCGATTCCGGAAAAAATACGGGAACCAGGACTGGCCCGGTCGCTTCCAGCAGTGCGTGCTTGATCACACTCTGCAGCTCGCGAACATTTCCTGGCCACTGATACGCTTTGAGCAATCGAATGCTCTCCTCCGCGATAGCAGCAATTTCTTTGCCAAGTTCTTTAGAAAACACACTGCAGAAATGTCGGGCCAGTGATTCGATGTCGTTTCCTCGTTCTCGAAGAGGGGGCAATTCGATCGTATAGACGTTGAGTCGGTAGAAAAGGTCTCCACGGAATTCGTTTGTTTCGATCATGGAATCGAGATCGCGATTTGTCGCGGCAATCAGCCGAACATCGGTCGTGACGGTTTCGTTTCCACCGACACGTTCAAAAGTCTGGTCCTGCAGAACTCTCAGGACTTTGGTCTGCATCAATGGCGTCATGTCGCCGATTTCATCAAGAAACAGAGTTCCGCCGGAGCATTGTTCAAACTTGCCAATGCGTTTTCGATCGGCCCCACTGAAGGCTCCTTTTTCATGTCCGAACAATTCACTTTCCAGCAAATTCTCGGGGATTGCCGCGCAGTTGATGGCAAGGAACGGCTTATCTTTCCGCTGACTATAGTTGTAAATGGCCCTGGCAATGACTTCTTTTCCTGTACCGCTTTCACCAAGGATCAGTACGGTAACATTTTGAGAAGCAACGCGTCCGATGGCGCGATAAACTTCCTGCATGGCCGGACATTGACCGATCAGCGTATCTCCGCTGGAGTCACTTTTCTCGTCCGTTGGTAACTTTGTCGGTGTTCGCATGAGCCGACTGGTCTCTGCTGCGGATTCAACCAGCGGGATCAGTGTTTCCGGTCCAAACGGTTTCAGGATGTACTCAAAAGCACCCGCCTGCATGGCATGAATGGCTGTGTCTGCACTGCCCTGCCCTGTCATGAGTATCACGGGGACGCGAGTGTCAACCCTGTGAAATTCCTGAAACAATTCCAAGCCGGACAAGTCTGGCAGCCGAATGTCAGACAATACAACGTCGGGCGACATTGTACGAAAGAGTTCAAGACCATCCGCCGCATTTGATGCTGTGATCAAATCATATTCGGGGTGTGGAAAAGCGTAGCGGAAGCACTCAAGAATCAGTGGTTCGTCATCAACAACAAGAAGCTTAATCATAAAAAACTCGAACGATAACTGCGAAGAGCGACTGCGTGACGGACGTCGGCACGTTGCTTATCAATAACAGATGTTACGCGCCTTCTGGTTGATCTGTCCGGGATCAAAGGCAGCGTTGAGTGAAATGCATGTTGAGGATTCTTCCTTGATTCTCACGAGTCAAACTCCAATGTGGCTAAACCGGTTGCTGTGTTTCACGCAATGCGCGTTGAATTCCCTGCAGCAACTGTTCATCGCTGTAGGGTTTTGACAAAAATCCATTTGCGGATTCGATACTGTTTTTTCCATACTCTGGTTTCTTTAGTCCGCTTGTGGCAAGAATCGGTATATCCTGACGGATAGATTTAATTTGCCGGATGGTTTCGGTGCCGTCGACTTGTGGCATCATCATGTCCACGACAACGGCCGCGATGTCGGCATGATGTTGTTGGTAAAGTCTGATCCCTTCGGCGCCACCTGCGCCAGTCAAGGCTCTGTACCCGTGTTGTTCCAGAGTGGCCCTGGCCATTTGAAGGATGGATTCTTCGTCGTCAATCAAAAGTATGCACTGTCCGAGTCCGGCTCGAGGCTTCTCTGAAACGGACTCGTTCGCCGGTTCCGAAAACTGCTCCTGCGCCGGCAGATAGAAGGTGAACTTTGTCCCGTGATCAGGCTCGCTGTAGACGACAAATCCTCCGGCATGGCTTTTGACAATTCCCATGCAGGTTGCCAATCCAAGTCCAGTCCCTTTGCCCTGCTCTTTGGTGGTAAAGAACGGGTCGAAAATGCGTTCCAGGACATCCTGTGACATCCCGATTCCCGTATCGGCTACAGATACAGAAACATACTGTCCGCGTGGAAGATTTGTGTGCGTCGCATTGTCTTCCAGAGTTATGTTGCTGGCTTCGAAAGCAAGAATCCCGCCATTCGGCATGGCATCGCGAGCGTTGATAGCGAGATTCATCAGCACTTGCGATAGCTCTGTCGCGTCGGCAAGAATTGGCCACAGCGATGGAACGACTTCAGACCGCACCTCAATTTTGGGGGTCAACGTGTGTTTCAGGATCCCGCAGGTTTCTTCGATGAGCAATTTCATGTCGACCCGTTTTCTGGCCCCGGATGCCCCACCAGCAAATGCCAGAAGTTGACGAATCATCTCCGTGCCTCGATCCGCGCTGGAGATTATCGTGGAGATCAATCCGGCGGTTCGATCGCCGGATGTCAGATTGCGAAGCAGCCTGGCGCCCATGGTGATGGGTGTCAGAATGTTGTTCAGGTCGTGCGCGATTCCACTGGTGAGGGTTCCGATACTTTCCAGTCGCTGCGAACGCCGCTCCATACGATCGCGACGCTTTTCTTCGGTAATGTCGATATCAATCACAAGTTGTGAAGCTGGTTCTCCAGCGCTGTTGACGATCAATGATCGCCGTGACTCTATATTGCGAACTCTTCCATCTTTGGTTGTCACTTCTCTCTCGCCACTCCACGTTTCGTTGGCAAGCAGCTCGACAAGAATTTCTCGTTCACTTTGTTCGCATGATCCCGACAGCAGAGTGGCTCCGCTGCTTCCGAGAACTTCCGACGCATCCCATCCGAACAGCTTCTGTGCTCCGTCGTTCCATGTGAGGATTCTGTCGTTTAGATCACGCACATGGATTGAGTCGCGGATGTGCGTCAGAATCGCCGTTTGTTCGCGCAATCGCACCCGGCCTGTTTCGCGTTCCGTCACATCTCGAAGCATGACCGTGAACAGCAATTGCCCGTCAACGCGTGAGCGTGAAACAACGGCTTCCACGGGAAACTGAGTGCCGTCGGATTTCAGGCCGTAGACGATCTGTCCTTCGGCCACATGGCTGCGCGGCGGAGCATTTGTTGCCGATGGATCCATCAGCCCGGAAAATTTTGACCGGTATTTTTCAGCAACAAATCTCTCAAAATGAAATCCCAGAGCATCTCGTTCGCGATGTTGAAACAGAATTTCCGCAATCGGATTCAGCATCACAACTCGGCCCTCGTGATCCACAGCGACAATCGCGTCCATTGAAGCGTCAATCACTGCTACATGTCGGGCACGCTCCATACGCAGTTTCATAACAGCGCGATTACGTTCCGAGGTTTCTCGGTTTGTGACGACGGCGGCTGCCAGAAAAGTTCCCAGAGTCAGAACGAGTCCTGTGGCAAGAGTAACGGCGTGCCGACCTGCAAGCCGGTTTGCAAGATGTTCTCGTTGTTTGAGTTCGTCGTCTTCCACAGCCAGAATTTCACTGACAATGGCTTCTATCTGATGCATGAGCAATTTACTGCGCCCTGTCATCACAATATCACGAGCGCGGGCGAATGCTTCTTCTTCAGTCCCATCGCCTGAACGACGAGCGTCAATGGCGTCCTGCAATTTCTCCTGCTTGGCTTCTATTAGTTGCTTGAGCTGCGCGAACTGCTCGGGCATCAATTGTCCAGAAGCGCTGTGGTTGTGAAGAGATGCCAGGTATTCGTCCGCTTTGCTGAACCCGATGTGAAATGATGCCAGATAACTTTCATCACCAGTAATCAGGAAACCTCTTTGGCCCGTTTCTGCGTCCTTCAGAGAAGCAAGGATACCTCGCACTTGTTGCTGAATCTGTGAATTCTGAAGAATCAGTTCACTGTTCTGCGCGGCCTCCCAGGCAGAGTAACCTCCGACAAGGCACAAGACAATGACACCAATCGCTGCCACTGCCAGCAGCGTATTGACCCACGTCGAATTGTTTGACAAAGTTGGCATAATCGCAGTTTGATCAGGTTGAGTATTTGAATGGCAACCAGGTCGGAATTGCCGACAAGCAGCGGATGCCGCTGATTATGATCTTGCTTGTAGCATGTTTCAGGCCGATGGCACAGGAAATGCGGAAAGACAATCGTTTCCATCCCATCTTTCTTAGAACCATGCTGATCATGAGCGATCCATCATGATTACTCCTTGTATGCCGACCCAAACCGTCACCGAAGCATTCGAAGCTGCTGTGGGAAAGTGGACCACATGCGACTGGGCTACGGAATTCGGATGCCTGAATTTGAATCTCAAAGGCCTGCGATCGCCACAACTGGAACGCCTCGCATTTGCGACTCGCGGGGAGGAATCGCAGGAATGGCGAAACGCCGCGGATTGGGTGCGGATTGTAGAAGATGCGGCTGCGAAAGCGCAGGAATTGGCCACTCTGGCACATGAAGCGTCACTCAGGAATGAGCATTCGCACAGCCGTCAACTCATTCAGCAGGCGTGCGAGATTGAGGCCGTCTGGCACCGCGAGTTGATCTGGCAACCTCTTTGCCAGGCGATCAGCGTCTGTAGTCATGGCTGAGGCTGAACAGTACAGATCATTGGGCTTGGTCGACCGCCATCATGCGATGTTGGACTGAACTTTCGTCGCAACCATAAGAAGCCCGGCGAGGAATGGTGATTCCTCGGAATTCTGCCGACTGAAGCGAATGCCCAGGTTCTCGATATCGCCTGCGCAAAAAAAATCGGGCTCGTTTGCAAACCATCTGCTGGCCATAAGCGTAACCGCCTCCCGGAAAATCTCCTTTGACATCCGTTTCGGATGTGCGGCGCCGAATCGCATGAAAGTCTGAGATCAAGCCTGGTGGCTCACTTCAAATCTCATTGGGCGAGCGGTTGGAAATGGATTCCCATTGCATAGTAGAGCCATTGTCTCAGCTGCTTATGAACGATTGGGACAAGCGTTCTACAATGGTCAATCGCTCGCTCGCTTTCCAGAATTTCAAGTGCATAGTTTTGTTGCTGCCAAAGCGCAATGGCTGCCCACAATGCGACTGGTTTCACCTTGAGGTTTACGGAACGGTCAGTCGGATGCGAGATCTGTCATCGCCGCCATCTGTTTGTTGTCGTTGACAGGCTAATAAATTCTCCGCGAAATCTTTGTGATTCAGTGATTGCTGATCCAAAATCGCGCATCGTCAGGGCGTGGTATGGCAGATGCATGTTTCTGTTACTGGAACGAATCAGGTCAGGCGGAGAATCGACATGTTCATTCTGCAACGAAAACGTCAGAGCACCCCGATAACCGACGACGCCGTGGTCGATGAACTGCTGATCGACTCTAATGGCCGGAAGGTGCTGCACTGTTTTGGCGAGCGACGTCGAGTCTGGCAAATTCACGATCTGATTCATCCAGGCGAAGATCCTGACGCCATTTCTGACGTTGCGGTGAGTTACGTCTGCGTTTCTTCACGATGAAGTGATCATGCCGTTGAACACAAACAAGGGCATCACGCTCTGTTTCGTTATTCCGCGGGCAAGAGAGAACAGGATTAGCATCGTTCGATGCGTTTGATGGAAGATGCTCATACGGTGCTCGTATGCAATGGAATAAGACTCTAACGACCCCGTTGTTCTGAATGAGGAGATTATCATGAACTTATCAACAACCCTTGTGCTGCCGGTGGCTCAATTGATCCGAGAGCTTGGCGACAAAAATCCCGCGGTCCGCGAATCAGCTCGCAAACAGTTGATTCACACTGGTGGACGCGACGTGACGCGGGCGCTTGCTGAAGCATTGCACGACTCACGAAAAGCTGTTCGCTGGGAAGCAGCGAAGGCCCTGAAGGAGATTGGTGACCCTGTTGCGGCGGCAGCATTGTCAACCGCATTGAGCGATGAAGACTCGGATGTCAGATGGATCGTTGGCGAGGCACTCATCGCTTTGGGTATGGTCGGATTGCATACTGTTCTGACGGCACTGATGAGTCGGGCCGGGTCTGTTGTGTTTCGCATCGCCACGCATCACGTGCTCAGCGAACTGAAATATCTTTCGCCGACCGTTGATCCCGTGCTTCGGGCACTGCATCAATGGGAGCCCGCATTAACTGCCCCGCCAGCCGCCTACAACGCGATGATCACCTTGCGCGGTGGCTTTTGAGAACTTGTAATCCGAAGCAAAAATGCTTTTGGGCGGGCTGTTTTGATACCGCCTCGTCGTCATGCTCAACGTCCCGAATGTCCGTTTGTAGTGCAGCTCATTCAGTACTGAAATGGAGTTTGCTTTCCGCCGGATTGAGTCGATCGCTTTGAAACGACCGATGGACGCAAGCCACGCAATCGGATGCTAAGGCATTCCGTTAGTGGTCCAGTTTTCAACCGCTGCAATGAAGGCGTCTCAAAAGACTTCGTCCGCCCGATCGAAAGCCCCGACCTGGCGAACCAAGGTTGTAACCATCCGCCGTGAATTGGTGGCGCAGATTTCCTTGACGACTTTGCGGACCGTCTGATCCCGATGGTCTTCATTCATCGGCAAAGCTGCGTAACGTTACGTCACGAAGTGTTTCTTTGAATTGATCAACAGTCGGGCAGACGCTTGCAGTTCAGCAGACGTCAGGGAACAGCAAAGCGAGTCTTTACCAATTCAGAACCATTGTCCCGATCGTTTCGGAACAGTTGAGACAACTGCTCTACACTGTAGCAGGGCTTCATTTGCTCCTGGCTCTGCGATTACCGTTGTAACAGTGCCGCTGTGTTAGCTCTGCATCACAACAGTTGGTTCTTCCGTTGAGTGGGCGACAATCTCCCCAAGCTGAAACGCGGGATATTCGGGAGTTGAACAAGCGGCCTGAACCTTGTCAGCGACAGAAGCGGGCACAGCCAAAACCAATCCAATTCCCATGTTGAACACGTTGAACATTTCTTGTTCCGCGACATTGCCCAGTTTCTGAAGCCACTGGAAGACCGCCGGGATCTTCCAGGCTGATCGATGCAGAACGCCTTTTACGTTACCCGGAAGCACGCGCTCGAAGTTATCCGCAATTCCGCCGCCGGTGATATGAGCGATTGCATGGATGTTGCCTTCACCAGCAGCTTTCTTTGCCGCAGAAACAACATCTGCATAAATGCGGGTTGGGATCATCAAGGCATCGCCGACGGAACAATTGAGTTCTGATACATGGTCGTCGACTTTGAGTCCTGCGTGTTCAAAGACCACCTTTCGAACAAGACTATAGCCGTTGGAATGGAAGCCTGATGACGGAACGCCGATCAGCACGTCACCTGATTTGACTCGATGACGTCCATCGACAAGATCTTCGCGTTCCGCAACTCCAACACAAAAGCCGGCCATGTCGAAGTCACCCGCGGCGTAGAGATCGGGCATGATGGCCGTCTCGCCGCCCAGCAGAGCCGCTCCGGCCTGACAGCAGCCATCGCTGACACCGCTGACAAGTTGCTCCAGAAGGTTCGGGTCATCTTTTCCCAGCGCGACGTAATCCAGAAAAAACAACGGCTGAGCACCGAGGCACAAGCAATCGTTGACACACATTCCGACGAGGTCGATCCCGATTGTGTTGTATCGCTTTGTGTGAATTGCGACCTTGATTTTCGTACCAACACCATCGGTGCCAGAAACGAGGACAGGGTCTTTCCACTGTTTGTCCGCATTGAGACGAAACAGACCTGCAAAGCCGCCGGGAAGTTCCATCACTCCCGGTGTGAATGTTTTCTGCATCAGCCTCGGCAGTTTTTGCATGCCCTGCTCATACAGTTCAAGATCAACACCAGCAGATCGATAAGTCATTTCAGACATGAAATTTGGCCGTGAACACTTGTTGCGGACGAAAGAATTGCGGAATTGCACGACTTGCCGACACAACTGTCAAGCCGCCGAACCGGCAGGGGACGGCAGAGTTTCCATTTACCAATCCTGAGCCAGTCTCAGATTACCTTGAATTAGCTGAACCAATTAAGCTGAATCTGCCGATTGTGACGATAACACTCCGTCAGTGTCGCGATGGATCGTGGCTCTGACGGCCGAATTTGCACTCCATAACGAAGGGCATTCCCAAATGTTTGGCCAGAAAACTCAGCCAGAATGGTTCTTCGATAGCTCAATCCACCTCGAAGCTGTCAGTCGCCTGCTTTATCTGGTTGAAAATCGCGAGCCATTGGGGCTGATTCAGGGAAGCGACGGCAGCGGCCGGTCCAAAGTGCTTTCCAGGCTTCGAGAAGAATTGTCGCGAACCGGCGCGATGTCCATTGCGATCAATCTGAGCGGAATGGACGAAGAGTCGGCCCTATGGCAGGTTGCCGACAGTCTTGGAACCAGAACCCGCGCGTCGATGCGGCGTCATGAAATTTTGGCTCTGATTCGCGACGAGCTGACCGGACGAGCAAGATGTGGGGTGCAGACGGTTTTGCTGCTGGATGATTATCATCGGGCTGTGGGCGATTTAAGCATCTTTATGCGGGTCTTGATTGCATTCAGCACCCAGTGCCAGGGAATGCTGTGTTCCGTCGTGGCTTCCGACAGGTCATTGCCTGGTGAGTTCTCCAGTTACTCATTGGTGCCGATCAGGTTGTCGGAACTTGATTCCGCTGAGTCGTCAGATTTTGTCCGAACGCTGATCGGTCAGCAGTCCGCACAGCCATCACGTATTGATGAGTCTGCTGTTCGAGCGATTTCAGCAACATCGATCGGCAATGCCGCAAAGATGTCGCGGATATGTGCTCTGCTGCGGGTCGTTCAGGAAGCTTCGCCAGAGACACGGATTACCGAAGAAACCATCTATTCATTGTTGTCGGAGTTTGCATTCGACAACAGCGTGTCACCGCCTGTCATGAGAGCCAGCTAGCCAGACCGCCCCGCGATGAGCGAGCTGGCTGAATTTCGTTGTTGAACAATCACGGGACTGCAACGGAGCATGCTGTCGTCGTTCGCTCGCCAGTTTTTCATTAAGTCGAACATTGATTCGCACCCGCTGAAGAATGCCGCAGCACTGCAGTGATCGATTTTACTTCGATACTTCATTGATTTGTGTGCACGTATTGAAACAGGTCACCAACCGTCGAGAGACGATTGGTGACACGCAACAGTTTCGCCCATTGGCCCAATGCCTGTATCATCGTCAGGCTTCGCTGAGAGCCGGTCCCGAAATAGTCTCCATTCTTTGGTTGAAGCCGAAGGGCACGAATCCTCCGGTTGCAAATCACCAGACGGCTTGCGCCGTTCCGCTAAGGCAGGAAGTTATTTCGGGACTGGTCCTTTAATGACGTCAGATGAATCCGATCGAGATCCTTTGAGGGTCCATTGGTTGGACGATGCCTTCAGGCGTCAATTCATGGAGGTTCGTCGTCCAGGATTTCTGTCTGGGGTGACGACCAATAGGTTGTGTTCTTTGTCGATCAGGATTGCCCAGCCCGTGTGTCCCTGTCGACAAAATTCTTCAAAGCTTCATCCAACATTGACGTTTGTGGAGTCCCCTTCAGGTTCTCTGGTACTCAATTTGCGGATACAAATGCATGAGAGACGAGTCGAAGCAAATCGTTCGGCGCATTTTCAGGGCTAAAACCGGAATACTGGTTAGCGGAGTGGAAGACACCCGTTGTCTCTCCGACGCCACAAACGGTTTGACTCGATTCTTTGACTGCTACGTTGAATCTTAACTTTTATTATTAACAAACCATCTGCGACTGCACGCTTAGTTGGTGAGCTCCAGCGAAAACTTCTCAGGCCTGAAGATTGTTGATGTTCTTTGTTGATGGATCCCGCAACCATGTCAAGTGTTCCCGATGAAACAGAGTTTCAAGCCCGAGTGCATCAGGGGCACGTTGACAACTTTCGACGAAAGTTGTCGTCAGCCGACAATCAAGGATTGCTCGACAAGATCTTTGCAAGTATCGAGTTCGCGGTTAACAAGCACATGATCAGTGGGACTGATCGTGAGATGCTTAGTGAGATCTTTCAGCAGAAAGTTATTGAGCTGAGTCAAAAAAAGGTACGAAAATAGGCACGAGTTGTTGAGAGAATTTCTGGATGATTTTTTGCGAGTGTTTGAGAAATGGCGATTGATGAGATTACGCCAGCGGCTGAAGTTCAGATTACATCTTCCGAACGAAAGTTCCTGGTTTGCTGGGTGTTTGGATTAGTATCGCTTCTGCTGATAATGGGCATTCTTAGTGTTGTTCCTCAAAGGCAGTACCGTGTGGCATCAGACTTGCGGCATACCGCCAGGATGAGCGCTTCTGCAGAAGAGCCTGGGACTACGGCTCCGGATTTTTCACTGCCTGCCGATGCCGAGCCGGCACTTGTGCACGTCGGAATGTATGTCGATCGAATCACGGAACTATCGATCAAAGATGTTCGCTGGACCGTGGAATTCTACATCTGGTTTCGCTGGACTGGTTCCGAAGTTCAGCCAGGAAATGACTTTCGAGTCGTCGATGGCACAATCGATTCCAGAGAACTCGAAGAACAGTATTCCAGCAATGATCAGCATTATGAAAGATATCGAGTTGTCGCGACGATTACGAAATCCTTTGATGTTTCGCGATTTCCCCGCGACGAACATTTGCTGACAATCAACATCGAAAACCCCAGATACCAGCGCTATGATCTGATGTTTGTTCCAGATCTGGAGAACACAAACGTCAGTTCACGAGTTCGGGTCTCTGCCTATCAGATCGTTGGTCATCAGTTGATTGAAAAACCACACTCATACAAAACGACAAGAGGTGATTTTCGACTCGACCCGGGCAGCAAGTCTAATTATTCACAGGCTCGTCTTGGAATTGATTTGCGTCGTGGCGGCTGGGGATATTTCTTCAAGATGTTTCAGGCGCTCTACGTTGCCGTGATGATTGCCATGCTGGCTATGTTCATCAAGCCGACAAATCTGGATCCTCGATTTGGTCTGGGCGTTGGTGCTCTTTTTGCGTCGGTTGCAAACTCTTATGTCACGTCCTCGCTCATCCCCGATACTGGTGTGATGACTCTGGCCGACATGGTCAACGGGCTTGGCGTCTGGATGATTCTGATTACTGTCATCCAGTCGACCATTTCACTCCACATTTTTGAACGACGAGGGGCCGAGCGACTGTCGCGTCGATTTGATCAGTTGTCGTTCGCGGTTCTGTCCATTGGTTACGTGATGCTGAATCTTGCTTTGCCAATGGCCGCTACCCTCTAATAACGGCTGACAAAATCGGGACTGGCGCCAGAATAAATCGGAAAACGCTGCCAAAACAGCCATGGAAGGATGCCGATTTTGTTAGTACCTCTACGTCAGTTTGAGCTCCTCCTGACTCAATTCATTGCTCGGAGAGTTCTTCCGTTGCGAGCGGGTGTTGCCGAAATCTGCTAGCGACGTACATCATGATCAGAGGGACTGGCCTGATGATTGTTGTCGCTGTTCCTCAGGTTGAACCGCAGGCCTTTCCAGCCGATGCTTTTCGATTCATCGCATTTCGATAACATCTGTGTTGAGAACTTACCAATTCAATCATTGCGAATGACATGGCGACATAAACGTGACCATCCGACAACTGAATCAGCGTGCTGCTCATTTAACAGCATTCGCGAAGTCTCGAACCGAGACTCTTCGCATCAAATCCATCGACCTGGAAGATGTGAGTCTTCTGGATTTTGGCGTCAAAACGGAAGCAGGGCTTGAGGCTGGCTTGCTTCTGGCAAAAATTTGCATGGCGGGGATGGCTCAGGTTGAGCTGGTCGCCCAGGATCCTTCACTTCCGACGGTGCCGCAGATTTTTGTCAGGACGGATCATCCCGTTGCTGCGTGTCTGATGAGCCAGTATGCGGGCTGGAAGATCGCGACGGATGATTTCTTCGCAATGGGTTCTGGTCCGATGCGAGCGGTGGCACGAAAGGAAGAGCTCTTTCAGCATCTGCCTGAAACGGAAGATGGACGTATTAGCGTCGGTGTTCTTGAGTCAGGTACTCTGCCTTCAGAAAGTGCTGTTGCCGCGATCAGGAAATCGTTGCCGAAAACGTGTGGACTGACATTGGCCGTTGCTCCGACGGCATCTCAGGCTGGCACAATTCAGGTGGTTGCCCGGTCAGTGGAAACTGCATTGCATAAGTTGCATGAGCTGAAATTCCCCCTGGAAGCTCTGGTCAGCGGAACGGGAGTAGCACCATTGCCGCCGGTTGCAAAAAATGATCTTCAGGGAATTGGCCGGACGAATGATTCGATTCTGTATGGTGCCACAGTGAATTTGTGGGTTCGCTGCGATGATGAACAGATTCGTGAAATCGGTCCGCGGGTTCCTTCGAATTCATCAGCGTCGCATGGTCAGACATTTCAGGCATTGTTCAAAGCTGCGAATCACGACTTTTACGCAATGGACGCTGCACTCTTCAGTCCCGCGGTTGTCGTATTTCATAATCTGAAGAGCGGCCGTACATTCCGATTCGGGCAGACACTCCCCGAACTTCTGCGAGAATCTTTTGGAATGGCTTAGCCCTGAATTTTGATCCGCCCTTTGCTGAAGTGTCCGAAAATTCCACACCAAACTTACCGTCACTGCAGTTTTCGCTGATTGTGACGGCTGTTTGGGCCAAAAATTCCATGATCTGAGCAGAGACACCGCCCGGACTTGAAAACAAAACGCGAACCGCCGATACTCTCGCCTGTCTCCTGATTGCGGATGAAGAATCAGCAAATGAATCGGGCGCTTAGCTCAGTTGGTTAGAGCACCTCGTTTACACCGAGGGGGTCGGGGGTTCGAGTCCCTCAGCGCCCATTATGCCTGACGGCATCAAGATGAATGAAGAAGAAGAGCCGCGAATTTCGCGGCTTTTTTTGTTTGCCCAGCGAAGCTGGCAAACCCCGTCGCTGCTTGCCAGCGACCTCACCCCGTTCATGGAGATCGTGCAGCTTTTAAGTTGCATTGCGGGTGGGGTTTGAGTCAAACAAAGTGACCTTCGTGTGGCTTGTGATTTCGCACAGAATGTGCGTTCTTCAAGAACCACAAACGAACACGGAGGTCGCTGTGAGTTTAA
>JBGSVD010000162.1:0-10754 GCA_041753135.1 Planctomycetaceae bacterium
GTGCGAGCCAGTGTCTGCTCGAAAGAACATGTTGCGAATTTTACTGGGTTTTTCAGCGTTGTAAAGCATGATCTCTGACATCTCTGACAGGTCAGTGAAGTGAAGGTCAAAGGCACCTGTACTTGGTGCTTTCATCGCCAAAATTCGATTTTAATCTCTGACATCTCTGACAGGAATTTGAAAGTCGCGAAGACCGATGGACATTGAACCTCTGCTCGATGCCTTTCTTCCAGGGGCGCGTTTTAATTCCGGACAATTCCGGACAAGTAATAAAGAGCACACATTTCGACAGACTTGTCATACCAGTTTCGAAAGTCACCAATTCAGTTCGATCGGAATTCCCGAGTCGTCCAATGACAGTCGTCTGTTTTGGTCGAAATGATTTTCGAATTGAACCAGAAATGGCGGCCTGATCTTTTTCATTTTGATTCTGGGTAGATGACATCATTGCGTATTTTTCGAGGCCGGAATTTCCGGCTTCGAAGGAGACGAGTGAGAAATTAAAGGTTGTCCATTTACCACCTGACGCGGGAAATTCAAAAAATGAATTTCGCGTTTAATGTCGTGCGGGCCTGTTTGTCCGGAATGAAATTCGGGCGAAGAGGCCCGTACGATCGACGGGGAAGAGTGGGCTTGTTTTGGCATTCCTGGCAACGTGAGCCGTTCCCCCACTGAAATCTAACGAACGTGGATGAATCTTGCCTGGCCGGAAACGAGGAAGCAATTCCTCTGAATGCTCTGCATTCCCGAGGTTTTCAATTTCACTCGTTTCCGTTCCAATATTCCTGCCACACGCGGTGTCCGGCGAAACTTGGTGACATGATCCGTGTCGGCTGGTAAACTGAATTACAGAAGCAAGACATAAACCACCAGAATTCGAATTGACGATATCGGGCGAAGTGCCGTGGTCCGAATTCCAAGGAGCAAAGAATTGGACAGAAACTGGGACAATCTGGATGCGGTCGAGACTCACCGTGACAAAGTCAGCGGAGCATGGGTGTTTCGCGGCACTCGCGTTCCGGTAGCTGCTTTGTTTGAGAACCTGCGTGATGGTGCGACAGTTGATCAATTCCTCGAATGGTTCCCGGGCGTCAGTCGCGCTGATGTGGAATCTGTCCTGAATCATGAAGTCTCACTGCTGACGAAGTCGGATGCGGCATGAGAATTCTATTTGATCAGGGAACGCCGGTTCCGCTGCGTCGTCATTTGCCAGATCATTCAATTGCCACGGCATTCGAACAATGCTGGTCGGATTTGGCGAACGGAATGCTCCTGGATACAGCCGAACAGGCGGGCTTCGAATTGCTCATAACAACGGACAGCAATCTGCAGTATCAGCAGAATTTGACCGGACGACAAATCGCAATCATCGTTCTGCGTTCAGCATCCTGGCCTCGTATTCAGAAATCAGTTTCCGCGATTCAAGCTGCCGTCAACCGAGCGACCGTCGGGTCGTACGAAGAGATTGAGATTCCGTACGCAAATTGAACCTGAATGTCGTTACGCTGACGCACGAAGCAGCGCCATGAACCGTTAACTGCGTGATCATTGCCTCATCGTGGAGTAAATCCTGCGTCACTCATTCCCGTGGCCATTTTCGCGCAACCATGCGGCCAACGCGCGTTCGACGATTTCCTGCTGGCTGAAGAATTCCAATCCCGCCAGTTGGCGTTCCAGCGATGCTCGTTTCAGGGCTCCGGCGATTTCTGGGCGCAGCCGGACGGTGATGGGAATCAGTCCGACTGGTTGAAAACCGGCGGTCAGCGGGGGCCGTGTAACGGGTGCCTCTGCGACAGCAGGAACGGGTGTCTTGTCCTGCGTCACGAAGGCTCGCACGACCTCCGGATCAGCGTTGGGAACGGAATGGATTGCGGTGGTGAGTGTTCTTCTTTCTGCCATGGTTGTTGACGAGGCTCCTTTGAGTTTACGGTTTTCGGTTGGCGGTGACAGATGCAAGTTCAGAGTGACTGACCGCCGCAATCTCAGGAAACAGTTCCCGAAACAACTGTTCAATTTCTTCGGCAGCTCCCCGTGCGGCGTAGCCCATGTTCCAGACAAAGGTCGCCTGCCCAGGAGCATCTGCATAAGCCTGCCGCAGTGTGATCGGCGTTTCGGCGATTTTCAGGCCGAGCCCAGCGGCAGCTTCTCGCATATCACGAGTCAGCCGATATTCACGACCGACCATGCTCAAAACCGCAATCACTTCCGGCGGTCCCTTGCGAATCGCCTGCGCCTGACGGACAAATGCCGTGTTCTTGTTGAGGGCTCTGGCTTCGAACATGCTGGCTTTGCAGGGCAGTATGGCCAGATCTGCCCACATCAGGAGGGCACGGCTGGTTTCCGTCTGGCTGCCGGGCCCGTCCGCGATGACGAAGTCGGCTTCCTGTGCCAGCGACGGAAGTTCGTCCAGAACGGCATCTGCGTTGGCAAGACAAACGACCTGGATTTCAGGCAGTGCTTCCGTGATCCATTCACTGGATGACTGTTGCGTGTCGCAGTCCGCCAGAATCACAGAACATCCATGACCTGCAAGCCAGCCAGCAAGATTGCCTGCCAGCGTGGACTTGCCGACTCCTCCTTTTGAATTCACCAATGAAATAATCATGCTGGCAATAAAGCACGATTGCCGGTCAGCTGGCAAGCTTTTTTTGCGGTGACTTCGTAGGTCTTCGTTGCCGACGAGGACTTCGCGGCTCGCCGCGACAAGCGACCAGATCACATTGAATAATGAGCGACCCGTCGACGTGGAGCGGACGTCCGATCACGAGGATCGCCTGTCGGCGAAAATCCTTTCCGGCAGAAAGGATCTACAAGCCAGCATGCTGGCCAGCACGATTGCAGAATTTTCTTGCGCAAAACGGCGGAAACTGAGATGGTCGACGCCGGGGAAAATTCGGTGATCGGCAATGGTGCTCGAACTGCAGCATGGAAGTCTGTGGGACACTCGGAAAATACCGGACAATGATACACTTTCAATGGTCCGAACTACCGTGAAACGAAACACGGTTTGCCGGACAATGAAACACGTTTTGGGGCTCAGTTACCGGACAACGAAACATCTTTTTCGGTCGCAAGTGCCTGAAACGATGGGCAAATTTCACCCCCCTAATTTGTTATTTAAATAGATAAACAACAACACCGGATGGTTGTTGTTCAATGTGAAAAGTGCGTGAAAGAAAACTCATCAGTGAAAAAGGGGTCTGGAACGTTGGAGGCACCCGCAAGCATCGCGAGCAGGAATGTGCCGGAGAGTTCCAGACCCCTTTTTCAAAACCAATCCGCTGTGGATGAACTCAATCTGGCTGAGTTTCCGCTGGCTGCCATTTCCGACCGATTCCCTGATGGAACCAAAACGGTCGTGCTGGAAGACACGGTCTTTGATCGAGAACAAAACAAATACCTGCCACGGCAGCTGACCCTGTCCGGCTCAGACCGTTACGGTCTTCCCACCTCCAAAGATGACGACGTGCTCCTAGCCTGCATCCAGCTCAGCCGCCTGAATGACTTCGCCACCCGAGAAGTCTCCTTCAGTCGGTACGAAATCCTGCGGCTGCTCGGTTGGGCGGATGAAAGCCGCAACTACGAGCGAGTCGCCACATCGCTGCGTCGCTGGAAGGGGCTCTCGATCTTTTCCGATCGAGCGTTCTACGATCATGAACAGAAGAGCTGGGTGAATCGCGACTTTGGAGTCTTCGACAATCTGGTGATCTATCGCCGGGAAGTCATCCAGGGAAAGGCAGCTCCCGGCTGTTCACGATTTGTCTGGAACGAAGTTCTGTTTCGCAGTTTCCAGTCAGGATACCTGAAGCAGCTCGACTGGAACCTGTACTGCCGTCTGACCAGTCCGGTTGCCAAACGGCTTTATCGGTTCCTCGACAAACGTTTCTACCACAGCAATCGTGTGGAAATTGATCTGCTGGAACTGGGGCTCAGAAAAGTACGTCTCTCCGGGAATTACAACACCGCTCAGATGAAGCGAACATTGCTGAGGGGCATCGAAGAACTGGAGCGAGTCTGGGATCTGAAGCCGCGGTTGCCAGAGGAACGTTTTCGCAAGGACGGCTTGGGAAAATGGCTGGTGGTCTTTGAGCGCCGAGCGAAACGCATTCGCGAGTTTTTTGCACCCTCTGCGGCATCAGCAATCACATCTGTGTCCACGCCGTCGCTCTCGCAACCAGCCATTAACCCACAGAATCTGGAACGCGAATTGGTGAAGCGGGGCATCGGCCCCGCATCCGCTGAGGAACTGTCATTGTCGCAGCCGTCGAATCGGATTCGTGAGATGCTGGAACTTTACGACTGGTACAACAACCGAGGCCAACCACGCGGCCCCGGATTTCTGGTGCAATCGATCAAGAATCCAGCGGCGATCACGTTGCCACCCGGCTTCGAAAGTTCCAACCAGCGACAAGAACGCCAGCAGGCCAAAAAAGCTCAAAAACAAGCAGAGGCGAACGTTCGCATCAAACGAGAACGTCTGGCACTCCGACGTCAGAATTCCCGACAGCAAGCGTTTATGGCCTTCTGGGAAGCCATGTCGCCGAGCGAACAGGACACCTTTGAAACTGTGGCTCTCGAAAACGCCGATATGATGAAGAAGCGGCTTTACTTGGAAGCCAGCGGCAAAGGCGGCAAAGTATTTGACGTCTACCGCCAGATGGTACTGATGGATCAGTTTGAACGAATACATGGCTAACTTCGAAGAATCCTGCAACGATCAGCGAACGGCGTTTTCTAAGTCATGTATCGTGACTTCGATAGTGATTGTTGGTCATACGGATCCCAATGATCCCAATCGTCCAGGCACTGCTTCGGGCAGCGAGAGGTCTGATCAATGGCACCATCCTATTATTGATAAATGCGGTCGCTTTGTTCCGTTGAATCACTGTTAAACGGAATACAAGTTTCTGCCACCGAGCCGAACGCAAAAAGCGTTCGTTAAAGGTTTTCCATTGGCCATCGCCACACCGGAAGAGTAGCTGTCGCTGTAAACTTGTGGCTGCGTGTATCCGATTTCGACAGGAATGTCTTTCTGTCGACAAGCGATTCCGTATAGGCACATTGCCAGCGAAATTGGTTTTGGACCAAATGGTGCGAGAACGGAATGAATCTTTCCGAAATTTGTCATCGCTGCAATGCGGTCAAAGGCCAACGGCGTGTTCGTCGTAGCGATTCGCTTAATCGCGCTGGTTGGGAGTCCTTGCAGTACACGTCGGATTTGGAGAATGAACTCCCAGTTCTTAATAAAACCCGCATGCACTGACGGAAACGGAAGCAGAAGTTCGACATTGCTCGCCCTGTATCGAATGCCGTCTAAGATCCCCTCCAGCTTCAACGGTTGGTAGCCAACGGCGATAAGCAATTTGACTTCAGTCTCACCGCCAGGCGGAGTTGCACCGTACATTGGGAAGGCATTCCATGGCAAAGGATCTTCGGCCAAAGAATCTCCGTATCGTTCTGGTGTGGTATATGTGACCACAATGTTGTTGAATCGATTTGATTCGATCGCCAAAGTCAGCATCGGAAAGAAGAATCGCTTGGGCATCGCCGAAATGTCGATCACAAGATTCTCAGAGCAAGCCGCGAGTGTTTCTCTGGCAATTTCAACCAACGCTTCCTCGCGACAAAGAATGCTCGCCGCGCGAACGGTAAGACGCCTTCGTCCCAGTTCCTCTGCGATCTTGTCACTCAGGCCCAACTTCTGCCGGAAGGCGACTCGAAACTTTGGATTGTTTTTTCGCGAGTCTGGCTCGATGCGGATAAATTCGGCTCGGGACATGCGACTCCCGGAGCTGATCTCACGAAGGACCGACAGTGAACGGTCTTCAGGAGAAACCGTCCCGACCAACGACCATGATGCAACCGCAGGTAACCTCGACAGAATCCAGTCCAGTGGTCCAAAAGGGCGAAAGATGTCGTTCATTCATCTTTCTCATCGTCGAACAGACCGCGTTGGACCGATTCCCTTTTGCGTCGTTTCATCGGTTGTTGACGTCGTTCCACAACGTCAGCGTTCTCAAGCCATGTGCGCAGTTTTGCGACCGTCAGGTAAAGAGGTTCCTTTGTATGTGCGACGGTCAATTCATAAAACGGCGCTAACACGGGATGAGTGTACCATTTCCGCGAGTGGCCTCGAGATGGGGACTTTGACGTATGGCGAATGACCTGGAGAAACCCTTCAGCGGTTGCATGGGCCAACAGTTCCAGAATTTCCGGGTCTGCCTCAAGTTCGACATTGCGAAGCGAGATACCGTTTGCTCCGGGATAGGACATTGGTTTGTCGTTTCGCAATTGGCGGCGTAGTCGACTCCCCAGTTCATCGATGAGGCGACGAACGGTATCCGCATTTGGAGCAGAAGAAATCTTGCTGTGCCAGATATCACTTGCCGCCCGAATGCCTTCATCCTGTCGCCATTTGGGAAGCGGACGCGGCACACTTATTGAGGCGGAGTTTGCGTCAGTCTGTTGAATCCAGGTTTCCCAGATCTTTTGGCATATCAATGCAAAGACGAGAATGTTTTTCCCTGATAGAGCCAAGATGTCTTTCTTCCCATAGTACGGAATGCGTTGGGAATTGCTGGCGGCAATTTGCAAGACAGCCTGGCCCGTCCGCTCTTTTTTCCACCACCTGCGATCTACTTCCAGCCATGGAAAAACACCCGACTGAAACTGTTCAAGTTCCTGCAGGGCTTTTGTTCGCTCCGCGTCGGAAACTTTGGAATCGGCCTCTGCTTTTGCTGATGCCTGCCGAAACCATGCTTCACCCAATTTGGCAGAGAGCACATCTTCTCGGGCCAGTTCAGTTAGCGATGATTTCACGTGCGCGGGCCACGTTTTTTCGAATTTCAAGACACGTTCGGGCCGTTTATCGGGAGCACACTCCTTCGCGCGTTCATATGCAGTAGGCGATGTGGCGAAGAAAACACTTAGGGCATCCGAGTTTTCAATCAACAAGGACGAATCATTTTCTCGAAGTCGTCGAACGAACACGTCCTCAGCAAATTTCGGAAACAAACTTGCTGTACGTTTTGAATGTTCATTATTGCTAAACAGCAGATCCAGATCCACCTTGATGTAATCGCGCGCTTCTTCGCTCTTGCCTTTCCAGACAGCGTTTGGTCTTGTTCCGAGTCGGTAAGAGACGGCCTTTTCGCGAGAGCTTATGACCTTGTCAAGAACTTTTCGAAATCGTCCGTGCTCCTCATTCTCGGTGTCCGATTGTTCAAGCCGAAGCAACTCTTCACATTGATCGACGGTCACGAATACTTCGGTTCTCCGCGTGAGTACACCCGTCTCCTTTAGCAGGTTCGATAAGGCTGAAATTGGTTCGCCGATTCCCGTCAGCGAAGTCCAAATCGTTTCGGGAATCTGATCGGTTTTGAAGTTGATAAAATCAAGGTAACTCCGGAGTCGCTGCGTAAGGGCAGCAATGGCGGCGGCATGACAATCGACGCCTTGCATCAAACAACTGCATTCATCCGCCTGTGAGAGAGTTCTGGCAAATGCGTCCAACTTCGCCTGCGTTGCGCTTACACCGCATTCCTGCAAGCGCGCTTTTGGAGCCTTTCGTCCCAACGTCTCAATCGACTGAAGCAAGTCTCGAATCACCCACGTATTGAAGTAGTCCGAAAAAACAGCTTGTGATCGAGCAACATTTTCTACGGGATCGTTGGAGAACTTGCGTTCATTGAACTTTGTCACGAGGCTTGTGGACAGGTTAATATTTGCGCCGACGAACTTGCAGAAATCCGATTCGACAGGGTACGGGTTATTTTTGTCCCGCCAGAACGAAAGTCGAATTTCGGAGTCCAGAAGTGCGAGCAACATCGACTTACCTGTACCCTGCGTTCCGCTCAGCATGACGTTGCCAGCTTGAAAGAGAGGTAATACCACTGGTATCAATGTCGGGCTGAAGATCGCAGGAAAGTTTAGATCGTTTACGCGCTCGGTGACGTAAAGTGATTGAAATGGATTGCGTACGCTGGACATTTTCTAGCCCTCACGTTCCGAACGGCGGAAGAGTGGAGTCCAGGTATCACTTTGGTGATGCACAATCGGGGGGACGTTATTCGGGCAATTCAGGTACGTCAGTAACGATGTGCCTTTGTTCAAGAATCCGAAAGGGCGAATGTGTTCGTTCAGGTGGTGTTCAGGATGAGTGCCGTTTACTTTTTCGAATAAGCGCGGGAGCAATTCACGCAAACGCGACACAATCTCAGGCTCATTCTCGATTGGATTTTCACCAATTGACGCAGCGTTTGAAATGCAGAATACGGGTTGAAACGTCACATTGCCCAGTGCCATTTTGATGCCTGCCTCTACGCCTTCCGGAGCGACAATCAATGGACACAAGAGCACCGGGAATTCGGCAAGCTGCTTAAGATATTCATACGCCTTCTTCATTTGATTGCCGGTTCCAACGTAGTCTTCGACCGCAACAATTCGGACAAACTGTTTTTGCTTGAGATATGCTTCCATGGACGCAGGATCTTCCATCGTGGAACGTTCCCGAAAATCCGGACGTATGTCCTGATGAATTCCATTGTACCTGCAGAAGTCTCCAATGTTCATGCCTGCGATGCTACCGAAGAAAGTTTGCTGTCGAGCCGTTTGAAGTTGCTCGCACGCATCTTGTGAAGCGATATCAATCCCGGCTTCTTCGATTATCCAACGTGTGATTTGACTTTCATAAGCTGTCCGGCAGAGGGACTCCATTTCTTCTTTACCCACGAAAAGCAAACACATTGCAAACTCAAACAATGTCTGCCGATCACGATCCGCCGTGGCCCCCGTGACCCAGTTGAAAAGTCGTTCCATGTACCGGGGTTTCTCAGGGTACGGTTGGTATTGTGAATACAGATCATCGCCCAGCATTTCGAGCAGGTCCAACTTGGTGTGAAGGCCAAGGTCCGCGCCGGATGTCTTCGTCCAATCACTTACGAGATCGCGAATTGAAGTTGGCGGGTGTGCTCGCACTTAAAGCAGACTTTCTTTGATAGCCATTGCGATGCTCTCAGCAACGGGTGGTGGTACTGCGTTTCCAATCAATTTGAATTGCGTCGCTCTTGAACCTTCAAAGATGAAGTCGTCAGAAAACCCCTGGATTCTTGCGGCCTCCCGCGCCGTGAGACCGCGATGCTCGTCCGGGTGAAGGTAATAGGCGGGAGTTCCGAATCGAGTATCAACTGCAGGTGATGGGTAAGAATACGACAAACGACGGTATTTCCCATTGAATGTATGTGTCAAATCGAACCGCTGCTGCATTTTTCGTACGTATCCTTTTTTGAGCAGGCGGTTGATAATTGGGCTGACATCGTTGCCACATTTCTTTTTTAGATCACTGATTGTTAAGGGATCAGAATCGCCCGATTGTCGTAATCGAAGTTGACGTCTGAGCGCCCTGATGACTCCTAGTACTTCCCGTTCCCGTTTGGTCGTCGCGCCAAACACTTCAGGAATCATCCAGGTCGCAACTGAACGTTCGCCACCTCGCACATTGCACAGCTTTTGATGCTGTCCAATCTGGGCGGCGATCAAAAATGCTTCACTCGACGGCTTCAAATCGATCGGTTCATGATTAGGAACACGACTCACCGCCGACAATGCTTGTGTCAGGCTAACGTTACCGCTGCCTTGCACAGAAAAGCTAGTGAGCGACTTCGATCTCGAGGCGATCAGAAACACACGTTTGCGAATCTGCGGCACGCCAAAATCGGAACTGGTAACGCGCTGCGTGAGCGTTGAATAGCCAGCGTCTTCGAGAATTCTCGCTGCCTCATCCCAGTGCGCACGCATCTTGCCTGACAAGACACCGCAAACATTTTCAAGGACAATGACACGTGGTCGCAATTTGACGGCAATCGACGCTCCGCGCAAGAGCAGAGAGTTACGTGGATCGGTCGAGTCATTCCTACCTAGCGTTGAAAAACCTTGACAGGGAGATCCAGCGATGACCACGTCAGGTTTGCCCACAGTCGCATTGGTGATTGTTGCCGATTCCAAGTCAGCAACTTCACAACTAGTATGGACGTTCTTCTTGAAAACGGAGGTCGCCAGTGGCGAGATATCAAATGCCCCTAGACCACGATATCCAGCATTCTTGAATCCCACATCAAAGCCCCCACAGCCACAAAAGAGGCTGGCAACAGTGGGACTGTCTGATGCAAGGGTAGTCATTCGCTTTGCGTCGCTGCCTGATCATGAAAATCGAAAGAATTGAATGCGTGAAGCCTAGTATCTTGCGTGTTTTTGCACAACGCGGCAATCGCCGATTGTCATTTGTAGCGGAATTGAATAGGTGCTGACTCGCTACAAACGAACTAGCTCCCCACGTCAGCGCAGTGCTCCGTACGATTGTCCATACCAAGAAACACAGACCGCAACCGAGACGATTGCAGTCCGTTACAGTTTACGCTGCTTTCTGCAGGATCGTCTGAGCTTTGAAGTCGTTGCTTTCCTGCAAGCTGGCTTGCTGGCTTTCAATCCATTCGGTGGCTTCCTGAATCACGGCCTGCAATTCTTCGGCGTTCCGCACGAAGAAACTGCTGGAGTAGCCTTCGCGATCGCTGGCCGCAGTCTTCCACGAGCGACTCAGCGTAAAGTCGAAGTATTCAAAGCCACTGGTGGCCTGCCGTTTCCAGATGGATGCGGCGATGGCTCCATGGCGACATGTTTTCACGGGCGCTGTTGCGGGTTTCTTTTTGATCTCATTCATATCTGACTCCTTTCATGGTTTTTCAATTCCTGACTACGTA
>JBGSVD010000163.1:0-71413 GCA_041753135.1 Planctomycetaceae bacterium
TGAGACCGCCAAGAGGTCTGGTCGTCACTACATCCTGTTTCAAACCGCCGCCAAACGACTTACGAAAATGCCCCGTCAAAAAGACTGGGAAAAAAATCTCGCCGCCACGAGTTTTCTTTCCAGTTGGGGAGGTTGGGCTAACATGCCCCACAGGCCTGCATACGGAACGCCAAACAGCCAAAGCCAGCAAGCAATCAGAATCCCTGTCAGCAGACTCATAACCGTCTTGATCACCAGGTAACTGCGAATTCTGGCAACGATCAGCCGATATCGCTCCTGAGTGTCACGATGGTCTCCAAAGGCCATTCGGAGCTTTTTCGGAAATGTACTGGCCTCCAGCAAGATGAAGGTAACGGTCAGCAAAATCAGCATCGTGTTGCTCAGAATCTGGCTGACACTCAAGGCAAGACTGGCCGCCATTGAAATCACTCTGGCGGGATCAAATTGAGATGCGATCAACTCTCGCCATCCTCGTCGCGACAGAGGCGGCACCATGACCTTACGTGGCTGCAGCCACGCAGCCGCATTCTCTGACTGGGGATCAAACATGGACTCCGGTTCAGAAGCTTGCACCATCAATGCAGAAGTGCTCGGCTCGTCAGGATTCAAAGGAAGCTCTTCGCCAGAGAGTTGACTGCTTGCAAGCCGATTTTCTTCAGCAGAGCTACTCGCCTCATCTGAAGGTTCTGCCACCTCGGAACCATTCGCTGAACCAAAGGGACGAGTGATGTTTGAGGCCGAATCTTTCGATGGATCCGCCTCAGCAATATCTGCCGCAGGACCGGGGTGCGGATCGTCCTGCACCGGCGGCGTGAGACCAAGCGGTTCTTCGGCCGATTCGGGAACTAACACTGATCGTCCTAACGCTGGCGTTTCTGGGATCAACCTTTCCAACATCCCCTGAAGAGGCCTCGTACGTTCTCGAAGCTGCTCCGCATAATGATCCTGTCGCGAAGTAAAATCGGCCATCGATGTCATAACGATCCAGAAGACAATCAACGTGCTCATCACCAATCCACTGATAACGATCAGTAGCGACAACCAGGAAGCAACCTTCTTCTGGACCAGCCAGGCATAGACCGGAACACCCACCACAGCAAGAAATATCGACAGCAACAGCAGCTGGAGAATCTCCTGCGCCATACGCACTCCAGCCGTGACGATGACGAAAGCGGCCAGCAAATAGAGATACGACACACCCCCCGCACTTGTCGTCGGCGTGACTTTTTCTGATCGTTGAACTTCCGGTTCCGCCGAAACATCGACCCTCGCTGCCGTATCCGCGGGCTGTTCGGTTCCTGTCGAGGACTTCACGCTTGAGGCATCGTCGGGCAACTTCACAGCAGGGCTGATCTGAGAAGAGTTGCCGGAGGAGGGCTTTTCAGGAACTGGCTTCGGGGAAGTGGGCATAGTTTCAAATCCATTAAACACATTTTCTGGCGAAGTTATTCCAGCATTCGGACTGTCACAGAGTCGCGTCCATCGTTCAAGCAACTCGCCATGCCCCCGACTCAGGATCAGCGACTAAAACGCATCTCTTCAGTTCCTGGATCATATCTGACACGGCGATCTTTTTCGTGCCGCAAGCCGCGCGTACTCTGATCATTCGTCAGTACTCGCACAATCATCATGATCGGGCAGATTAGTGCTATTCATGAACTCTGCTGTGAGTGGCAAGCAAGTCACTGGGCATTTACCCGATAGCGGTGATGCGAATTTTCAACCACGGCGTTTTCTGAGCCATGTTGAAGTAAGCAGTTCATCCGTCCGTCCAGCTGAAACTCCTGGAGCCGCCAGTGCCATTTTCTCTTGAAGCAATTCTCTCATCAGAACGTCTCCCAAGCCTGCCTGAAGTGGCCGCACGTATTGTGGAAATCGCAAGAGATCCAGATCCGGACTTTGATCGCCTGATAGACACCATTCGAATGGACCCGGCAATTGCTGGCAAGATCCTGAAGACAGCAAACTCTGCACTTTTAGGTATGAGAACTCGAGCCGGTTCTATTGAGCAAGCCGTTCCTCGACTTGGTACGACAATGGTGCGCACTCTTGTTTTGAGCTTTTGCCTGGCGGAATACCAGAACAAGAGTTCATTGAATCTGCGACCTTACTACCAGCAAATCTGGCGTGAATCTCTGACGCAGGCGGCTACTGCAGAATCTCTGGCAGAGCGTCAAGGCGGAAAAGTAGACTCCGCCAACTGGTTCCTCGCAGGACTCATCCAGGACATTGGCCGCCTTGCGCTGTTGCATACTTGTCGCGAAGACTATGTTGAACACGTACTGGAATGCACGGATGACCAATCACATCGCGAGCGTGAACAACGATGGTTCGGATTTACTCACGTTGACGTCAGCCTTGGGCTCTGTCGACGCTGGAACCTCGATGCGGAGATCATTGATGCTGTCGGCGTGCATCATGCATCGGCTCATCGAGTTGTCCCATTGAAGTTTATCTCCAGCACATCTCTGCCGGCAGCACTCATTACAGCCGCCCACGTCGCAGAGTACATAGATGAGGTCGGCAACAATCTCAGTAGCAGTCGTGAGCACATCGAACGACTTCTGATGCAGGTCTTCGCACTCCGGCCCAATGATGTATTCCGAGTTCTGGCAGACATCGACCTGCGAGTCGGTGAACTCAGTGCCACATTCGGAATTGACATTGGTCGGTCGCCTTCACTCGAGTCAATTCTGGCTGAGGCTCAGGAATTGCTCGGCCAAATCGCCCTGGCCAGCCAGATGCGGCTTGTAAACGCTCGCCCTGGCACCATTCCTGAGACCACCAGGACAAACACAACAGCGCCCAACCATTCATTCGACACACAATGGCGCGACCAGTTGACAGGAGCACTGAATCGATCATGGCTGGAACCCGCTCTTGGATCTGTCATTGAACAGGCCCATCAGCATCAGGTGCCGATCGGGTTGTTGTTTATCGATCTCGACAACTTTAAGGGAATCAACAGCGACTCAGGAGAGCCAGCCGGAAACGCATTGCTTCAAAAGGCGACCACCACCCTTCGTCAATGCGTAAGACTCGCGGACTCAGTTGTTCGGTATGGCAGCGATGAGTTTGTCGTCATGCTCAAAGACATCAACTTCGACATGCTCACGCTTATCGCCGATCAGATTCGATCTAAAATCCGCAGTGAGTTGTCAGCAATCGATTCAGACCGAAAAGTCACCTGCAGCATCGGTGCTGCATACTACGCTCCGCACTCAGGAAAACCATACCGACCCGACGCACTGATTCGTGAGGCAGACAAAGCGATGTCAGAAGCTCGACGTAAAGGAGGCGATTGTACGGTGCTGTCCAGCCTGGAATCCGGCAAATGGGTATCACAGCCTCTTGTACTAACAGCAGCCCGTTAGTTTGGAAGGACTGCTGATCATCAACCCGAAAAATCCAGTCCACCCAACTGCCGAACGGCTTCATAGGCGACTGTATTTGCAGTGCTGGCAAGATTCAAACTTCTTACCAGATCGCTCATCGGCAGCTTGAGGTTGCGAACTGGGCTCTCCTGCAGAATCGAAGCAGGCAGACCTCGGGATTCGCTTCCGAACAAAAGAATGTCGCCACGCTGATAGACCGCGTCCCAAACCAGCCGGGACGCGGTTTTTGTAAGGCACCAAACCTGAGCCGAAGGTAATCGCCGCCGAACTTCTTCCCAACTGTCAACGACTTCCCAGTCCAGATGCTGCCAATAGTCCATCCCAGCGCGCTTCAATGAGCGATCATCAACCTTGAATCCCAAAGGACGAATTAACCACAGTTTGGCTCCGATCGCAACACACGTGCGTCCGATGTTGCCTGTGTTTTGAGGTATTTCGGGCTGATACAAAACCAGATGAAGAATTGGCTTCTTGTCAGCAATTGTTGAATCGCTAGTTTCCATAGTTTCCAAGCCGAAACGCGGGATCACTTTGCCCCTGAAGCTTGTCGATGCCTACCATTCGAATCATCAACAGTCTTTCGGAGCCCGAGCTGCCAGAGTCTGGCTGAAAGAACAAGCGGCCAAGATTCCAATCTTCTGAGTCGTATCGACCGATCACAGCGACCTCTCCTGTCAACAGTTTGACGGTGAACTGCTTCTCATAGAGCGGCACAATATTCTGTCTGACCGGAAGTTGCTCCGAAGCGCCGCTGATGCTCAGTCTTGCCGTCGAACTTCCAACATGAATCTGCGGTAACACATTGAGCAGCACCCAGTCTTCGTTGAGCTCTCTGACAGAAACTTCCATGATGCATTTCAAATCAGTGCGATCTCGAAGCGACGACAATTCCTGAATCTTGCTCAGAGGCAATCGGTCCACGTCCAGTTGACTTTGTAACTCCAGCAGACTTGTGCCGTTCTGCATCAGACTGAACGCCGGCCCAACGGAAGTTTGCTCCATTGCGGCAGCCATTTGTTGTTCGTTGCCTGCGCGGTGAACCGTCACGGACTCGCGGGCCAGACTCTGCAGAGCCCAGGGAGCGATGCTGCCAGCCACTCCGATGCGGAACCCATTTTCATTCAGACGCTGCCGGAGATCGGGAGCCATCAAGCCACTCTCGTCCAGTTCTTCCCAGACATACTGACGAATTCTGGCATCGTTACATGGCCTGCTCACGATACTCGCCTCCAGCCTGGCCATGCGAAGAATCGGCATGTCGGTTGGGATCTCGGTTCCTTTGGTTTTCGACCAAGGAAAGGCGGCCGTCAAAGAAGCAGGCTTCGTTCCATCCCCCACGAAAAGTGCGCACCCAGGCATCAACAACAGGATCGTTGCGACGGCGCAGGCTCGAATGGAAAACATAGAACAACTTTCAATAGTCACAGCTGAAGCATTCAGCGTCGCGATTCGGAATGGTTTTGAATACCCTTCCCATCAGTCGAGTTCGCAAACTACGACATTCCGACAGATTGAGTCAACGGCAGGGGCGGAAGTTCAGCGGGGACCAGTCAAAACAGGAAGAATAGATCACCCTTATATAAAACATTGCGACCAGCAACCGGCAAAGCCTGCCACCGTCGACTCAAATGACCTTAAATTGCCCGTCAGGACTTAACAAATGACCTCTGACCACATGCCGGAATTTCGAATTGGCGAGGGTCACGACACCCATCGAACAATCCAAGGCCGACCACTCATTATCGGTGGCGTGCACATTGAAGATGCCCCACTGGGACTGGATGGACACAGTGATGCCGACGTACTGCTCCATGCCATCATCGATTGCTTGTTGGGAGCCACAGGGCAGGGCGATATTGGCGAATGGTTTCCAAACACCAGCCAGGAGTTCAAGGACGCAGATTCAGCAAAACTGCTGCTCCACGTCCTTGAGAGTGTTCTCGATCGAGGTTGGCGAATTGTCAACCTTGACTGTACCATCCATGCAGAGCAGCCTCGAATGGTCACCTGGAAGCCGCGAATAAGAAGCCGATTGGCAAGCTTACTGAACGTCTCCATTGAAGCAGTGAACGTGAAAGCCAAGTCGGGTGAAAAGGTAGGCCCGGTAGGTCGTAACGAATCCATTGCCGCAGATGCAGTCGTGCTGTTGCAAAAGACATGACAACTCGCGCCGACCGCAGGAAAAGATTGGGACGGCTTACGTTTTGGTAATCGAATCTGGCAATTCACTCTCCATCTTCGCACGGAAGCGAGTATGACCTTCATCGTTCGCACGCAAAACCTCATGCCATCACAGACTCGATATCTCGGCATCGACCCTGGCCTGAATCGAACCGGCTATGCGTTGCTGGAACGAACTTCACGAGGACCGGTATTGCGCGAAGGGGGCGTCATTCAATCCACACAGAAACTAAGTCTTCATCAGCGAGTCCTCGAAATCGGGACGGGACTGCGCGAGGTTCTTGCTGAACTGAAACCCGAAATCGTGGCCATCGAACAGGTCTTTTCGAACGCGCAAAACGTCAAATCGTCACTTCTTCTGGCACATGCCCGCGGGGCAATTTTGATGGTGATCGCTGAAGCTGGCATTCCAGTAATTCACTACACCCCCGCTCAGATCAAGCGACTGCTCACGGGTAGCGGCAAGGCCCCAAAAGATCAGATGCAGCATGCCATTCGGGCAGAACTGAAGCTGGCTGAACTGCCCGAGCCTAATGACGTCGCCGATGCATCTGCCGTAGCACTGTGCCTCTATCATTCAGTAAGATTTGCTGCATAAGAGCAACAATCCGCGTTTAAATCCTGATAAAAACCAGTCAATTCCATGTTTCGAGGTGTTCGTTGATTACTCGTGTGACCGGCAGGCTGATTGGCCTTAATGAGTTCTGCGCGACGATTCGCATTGGCGGCTTTGACTATGAAGTCCTTCTGCCAGATATCGTACGGCGCCAGCTTCAGTCAAAATTGGACGAAGAAGTCAGCCTGCGGACGATAGAGTATCTCGAAGGCAATCCTCAGCAGGGTAGGCTCACGCCACGCATTATCGGATTCATGAGCGAAGCGGAACTGGAATTCTTCGACCTCATTTGTTCCGTCGACGGACTTGGTGCCAAGAAAGCACTGCGAGCCATGGTCCGCCCAGTTCGCGAGATTGCTGTCGCGATCGAAGAAAAGGACATTAAGACACTGAGCACGCTTCCGGGCATCGGCCCCGCAATGGCGGAACGCATTGTCGCCAAGCTTCGCCGAAAGATGACCAAATTTGCATTGATGATTGCCGCGAGGATACCTGACGCGACGGACGAGACAACCGATCTTATGTCCGAATGCTACGCGGCGCTGATCAGCGTGGGGCACAATCCCCAGGATGCTCGTGAACGCATTGAGACGGTGATGCAGTCGGGTAAAAAATTCAAAACGGTGGAAGACGTTCTCGCGGAAATCTACCAGCGACAGCGGAAGTAGTTCAAAAAACCAACGGCCCGCCGCAAAGCCAATCCCAGAAATCCCGGCGAGCGCACCGTCCGTGCCGCGTTCCAGAAATAGGCGGTTTTAAGGCAAAAAATGGTCAGTAAAAAAAAGACTTTCATCTTTTTGCCCAATCATTTTCTTGCCCATAACGCTTTCGTTCGATGATCAATATCAGCCCTGCAGCGGGGCGTTAAAAAGACAGCAACCGCAGGCAGCGATACTCAACGCAATTAGGCTTTGAGCGGCATGGAAAGAGTTGTAGCCGGATTCGCAAGAATCCGGACGCAGCCTGATTCATCGACCGACTTCTCACGAATTCAGCTACTTCCCAACACGTCAATTTGGCCCGCATGAGAAGAAAAATATCGGACACTTGGCAGGAAGTGTCAGCGCGGAGCTGCGTCTGTCTCTGTGGTTTTTCCGGGCTGAACTTCGACCGAAGACTTGCCGTCGCCCGCACCAAGGTCACCAGTTGCTCGGATATACAATTCGTCAAGTACTCCGGAGAAACCCTCGGCCGGGGCTTGACCACCTAGCCCTTCGATCTGCGACTTCACAAGCTCAACGGGTATCGTCAATAAGGCCCGGTGGCGAACTTTCGTCACAACAGGAGCCTCCGGATACATGCCCAAAAGCTTTGCGTCCGCAAATCGCACGTCGGCCGTAATAGCTGCTACTTGTTCAGCAGAATTCGGATCAGTTTCTTCAAGCAGATGGAATTGAGTTCTGGCATCGGATGTCGCGAACACTGCCATTTTTGGATTTGCAGCAGTGGCTCCAGGCAGAATGTGCAATACAAGAACCTCATACTCCCGCTGAGGATTGGGGTTTGCCAAAGTCACATTCAGATCCAGAGTATAGCGGAAGCCAAGAATCAAAGTTCTGCATTCAGACGGAGTGAACTTTTCTGACTTGTTCCAATATGCACCGAGTGTCCTCAATTCACGAATTGATGTCGCAATCATCGCTTCAGCAGGCGAGGTTTGTTGTGGAGAGTCCGTGCGAACGAAAGCCGCTCGAATAACCGGACCCAGCACGACCGTGCCAGTCTCATTGTAGTAAAAAGTCGGTTGGATCGTCAGTTGATGCGACCTCAGATAATCCTCAATAATTCCCCGAGTAATACTCGGCAATCCGTCCCCCAGCTCTTTGCCCACCTGCAGTCGAATAGTGAAAGCACTTCTTCGTCCCAATGGCCCCGCGACGTTGGGTACCACATCGAGTAGAGGCTGCACCAGATCGGCTCCAACATCCAGCAATTCACAAGAACTTTCAAGTCCCGCTTCGCGAAAGTGCCTGGAGACATCCCTGAGTTCCCACGGCACCGAATCCAGCAGCCTGTAGTCCTCAGTGATTGGGATCTTTGAACTGACCCCAACAACAAGCAGCGATCGGGACTCCGAAATCAAATTGCGTTCAGCAGAAGGAATGGAACTCAAAGTACTCGGCGACTCCGACTCCACCGAAGGTGTTGTACTTCGTGAGTAGAAGTGACTAATCACAGTAAAACCAGTGTAGGCCAGCATCAAACCAGTGAAGGGCACCAGGAAGGCATTGAGTTTCATATTCGTAGTCTGTCGATAGTCTGACAAATGGAAAATTACTGGAACCAAAAGTGGGCTGTGAATTCCCGGACTGAGATCGATCAAACGGCGTATCGCAAAGTCGAACGCCAACAGCAACCCTCACAACAAAATCCCATCTCAATGCAACACAGCCAAACTGAAAAAGCGACACCACATTATTAGCACGATTCTAACAAGATTTGGTCGGATTCAACTACGTCGGCAGCCCAACATCACCTTAGGCCCGTTAATGAGGAACATACTGAGCCACGCAACCCAGAAGCGAGATGCCAGCGGGAAGCGAGACTTCAGTAGTCAAACCTGCCGACGACGGCAGTAGGAATCCGCGTGACGAAAACGTCGCCAACTGTATACCAACCGAAGCAAACGAAGGATGCAGAATGTAGGAAATGAACCCATTGGCCTGACATTCCACCACAATTTCAGCAGCCGTCACTTCTTCAGGCCCTCCAAGTGATTTCCAGACAGCCTCCTTGACCACCCAAACCACCAAGGCGGCACTCTTCTCACCTAAACACCCCAGCCATCGCATTTCCGCCTGACTGACTGCAACTTTTCGCAGTGCATCGATATGCAGCGGCTGGTCGACTTCCACGTCGACACCAACCGAAAAAGCTGACCTGGACACAACCACCGCAATAACCGTGCCTGAATGCGCGAGGCTGATTCGGCAAAACTCTTCGCCCGTCGCTGTAACAATTTTGGGGCGACCTCTTGAATCGGAATCCAGCGTAAAGGTGCTACCTATTGGCCCAAATTCTTTTTCCAGTACCATTCCGACGACCATGCGGCTGACCAGAAACTGCAGCTTCTTTTCTACCGGTCGAAATCGCCGCCATCGCGTCAGGTCCTGTTGTCCGAACAGCGATATCGCCAAGTCCTCAGAATGATATTCTTCACCAGCATCATGGGCGGTGGAGTACGAAGCGATCCACAGATGGCAATCCGTTAAGACATCGAAGGGACCCGACAACTGGATTGTCATCGATACATTAGACTTTCAGAATGACGATGTCGACGATCGGCTGATGTCAGCCCCGAAAGCACTCCAAACGTCCACAGTATCGGAAGGCTGAAGTCCGAACTGAACCACACGAGCAACAGAGAAAACGTGGCAATGCAAACAAGGACGGATGCTACAGCGGCGACAAACAACGAATCAGACCGCCCAGAATAAATCATTGCCGCAGTGATGAAACTGGTCATGAAAAGCAGCAACAGACTCGCGCCACCAAGCCACCCAAAGCGAAGCGTCAGGAGAATGTAGGCATTATCCACGGCCTTGATTTCGGAGATCGCAGACTTTCCCTGCATGTAAGGAATCTGTGGCGGAAACGTAGAAACCGCCTTGCTTCCATACCCAGTCAAGCCACCCTTGATCATGGCGTTCGAATAGGTCTTAAACAACACAAGCCGTGTTCTGGTGCTGGAAGTCACAACCGCTTTGCCATCGACCTCGATCAGTCGCGAGCGTTCACTTCTCCCAGTCCAGTCACTGATCGTATCAATCACCTTGTCCGGGTACATCAGAAATCCACCAACGGCCACCGCGCAACTCAACGCGAATGGCCATCGAAGAAATCGATACCGAATAACCGTCAGAAGGCCCGCACTAAGAATACAGGTCATCACAGGGGTTCGGGAAATCGTACAAACCGTGCCCGCCAGCGCCAGTAACGCTCCCATCGTCGCCAATAGCCGGATTTGGAATGACTCACCTTTCTGCCACAAACAAAACAACCATGGCATCAGCACAACCTGGAACATGCCAAAGTAGATCGGGTGAGTCAATGGGCCGAAAGCTCGTTTCAAACCAAACCGCTCGGCATCTCGTGGCGCAAGCTCTTCTGGTCGGTTCCCAAACACGACTTCAAAAGGATTCACGCCAGAGACGGCTTCAAAAATTGCCGCAATACCAAGGAAGGCAAGAATCCCCAGAACCCACGGCGCTAAGAACCTCAGGTCTTCGTAATTGCGTACAGCGTACCTCCCGGCAACATACGGAAGTGCCCATTCGCCATAAGCAAGCGGCGAAAAATATGGGCTGAAACCACTGTTGTAGCTGTCTGATGTGATCTGCAGAACGTAAAGGATCGCAATGGGGAAGTCCAGCCAGGTCAAAGGCGTTACGATTTTCCCTTTCGGATGAAATGCGTAAACTAGCATCGTCACACAGGCGATTGTCGTCCGCACATTGAACGGCATTCCAGCGAAGTCAGCCTCGATCCATGTTGGACAAACAAGACTAAGTACAATCGCAACTCCGAGTGCCTTCGCAGGTCCTCGACTAATCAACAGGTAAACCCAAACCAGAAGCACACAAACAACACACAGCAGCCATCCGCTCAAACTACTCAGCATCCTTGCGACTCCTCAATAACTTTTCCAGCAGACTCCTTTGCTGGCAACTCAAAAGTACACATTTGATCAACAAGTGCAGCCGCAAATGAATTCGTCGCCTCCGCTGAAATAAACGCGGGGGACGATCGCACAGTAAGCGTGATTCTGCTTCCAGCTTCGCACGTCGCAATGCTCAAGGGAACCTGGTCCGACGATGACGCAAACGCAGTGGCGGTTGCCAATTTAAGCAATCCGAAGCAGAGCACCCCATCCTTCCGCAGCATCAGCCGACGGCCTCCGCGTGTCACATTCCCCAGGCAAGTCCACTGCATCGAAGGAACATACAAACCAAGCCATTGCAGCATTTTGAAGCCGGCAGGAATCCTGAACACCGTCGAAAGGCCTTTGATGAATTCGGCACCAATATAGTTGGAACGCACATAAAGCATTTCATTATGGATACTCTGTATCATCTGTGCTGGGCTCAAACAATCCGCCCGACGTCTCCGCACAAACGCAAACCCAAATCGCTTCGTTGGAGCTAAAGTACGATCAGAAGGAAGTGGTAAATCTGTCGGATTAAGAAACGTAATGTGTTTCCCTGGGGATTTACATGGTGACTGCTGGGCAAATGTGCTCATGCAGGACGCCATAACAAGGGTATTCAGAGTGACGCCCCATTCTCTGATCCGATGCTGAATCTGATCATTCTGTTCCGGCGTAAGCAGATGCTCTACGCAATAGCTATGCGCGGCCCTCTGATGTTCACGGCCCGACCTTGCCGTCCTGGTCCATCGCGATGTTCGCCCCTTGATCGTAACCATCAGATTCCGAACAGCATCGCGAAAGCTGATGGGGTCGACTGCTGCGGGCTGAGGAAACCGGTGACGTTGCTGAAGTCGATCCCGATCAATCACCGGCAATCGAGGAACCAGATCACCAACTGCACAATGATAAAGATGAAGCCAGTCTGTAATCACCTGCCTCAGCCCATTGCCGTCGGTAACAGCATGATGGGCATCCATCACCACCTTAACACCATCCTCCATCATGACAATTTCTGTGTGCAGTCCAGCCGTTTCTGAAAGATCGATAGACTTCTCTACGTGGCCGGAATGCGGTTCAAAGATGGAACCTTTCGCGTAGCTGACGCAAATTGGCTCCGGTGTTCCATGCAGCCAGGTAAGCTCACCGTCTTTCTTCCCAATCCGACAGGAAAGAAGAGGATAGCGGCTGACTGCATGGTTGAGGGTGTTGACCAGGATTTCTTCATCGGCATCTCCAGTGAAGCGCAGTACCACGCGAATCACCATAGGCGATTGCCTGGTATCGCACGGCATCGGGAACCGCTCCAGCAGCATCAGCGGCAGCGGGAAGATGGGCAACGGCGCTTCGCACTCACCCGAAGCTTGCCTTTGTGGTTCGGTTGTTTGTGAGGTAACGCTCATCCTGATACCTTAAAACACTGTTTGCAGCGACCTCGACTGTCAGCAAAAATTAACGCCGTCTGGCCATCCATCGGGCAATAACCGCACCAAAGACCAGCCCGTTCAACATGTCTATTCTAAACTCGAATACTAATACCACCGTCGATGATAATGACTTGCCCCTGAATCAAATCACTGAGCGGACTTGCAAGAAACAACACCGCGCCTGCCACATCCGCCGGCTGAAGCATTCGATCTTTCACAAGAATCTGTTCCTGCACAGATTTCAGCATCCCCTCGGATCCAGGCAGTGTCTTAATCGCATTTGTGGCGACGATTCCAGGCATAACAGCGTTAAAGTTAACACCAGAGCGTCCCAGCTCAAACGCCAAATGTCGAACCAGACTCTCTAGCGCCGCCTTGGACGCCCCAATTGCCCCATAATTCGCAATACCCCGAATTGATCCATGGCTTGAAACAGCAATGACTCGGGAAATTGATTTTGAGGCCTGCAGCAACGGCAAGGCCGCCTGCGTCACCCAAAGCAAGGGTGCCGCATTCATTCGAAGAATTGAATCAAAACTCGCAGGCGTCACTTGGGTCAACGGCCGAAATCCACCGGCAGCGGCATTGCTGACGATGATATCTAACTGCCCAAAATGGTCGCCAATCACATCCATCATTGCCTGCACGTCATCTCGTTCAGAGACATCGGCCCTAATGGCAATGGCCCGTCCACCACAATTCTGTATGGAATTCACAACGTCTCTTGCGCCGTCTGCTGAATTCAAAAAGTTCACGATTACCGACGCGCCACAGGCTGCGAGCGATTCCGCGCAAGAACGTCCGATCCCTCGAGAAGCGCCCGTGACAAGTGCGACTTTGCCATTCAAATCAATCATTGCAACACTCCGAAGCCTGTTCGCCCATTTTGTCTTTAACACATGTCGATAACTCGTCGGACCCTTCAGTCATCGGTTCATCACCGCAAGCCGAATGGATTCTTTCCGAAACGAACTGCTGGAAAGCATGAAGCCGCTCTTCGCACCGCCCCAGAATAGAGCGATTTTGTGCGGCCGCTTCTCCTCGCTGAACATGTGGATAAATCTGGATATCCTCTTTCAGAATCTGATAGGCAAGAAATGCTGTGAACTTTCCCCATAAGAAGGCCGTCAACTTTGAAAACGGATTGCTTCGCATCGACTGTCGACCATATTGCCAGACATCACTGCTCGAGGTCGTCGTTGTCTCGGGACGAATCACCTGAACAATCGTCAGTGAATCCGTGTGCGAAACCAACAGATTGGGAAAGACATGATGGTGCTCGTATCGCTCTGAAAATTGCACTCCCAGAATTTTCAGAATGAACGATTCGTAGACTTTCAGAATTTTGTCGATCAACCGGGGTGTATTGAATGACGTAAAGAACGACGAGGAATAACGTGCAAACGCATGATCACTTTTGGATTCCCCAGGATCTTCTCCAAAACTCTTTGGGTGAACCTCAGGAATGTGGTAGCTCTCCAGTGAAGCTTCAATCGGGATCTTCCAGTTCGCTTTGAATGGCAATCGTCGCGAAACTGTCAGTCCCCAGCCCGGCGCACTGGTCCATTCCTCGAACCGATCGAACAGGTCACCCAGCCACTCTCTCAGAGATGGCCCTTCATTCGTCGTCCTGACAAACAGCAGATCACCGCATACGGCAGTCTGGAATGTTGAAATCCGATATTTTTCGCGGTCAAAATCAGGAAAATTTCTGGCAGCAGGTATCTTGCGAGTTCGTCCGTCAGCCCCAAACTCCCAGCCATGAAACGGGCACTTCAGTTTCTCACTTTGCCCCAGGGCAGCAGAAACAAGACTGCAATGCCGATGGGAACAAACGTTGCGTAACGCAACAATCTCTCCGTCAAAATTCCTGACGACAACCGGGATACTTCCCAACTGTACCGAAAGAAATTGCCCCGGTTTCTGAATCGAGGACACTAGCCCCGCCAGCTGCCAGGTCGCCTCAAATACACTCCGCTGTTCCCGCGCAAGGGCCTCATCCGCGAAGTAATCACGAGGAGTTAACGGAGCCTGAAATGCCACTTCCGACTGATACATTTTTTGTCTTGCAGAAAACCACGGACCTCGAATGGTCTATCTCTCAACCATTCATTAGCCAGCCAATACGATATCCGGTCACCGTTATCAAGCGATCACCGTTGTGCCCCTGAAGCTGGAAGTCCCAGACCGCCCCCGATTCCGAAGTGTGAATCTGCTGAATCCGGACCAAACAAGGCTCACCAGGATCTGGTAAACGACCAAACTCAATTCGATCAAATCGGACTGGCAGACTTGGTTTCTGATGCCGATTCCAGGCCGCGTAACCGACGGCATAGAGACAAGCGTCCATCGTCGCGCACGGCACACTAAATCCTCTGGCGCGAGAGCCACCAAATAATTGCACCGGAGCAGAAGCCGCTATCCTTCCAAATACGTTCTCCCCGTCATCACAGACCTCCCGAAGCTCCTGAAGTTCCGTTCCATGATAGATCAGACCTTCCGGGGCAACGTATTCGATTCGCTTCCAATCAGCATTGATAGGGCGTTCAAAAGTCACACCCGAACCGTTTCTTCCTGCGGGATCAAAGATCGCTCTGAAAAACTCTCGATCTTCCTCCACCATGCGACCATCACGTCGCCGAACATCAGCTAGCAGACGGCACTCTATAGTCCCATTCGACGACGGCACAGTCTGGATTGTCACAGCAAGAGGATCATCTGTCGAAAAACGAATCGCCTGAAGAGCTCGCGCTTCCAGACAGACGCCCGCATAGGAACTTCCGACTCGCACGCGAACAGCTTCCGCCATTAATTCCAATGCAACAACGAAGGGCAGGGTAGGGCGCCCCTGAACGCGATGCTGCGACAGGAATCGATCCGACACGGGATTCAAGGTGACAACGCTCGAACAAACCCCGCCTTCATGCTGAGTGAAGGTCGCAGGAACCAGCGGTAGCGGAAGAATTTCATTACGTCCCACCGTCAACGACAAGCGTTCAGCGGGAAAGAACTTGCGAAAGTAACTTTCGTCTGTAATCAACACCTCTGCTTCATTGCCACCAAATTCCAACTCCCTCATGAAATGAGAGATCCCATCTCGAGCTGGCATGAACTCCATATCGATCATCTCAAGAGCCAGCTTCGCTTCCGGCTTCGTGGCCATTCCGATGTCGCCCCAGGCGTGCCAATGGAATGTAACACTGCGAACATCAGGACGGTCACTTCGATACCGGTCGACAATTTTTGCCATCATGTCATTAGCAAGAGAGTAGTCCGTATGTCCATTCGCCCCAAATCTTCCACTGATGGACCCAAAGGTTACGAAGTGCTCAAGCGGATCAGTAGTTGTTGCCTGCATCAACGCCAATGATCCGTCGATTTTCGCCTTCAGACATTTTTCAACTTTATCCGGACGCTTCCGATCAAATCGGGCATCCTGGCCGGCGCCCGCGCCATGAATCACACCTCTAATCGGGCCTGCCTGCTGTCGAATCTGACGGACGGCATCTTCCACGTCCCTGAAGTCAGACACATCGCAACAGTAGTACCTCGCAGTGATGCCATGCTGGCGGCATTCACGCAATGTTGCATCGATTTCGATGGCCTTTTCTGTGTTTCTCCAGGCTTCAACCGGATTCTCACCACGACCAGACGCTTCCTGCATGATCGCTCGGCGAACACCACTTCGATCCATCGCAACCTGGCGGACAAATTCGTCCGAAAGATTGGGCACCGGCGCGGTGCCAAGCATATGAAGCTGAAGCGAGTATTTCTTTGCAAGCGTCATCGCGATCACAGCGGTAATACCGCGACCACCGCCGGAGACAACCCAGGTCCCGCCTCTGGTTATTCGATTGGAAGTCCGGGCAGAATCCACGATTCTCAGCGGTGACGCAACAGCCTGAACAGACAGTCTCTCGGGCTCCAAAGGTCGAGCAGAAGCTCTAAACGCAATCTCCATATCGTACGACGGTACAGCCAGTTCCTGCAGAACGCCGCTGGCAACTTCCTGCACATTCATATCTGCCGCCACGTCGACACACTTCATGGGCGTGGTTCGGAATCCTCTCATCCACGCCTCAATCAGCATGGCTTTGACCAACCCACCGATCGCTTCAATAGATCGCACTCGCTGACCACTGAATCCGAAATCTCCGCCCAGCTGAGTCACCGACACAACACTGGCATCTTCCATCAAGTTGGCATCGATCGTTCGCTGCATCCAAAGCTGACAAATCCGGAACGGGGCCTCCAGCGCGGCAGCGCGGCGGCGTTTCCAGTCGGCTTCATTCAGACTTTTTGCGGAATCTGCGTCAAACGCCATGGTCAGGAAAAGGTGAGGCGTTGGAGTGTGATGCCAAAGCTCAGCCAGCGTTTTTTCCATCTGAGCAATCGGTGAAGATGTACTCAGGATAAAGACTTTTTGTCCGAGCTTCTGAACCTGATCCGCGATCGCATCCGCCAACGCATTAGCACCAAGAATCAACACGGCTCCGTGCAGCTCCGGATGCAGCGGCATTCCAGCCCTGCGTGGTGCCGGAACCACTCGCAATTCATAACGATTAGTCTGCTGCGGTGACGTCGGATTCGTTGCGACTTCGTCATCGATAGACGCCTCAGAATTCCCAGGATCAAAATCAATCGTCTGCGAATACGTACCATTCGATCGATTTCGAACAAGCGCCGCAGCCAAACGGACAGAAGCTTCAGCCACACCCGCTCCGACGGCAACTCCTCGAAGTCGAGCTGCTTCCGCAGGCGACCAGTGTTGCTCCGCACTAACCTCCGTTGGCAGGTACACCATCGAACGAAGCGCGGCGCGAATTCGGGCTTGATGCTGCTGGCCTATCAAAATACCAGTCTGCGTCAGAACCTCTGCTGGTTGATGCTCATGACCGTTCAAATTGAGCCATTCCAGCCACTCGGACGTTATGCCGTTCACCGGCTCGGTTCCTCGAATTTCCGGGACCGACTCGAATGAAGGAGCATACCGTTCGCCGCTATGCACGGCTGTCGACAAATGCTGTATTGCGAATTCTGGCGTTGCGGTAATTGCACCGTTTCCAGAATGACCATAACCGTTCGATGGATTCATGGTTACCGGAGAGGCTGCCCCGCTGGGGGCATTTGGATTCTCAGCCGACTCTGGTCGACCATCTCCGCTATTCCCATCAGTTTGTTCCGAGGCACCACCATCGTGAGTGACAAGGAATTCCCGGATGCCACGCAGCGTACGAAATCGAGCCTGTGAAATTGATTCGAGCGTCAGAGACTCAAGACCGAATTGCTCGCGCATCTCGCCAATCAATTGAGCGAGCTTAATACTATCCAATCCCAGATCGGCTTCGAGGTCCGCGTCAACATCGACGATGTCACGCGAATAACCTGTTTGGTCCACAACATAATCGATCAGCAAAGAATCCAGTCGATCATCAGGTGGCAGTGATCTCGAAGAAGTCTTTGTCGTGCCTGGTCCGGAGGTTTGCACTTTGGACGCAGGCACAAATCCTGTCTGCACAGGGTTCTGATCGCCGTACTGAGTTAACGGCATAGTCATGGCGACAGATGAAACCGAAGACTGTTCCGATGCCGAAGTTTCAGACTCGCTCGCCAGTTTCTGGGCAACCCGAACGGCATCATCCAGCGTCCGAACAGAATCAAGACGCAATGATTCGGGGCGCACCGTCAGCCCCATCCATTCGCCGATCTCTCCCAGAATCTGAGCCTTCTTGATGCTGTCGATTCCAAGGTCCGCCTCAAGATCCGCTTCAAAGTCAACGATATCCGGAGCATATCCTGTAAGCTCAACGACCAGGTCGCGAACATACGTTCGTAACTGCACTTCCGAAATCGCCGGAGCCTGTGGCGTTGCCTGCGGGGCAGAAGCTGCCGCCATCAAATCAACACCACGGGAAGGAATAATCACAGGTGGGCGACCGGCACTCGGCGCTGATGCCGCAAAGGAATCATGATCCTGCGCAACGGCCTGAGAGGGCTTGCGAACTGTACGACGGGATTTCGTCACATCGAATACAGCGTCCTCAGAAGGCGCCGCTGTCTTCTCGGCAACAGCGGCGCTATGACCAACAGCACGATTGCCTTCCCGTCCATCGTTTGTGACAACAGTCGCAGACCTGGACGAAGCCATCGAATCATTCGTGAACTGTTGGCTTGGCAATTGTCCGCTAACACATTCCATCGCAGCATGCACTAATGCCATTCGCTCTTCAAACGCCTGACCGGGCACATCAAGACTCAAACACAGGGCCTGAGAATCGACAATATCGCGATTCATCCGAGTCAGCACATCGTTCGGTCCAACCTCAAGGAACAGACAAAAATCCTCGCCCAGCATTCGCTGGATCGACGGCAGATACATCACCGGCTGCGTCAGCTGACGCACAAGGCTTTGCCGAATTCCAGAGGGTTCAGCAAGGTACTGCACACTCGTCGCGGAAAGAAAACCACACACGGGTGGTCGCATTGGAACGCTGGCCGACATCCGTTCAAAGGCCAACTCCGCTTCAGCAAGCAACGGAGTATGGAACGGCGCCGGAACCGGAATCGACATTGCAGCAAACCCCTGCCGATCCAGCAGGGCCTTTGCAGCAACTATGCCATCACGACTCCCGGCAATGACAGTTTGTCTCGGCGAATTCAGATGTGTCACATAAACAGGTAACGCCGCTGACTTAAGAACCGCATCAACTTCATGAACAGCAGCGCGAACCGAAAGCAGTCCACCCGCAGTTCGCATGTGCGAAACGACAGCATTCGCTCGATGACGAGCCAGCTCAATTGTCTGCGGCAGAGTCGTAACATTCGAGGCTAATGAAGCCGTAAACTCACCAAAACTGTGCCCAAGCACGGCATCCGGACGGAGACCTTCAGCCTTCAAGGATTCGATCAACGAAGCGGAAACGCCCAGCACCCAGGCCTGAGCCCACCACACGTCATCACCCGGACGAATTGCAGCATTACCAAAAGCGACACTTAAACGCGGCAGATTCTTCTCTTCAAATAGCGCATCCACTTTTGCAAGTGTTTCCCTTGCCGCAGCATTTGTTGAAAATGCTGAAGGAGTCTCCAAATAGTGTGACCCCTGGCCTGGGAATAGCCACGCCACGCGAGGAGTTTCGTTTCGGGTTTGCCAGAGAACAACTCGTTCTCGATCGAGTATCCCCCTGAATCGTCCCGCCTCAGTCGCCTTAACAGCCGCACTCAAGCGCGAACGCAGCTGATCTGCTGTGTCTGCAAGAACGACAGCCCGATAGCAGTCTTCTCTGACAAATCCGCCTGACGACGAAGCGCCACGCTGCTGTTCACGGAAAATACACCCGGTTCGCTCAAGGGAAATTTGCTCGGACTGAGCGATCGCTTCTTTGAGCAGTCGGATCAGAGATCCACCAGAAGTGGCGGCAAATCGAACAGAGCATGTCTGAGTGCCAGGTGCTGCAGGTACGTTGGTCATCGCTTGTAATACTTGGTTATTTGCAGGAAGAATTGGTTTCAGAATACTCTTGGACTGGAATGAATCACTGGCCTGAATCTTTGAAGACCTTGCCGTATGTTTTCCGACCGACTGAGCAAAGTACAGAGGAATCTGCATCACAATATCATCACTCGTTTTTGCCGCGATGTTTATAACGCCTCTGTCCTCACCGGACTTGGTCGTTTCTGCAGCAATTCGAACCAGCGCATGCGCACCGCTGAGATAGCCGACTTTTCGAACGATTTCGGCATCCTGTTGATCCAGATAGGTTTGCTGATGCCTCGGTTCATACATGACATTCACGGCGGCAGCCTGATTCTGGTCCCCAAGCAGTCCGTAAATCGGCAATCCAAGCCGCTCTGCGTCGGAAAGTCGGCAAAGCATCAGGGCAACAACACCTTCGCCAGGAATGATCTGACGACAATCATTCGGCACGTCTTCAGCCCGGCCTGTTCGAACCAGTCGTCCCGACATGTCAAGAGCTTCAAACGCCGACAAGCTCATGGACCGCTGAGCAGATCCACAGACCACCATATCGCAAAGTCCCGACCGCAACTGGTCAGCAGCCACCGCCAATGCAGCAAGCCCCGACGCATCATCACTGTCCAAAGCACATGCGCCGCCCATCAGGTCGAAGGTCTTGGCCACTCTGGAAGCCAGAGTACTCGCGGTGAAACTGCCGGTTTCATCCAGCAGGGCAGGGCGGTCCTTCAATACGACACGGCGAAATTCTTCAGCAATCTTCGTCGCTGTCGCCGGCAGTACGCCGCGTTTCTCCAGAGACTCGGTCATCTTCCCGCAAATTTCAGGCAGCCTCATCCCAACCTGCAATTGATCGCCAAACTCCCCACCGAAAATGGTGCCAATCACAACACCGATACGCTGACGGTCCATCGGAAAATCATCAAAAACACCTTTCGGTTCCGCTTTGTCGTTTCCTGCCGTGGCGTGATTTGATCCTTTCAGCAGGTCGGCCAGCGCCTGAGAGACGGCATCTATCAGCATCATCTGAACCGGATTCGCCTGCTGCACTTGTTTCGGCGGTATACGATAACGAGCACCATCAAAAACAAAGTCGGTAATGAAGCCACCGTGATTATGAGGCGAACGATAAGTCGCCGGCCCGCCACTCTTCGAAACACCTGCACCGTCTCGCCAACGCTCCGGAGGCGCCTCCCGGAGGGCCGATCGATCCGAATTGAGAATCGAAGCAAACTCCGTCAGATTCTTTGCCCCTGCAACCACAAGCCCGCGGCCAACAATTGCAATCGGCTCCATTGACAGTTCAGAAGTGAAACTCGACTGAGCAGCAGAGACAACGCCATTCTCCCTCGGCTTCAATCGCTGTGACTTTTCTTCAACGACAACATGCGCATTCAAACCCCCAATACCAAACGCACTAACCGCAGCGCGACGAGGACGTAATTGGGGCTGATTCCAGGTTTCTGTTTTCGCAACAACGCGGACAGGCGCGGTAGACCAGTCGTAGTTGCGATTAGGCTGTTCATAACGCAGTGAGGGCGGTATCTGCCCTTGCTTCATGGCAATCAGAACCTTCACCAGTCCAATGAGCCCGGCTGCCTCCAGCGTATGCCCGATGTTCGACTTAACGCTCCCCAACAACAACTGATGGCGACCAATCCGAGCCTGAGGATCTTCCGACAGCTTTCGAAGTGTCTCGAGTTCCGTCGCATCGCCCAGTTGGGTACTTGTCGCATGCGCTTCAAGGTAGTCGATGTCCAGCAGCGCTCCATTCGTGTAGGCTCGGCGAAGCGCCAGAACCTGCCCCTCCATTCGTGGAGCCCAAAGACTGCGTCCCTTTCCATCCGACGCCATTCCAACACCACGGATAACACCCAGAACAGACAACCCTAACTCTTCGGCCTTATCCTGGGTTGTAATCACGATCGCGACATATCCCTCCGAACTGACAAGCCCGCTGGCTCCGTCATCGAAGGGACGTGAATCGGTTGCAGTACACGCCTGCGAATGTGAAAAGAGAATCAGATTATCAACGTTGTTGTACGTCGCCCCACCGACGATGGCACTGTCAATACGGCCAGACCTGATCGCCATGATCGCCTGAGCCAGCGCCACGAGCGACGAAGCACAAGCGGCGTCAATGACCGACCTTGGTCCGGTCAGGCCCAGCACTCGGGCAGACAGCGCGGCCGCCTGATAAGCATGGAAACTAGGAAGTTCATTCATACGCCGCAACGGACGGTCCCGCCGAATCCCTTCCGTAACTTCCGAAATCATCGAGCGACGCAGTTCGCCAGATAACCCCTGAAACTCAGGGATCTCGTTCACCAGCGACAAGGCCTCGTCGATCTGAGTCCCAAGGCTCAGACCGCCCCCGGATTTCGTCCCTCCAGAATGGCCGACGTAGACGCCCGTTTTTTCAAACCGACCGTCGTTGGGCAACAGACCAGCATGCTTCCAGGCAGTGGCTGCAACCTCTGCAAACTGAACATGGGCTGCATCAAACAACTTCTCAGTGGCCGAATTCAGCGGGCATGTTTCCCGATCAAGTGGACGTTCCGGAACAACGCCGCCCAGCGTCGTGTAGGACTTTCCAGTCTTGCCTTTTGCCGGATCAAAATACAATGTTCGATCGCAGCGTTCGGCTGGCAAATCAGCGTATCCAGTCTGACTACCAAACAACAAAGCAGCAAACGCTTCAACACTGTCAGCCCCAGGAACCCGGCAGGCAATCCCGGCAATAACGATCGGTGAGCTCTTATCAGCGAACATTCGCAACCTCCGAATTCCTGACAGCGGAAACCGAATTCATGAGGCGAACAGCAGCAACAAGTCGACAAAACCCGTCGGTAGCCACAGAAGTGCCTTCAGCGTCCATCACAGTTTCAGATTCAATAAAAAGTAGACCAGCTTCAATCGCCCGCGAAACAGTAAGCCCACCAGCGATTATCTCATTCAGAGTCACAGCTCGACAAATCCAGCGAATTCTGGCCTCGCTGACGGCTGCCTGACGAACGAGAACACGGGAGCCTTTTTCAGAAATCAGCCACTGGCCTCCACCGGGCCCGAAAGTCTCCAAACCAAAAACAGAGGCGTCTGGAACAAAATTACCGGTCGCAATCTGGTTATTGGCAGACAACATCTCATTAGATGCGATCAAGTGTCGGTTGCTAACAAACAGACCCCAATCCGAGACAGACTCCTCAATTGCCGAGGGTGGCAAAACAGGTTTTGTCTGCCGCATGCAAAAATCTCGCAACGCTTCAACTGTCAAAGTCGGTACATCACTTTCACCACACTCTCTCACCGCACGCAGCAAATTCTCACGGTCAAATACGGGATCATCTTTAAAGTAAGGTTGAAACGCAGCAACAAAGGGCGCCGCTTGCTCGTCGATTTGAGGCAACGCCTCGCTGCGAGTTGCCGGCAGTTTGATACCGCTCATTTGAACCGCAGCACTGAAGGAATCCTCAAGATCTGAAGCAGACGTCCCATTCGGACTGGTCAAATGATATGTTTGACCGTGAAGGGCAGGGCGACGATAGATCTGGGAAATCATCGAGGAGACCCAGTCAACTGTTACGATGTTCTTTTTCTCTGAACCATCAAAGCCAAGCCGCCGAAACCAGTCGCCACGCTTCGGCAGACCAAACCTCTGACTCAGTGCCTGAAACATAACAAAAGCACTGTTGATCGTCTGATCGGAACGCATGCTCGTCGTCGGATGCAAATCAATAACGATCGAAGGACGATAAACAGTTAACTGGTCGATATACGGCGACTGACGAAGGAATTGCTCCGCCTGAACCTTGCTTCGCTCATAATCATTTCCAAACTGCTGCCCGACTTCGCAGTCTCGCTCATAGATACGACCGCTGCGCAAGCCCGCAATGTATGCGGTCGACACATAATGCCACTCACGAATCCCGGCCGCTTTCGCCAGCTCATGCAGGCATTTTGTCCCAGTCACATTCGTCCTGAAGGGCTCGTTATCGGGATGGTCTTTCGCTGGCCGAAAAAGGAGATTTGCTCCTGAATGGATGATGCTGTTGCAATTCGCCGCAACCCAATCCCGATCCGATGGTGCCAGACCAAGCTCAGGGCTATTCAGATCGCCAGACAGCACAACGGGCCGAGAAAACAAACGCCCGAACCGCTCTTCAAGTCGTCGCATCAGGATTTCCGCGCGCTCAAGGGCTGTCCGCCTTCGGTTTCCCCGAACGAGCACTGCAACCGGCTGCTCGTTCTGGAGCAAATTCGCGAGCACAAGCCCCCCAACCAGCCCTGTCGCGCCAGTCAGCAATACAAATTTCCGACATCCTGGTTCGTAATTGGACATTAGCGTACGGTCTTGTGAAATACCTGGAGCTCAAAGTGCAAAAAGCTCGGAAAATCAGTCATGATCGCTCAATTCTGACCGAACAACCCACTTTGACATTCTAGAGGCATTTCCCTCGCACCGCATCAAAAAACAGCATCGACGTTGACGAAGTCAAATGAATCGCCACTACAGTCGGAACAGAGTGACCCAACAATGCGAAATTCTGGAACACTTGAAGCGAATGCGCAGCCATTATCCCAAAACACCACGTCCGCAAACCAACTTTGGCACAACGATCGAAAAGCGCGAACACCGATGAAGAATACCTCGTTGTCTGCCCATAAACGCTGAGGACATTATCCAGCACCCAGAAATGGCCCGCACCTGAAGCTTCCGCGGAGCTTACATGGACCGCTACTCTCGCCAGCCAGGGGCCTCACGCCAAACAAGGACCCACTCATCACTAGCAGATCACGAAGCTTGTTATCCCTATCAGTGATCTTCTTCTTCGTTCTCACTCTCTTCAAAATCAGAATCATCGTCATATTCATCATCTTCGTCATCTTCATCCATGCCATAGCCAACCCAGGTTGGCTGGTCTGAGATTGCGACAATCGCCAAACCAAAAGCAACTCCGGAAAACGCGCTGTGAACTGAAACAAGTGTCACGCCGTTAAAACCCAGACCAATCAGACATGCCAAGCCGGCAGGTACACGCCAGTCAATGATGAACGCCGACGAAACCAATCCATTTAACCGAAAGATGAGGGCTGCCATGAAGGAGAAGCTGACGATCGCAAATGGCAAACCAAGCTGAACAATCTGAAACACATACAACGAGTGAATATAATGGATTCGGTCTACCCTGTTGGTACCTACTTCATAAATATCCACTTCAGCTCCAAATCCTTCACCTGCGACACCAAAGAGCTTGACCGCGTCACCCAGCTGGTTCTCTCGATCCTCCATAGTGTCAGTAACACTATAGGCATCGTTATAAGACAAGAAGTCAAGATAACTAAAGGCTTCGCTTCCTCGTGTCACGACATACGCCGCAACAGCGATGGCCAGCATAGAGCCAATAATTGCCAGGTTTTTTATATTTCGCGATGGAATTAAGACGCAACTCAGCGAGATGACAGAGCTCAACCACATCGTTCGCTTAAGAGTCATTACCAGCAGAACAACAGATATCGCAATCGTCAGCCATGCGAGATTCCTCCAGAACTCATCCAGGTTGCGCCCAAAGACCAAAGCACACACCGTAATCATGAGCGGCAATTGAGGATAGTTGACGCCGACCTTAAGATGCCAGAACAAACTGTTACCCTGAAAATATCCTCCTCCCTGCACAAGTCCCATATAGCAACCCACAATGACAAGGGACGTCAACATGGCCGTCACAAAGCATCCGAAAATCGCAATCTTGGAAGCCTCAACGGGTGAACCACCTAGTGTGACTCGCGTTAGAATCGTGATCGCCAGAAGCTCGATCAGCCAATGATAAACGTCCGCCAAAATATAATACTTGTCGTTTTCCAGATAGAACGCCCGAGCAACGCCATAAGCAATTGAGCACGTAAAAACGATGATGCCCGCAAGCGAATAGTGTCTCGGCAGCATCAGTCGCGAAATCGCTCCTTCAGCAAACAGAACACAAATACAAAAAGATATTGCAACAGCAATTCCAAGCGAGATTCCGCGTGTTTGATCCGACTCCGAAAAAAAGTAAGGGATCACACCAGCGGACATCACCAGCGAAAAACTAAGCCCATTAATCCAGGTCTGAATTCCCGAAGACGAGTAATTCAGGGAGGACATCTGTCCTTCCGGAATCATGTGTGAATAAGCCATGGCTTGTCCTAAGAATTCACTAAAACTGAAAGTAGATGAAAGGGCGGTACCCGTTCGGCACCAGCGACAGACACGCGGCGACACTCAATGAAAGCAACATCAGAAAAACCGGAGTTGGAATCGACTCAATCCAGGGTACCCATCTTTGTTTCCATGCTGCGGCATGGAGAATAGCCAGCAAAACAAGATGCAACCAGAAAACCTGAGGCAGGATCCGGCTCTTAGTCCCGCCAAACAAGACGGCCTGAAGCACATCGATCGCAACCGACATCGAAGGACTTCGAAAGAAGACCCACGTCAAAAGGACCCAAGTCATCGTTAGCAGCCATCCAGTGGCGGTGCCGAACCATGACGCCGCTCCGGGGCCGACAACTTTGCCCCGTACAGAAACCCAGGCCCTATGCACAACGAGCCCCAGACCATGAAGCAGTCCCCAAACAACAAATGTCCACGCAGCACCGTGCCAAATCCCACCCAACAGCATTGTCAACATGAGATTTATGACTGTACGCACGCCCCCTTTCCGATTGCCTCCAAGGGGGATGTACAAGTAATCGCGAAGCCATGTCGAGAGACTTATATGCCACTTTCGCCAAAACATCGCGACGTTGGTTGCAAAATACGGATGATCAAAATTCACACAAAGCCGGTAACCAAGGAACGCAGCCACGGCAATCCCCATATCTGAATAGCCGGAGAAATCACAGTAGATCTGCACCGCGTAGAGCACTACGGCAAGCAAGGCATCCCAATGGCCGAAGCTGCCTGAATCCAGGAAAAAACCGTCAACAAGGGGCGCGATGTTATCGGAAATGACAGCCTTCTTGAAATAGCCGATGACAAACAGCGACAGCGCTGGTCGCCATCGAACACTGCTGAAAGATGTACAGGCTGATAATTGAGGCAGGAAATCCGTTGCCCTGACAATCGGCCCAGCCACCAGCTGAGGAAAGAAGGCAACATACAACAGGTAGTCGATTATGTTTCGAGTGGCACGAGAGCGGTGCAAATAGGTATCAAGAACATAGCTAACCGATTGAAATGTAAAAAAGCTGATCCCGACCGGAAGAATGACATTCAATCTGTGCGGCGCGACAGAAATCCCAGCCATTGAGGCAACATCTGCAATCGATTGCGAGAAGAAGTTGTAGTACTTGAATACAAACAAAACACCCAGTCCGATTCCAATGCCCCAGGCAAGACAGAACGACCGGAAAAATGGCCGATCCTCGCTTTGCTCTATAAGAAGAGATGCCACGTAGGATGTTACGGACGAAAGCAGAATCAGACCGAGAAATCGCCAATCCCAGCAGCCATAAAAGAAATAGCTTGCCAGCAGCAGAAACACCTTCCGATTTCGGTTGCTCTTCAGTGACCAGAAGACACTGAAGACCAGCAACAAGAAGGCAATGAATCGAGGTTCATTAAAAAGCATCTGAAGGAGCCCGATCCAAAACTTTCAATCAGAATGACAGTAAATCACTTTTCAGTGGGAAGAATGTCACGATGGTTCGCCGCTATGTCCGACGCCAGTTTTTTTGAAAATGCTGTCGCGCCAGCCTGCCCAAGGTGCTCCGGATCAAACCAATACCTGGCCTGAAATAAGTCTTCATTTTCCGGAGAATAACGATAGTCGCCGAGCAGTCGGCGGGAAATTGTGGCGGGAGGATACCTGAGAAGCGCATCTATATCATCACCAAGATGAGGTGCCCCAATTGTGAATCGCGGCGTGGTAATCAATGCAAATCGACCTCCCGCAGTCTCAATCTTTTCAGCAATCTCCTCATACAGTCTGATCGTGGATCGCATGGGCTCTGCCTTCGACTTTGATCGTCGACTTGTGCCAACTTCCAGCAGTTTGCCGAATTTTGCGGGATCATCAAATAATGGAGGGTGATCCGATGGCCGCCGCTCCTCTCGATCAAGCGGTAGAAACCCATTTGCAAAGGGCACCCCAAAACTTCTCGTGACAAATCCGTCGCCCATCGGAAACACGACCCGCGAAGCCTTGCCGTAATTCAATTGATAAAGCAATCCACTTCCAAGATGAGCAGCCATCGCCGCAGCATGCCGGAGCTGCTTATACACGGACTGCCCATCACATATCCCCAGCCAATGATATCTAACAGCCCGAACTGTCTGCTTAGGATCATGAGTAAACAGCTCCCGCTCAGAACTCCAGTTGACAAAGTCGCAGTCGCGGAGGGATGGCTCCATGACCACCAGCCAGGGTTTTCCAGGCTCTACACGCGATATGATACGTTCCAGGAGAAGATCCGCCTCCAGATATCCGAGCCGAAATACACCTGCGTTATAGGACTTCGCATCAATTCCTGAGTCATGACACTCAGCATCAAATTGCTGGGGATCTATACTGCGATAGATGTGGCTCGTCCCTACAAAGTAAACATTCTCATCAGCGCTGGAACTCGAAAGATAATCAAGCTTCTCAGAAAACACTTCCCCGGCAGAGTAGCTGATACCACCCAGAAAAAGAGTTCGAATCGCAATAGAAGCGATAACGACGACAGCCGAAAACAAGGCAGCAAAGGCAGTGAGCCTGGCAACTGACGGCGCAGGCTGCCCGGCCTCATCTCGAAATAAATGCTCAGGAGACATGGTAACGGAATCGCCTTTTCAGTCTAAGCCATGGTGCCTCATAGTACTTCCAGCTCAACATCGCGAGTAGAATTGAAACAACAACTGTAATGGCACATTCCAGAGCAAAGGGAATGATTGGATAGGAAGTAAACAAAGGAATCCGAAGTCTTCCGGTAATCGCCCTGGACGCATGAATCACCGGCCAGTGAAAAACGTAAATTCCGTACGAAAGCGTCCCAAAGAAAGTCATGAATCGCAAATTGAGCATGCGCAGAAAACCAGCCGGGGCCTGCTGCGACAGAATCGCCATGATGATGGAGGAAAACAGGGCCGCAAATGCCGTGTATCCCCAAACCGTTACCTCAAAAGAGTTTCGAGTCATCCCCGGAACCAACGCTGCGAGAACCAAAACCGCGATCAATGAAACACTAAAAAGCGGCAACGTAAGCTTTCGCAAAACATGCAGGGGGCAATTGCGATAAAGAAGTGCCACACAAGCACCAGCAGCAAGTGCATCGACACGGGCAAAAGTGATGTGACGAATCGCCCACGAATCAAATCCGTAATGCAGCAACGCCCAACGCAAAGGCAGCCCCATCACAAAGATGGCCGCAGCCAGACGAAGCATGGATTTGGACGAGAGAAAGTAAACCAGGAATGGCCAAACAAGATAAAACTGTTCTTCAATTGCCAGTGACCAAAAGTGCCCAAGTCCAGGAAGCTGATGCTCTCCTCGAGCCTGAAGGAAGTTTTGCAGATAGAGCCAAAGCCACGCCTGATTATCCCACAGAGCTTTGTAGTAATCTCCGGCAAGAAGACCTTTCAACTGCGGAATTGGCAGCATTCCCATCAAAGGCAGAACAACAAAAAGTGCGCCAAGTACTCCATAGTAAAGCGGAAAAATTCTCACTGTGCGCCGTGCATAGAAGTTCAGGAAGTACCTGGCGTGCTGTTTCGTATCCGCAAGTATTCCCGTAATCAAAAAGCCTGAAAGCACAAAGAACAAATCAACGCCGCACCATAACGGTCCAAAAATAAAGTCTACAACTTTTCCATTCAGAGGTGATTCACTGGGCGGCTTTATGTGAAATATGAACACCAGCAAAATTGCAATTCCGCGCAGGCCGTCAAATGCTGGGATTCGTCGCTCATCGGCCCCTGGGCTTGATGGAAGCGGATCACCAGCGCCCACCGGCGGTGCAATTGAACTATCGTTACTCATCGAACATCTCCGTCGGCCCGCACGGCTTCAATTTCGGTGCAGAAGCGGTCTGCGATGCTGACTCGGCAATAGTTTTCCCTGACAAACTGCGGGCCGCATTGTTCCATATTCCGCCTGCGATCCGGTTCATTGTAAATCGCACGAATCGCCTCTGCGAATGCGGCGTCATCATCTGGAGCCACCGCAATTCCTCCTCCGGATTCTTCAAGCACCCGTCGACTCTCTCCATTAACAGCTGCAACCACGGCTTTGCCGCAGGCAAGATATTCAAAGATCTTCACCGCAAGAATATTTTGCAGGTACGGTGAGGCCTGAAGAGTCGTCACACAAAGATCAACGCTATTGATGATCTGCGGGATCTGATCCGAAGGATGCTCACCGACAAAATAAACATTTTTCAACTGTCTTTCGTCAACCATCTTCTCGAGTCTTGGGCGGCTGGCCCCATCGCCGACCATCACAAATGCAATGCTCTGCAAATCCTTTAGTCGCTCGGCAGCCTTGACCAGCATTTCAAGACCATGTTTTAGACCCAGCACACCAGAATAGAGGACGATAAAGCGATTCTCTAAGTTCCACCGCTGCCTGAAGTCCCCAGCGCTCTCAAGAGGCTTAAAACGAGTCGTATCGGCTCCGTTTGGAATCAGGCGAAGTCGCTCGGGCGAAACACCTCTCGATTCGATAATTCGCATGAAAGATTTGGTCGTGCAAAGAATCCGATCAGCACGACGATAAATCATCCGCTCCAGCACGGAAATAACTCGGATGGGCAATGACCCTTCACGCGCACCACCACATGCAACGATTTCATCGGGCCAAAGATCCCGAACGTCATACACCAATTTGGCACGCCGAAGGACGGACAGAATCCGGGCCACGATTACTGGAAAGATGGGAGGCGAACTCACGACGATGCAGTCCACCGGCCCTGCTCGCAGGGCAGACAGAAAACAGGCCGGAAGAAACGTCATGTAACTAAACAGTTGCTTCCATCGGCTCTGATTTCTTGGCGTCGTAAAATAGGCCGTACGAAAGACCTCTACACCGTCAATGACCTCTCGCTGCCACCACTTGGATTGATACTCCGGGAATACTTTCCCTGCGGGATAATTCGGCATTCCGGTCGCCACGAAAACTTTGTGTCCACCGCGCAGCAGCCCTTGGGCCAGCGAGGACAGTCGCACTGTCGGAGCGCCCATTTCCGGCGCATAGATTTGCGTAATGATCAGAACATTCATGCGTTACACGCCAATCGTTGACTCATTTGGAAGCTTCGGGGGAAGCCTTCAGTGAAAGCTCCCTGAGCTGGTCGTAAATCGAGACTCGCCTGACAATGCAGGCCAGCCACGACGGCAATAATGAGTCCGAAACCGGGGCGCGTGATTCGATATGCGAAAAATTGTTTGCTTTCCATTTCTCGTCAGCCCGCACAAGCCCTTGTGTTGCGTTAACCCGCTTTTCAAAAAGTTCTTCTTCCCACGGAAGTCCAAGCCGCTCAAGCAGCAACCTGATAACTCCGTCCGGATTCGCCGTCAGATCTTCGTATGTAACGACGAAATGCCCAGAGAGACTCGCGTACCTTTGGGTATACCACATTGCCGAATACCAATGCGCAAAACACCGAAACCACGAATTATTCCTGCCCCATTGAGCCTTCGCTTTCCGGAGCGACAGGATCGTTTCGACAGGCCGGCGCACAATATGAATGAAAACGGCATTTCTGACCACACCAGAAATCAAGGCGACACGCCGAACGTTGTCAGGCGTCTTCTCCAGCCACGCAGTTTTTCCCTGAGATTCGGCACAACGGTCGAAGAGACCGACCAGAGTGGCAGCATCCGCTTCGGCGTTTCCACTCAATGCATCCACAATTTCCGATTCGAGGCAACAAGAAGTACTTGGATTTTCACGGAAAAAACTGGCTATCCGACTCTTTAGGGCATCGCGCACGCACCATCGACGGGTCAGCCGCGACTGAAAGAAACCCTTATCAAAAAAATGCGACTCAGTGAACCCTTGCACAGATTCATGCGCCGCCAGCAAACTCTGCAGCAGTGTTGTTCCTGAGCGAGGACTTCCCACAATAAAAATTCTATGCTGAATCGTCATAGGGTCTTCGCTATTTAGGTGGCCCGCGCTGAGGCAGGCCGGGGTCCAGCATTTGTCCACAATCCCATGATTGCGCGAGTCATTCCCCAAAGCATCAAGTACTGAATCGCTGTTGCTGCTCCGGCAATTACAGACAACTGAAACGGGTTCTTCGGGTGAATCAGAAAAACGGCTGCAACCAAAATGAAAGCCACCAGAAAATTCACAAGGAGTACTGACCGCTGCTGCCCACCCATCATCAGCACAATTCCACAGGACCCGGTCCAGGCATTGATGAGTTGGGCACCGCTAAGAATTTGCAAAACGTCGCGCCCCGCATCGAATTGACTGCCGTAAATCAGGCTCAATAACTGCGCAGGAAAGGAAAGAAATAAGCAGAGGATAAGTGCAGCTGGAACAAAACCGATTGTCGCCGATTTCCAAAGCAACTTTTGTAAATCATTCTTTCTGCCGAGCGAAAGCAGCTCAGGAATTCTGGTGATGATCGTCAAGTTCAACAGCTGTAATGGTGCTGATGTCAGCATCACCAATCTTCTGGGAGCCAGATACCATACAAGGTCATCTTCCCGAATCACAAACGGGGCAATCCAGATATCTATTTGGGTACACGCAAAGAACGTCAACTGGGTCAGCATTAATGTCGTATAGTCCCACGCATTGTCCCGTGACGGCGTCATGGAGCGGATCACCGTGGATTTCTTGTCGGCGGCATGAAAGACCGCTCGAAGTGACTGCCTAAGTACAAAAATTCCCGGCAGCAGTATGACCCAGGAAATCACCATCTGAGTCAGCAGCACACTGTGTAAGTCTTCCCCCACGCTGCGAATCAATAGGACGGACAGCATCGAAACAAGCACAAACAGTGGGCCCCCCGATGGCCCAGCGTACACAGACGCCATCGCCGTAGAATCCAGCGCCCGAAGCGTCTCGGCGAGAATTTGCTGCAACCCAAGCCCCGCTGAAAGTAACACGACATAGGTTAATCCCGTCATGCTCCCGACGGCACTCAATGACGACTGACGATGCAGTAGCCCGGCGATGAGGATCATTCCCAGACAAACCAGAGGCAACACGCGCAGGAGAACCCACTGAGCTTTCCCAATTGCAATTCCCGCTAAATCGGTCTCGTTCCTGGGCAGATGAGTTTTCAGATCTCGAGCAACAGCGCGATTTAGTCCGAGTGTGAAAAAGATGCCTCCCGCTGTGGCGAGGCTGAAAGCAATCAGGTATTCGGCAAACTGATGCTTGAGCGAACGCGAGAGGAGGGACTCCATAAAAAAGAGTCCCAATACGCCAACCCCGCGACCACCACCGTTAAAGATTGCGGACCGTACATAACCAGCTCTTTTTTGCTTCTGGCCCATACGGGAGTTTTTCCGCAAACCTTATTAGCGATGAAAGACCGCCGCGAACCGCAGGCGGTCTTCTTAAAAATTGGGACAATTCAGACTATCGCAATCCTGAATCAAACAATCCACTCGCGGCCACATCACGATTGCAGGGCCTCGAAACTGAAGAGTTTCGCGGACAGCTCCCGAGTTCGCTAGTGCAGTGTCAAGACTTAAATTTCGGGGTAGTGGACCTTGCTAAAAGGCCCTGCAGCTATTGGATCTTCCGCAAGACCCGCTTCCTCCAACCCGAATTCTTTACCTTGACTGAGCACTAGTAACTGCCTTCTCTCAGAAGCACGGTCCGAACGGTCCGAAGCAGAATGTAGTAATCCAGCCACAGCGACCAGTTCCTGACATAATATGAATCAAGACGGACGCGATCTTCATAGCTCGTATTATTGCGACCGGAAACCTGCCACAAACCAGTCAAGCCCGGACGCACTCGCAAATAGAGCGGATACATCTCTTCGAACTTGTTGACTTCAATATCCGTATAAATCGGGCGGGGCCCCACGAGGCTCATTTCCCCCATAAGCACGTTCAGCAACTGAGGGAGCTCGTCAAGACTTGTACGGCGCAGGAAATTTCCGATCCCGGGGATCACTCGCGGGTCGTGCTTCAACTTCAAGTCCCGTTTCCATTCCGCCAACGCTTCCGGATTTGAATCGAGATAGCTCTGAAGCGCTGCTTCAGCATTTACAACCATTGTCCGAATTTTGAATGCCCCGAACCGCACACCATTGCGGCCAATACGCCCATGGTGCCTGAAAAATATTGGCCCCGGTGAAACCAGCTTGATCCAGGCGGCGATCACAAGCAGCAACGGCGAGCACATCAAAAGGATTATCGCAGAAAGCATCACGTCAGAAAGCCGCTTTACAACCTTTTGAACCGGGCATAACAAGCGGTCTTTGATATGCACACCACTCAGGCCAGCGACATCAAAAGATTCCACCCACAGTGTCGGCGTCAACATGTTCGTGGAAAGCACAACCAGATTGGGGATCAGACTGCCTTGTGAAAGGATCTCACGCACGACGCCTTCGCTCTTATCGGCTACTGCAGCAATAACCCAGTGACACTGCTTACGCTGACAGATCTCCACAAGGTCCGATGTGTTGCCGAGGAACTCAAAAGGCACCGCTTCTTCAGAAATCCAATATTCCCCTGGATTGTCATCAACCATCCCAAGAGGCTTAAGCCCACGCTGCGGCATACGATCAAGAAACTCGTAGACTAATTTTCCTTGCCGACCATTTCCCACAATGATGACACGCTCGCCCCACCATCGACAACGAGCACACGCACGGCGAGCTGAGAAACGCGACGACGGGCCGGCAACCAAAACAAGCGGAAACGCAACAAATATTGTTACGACTTCGTTAGTGGTCACTTCACCAACCAAACCGTTCAGAGCCACCAACACGAGAAACGATCCGCTGATCGAAGTTAGCTGGTTCCTCAATTCACAGACCGGGTTAATCCCCGAGGCCGGAAACAAACCAAGAAAACTGCCCAGCATCACGTGACACAGGCACAAAGCGGTCAAATTGTTCCAAAGACCTGAGTAGTAGACTGGGGACTCAAGCAGCCAATGTGCAGCCAGGGTTCCCAACAAGTAGCAACCAACCAGGGCGAACAAGTCACCAAACAGGAGGGGCAGAGACGTCAAAAAAACCTGGCGATATCGTAAGAACACTTCAGCCCGAACGAGCCCAGATGCGTCACCCGCAACGTCTTCTCTGAGATTCGGATTACCCCCAGGCACAACTGTCTTAAGTGTAGACATTGCCTGGGTGCAAATCAGAGGCTGAATCAATTGAGAAGGACTACTCACAGAATTGCTCCAAAGTCGGTCACTCGCTGACACAAGCTCAAAAAAACGAATGAGCCGCAGCAGAAGCTACGAGGATACACCTGCGAAGACGCCAAAGAAAAGGATTTCCTTTCACCCAAGGCGCTGCAAAAGTAGAGTTCGTCAACCTAAACAGAAGAAAAACTGTCAATTTGAACACTAGTCTGTCTGTCCAAGCCGGGAACACAGTTTATACGTCGGCTTGAAAAGTTCCGAACTGCGTACACCGCTTGCATTTCGGCATCAGGGAAACCAGTAAAGGCGTTGGAAAACTCGAATTGACACCCCATTCCCCCCAAACAAACAGAAGATGCGACACCTAGAGCACAAAACACAAACAGTAAAAATGGGATACACAGGAAGGACTGGGTGACTTTTCAGATGAGTTACTGTAATTCAAAATTACAGGTTGAGTTTTCGTCAGGTGAAATCGCGTTAGCAACCGAAGACTTCCGATGAAACCCTTCAACGGTTTTCGAAAGGAGTCACTTTCATGTGGTACAAGGCGGTTTTTCGGGGGCGAATGGGTGCCATAGCACTTTGCCTTTCTCTTCCCGGATGCACAGCAATCTCTGATTGCAAGTATGAAGTAAGCCAGAAAATAAGAACCGGCCAGGCATGGCATGAGTTCGATGGCTGCAATGACGAATGCTTCACTGGCGACTACAAGATCGGCTGGAAAGCCGGTTATTACGATGTGGCCACCGGAGGAGATGGACAGCCACCACTCATCGCCCCAAAGAAATACTGGAAGCCTCCAGTATTCATTGAGCATGACCCATCTCGAAGAAACGAATGGTACGCAGGATTTCAGGATGGCGCTTCATGCGCAAAATGTCAGCCTGATCATCACTTTCTGCAAACTTTTCTTCCAGAGCAAACGCAGTACGTTTCGCACGCTGCGTCTCCAGGCAGCCATGAAACCTTTCCGCTGGAACACCTGAGATCATACCCTGATCAGGTGCCTGCTGAGGTTTCCCCGGCAGCCGAAATTGGTGAGGGCGGCACGAGCCCAGGGCTGCAGGTTGAACCTTCAGCGCCGATGCCAGAACAACCCGCAAATAGTGGGCCAGAGGAATACGAAAAGGATCCTGAAGGACCAGCGTCCGGTGCGGACATCTCTTTCGATCGTTTTTCTGACTCCGTGTCGAGCACTGAGAAAGTCTCGCAGGGCTCACTTCTGCAACAGCTTGTGTTGAACGCAACACAGGGTGCGGTCGATTGAGCGAGCGTCAGGTTGTTAGCCGAACAAATCTGCAGCAAGTCAGGGAACATTCCAGCTGGCCAAACCGACACCAATGTCGGTTCAACAGCTTGCAACGTTCCGCCAGCGGTTTGAATCTTTAAAGTAAGATGCCGTGCATCTGCGCGATGGGTCAAGGATGGTTCCAATGAAAAAGTGCTCTCTCTTCAGTAAAGTGCAGTCATCGTTGCTCACTGGCCTCGCAACGGCCAGCTTGATGGGCACAATTGGGTGCCACGCAATTACAGACGTGCATCAATCGATCCCGGCGAACCGACTCCCGAGACACTTGTGTCCGGAACCAAGAGAAGGCCTTGCTGTGTTCCCATTCACAGCACTTGGCCAGACGAAACCAGCCGCGCATGTTATTGGTGCCGGTGACCAGCTAAGTGTTTACGTGTTTGGCGTTGTTCCGCCAGGAACTGAAGTAACACCAATCCTTCAGAGAACTCAGCCTATCAATCAGCGGTACTATCCACCTCACGGCAGTGTAGTCGGAACGACCACTGGCTTGCCGGTGACGGTTGATCAAGACGGTTCGATTGATCTTCCACTTGTTGGAAAGATACAGGTTGCCGGACTGACACTTCCAGAAGCAACGACAGCCGTAAAGAGTTCCTATCGCGAGAAAGAGATCACGAAAGAGGACACCGAACGAGTTCAAGTCTCACTGGTAACCGCCCGCGTGCATCGCATCGTGGTTCTTCGAGAAGACACGCCATCAACTCCGGTTCAACTTGTTTCTCCTGGACAGGTTGACCACGTGCATCGTGGTTCGGCAGACGTTGTTGACCTTCCAGCGTTCGAAAACGATGTTCTGCACGCACTCGCCATCACAGGCGGTTTGCCCGGCACGGATGCAGCCCGCGAACTGTGGGTCTTCAAGAAAGCGGGGCTGCAGAATCCTCATGCGATATGCCCTGAAGAGCTACAAAACCGAACGGCCTCCTACATGACTTCGAATCCAGGCAGCTCCCAGGTTGTAAAGATCCCTCTGGTGGGTTGCCCAGGGCAGGAACTACCTTACACGCCGAACGATGTCATTCTGGAAGACGGTGACGTTGTGTATGTGCCAAGGCGTTCAGACTACTTCTACATCGGCGGTCTGGTGGGAGGTGCGAAGATTCCAATGCCTCGTGACGAGGATATCGATGTGATCGAAGCGATCGCCTTGGCAAACGGTTCGGTTGGCGGTCCGCTTGGACAATCGGGGCAGGCCCTGTCGACTGGAACTCCAGGCCACATGGTTCGACCAACCAGAGTCATCATCCTCAGGGAAATGCCTGACGGTCGCCAGCTTCCAATTCGCGTTGACCTTGCAAGAGCGATGGTTGACAAGAAAGAACGAATTCTGATCCAACCGAACGATGTTGTCATGCTGCAATTCAAGCCTCATCAGGCAGCATTTAACGGCGTGCTGAATGCATTGAACTTCAACGTGTTGCTTGACCCAAGCAAATAGTGCAAAGTCAACAGTCAAAAAAAGAAACGCGAAGGATCACTCCTTCGCGTTTTTTTATTCCTGAGCCATAAGGCGAGCGAATCACCGATCAGTCGCAGCCTCACCAGTTTTTCGCCGACCTTTTCCAGTTGCCTCTCCGCCTTTTCCGTTACGTTCCGAGTAGTAATAACCATAGTAACCACGTCGTTCAAATTCGTGGCCACTTCCATAGGTATTTACAACGCAGCCCAGCATCTTTGCGTTGGCAGATCGCAGCGTTTCGACGGCGTCAATAACTTGTTGACGCGTGTCATTCGAAGACCGCACAACCAGAAGCATGCCGTCTGATTTCTGTGCAACGATTACTGGGTCGGAAACAGCAAGAACGGGGCCCACGTCGATAATCACCAGCTGGAAACGTTCCTTCAGAGCGACCAGCAACTGGTCAAACACTTCATCCTGAAGCAACTCGGATGGATCCACTGTTACCGAACCGGCCGTTATCAAGGTCAGGTTCTGTATCTTACTGGGAACCAAAACCTCGTCGACTCCGATTTTCCCTCGAAGGACGTCCGAAAGCCCTGCACCGTCTGGCACTCCAAATCTTTTGTGGAACGTCGGACGTCGCATATCCGCCTCGATCATGACGACTGTCATGTTCAGCTTAGCAAACGATGCCGCGATATTTGCAAGCACCGTTGACTTTCCGTCGCCGGGAAGCGGGCTTGTTGCAGAGATAACTCGCAATTGACCAGAACGGATATCATTCAGCAGAAGCGTACGCAAGATTCGGAATGACTCGCCTTCCGGAGAGTTGTCCAAAACGATTGGAGAATCCCCATCCGTTTTCAGCCGTCCAACTCGTGTCAGGATTGGCAGGCCAATCGCACTGTCGATTTCGGACGATGTACGGAACCGGGTATCAAGCTGATCAATCATCAAGGCTGCAAAAATGCCGCCCACGAAACCCAGCATAATCCCCCCCATACCGCATAGAGCAAGGCTAGGCCAAACTTTTTCGCCCTTGCGAGGAGATTCAAGCAACTCGTGAATGTACCCATGCATTCCACTTGCGAGGTCCAGACCCCGAAGCTGCTCAACCAAACCATCAAAGAGAGCCTGCGTGCGATCTACGCGTGACTTCATGATGCCTTCTTTGAGCTCAAATTCTACCAGTACGCGAGCCTGGCTTTCAGCATCAGCCTTAAGAAGTCCAAGCTCTCTGCGTCTCTCTGAAATCGCAGTGATATCACTTTCAATGAAGGCAACATAGGCTTTCAGAAGACCATCTGGTGTCAGCTGTACGTCTTCCATCGCTGGAGCAAGATCCTTCTCCCTTGATTCAATTCTTTGCTGAATAAAGGCAATCTCTTCCTCAAGCTTTCGCACACTTGGATGCTTCAGGCCAAGGTCTGCTTTCATTGTGCCCAGATCAGCTTCTTTCCGCAAAAGATCGCTTATCAGTCGAGCCTGTTCGAGCCGCTCGGGCTGGTCGGCCTGGAAAACACTGGACTGAGTGGCGCGTGCCTGCATACTTGCAAAAATACCGAGCCTTCCGAGGCTATCCGTATCAATGACACCCAGATCATCAATGTCGATTTTCTCGCCCTCTTTTTTCGAAGCGAAAACAGCCTTCGCTTTCTCGAGACGAGACCTGCTGGATGATTCCGTAATATCCAGCGTCAGTAATTCCTCATGAAGTCGGCGGTACTGATCGAGATAAACATTGCTGCTTCCGTCACCCTGAAAGAGCACAGGGGCATTTTGGCGGGCAGTAATATATTCCTGCTGCTGCTGTTCCAGTTCTTTTTCCAGGTTATCACGAGCTTCCTTAACGAGATTATTCGCTTCGGACATCGACCTGGACAATTGCTCGCCGAGGAATAACTGGTACTCCACCACGATGGCCTCAAGAATCAGGCGTGCATCGTCAGGCTCTGTGTGCTCAAACCGAATTGACAAACTACGTGCATCTTTCGCGGTACCCTCACCACCTCGACTGAGCTTTAGATGCTCAATCACATAGTCAGCAGAGTCGCTTTCTTCTGGATTGCGAATATTGCCTTTGACAGATGGCAAATCCATCAAAGAATGACGTTCGAGTGCCCCTTCGACGATTCGGCGGCTCCGCAGGACTTCCATATGGTTGGCCAATACGTCCTCATCGACCATTTCGCGAGTCTGCGTTGTGGCCGCTGTAGTTGATGCCAACCCCGGATCGCGCTGACTTACAAGGATTTTTGCCGAAGATTCGTACCAAATTCTCGCCTTGGTCCAATAAAGCGAAGCTAATGCAAGCCCCAGACTCATTGAGCCAAGAATCACCCAACGCTGACGTCGAAAGACATCCGAAATACGAAGCGAAGACTGCGAATTCATCGAATCAGCGAAGACGACCTGACTGACGCGATTGCCATTGGACTTTGGCTGAGGTGTCTTTGACGGGCCCTTCATCTGTTACTTTCTTCCCTGAACCAAGAGAGATAAAGTTTTGAGAGAGAGTTTATGAGAAACTCTTTTACCATACAGGGATTCGGGAGACCCTTCAGGCGTTGCAAGTGTAGCAGCATGAAGGCTTTTCCAAAAAGCCGAGATTTTTAGTGAAGCTGAAGTTTACTCTTCAGATGGTTTTTCAGGGCCTAAAAAGGTGCAGAACTGCCAAACTGGGGCCAAACTTCTCGCCATAAACCCAGAAAGCAAGGCACCTTTTTAGTAACGCAAGAAGAAACGGAAAGATGGGCGACTTAGGGCCAGGAAGAAGGACGGGGCGACAGTAAAAAACAAACAAAATAAGCAGACAGATTCAACACCCAATCCAAGTCCTGGCAACTCACGCATTCACCAGACCAAGACGAAATCTCAAGCCAGGCATTGTGCTTCCCAAGCAAACGCGACGCGGTGATGAAAGGCATCCGCCGCAGACCTCGCAAGCAAGGTCAGAAGTCCTCACTTGCGACGGAGGACCTACAGAAACGTATCTGAAACGCGACAGCCCCATAGTTACTCAAATCAATTAATCTACACAGGAGTTTTTAGTTCAATGAAAGCCATCGCAGTTCGTCCGGGCACCCCAAATAGCGTTCACCTAGCTGAGCTGGCAAAGCCTCGGTTGGCAGATGTCCCAAATGAGCGAGGCGTGCTTGTCAGAGTGCTGAAAGTCGGAGTTGATGCGACGGACCGAGAAATCAACGAAGCGCTCTATGGAAACGCCCCTGAAGGCTACGACTTTCTTGTGATTGGCCACGAATGCTTTGGCATCGTGGAAGAAGTCGGCGCAAATGTCCGCAAAGTGAAGCCGGGTGACTATGTGACTTGCACCGTGCGCAGGCCAGGGGGGTCCATTTTCGACAAGATCGGACGCTCAGATATCACAAGCGAAGAGCAATATTATGAACGAGGAATCAACCTGCGACACGGTTATCTTACGGAGTACTTCGTTGATGACGAAGAATTCATTGTCCGAATGCCGGTCGGCCTGAAACACCTGCACGTCCTGGCCGAGCCGATGAGCTGCGCGGCAAAAGCGGTGGAACAGGCTTTCCTGGCTCAAAAGAGACTTCAGGTCTGGGAACCGAAGCGAGCGTGGGTCACCGGGGCAGGGCAGATCGGCTTGCTATCGACTCTGGTACTGCGACTTCGCGGAATGGAAGTATTCACTTTGGCGAGAGGACGCAAGCCAAATCTGAAAGCCGAAATCGCCGAAGGTCTTGGTGCAACGTATATCAGCACCTCAGACACAACACTGCATGAACTCGCAGCGGCACATGGCAAGCCCGATCTGATTATTGAAGCCACCGGAAACAGTGCTATTGCGTTTGAAGCCATGCAGGTTCTTGGCCACAACGGCTGCATGGTCTGGACCAGCATTACAGGCGGGCAACGCAAGGTGGAGGTTCCGGGCGACAACATTAACCTGAACTGGGTTCTTGGCAATAAACTTCTGGTTGGATCTGTAAATGCAAATTTCCGGCATTTTGAAGCCGGCATTTCCGACCTTGCTCTCGGAGAAGTGACATATCCAGGCGTCATCGAGAGAATTCTTACGACTCCCGTCGATGGACTCGACAACTACAAGGAAATGATGCGGCTGCTTGTTGAAGATCGCGATGCTTTGAAAGTCTATGTCAACGTTGCCGCCGGCTGACGCAGGCAAAAGCCATCGCATTGGCGACTGCGAATGGGCTCAGTCAATTTCTACATCAAGGTCAGCAGCCAACACAAACCATGCGGATGACTTGCATCCGCATGGTCTTCTACGCAACTGCTCCAGCGCATGGCCTAATGATCACAGACTCCATTGTCGTGGTCATGATCATGGCCACAGTCGTCATGCACCCATGAACCAAATGGGTCCGGCAGGCTTTCCCAGAATGCCAGACCTGCATCCATTTCTTTGTCTGTTAACAGACAGGCGTCCAGCGCGGCAGCAGCCTCGGATCGATCCAGGTCCTGCCCGATGATCACAAGTTCCTGACGCCGATCGCCCCACTGCTTGTCCCAAAGAGAATCGAGCTCCTGCAGGAGTTCCGGATCATCCTTCGGCCATTCTTCACGTGGTGTTGCCGCCCACCAGACACCACCAGGCTCCGCGGCGAGAACTTGCCCCGCCTGCGACCAAAACCCAGAAATATCATTTCTCGTTGCGAGCCAGAAATAACCCTTGGATCGCAAGATGCTGGGCGCATACTCACCGTCCATCCAAAAATCCCAGAATCGCTGCGGATGAAACGGCCGCCGGGCTCGATACACAAAACTGGAGATACCGTATTCCTCAGTTTCGCTGGACTCACTGCCGCGAGGTGTTGTTTGCCACGCGTCTGCCGACTCCGCCCAATCGAGCTGAAATCGTCCGGTATTCAGAATCTCTGCCAGCGGCACGTTGCCAAACTGAACAGAAATCACTCGAGCGTCCGGATTCAGTTTTCGCAGAACCGCCATCAGCTGGCCTGCCTCTTCGACAGAAACAAGGTCCGTCTTGTTCAGCAGGATCACATTCGCAAATTCAATTTGATCGACCAGCAAACGAGCAACGTCTCGATTATCGTCTCCGTCAATACCGATGCCGCGATCTCTTAGCTCCTCAATCGACTGGTAGTCTTCCAGAAAATTCTTCGCATCAACGACCGTGACCATCGTGTCAAGAGTCGCGGAATCCAGGAGCGACTCACCGTTGTCATCCACGAAGGTAAACGTCTCGGCAACAGGCATCGGCTCAGAAATCCCTGTCGACTCAATCAGCAGGTAATCGAAACGCCCCTCGCGAGCCAGTTCGGCGACCTCCACCAGAAGATCTTCTCTCAGCGTGCAGCAGATGCAACCGCTGGACATCTCGACCAGTTTTTCGTCCGTCCGGCTGATAGACGCAGACTTTGCAATGCGTTGAGCATCAATGTTAACCTCACTCATATCATTCACGATCACGGCAACTTTCAGACCGTCGCGATTGTTGAGGATGTGATTCAGAACCGTCGTCTTACCAGCGCCAAGAAAACCAGACAGGACGGTAACGGGCAGCTTTTTCATATGAGGCACACGAAGGGAACGAGTTCGGGAAATTTAACCGAACGAAGTCTATCACGACGAAATGTCGACTGATATCCATCGATCGGCGCGCTCGAAGCAATCGCCGAAATTCCTGGTTCCAACGCAACGATGTCAGTACCAGATGTGGGCTTCCAAACAACACTTTGGCGAGGAATCGGCAAAGTCTGTCTCGAGCGGATACAAGACCGGCCCCCAGAAAATTTCAAGAGGGCAGGGTAGTCACCTTTTGTTAATCTCGTGGCATCCCGCTAATCTCTTGACATCGACAGGACTCCTGCACACCGAATTCAGGCCATGCGACATCACTGACGCTGCGTCATGGATATCAGGACAGATCGCCGACCTGATCATCACTGTGCAAAAAAATGGTTCAGGTGCACTCTTCCGCCCAGACCATGCAGTCAGACGAATCGGATTTCCAGCCGCACCGTAATACATTGTCACAGGCCGAAACGAACCGGCATTGGGATTAGTGGCGAATTCTGCCGATGAAAAAGCATGATTTCCTCATTCGGCAGAGCGTCGAATGTTCGTCCGAGGCGAATCCTTCAAATCGCCCATGGCCAGGGAGCGGACTCTCATGCGATCGTGGTTAATAACTTGCGGACTTCTGATCACGACCTTTTATTCGACTTGCTTTGCCCAACATAATGGTTGGCATTCAGGCTATGGCGAGGCCAGTGCCGCATCTGAAAAAGACGGCGTTCCGATTCTTCTGCATTTTCATGCATGGTATTGCGGCCCATGCCAGCGAATGAATCGCGATGTATTCCCAGATCGCGAAGTCCAGCGGCTGCTGGGAACAGATATCGCTGCTGTTGAGATCGACGTCACCAAGGAACCCGAACTCGCGTCGCAATACGGAGCATCAACAGTCCCACGTGATGTTGTCGTATTTGGCGATGGCTCCGTCGAGACACTGAATGTCGGGTACATGAGTAAGTCATCGTATTCTGCGATGTTGCGAGATATCGCAAGTCGTGGCAAGGCAAAGCAGAAACGAGAGGCGCCAGTCCCTCGACCCGCCGATCCTCAAATCACGGAGAGGACAAACACATCACCGACTGTTAACGAACCACCGGTCAATAAACCAGAGATTCGCACTCTTGAACTCACAACCATCGATCCCCCGATATTGGGTCTTGAAGGATATTGCCCGGTTCGCTTGCTCGTAAGTCGTCAATGGACACCTGGGCAAGAAAACATCAGCGCCGATTTCCGAGACATTCGATATCAGTTTGCCACCGAAGCCGACCGAGAGATTTTTCTCAAGAACCCATCTGAGTACGCTCCACAGGATTTAGGGTGCGACCCAGTCGTGCTGACATCGGATAGTCGTGCAGTGACGGGCAGCATTCGCTTCGGTGCGTTCTTCGATCAGAAGCTGTATCTCTTCCAGTCGCCAGAGAATCGGGAAAAATTCAAATCCACCCCTCTGAAATTCACGAAAATTCGCAGTGCATTGAGAGCCGACCAAATTGAGGGAACTCGGTACCGATAAGAATCGACAGATGGTTATTGCAGACCGAATGCATGCCGACCCAATGGCGAACGACTTCGCCCCAGAAGGCCACAATTGCGCTGCCGCCTTTCCTCCTGCAGGCTATACAAGGCCGCACAAACGGAAAATCCTTCCAAAACGACTCTAAAAATATTGCGTTTTGAAGCGAACAGTTCAATTGACACGGATTTGAGATCCGTTAATACTAGAGAAACGTTAGTCTGCTTCTGGCGCTGACATGTGTTGTTCTTAATGACGACACGACGTTTTTGTGATGCCCAGTTTTGTGATGCACTGAAATTTGGTGCTCAGTGGAACTCTCCTCAAGCTTCCATTCGCTGACTGAGCTTTCCGGTTGGTGGTGTAATTTTTGCCGCCGTAAGCCTTTGCCTTCCCGGACAGTTCTGGCATTGAAAGATTGATTGCTCCTCAACATTATGCGAGGCGCATCGTCCTGAAGTCGCGATTTATCGTCAGGATTCCTGTTTGGATTCCGGCCTGATGGAATCTTGTGTTTCGGGATTGGTCCACTAAGCGTCTGCTGTTCCGGCAGGCTTCAAATGTTGCATTTGCGTGCAATGATCAATCGCATTCTGAGCAATCATGTGTGGCTAATTGGGGTCACTTCTCAACATCATTTTTGGCTCTTTCGGTCGCTGTGCAGCGAGCAAGGTGCTTTCTGCCAAACCTCTTTTTGCGGCGTTTTGCCCGAAATCGCAGGGTTTGTTGATACCGCGAGAGCTGGTTCTTGAGGCTTAAGGCGAATGTCGTCTGGTGCCTCCTCACTATCAAGGCCTATTCAGGTTACCATCTATGCCGACCAGCAGTTCCGATTCTGAAGGAACCAGCGAACGTCCACGTCGACGATCGTCAACTCGCACGACAACTTCCACGCGACGTCCGTCAACCAAATCCCGCCGTGTCACGTCCGAAAAACCAGAAGTCCCAGCACCTGCAGTTGCAGATGACGATTTCGGTTCCGGCGTCGAAAACGAAGCCCGAAGCCCTCGACCAGCTCGTGAAAAACGCAGCAGTGCCGCTACAGAACCCGCTCCGGCCGCAGAAGAGTCTCCAAGCTCAGAACGTCCGGCAAGAACTCGAGGAGGTCGAACAGTTCGCCGATCGCCGCGGAATTCTTCTGACGCTCCGGTGGACCCGATCCCGTCAACATCAGATATCGACCGAACTGAACGCACATCGAGTCGGCTTGAACGAAAAATTGCTGATGTTGAACCGCAAACAGGCATGCGATACTTCAGCACCGATGAACTGGATTTCGGGGACGACGATGTTGCCCCACCTCCAGCGCCACGCGAGTCAACTCCGTCGCGAAATTCCGCACCACGAGGTCGCTCACGTGATAGAAATGACGTCGGTTCTGACCGACAACCTGACTTTGAAAGAGATTTAGAAAACGATCGCGATTTCTCCGATGACCGCGACGATTTCGGCGATGACATTGAGGGTGAAGAGGGCACACGGTCTGATGCTGATGGCGGTGGACAACCTCGCCAGGGTGAACTTTTTGATGGTGACCGACGTCCACGCCGACGTCGACGTCGACGTCGACGAGGATCTGATGGGCCAGTTGGAAACGACTCAGCGCCAGGTGGCGACGGTCCGGCTCGTCCCGAAAATCAGGGCCGTTATGACTCACCACGTCGAAACGATGGACCTGACTCACCACGTCGAAACGATGGACCCGACAACCTACGACGAAACGACGGACCCGACTCACCACGTCGAAACGATGGACCCGACACATCACGACGAAACGACGGACCTGGACGTGGAGAACCGGCCCGGTTTCAAGGTGGCGGCCGTGTCGAAGGCAATCGCGGCGGGCGAAGTGATAATAATCGCAACGATGGAGGTCGTGGACGTCGTGGCGGGGGACGCAATGATAGCGGTCGGAATGATAGCGGACGCGGTCGCCGCAACGACGGCGGAGTACCGCGCGGCGGACGAGACTCAGGCCGTGGTCGTGACCAGGGCTTGGCGCGTCGAGGCCGTACGATTCAGCCATCAACTGAAGTTGTCGAAGGCACTTTCGAGGGTGTTCTTGAATTGCATCCTCGCGGTTATGGCTTCCTGCGGGATCCCAAAAGAAACTATGCCGCAGAAGACTCCAATCCTTTTGTCTCAAGCTCTCTTGTTGAAAAGTATGGACTTCGCCAGGGCGTTCTGATTCGCGGCGACGTAGGGCAGGGCAGCCGAAATCAGGGGCCTCGACTGCGTGATGTCGAAATGATCGACGGATTTACGCTCGAGGAATACGCAAACGTCAAGTACTTCGACAATCTCACTGCGATCAATCCGTTTGAACAAATCAAGCTTGAGATCGGACCACGTCCCCTCACCATGCGTGTCATGGATCTGCTTTGTCCAATCGGAAAAGGCCAGCGTGCACTCCTGGTTGCGCCACCGCGAACCGGCAAGACCATGCTGTTGCAGGACATTGCAAACTCGGTCAGCATCAACCATCCGGAAATCCATCTGATTGTCCTGCTGATTGACGAACGACCAGAAGAGGTGACAGAAATGCGCCGCAATGTGAAGGGCGAAGTTATTTCCTCTTCATTGGACAGCGATGTCGAAAGCCACATCCGACTTAGCGAATTGATAATTGAACGAGCAAAACGACTGGCTGAAGAAGGAAAAGACGTCTTCGTCCTTCTTGACAGTATCACTCGTCTGGCACGTGCTTTTAATAAGGCGAGCAGTTCAGGACGAACAGCCACAGGCGGACTTGATATTCGAGCTCTGGATGTCCCCAAGAAACTATTCGGCCAGGCCCGTCGTTTTGACGAGGGAGGTTCTTTGACCGTTTGTGGGACAGCCCTGATCGATACCGGTGGGCGAATGGACGAAGCGATCTTCCAGGAGTTCAAGGGCACGGGCAACATGGAAATGGTGCTCAGCCGTGAACTTGCAGACCGACGAATCTGGCCGTCCATCGACATTTCAAAATCTGGAACACGGCGAGAAGAAAAAATTCTTGCTCCAGACCTTCTGGAGGGCATCACAATGCTTCGACGAAGCCTGGTTAGCCTGAACCCTGTCGAGGCGATGGAGCAACTGACCAGAACGATGGAAAAATTCCCGACGAACCGCGAGTTTCTGACACGCATCAAGGCTGTGCTTTAGACGCTAGTTGGAAATCATTTCTTGATCATGCTCTCAGCCCGCACAACCGAGTAAAATCGGCCTGTGCGGGCTGATTTCAATTCAGGATAACTGCGAAGAATAGAACTGCATTATGAAAAGAATGATGCTGCGATGATTGAATGCCGATGCTGAAAAGGGCACTAAATCTGCCTCCAAGGACGGAGTGCGCAGTTTGTGCCGCAGGACGTTGTTTTTCATACAACAGCCCTGAGAATTCGATTGTCTTTCCTCAACGAGGTTCAAGCCATGGAACGGCTAAAGATTGTGCTACTTCTCGCAGCTCTCGTTGCGACCGCACAGACCTTACCCGGACAAGAACGGTTTGCACCGTCAGCTGGCTCTGCGAATTTCATCGTTGTCGGCGATGTTCGCAACTGCAACTACTTTCCTCTGTCCGCGGATTCCAGAACCACTGTCCGCAACGCAGCCCTCAACGCCGGATTGCTGTCTGAATCGGCAAACGTTTCAGTCTTCCGAGGAAACCAGGAGAGTGCGCGTTGGACACAGATGATCTCTGCGCATTCATCCGATACCGGCGAACTTGTTGTCAGCGGTGATGTTATCGTAGTGCAGTCCATGCAGACGATTCGAGAGTCGTTTCAGAAGAACGCAGTTCTTCGAACGGAGCTCGGTGGAATTGTTGTGACCCTCGCTGACGAAGGAATCGCTGTAGGTGATGTTCTGCAGCAAACAGGGAACATTCCAACGCCCGATCATCAGCTAAAAATTGCCAGTCGTTTTCAAGGTCGCCCGACGATTAATCAGGCCGCTCTCTCTGAAACAGTGGAGCACGGTGATGTCTTAACAATGTCGCGGGTAAGTCGAACCACACTGAAAGGTTTCGGACGAATGGCTCCAGCATTCTCCGAATGGCAAGGGTCCACAACGACCAACGTCAGTCCTTCAGATTCATCAGGTTCAGCTGTCTTCAACAATGCTATCCCCGCTGCTCCAATCCCGGAGGCAACTTCGACCAGCCCGTTTCTGCAGATCCCTGGTACTTTTTACGCACCAGATCATGAGCCTGCGGAGCCCATTGAAAATGAACGAGACGAATTCGGCTCCGTTGTAAAATCAGAGTCGACCGCTCAGATTCCGGTCCAGGCTGTGTCTCAATCAAACGCAACATCGGCGGCGTCAGAATTTGAAACCGCTCCGGTACCACCAACGGAAATCCAATTGTTGAATGAAACGACTCCAGAATCTGAATCAAGTTCCATGAGCTTCTGGAACCTTCTTTTCGTTGGCGGATTGCTAATTGCAGGAACCTTCATATTGGTGGGTTCACTGCGTCCGGATGAATCCAACATTCCTGGGCCTCAATTCGCGGCAGGGCAGGGCGGCTTGTCAGCGGCCTTCAATGGGGTTTCATTTGATCAAACATCTGAAAATGACATCAAACTCCCCCAGATTCAAACAACCAATATGAACATGGAAAACGCTAACGACTTATCCATTCAGTCGTCTCATCTGAGCCAACCGCAAGCCCAGCCGGTTCCGTATGAAACAGCAACATTGGCGATTGCTCAAACCCATGAGTGGTTCGGGAGCGACTGGAGGTCGGTTCGCAAAGAATCCAGTACTTCGCAGTTGAATATCTCTCCCGCGCCGATTGAAACAGAACCTGAGACCGTTAAGCCTGAGCAGTTAGCCCTTTCGGCAGCGGTGCAACCTGCAATTATCGAGCGTTCCAGCTATTTGATGGAGACGATTGTTCAGGAATCACTTTCCATTCATGCCAAGAGCGATTCTTCCAGTGAATCCATGATTGCGGATAAGATGAAATCAGTATCACCAATGATGAATACCGAGATGGTTGCATCTGACAGTTTTGCAGATCTTGAAGACCTGCTTCAAAATCGACTTCCCGTCGATCTGTGCGAAACGCAGCTTCCTCTTAGAATTTCGTTGTTTGGACGTCCTGCCGGACCACGACGACTTCGAATCGATGCGGCTCATTCGAAAATCCCTGCCCCCCATATGAACCGGGCCGCAGAGCACAGCAAGAAGCCGTCTGTTGTCGCTTCTGCAAACATGACTACACCCAACGAACAATCGATCAACGCCCCTGGCAGTCTGGATCGAGCACTTCATTACCTCCAGGATCGGACAGACTCATGATTTGCGCCATCGATTTTGGCAGCTGCTGGATTCGTTCTATTTTCAGAAATCCGAAGGCGCCTGAGCGACTGTCGATGTACTCCGAGAAATCAGAGTACTCTCTGATCGCAAGCACCGAACAGCACCGCCGCATATTGCTGGAGCATGAGATCCCATTTGCAGAATGCGAAGGTTCTCTTGTAGTCGTGGGAAACAACGCCGCCAAAGCGCAGTGGCTCAGCCGCGTTCCCTGCACACCGCTCCTGGCTGACGGGATCGTTCCAACGGACGATCCGCCTGCAAGACAGATGCTGAGTGTCCTGGCTGAAGCCATGCTGCCACCACTACAGGGCAGCCTGAATCTTTGCGCCGTGACGATGCCTGGCAGGGCTGAAGGAACAGAGGCGGCCTCGAACAACGCAGAATTCCTGTGTCGACTTGTCCGAATGAAAGGCTACATCCCAGTCGTCGTCAGTCCCGCTGAGGCAGCGCTGCTATCGACATGCAATGATGCAACCTTCACTGGAATCAGCATCGTGATGGGTGCTGAAGCAACCAGTATCTGCGTGGCGCGTTATGGTATGTCGCTGGCCAAAGAGACGATCGACATCGGAAGCAACTGGATCGACTCTGAGATTGCAAAGCAGTTCAAAGTTCAGGTCTGGGACGAAGATGGAAATGCGTTTTTGGACATGGAGAGTGTCCGCGTTTGGAAGCATCAGGCTAATCTCCATCTGCGGAATGCCGTTGGTGACCGCGAACGGATGATGTCCAGACTTTACTCGGTTGTTCTTGATCGGATTGCACGCACCGTTTCTCTGATGCTCTCCTCCACCTCCGTTCGCAATGCTATGCAGAGACAGAGACTCTCAGTCATGCTGTCGGGTGGTGCAACGATGGTCGATGACTTCACGAATCTGCTGACCGAACGATTCATTGAACATGAAATTGCCGACCGAATTCTCTCGATTCGATCAGGGAAAGATCCAGAAACCGCTGTCGTTCGTGGAGCATTAATCTACGGCGAACTCGAAGCACGCGCAATGTCGGTTGAAGAAGCCGCATGATGACCTGAACTGGAGCAGGGAGACAGTTCAGCAACTCCATCGTACCGCTTTGCCGCACAGCCGGCGCGAGCCTGATGGATTCTGACGATGACTGAACGCACCTGCTCAGCAGGTGAGCGATTTCGGGGCAGGGCAGGGCGTTGATTACCGCTGATCGCTCTGCAATTGCTGAAATTGGACTCGACCTGCAGAAGACCTATGGAGCTTCAACACGGTCCATGAATCTGAGGAATTCGACCTCGACTCGAGCAATGTCTCCGAACACCGACTGAAAATCTGCCAGACGGTCGCTGGCGGTGTAGGCAGCCAGGCAGTCTCGCTCGCTCAATTTCTTCAAGTAACGCATGAATAGCCTGGCTCGAGCGGGCGTTTCTGTCATGAAATACGCGAAAGCCCACGCGTTGCTATAAGCATCAAGCGACTGATTGCGAAACATATCATCGTCCGCAATCATTCTGGCCAGATCTCCGTGCTTACGACGATTGCCATATTCCTCTCGAAACCAGTCGAGTCGCTCTGCATTGATCTTGTCAGCAGCCGTTGACTTTTCGCGCGTTCGAACACCGGGAGCTTCCAGTACAGTGGCAAGTCCTTCGATAACCCAGGCAGGGGACTCCCCGATGCGCGAGTGGATTCCTATGTTGTAACCAACCTGGTGCGTCGCTTCGTGCACAATCGTGTCGGCGGTTTCACCAGCAACACGGTTCAGCAATGCGGCAAAGACTGTTGGATCAGAAGCAACGCCAGAGACACCGGTCAGCTCGCCAGCTGACATGAAGGGAACGCCCGAATCATGGCCTGCAGAAGTTGATGTTACTGAATTCAGAAGGTCGGGATCATCATAAAGGACGACTCGGTTGGTTTTCAGGCTGTAGTAACCACGGAGTTCTTTTGACCACAACACTTCATCGCGGCCGCAATACTCTTTGAACTCGTCCTGCGTTCCCAGAATGATGGCAACCAGAGTGAATTCCGGAGCTTGCGCGTCGAAACCACGCAGACTGTAAAACGACTCAACCTGCCGGTAGATCTCTTCGAACAATGTTACATAGGCCTTGGCTCGGCCTCTCTTCCCGACAACAACGTAGTGAGCGGAGTTCTGAATCTCGTACCCCGTTCGAAACTCTGACTGAAGCTGTTTTCGGAAATCACTGGAAGGTGACGGTCGATAGTTTTCTGCAATGACCTTGACGGATCCCAGGCGGTCCAGGGGCAGGTTCGACATCACGCCAAATCGATCCATCACGAAACAATGAGTCTCGCTCCTCGCGACAATCTTTCCAAGATAAGTCGTGGTGTCTGCCTTCAATTCAATCAACCGTGCCTTTGGCTCTGCGTGGCATGCTGCGATGCAGCAAAACAGAACAAAAGGCAATAAAACCAATTGTCTGACGGCGCGAACCGCAAACCGAGAGTCAATCGGTGAATGAAGTTTCGAAACAACTGAACTCATAATGCGCGGAGTTCCTGCTGAGGATCTGATAAACAACTCCTCGAAGCCTGGCTCCAGCGAACAGCAGCAGAGAAAAAACTTCAGCAATTTTGAACAAGTGTTGCAAACTGATGCATATCGAACTGTTCTGCCACCTCATGGAAACATGTGTTGGCAGAACAACAACATCGTGCCGCAACACTCGATGCCTGACTGCAACCACGAATGATGCAGCGAAACCACGCCGTGTTGCGTTTTGGCATCACAGTCGATAGATGTTGCGTTTTGGAAACACGGCTCACCTCGTCAGCGGCATCTTATGAACCCTGCGTTTGTCTTCGATCTCGACAACACCTTGTTTGAAACTCGGTCAATTCCCGCTTCCATCACCTCCCGCCTCTTTGACTCCATGAGAGCAGCAAATATTGGCGATGATGCGGTGGATGCTGGCATTCTGGAGCGAGCATTTCACGATTCATGGTCCATCCCGTTCCCTGTCGTCGCAGTCCATCATCAGTTGCCCAAACGACTTCTCAGTGTATGGACTGAGTTTCATCAGTCACTCACCTTCCCGGAGCCATTGAACCCTTTTCCTGACGTCGTGGAAACCCTGCAGCTATTGCGATCTCGGGGACATTTCTTGTGTTTGTTGACTTCCGGGTATCGTCGGGTTCAATTGGCAAAAGTGGACGCTCTGGGGCTCGGAACATTGTTTGACCTGATTCTTGTCGATGCCATGGATGAAAATCATCCTGGCAAAGAAAAAATTCTCGCGGACTTATTGGAGTCTCACTCCTGGCAGCCTGCCAACATCATCATTATCGGCGACAGCCCAACCAGTGAAATTGCAGCGGGCGTTCGGCTCGGCATCCCTACAGTACAGATTCTGCGACCGGGTGTTGAAAGAACGGAAGCAGCCGGACGACATATTCATTCGTTGACGGAACTGTTGTAAAGATGCCAATCCGATCTGCACCTTCCAGGTGTTGACGAAATCAGGAAGCGGACAACATCATTTGCGTTCCATCAGCACTCGGAATGCGCCTTGAGTGGGTTCACCGAGTGGCGTCCGATGACGAGCGCCGCTGCGGCACTGATCCGGTGTGCCAGCAAAACTGCCGCCTCGAACAGGCCCTGTACCAGCGAAATTGGGACTGACGGCGGTGGGTTCAGAACACCATTCATATTCGTTGCCGTGCATATCAAAGAGCCCCCAGGCATTGGGAAGCAATCCTCGGACAGAGTGAATCTCTCGGCCGCTATTCTGCTGAGTCCACGCGTACTGATCCAGCAGACTGACGTCGTTACCAAAGGACCACGCTCCTCGACGACCGCAACGGCACGCGTATTCCCATTCCTCTTCGGTTGGCAGCCGAACGTTCCGACCGGATGTTGTTGACATCCAGTCGCAATACGCAAGAGCATCGGGATACGCAATGCTGCACGCCGGCGTACTGTCATTCACGAAGTTTTCACCAAGATTCTTCCAGCAATATCCCGCACTCTGAACCCAGTCAGGTCCAACTTTTCCCCAACCAGTCCCTTTGCTTTCGGCTACCGTTTTGTAATTGTTTGAGGACTCGACAAATGCACGAAATTGACCAACCGTGACTTCAACTTCAGATAGCCAATATTCGTTTGCTATGGTCGTGATCACAGAATCGCTTTCGTCGCCGTACAGAAACTCGCCTGGCGGAATCAGCACAAACACGACACCATTCACGGTCTGTTCCTCATCGTGCTTCAACTCGCTGGCCCAGCGAGTTCGATACGCCTGTACCTCCGACTCGGACAAAGCCGACAGTTCTTCCAATGGCGAGCGATCTCCAGCAAGAGTCGGCGGTGTAACTGCGGTGTTGTCTGGACGTAACAAGATGGCGGCAACAACAACTGCCAGAAGTCCGGGTATCACGACCCACGGCAAAAACGACGAAGCTGACGAAACAGCACGCCGAGTCTCTGATCCAGACTCAGTCTCTGAAGGTCGAAACTCAGCGACTGAGTCAGAGTTCAGCATGCCTGGCGCTAATGAGGCGTCATCATTCAACTGCCCAACAACCGTATCTCCCTGAAAGGTCGATGCAATGATTTCAGAAACCTGCTGAGTTGCTGCAATCGGCGAATCCATGGTCTGCGAGATTGCAGGTTCCTCGTCCTGCGTCATTAACGACAATGTTACATCCGGCAATCCCGCGGATTTCATCGACTCCAGTTTCTCAGCCACCAATTGCATTGTCGAAATGCGATCCAGCGGCTTCTTCGCCAGCAGCAATCTCAGGATATCATCCAATTCTGGCGGCAGCTCTGCTGACAGCATCTGCGCTGATGGAATGGGCTGTTCGCGATGGGCCAGCAGTCGTTCCATGGCTGTGCCTCGAGCATACGGAGCTCGGCCAGTGATAAGAAAGAACAGTGTGCATCCAAGGCTGTAAATATCGGAGCGTTCGTCCGCGAGCCGTGTGTTCTGGGCTTGCTCCGGCGACATATAGTCGACCGTCCCCATGATCATTCCGGTCGTCGTCAATTCAGACGAATCATCTGACTCAGACAACTCGGGCTGATTGATCCTGGCCAGCCCCACATCCAGAAGTTTCACGTTACCGGAGTCATCAAGCAAAAGATTGGAAGGTTTAATATCGCGATGAATCACGCCTTCGCCATGTGCATATTCCAATGCTCGCGCCGCCTGAAGAATTACGTCGATCGCCAGCGGCAACGATAACGGGCCGTATTCCTTCACGAGGTCGCCGAGGTTCTGGCCTTCCACGAATTCCGACACGAGAAAGCTCATGCCATTTTGCTCACCGGCATCGTATGCGGTTACGACATTCGGATGGCACAGTCTGGCAGCAACTTCAACCTCCCGCAAAAATCGCTTCGCCAGAATTTCAGCATGAGGAATATCGCGTCGCAAAACTTTGAGGGCGACCGTCCGTTTCATCCGTCGATGCACAGCACGGTAGACCGTCCCCATGCCACCGCGCCCCACAAGTTCCTGGACAACGTATTCGCCCAGCACCAACGGCTCTCCACTCCCCTCCAGCAATGCGGTTACCTGAAATGAAGTGAGCTTCCGAGCGTCTAAAAGTTTCGCCCCAATCGCCGATGACGATTGTTCGCCAGCCACAGAACCAGCGAGTGAATTCATTTCACTGTCCGACAACAGTCGGCTGTCCCGAAGGCGAGTCAGGAATTCTTCGACCGTACAAGTTTGCGGCGGTGATTTCGCAGGTGTTGTCGACGCGACCATCGCCACGATCAGAAGCGATGTTTGGCTGTTTTTCTGCGCAGCCTCCAGAGCATCCTGCAAAGTCTTGCGATCCAGATCTGGCCAGCGTGTGAAATACAATTCCAGATCCACTGCGCTGCCACGACTGACGCGACACTGAATATCCAGTTCCGCCAGATGCTGCAATAACGCGGGTCGAACCAATGAATCAGCACCAGCCGCAATCGCTTCGATACTCGGTGCCTGTCCAGTTTGCCATGCGCGTTCGAATCGATTGCAGATCGAATTGACCTGCACGATTTGATCTCGCGTCAACGGAATTGACTGGCCCTGGCTCACTTGGTGTCGTTGCTTTCAGTGTTGGCGGCCAAAGATGGCATCTATTGCTTAAAGTTTTCGCTCAACCGAAGGGCGAACACAACCAATACTTGCCGCGATTTCTGCGGTTGCCCGACCTTAAGGCTTTAAAAGTGCGATCTTCCTCAGATCTGCATCTTGTTTGACTTCGGACGAAAATATGAATCAAAACTTCCGGATTCTGTCGCACTGACGAACCTTTTGTCGAGTCACTCTGGGACATCGTTGCTGGGTTCCAGACCTGGAATGTTCTGTCCGCGCAGGCTGACAAGACTCCATGCATGCCACTGATTCACAGGAAATTTGCATTCAGCGGCTGGTTCCGATCGGTGCTTTCCGAAGCTGAACATTAATAACAGACACAGAGGCGACACTTGACGCCAACGATCAGTCGGCGACACTTGCGTCGATTGCCATTCTCAATCTCCAAGCGACGGAGCTTTTCTATGCTGATTCGAAATCTTCTGTGCAGTCTCGTTCTGGCCACGACGGCGGCAAGTTCAAATGCCGATGACTGGACTCAATGGCGAGGCCCCAGGCACAACAACGTAGCCGCAGAAGGACAGACGGTCCCTGCGGAATGGAGTAGTTCAAAGAATGTTGTCTGGAAAGCCGATGTTCCGGGACGAGGCCATGCGTCACCGACGGTCGCCGGAAACATGGTTGTTCTGTGCAGCGCGGAAGACCAACAACAGATTCAGTCGGTGCTTGCATTTGATCGAAAAACCGGCAAACAGTTGTGGCAGACTGAGATCAGCCGTGGCGGCTTTCCCCCAGTTCATCCAAAGAACACACACGCCTCTGCGACAGCCGCGTCGGACGGCAAGCATATCTTTGCCACATTCAGTCATCATGAAAAAGTTGAAGCTGTCGCCCTGGACATGAATGGTAAGGTTCTTTGGCGAAAGGATGTCGGTGGCTTCCGCCCGGATCAATATGAATATGGCTACGCAGCATCACCAACGATCTACAAAGACACTCTGATTGTTGCTGCGGACAGCGACACAATTGCCTGGGTCAAGGCACTGAAACTTTCAAATGGTGACGTCGTGTGGGAACAGCCTCGACCGAAGTTTCTCAACTGGTCGTCGCCCATCGTGGCAAGAATCGGTGGCCGCGAACAATTGCTGCTCAGCGGTCTCTATATGATTGCGTCATACGATCCGGCATCCGGAAAGCCATTATGGGAAACCAAATGCCTCACGATGGCAACATGTGGGACCTGTATCTGGGAAGGTGATCTTATTTTTGCGAGCGGTGGCTATCCAGACCCGCAAACAGTCGCAGTCAAAGCAGATGGCTCAGGGGTGGCCTGGTCAAATCAGGTAAAATCGTACGAGCAGTCTATGGTCGTTCACAAAGGCTATCTGTACGCCTTCAGCGATCAGGGAATCACTTATTGCTGGGATGCAAAAACTGGTCGTGAAATGTGGAAGCAACGCATGAAGGGCCCGGTTTCCACCTCGCCGCTTATAGTTGGCGACACCGTCTTCGCAACAAATGAATCAGGGACGACATGGGCGTTCAAGGCCAACCCGGAAAAGTATGAGGAAGTCGCTAAGAACCAACTCGGGGATTCCGGGTTTGCGTCAATTTCCGCTGTAGACGGTCAACTGTTCATTCGCACGGCCAAAGGCGAAGGGGCCAGCCGCAGTGAGACGCTTTATTGCATTGGATCGAAATAGCCGGATCAACATTCAGGCGGAACCAACCTGGTTCCGCCTGACTTTGCATCGCCGGTTGGCATCCTGAATCGCCATCTGGCATTTTCCAGGCAAACAGGCTCTCTCCTGTCGACCGATATCCCGGTCGCTCCGCAATTGTGTACCCCTCCATGCCGCTCACTCAACCAGACATACTGCTGATTGGCGGCGGAGTCATTGGACTCACAACTGCGTTCACGTTGGCAAATCGTGGTTTCTCCGTAACGCTTCTCGATCGCCAATCCACCGGCCAGGAAGCTTCCTGGGCCGGCGCTGGGATGCTTCCACCCGGAAACCTGTCGAAAGCCACCACACCAGAGTCTCGTTTGCGATCTTACAGTCATCAACTATGGAAAAGCCTTTCCGCTGACCTTCTGGATCGAACTGGCATTGATAACGGCTACCACATCTGCGGCGCAGTAGAAGTCCTGACGGATTCGAATGAGGCTGACTTTCGTGAACAATTGCGACAATGGCAGGCAGAAGAAATCCGGGTGCAGATACTGAATCGTTCCGACTCCGAACAATTCGTTCCGGACCTGAACCAGGAATTCAACTCTGCAGCGTATCTGCCAGACTTCGCGCAGGTTCGGAACCCACGACATCTTCAGGCACTGCGAGCCGCATGTCTCCAGCGAGGAGTTGAGATTCTGGAACACGCACAGGAACTGACTTTCCGCGCAGAGGGAGATCGAATTTCAGAAGTGCGATTGCCGACTCGTTCGCTCCAATTTAATCGCGTTTGCATCACCGCCGGCGCATGGTCGACATCGATTCTGCAGCCACTTGGTTTCTCGATTCCAGTGAAGCCCCTTCGTGGTCAAATCGTACAACTGAACTTGCCGACACTGCCATTTCGATGTGTCATCGAAAGTGGTCGCCGCTATCTTGTCCCCCGTCGCGACGGACTGATTTTGATTGGTTCGACTGAAGAGGATGTCGGCTTTGTGAAGCAAAACACAACGGAAGGAGTTGCAGGCCTGCTGGAGTTTGCGACTTTCCTTGTGCCTTCGTTGGCCCATGCAGACGTTGTAAAATCCTGGGCCGGACTTCGCCCTGGTTCCCCGGACGAACTACCGCTGCTGGGACTCGTTCCAGGCTTCTCAAACTTGTACCTCGGTGCCGGCCACTTTCGATCGGGCTTGCAGATGTCTCCAGGGACTGCCACTATTCTCGCGGATCTTCTTTCGGATATGCCACCGGCAATTTCGCTGGCCGGACTGACCGCCGATCGATTCCACTCTGGATCGACGCGTCCTCAGATCGATCAGACTTCCGGTCGCTGAAACTTGCAAACAAGCACTCGCCCCCCAAGACAAAAGTCTGCGGTGGTCACTTCCTCCCATACACCACATAAACACGTCGGTTCCCACGACTGGCCCATCTACAGAAGGCAGACCTTTGCGAGCGGTTATTCAACGAGTCACCGAGGCATCAGTCACCGTCAATGGCAATGTGGTCGGTCGCATCCAGCGGGGATTTCTTGTCCTGCTGGGTGTCGCAGAAATCGACACTGCCGAAGATGCATCCTGGATTTCCGCCAAGATCGCAGGTCTGAGGGTCTTCGAAGACGGCGAAGGAAAAATGAACCTGTCTCTGGCGGAGATTGGTGGAGCCATTCTGCTCGTAAGCCAGTTCACGCTCTACGGCGATTGCCGCAAAGGACGCCGCCCCAGCTTTGTGGAGGCTGCTCGCCCAGAAAAAGCCAACGCACTCTATGAAAGTGTCGCCGCAGAATTGAGAGGTCTGGGGCTTCCTGTCGAAACTGGGACCTTCCAGGCTCATATGGATGTCCGGCTTTTGAACGATGGACCTGTGACCTTACTTCTGGACAGCCAAAAGGCGTTCTAACACCGTCCAGCCACTCACAAATCATTGAGACGGCTCGTATCACCACTCCGATCGCGATCTCCGGGCATCGCATTGAACGCGGAACACACGTTCGGGCGACAACGCCTGGGGCTCCAAACGGCGACTTGCCTGTTCTGCGACAGATCTGCTTCCCGCAACGGCAAAAATTGCCGATCGGAAACGGCCTTTTCCTTGAAGCCGCAGTCCTCCTATACTTCGGCTGGAATTTATAGACATTCGGTGAGTCAGGGAAGACGGAAATGAACTCACATCAAATAGTTGACCTGGTCGTTCTGGCCGTGCTTCTTTATTGCGCGGTCAAAGGGGCATCACGCGGATTGCTTTCACAGCTAGCCTGGGTCGTCGCGCTACTGCTTTGCTTCAAGTTTTCCGGATTCCTTGCCCCGGCAATTGAGCCAATGATCGGAGTCGCACCGCCTTTGAAGCAGTGGATAGCCATGCTGCTGGTCTATGTCGGCCTTTGCGGGGTCTCATTCGTCGCCGCTGGAATGCTCAGCAGCTGGATGGAAAAAGCCAAAGTCATCGATTTCGACAAGCATCTCGGAGGGCTTCTGGGATTTGTCAAAGGCGTGGTAATCTGCATGACAGGCATGTTTTTCGCGATCACAATGTCTGAGCCCATGCGACAAATCGTCAGCAAAACATACTCAGGCTATGCCGCCGCCGTGATTTTGAACAATTCGCAATATCTCATACCGCTGCTTCCGGAGCACACGGTTCCCACGGTCCGCAACGTTATTGATGAATTCAACCGTCGACTTCAGCCCGGAATCGACGATCTGAATGGCGCAACGCCATCAGACCCGGATGCATTCGGGACCGACTCACTCAGCGGAATTGGGAGCGACAACGGGTTTGATCTGACCAATCTGTTTCCCGGTCGCGATTCAACATCAGATAGCCAGAAAACAAGTTCGCCCGAACCATCATTGCAGGAGCTACTCGGACTTGTGCCGAGCCAGCTTCGCCGCGAACTGACCCAGCAAACCCTGGATGCTATCAGGAATTCCTCACCGGATGACAAGCAACGGCTTCTGGAGCAACTAAGCAACTCGGTCCCGGAAAACGCCGGATCCGTTCTCAGCAACTTCTTTCGAAGCTCCAGTCCAGCAGGGGAGCAGGGGAGTGGCTCAGTCCAGGCAGTTGCAACACTCGGCCAAACAGAGACGACCCTGCTGAACGAAATCGCAGGCATTTATAGCCAGCGAAATGACATCGCTGCCACCACAAAACGATACCTGGCTGGCGTACCAAGTCAGGTACAACGGCGGGTTCTGGAAGACTGGCATGCAGACGCAATCGGCCTCAATTCTGACCCCGACCCTGCCACAGACATCAACACTCGACTGGACGAACGTATTGTGCGACAACTCGGAAGATCGGGGGTTTCCCTGGACCGCCTGGATCGAGATCTCCGCAAACGGCTCAGCGACGTCCTGAGTGGTAACACACTCAATTAGGAAGCCGTGAATGAAACACGCCGAGCGTTGCATTCGATCACAATTGTCCCTTGCATACGTAGCGTGGACCACATTTGAGCCGCGACGCCATTTTTGACACGCTGACAAACTGCGAAAAAAACGCCCACAAAAACAGGCCGTTTTTGCCATCAACCTAACATAACGGACATTATCGGACGTTGGTACTGGTATTCTGACGGCCCGAATTTCCACGCCACCAGCCTGATCCTGGGATTCCTCAACACGGAACCAAGCCGCACTCAAGCTCCGCTCCGGTCACATGAGACAACAGATCTCACATCCCGCAAACAATCCACCGCCCTGCCACCACCTGGCAAACCAGCGACGACAGACCGATCAGTCGGCCCGCAAAAGCTCGTGTCACTCACCACTGAAAAACGCGAGCAACAACACACCGGAGATTCCCCGCCTAAACAGGCTGACCACTCTCATGAAACACACCAATTCGACGGTATCGCTGATAACGTCGCTCGAGCAAATCGGGTGTCGAAAGTGACTCCAGCCCCTGAAGCGCCTCAACAAGCCGTCCCTTCAAAGTGGTGGCCATCTTGAAATGATCCCGATGAGCACCACCAAGCGGCTCTGGAATCACCTCGTCCACAACACCGAGCTGAACCAAATCCTTGCTGGTAAATCGCAGCGCTTTGGCGGCTTTGTCAGCATGCCTGGAGCTCTTCCAAAGAATTCCCGCGCAGCCTTCAGGGCTAATCACGGAGTAATAGGCGTACTCCAGAACCGCCACATGATCGCCCATTCCAATACCCAACGCTCCGCCCGAGCCGCCTTCGCCAATGACAACACAGACAACCGGCACCTCAAGCGTCGACATGTCACGCAGATTAACCGCAATGTTGTAGGCCTGACCGCGTTCCTCAGCCCCTATACCAGGATATGCACCAGGCGTGTCAATTAAACAGACAATGGGAAGCCCAAAGCGACTGGCCATTTCCATTTTCTGCATGGCCTTGCGATAGCCTTCAGGATGAGCACAGCCATAGCAGCACTCATTTCGCTCCTTCAAATTCCGACCTTTTTGATGACCAACAAACATCACCTTTCGACCGGCCAGCCTTGCGAATCCCGTGATCAGGGCGCGATCGTCACCAAAGGCTTTATCACCGTGTAATTCAACAAATTCGTCAAACACCAGCTCCAGATAATCAGGCGTTTGCGGGCGATCTGGATGCCGCGAAACCTGAACAATCTGCCAGGGATCCAAATTGGAGTACCTTTCGCGAGTCATCTGAGTCAACTCAACTCGCATCCGCCGCATGCTTTCTTTTTCAGCAGGCGTCGGATCCGCTTGAGCCTCCAGCCTGAGAAGTCGCTCTTCCAGCTCGTAAAGCGGTTTTTCAAACGACAATTGATGCAATGCAGCCATGTATCAACCCAAAATCCCAGTACGCCAGAACGGGTTTGCCCAATACGGCTCGCAATAATCAATCCAGCAGCCCCTGACCACCAAAAAGGCCAGCCATACGCAAACACAGCCCACGAATGTTAGGCAATCAGCAGCCGCGTGAGAATCCCGATGAATCTGACGACTGCGAAAGCTGCCGAAATTGCTCCGTTTTGAGACTCCATTTCGGAAACACGGATCAGGAAATATCCGGAAGCTCGGTCATAAAATCCAGATTTTCATCCACTTCTGGATTTTCCGGTGCTGCCGAAACCGCAGCTCGCCGTTCGAGGGGTAACAAAACTTTCTTCGGCGCGGGCGGAGTCGTCGGCGCACTCGCAGCCACAGACGGCGGCCCTGGGGCGACCGACTGCTGCACAACGGGCTGCGGGACAGGCTGCTGCGGCATGACAGACTGCTGCGGAACAGCCTGAGGCGGCATCATCTGGGGCCCTGGCATCCCAGGCGGAAACTGCTGCATCATGGGCATCATGGGTTGCGGTGGCATCATCATCCCGGGGTACATCATGCCCGGCATCGGCTGCCCTGGCATTCCGAAAGGCATTTGCGGCATGACTGGCATCATGGGAACCTGCTGCTGTGGAGCTTGTGCCTGTGTGGCCCCTGGCTTTCCGGCTCCAATTTTCTTAACAGCCTCCATTTCACCGATTGGGGCCGTCAACCGCTTACCTTTGGCTGGCTTTGCTGGCGCCGCAATACCTCTCGAAACACGGTCGGCATCAGCTCGACTATCCAGACGCTTATCCACACTTAGACTCTCATTAGCCTTAGCCTCTCTTATTTTACGCTCAAAGAGTTCCAGCGGATCTTCTTTAAAACATTTAATATTTCTCAGTATAGACATGACCTCCCGCATGTCAGCAGGCCTGTCCTTTGGCTTCTTGGCAAGCATTTTTAATATAACAGCGTCCAGTTCCGGCGTGATATTAGGATTTATCAGTGACGGAGGTGCTGCTGCTTCGCCGATATGCTTCTTCAGCAAATCACTGGGATCAATCCCCGCAAATGGCGGCGCTCCGGTCACAATTTCAAAGAACGTTACACCTAAACTATAAACATCTGCCTGAACGGTCGGAGGGTTCTTAAGAATTATTTCCGGCGCAATATATGTACGCGTTCCCTTAATAATCTTTTGCTTACCCGTCAGCATTTTCATAATTCCAGAAGCAATTCGCGTTGCCAGCGAGAAGTCAATTACTCGAACTTCACCCGTCTTATTTACAAGGATGTTGTCGGGCTTTACATCGCGATGCATCCAACCCTTCTCGTTCATATGAACGAACGCCTGACAGACAGCCTCCGCGATCTTCTTGAACCGGCTTTGAGTTTCCGCCAGATTGCCGGAAATTTGTGCCTTTAGACTCGGAGCTCGGAAGTAGTCCATGATAAAGAACCCATGGTCCCGATTCACTTCCAATCGATGCAGCCGAATAAGCCCTGGGTGCTCAAGCGATTGACCCACCTTGAACTCATGTTTCAGCACGTTCTTCGCCTCAGAATTCTTAAAGGCGTCCGGCAGCAGCAGCTTCATCGCAAAGGGGACCGTCGCCCCTTGCTGAACGACTTCCCAAATCTGCGTTGACGCCCCGCTGGCAACACAGTTTTTTAGCTCGTAGCCACCAATTACGGTTTGATTATCGCTCATGGATCTCTCCAGGAATTCTTCAGGACACTGGATAATTCTTCAGGCAAGGCCGTCCAACTCAGCCTGAATGTTAGGAAAAACGCTGGGGTTTAGCGACGTCAACCGCAAAACGCTCGCATCACGCGAGACCATTTTTCGCAACAGACTCTCAAAAGCCAGGATTTACAGTATACCGACCGCATGTGAGGCGGTTGGAAGGCGAAAGTTCCAACATGAGCACCGTGACTCAAAAACGCATGTGCAAGTTGAACGCCGAATTCTGTTTCGTTCCTGAATTGTGGTTCACGCAGGGATCTGGCATATTCCCGCCACCAGTTTTTGTGAAACAAATCTCCCCGGCAGAATCGATTGAGACGGAGTGCTGCCCAGATGCCACAAGAGCTCTCCCCAATACCCGCTGATCCTTAAGCCGAATTGCCCGTTCCCTCTGAAAGTGGTGACTGTATGCACTTGACCGCCTTGTTTCTTTCGCGACACATGGCTGTGATTCCAGGGCTGGTTATTGCAGCACTAAGTTGCATGCCTCTCAAAAGCGTTAATGCGACAGACGGGAAAACGCGACACACAACATTCACGGGCTCCCTGATCCAGCAGGGCGACAGTGATGGGGAGATACTCAGACGATTTGAAGTCGACGTTCTGAGCGCAAAAGAGGACCATTTTTTCAACGTCATCGATGACGCACGTTCCGGATGCCCCTGGCCGGACAGCTTTGGAAAACTTGGTCCATTGGTTCCACCCGACAAGGTTCAGCCACATTTGGTTTACACCTTTGACGGCTCTGTCTATTTGATTGGCCTGCCGCCGCTGATCGTGACGCTGCCTGAGACCATTGAAGCCGATTCCACGTGGGAGCAAGCAGGCTGGCAGATGACTGCCATTGAGCCGCGTACGGTTAACGATCTCCCAACATGGCTGATTGCAGCGCGAGAACGGCGAGGCCGACAACAGATGTTGACGGTGGATGCCACTTCAGGATTTACAATCAAAGCGGAGACCGACGTCTTCATGGGGCAGGGCGAGCAATTCCTTTTGACATTGTCTCGAACCTCCACCAGCGAACTGAACGAAGCTCTGTCAACTCAATTCGAGGAACTTGAGGGTCGTCTGCTCTCATTGCAAACGGCATTGAAGCGACGCCCCGATGCTCACAACAGCGAACTTTCTCGTCGTCAGATTGACGATGTGCTGAGTGGAATTGAACAACTCACCCGGCTATCAAAAGGAACTCCTCTGGAAAGCCTGGTCCGAAGAATGAGGTCGGATGCAGAACAACAGCAGAAACGATTGGCGGCCACAGCCAGCCGCGCCAATGAACTCATGAGTTCAAATGCCCCGGAGTTCACTCTGACACTGGTAAATGGTGCGAAACTTGAGTCTGCCAGCCTGAAAGGCAAAACTGTTGTTTTGCACTTTTGGGATTACCGAGATGCACCGCTCTCCGAGCCTTATGGCCAGACGGGTTATCTGGAATTCCTTTTCAACCAAAAAAAGAAGATGGACGTTGAGGTCGTTGGGATCAGCACGAATCCCGACCTCCAAACGTCGGAAAACGCTGCCAGAGGAAGACGATCAGCTCGCAAGTTGTCGGAGTTCATGAACCTGACTTACCCTATTGGCCACGATGATGGCTCACTGCTCGAAGCCTTTGGAGATCCACGCGACGCCAAGGGCCAGCTTCCGTTATGGATCGTGATGGCACCGGACGGGACAATCGCCCACTATCACGCTGGCTTTTATGAGGTAGATGCGGCACAGGGCCTTAAAGAACTTGAGGCCGTGCTGGCAGAATTAATTCGCAGCAAACCGTAAGCACAGGAATCGCATTGGCGTCGAAAGGGTTACCAATCAAAGTACAGGACAGCGAACTGGTCCCAACTATTGCATTGGGATCAGTTTGGTTTACGCCTTTCAGGGGCCAGATTCGCAAGAATTGCGCACGAGAACTCCCGGCTGACAGATCCAGATGAACGCTCTGCTTCAAATGAATCAATGGACTCGACAGATCATCATCTTGAGATATTCGGTTTCTGGACAGGTGACGCCAACCGGATGATCGGCTGGCTGACCACGGTTTTCGAGGATTTGAATGTCTCGGCCCGTTGTTCTCGCAACTTCACCAAGCATTTCCTGAAACTCGGCTCGACTGACAAGCCCCGAGCAGCTGCAGGTCACAAGAATCCCGCCGGGCTTCAGCACCTGAACCGCCAGTTGATTGAGTCGCAAATACCCCGACACCGCGCGGTCTGTTCCACTACGGGTCCGAGCCATTCTGGGAGGATCGAGAATCACAGCATCAAACGAAGTGCCCTGCCCTATCATTCCCTCAAGTGCCGGCCGAACGTCATCTCGCTTCCAGCGGCAGCGTTCCGAAACTCCATTGAGCTCCGCGTTGGCCTTCGCGAGAATCAGTGCAGACTCCGACGAGTCGATTCCCATCACAGAAGATGCCCCACCCAGCTTGGCTGCGGTAATTCCAAAGCCACCGGAAAAGCAAAATGCATCCAGCACCGACGCGCCTTTTAGATAACGACTCGCCGCCACTCGATTATCGCGCTGATCCAGATAGCAGCCCGTTTTCTGCCCCTGCTGAACATCGACACCATACGTAACGCCATGTTCATCAATGAACAGAGGTCGTGGCGGCTCGACGCCCGAAATGAGTCCGTCAACAACTTCAAGGCCCTCAGATTCCCGCATGCCTTTTTCAGTTCGGAGCCAAACTCCTTTGGGATGCAACTCCTCCTGCAAAGCAGCAAGGATTGGCTCGCGATGCTGAAACAACGCCAGACTCGTGAACTGAACAAGCAGGTACCCGCCGTAAAGATCAACGGTTAGCCCCGAAAGCCCATCGGATTCACTAAAAATCAACCGACAGCCAGTCGTTGATGCGTTGAGATCAAACAAAGCGCGTCGCGATGCAACTGCCTGCTCAATGAGCGGCTTCCAAAACGCACTATCCAGAACGAGCTCCGGTCGCCATGAATAAAGCCGCACGACAATTCGACTTTGGGCGTTGTACAAGCCCCACGCGATAAATCGCCCCTCAGAGCTGACAAGCCGGACCGCTGTTCCAGGAGGGATCTGATCGGCTTTCGCCCCCTTAATGTGATCAATCGCACCAGCGAAAACCCACGGATGTCGCCCAAAGAACGGCTGAGCCCGTCGGCTGCGGACCACAACGTCTACCGTCGCAGGCTCTGGTGCCTGTGCAGACTCCAAATTTGTCCTCAAGGAATCTGTAAGCATCGCCTGAGGCAGATTATCGCTGGATGAAGAAGGCAATTCAGGTTCGGACATAGTGATCAGGTTTCTTTCAAAAACGAACGACCAACGACCACAGTTTCAGTCGCGCAGGATTTTTTCTCAACCAGTGAGCATACATGCTATCAGCTCAGCAAGCAGGTTGCCGGTGGATAGCTTGTCCCGGTGATGGCATCAACACGTAGATCATGGCTTAGGCGTATTCAGCCAGGCCTCTACAGTAACGCATGACATCAAGATAACTTCAACACCCTGCAATGATGCTGCTTCAACAACTTTGGCAAAGACCTGCGACCAACGGTCGGAGTCAGCCTTCGCCGCGCAGAATGCGATGTTCCATTTCTTCAAGATAGGCGAGTAATCGGTCGCGTTCATTCGCAAGGTGTCGTACCCGCAGCAGAGAACGTACGCGAGTCCGCAACTCAAGCCTGTTCACGGGCTTCGTCAAAAAGTCATCACAGCCAGCATTGACCGCCTTTTCAATATCCCCGGCTTCATTCAGGGCTGTTACCATCAAAACTGGAATTCCCCGCTTTGCCGGATCCGCCTTGATCTGTGAACAAACTTCGTAGCCACTCATACGAGGCATCATAATATCAAGAAGTATCAGGTCTGGCTGTTGCTGTTCAACCATCGCCATCGTCTGCTGGCCGTCGGACGCCATCAGAATTTCGTAGCCTTCATCAGCCAGATAGGCTTCAAGCAGCTCACGATTTTGCTGAATATCATCCGCAATCAAAACGCGTGACGAAGAAATATCAATATCCGAGGTCTGCATGATTCAAGTGATCCGTTCCTGAAGGCACACAATGGTACAAGCAGGTTTATTTTGCTCACAGGTTTGTCGCTGAACGCCAGTATGCATCAGAACAACACCGCCCTGCCCTGCTCTTTCCGTCGCCATAGTTGCGGAGGAGTATAGAGAATCTGAATGAACTGCAAAACCTCGCGTGAAAAGTCTGTGCGCCAGAGAATTTCTGTGCAAAACGGAACGCAGCAGCCTTCTGGAATCGCAAAGAATCCGCATACTGTTGCCAGCCACAGCTCAAAACGCATGAACTGCCTAAGAATAGATCCAAAGGACACTGCCAGACCAAAGGCCTGTTTCCAGTGATATCCTTAAAAAGAACAACTCCTCCATCACCGCGAGAAAGCTCACCGGTTCGCGGATGTTTGATGGATTTTGACGACTTCACCATTTTCCTCTCGAAGTTCAGCCGCATCGACGAGCCGCTTCAACAGCAAAGGCTCAACTGCACCCCGAAATCGTACTCGCCCGTCGATTTCAATAACCGGCACCGACTCACCAAATTGGCGCACCAGCTGCGGATCATCATCTATGTCAACAACTTGAATCGAAGGCAGGGCGTCCTGAAAGCTCATCAGAATCGCCAAAGCGTCATCGCACAAATGGCAGTTCTGCCTGGTTAACATTCGACACGTCCGAAATAGTGGCCGACCACTTCGCCTCGATTTCTGAGGCGGAGACTTCAGTAAAATCGCCGCAGCAATGAACATAGCGCCGCAGACAACCAGATGGAATTGACGACTTGAGTACCACATAGTGGGAAAGTCGAACATCTTTATGTCCATGCGATCAGAAAAGATCAATACCGCAAATATGGATGCGCATGCCATGGTCACCGTCCCAAGCCACGCTTGAACACGATCCTGAAGATCAGATTCCTGAGGGCTCATGGCCACGAACTCCATCTTAATCAATCATTGGTGACAACCCCGTCAGCAATTCAAACGCTTGATCCGGGCATCTCTCTCAAAACAATTCTGGTACGATTCATGATAAGAAACGACGGCATCCTACCAGAATCGTCAGAAACTGCAGTTCAGGAAGCATGAAACGAATAAGGACAAACTGCAATCTGAAGTCCGGCTCACACAAACATCAGCCTCAGACAACAGAAGTTCAACATTCTGTTTGAATGCACCCACCGGGATTGCAAGCATATACGCCCGCGAGGATATGCTGAAAATGCCGTCCACCGAAACTGCTCAATGCAACGCATCCTGTGTCGTTTTTGTCGCCCGACAAGACACGGCTGAAACACGAATCTGATCGATGTCAATCCAGCTTTCTGTCAACTCCTTCCATCAGATGCTATCGCACAGCGGTTTGCTGTCGGATTCTCAGCTGGAGCGAGTCAAACAGCAATTTCCGACATCTGCGACAGACACAACCGCAAAGACAATTTGCCATTGGATGATCGATCAATCGCTGATCACAGAATGGCAGGCTGAAAAACTGCTGCAGGCTCGATTCCGAGGTTTCTTTCTGGGACCCTATAAACTTCTGAACCGCGTAGCTCGCGGCGGAATGAGCACGATCTATGCGGCAGAGCAAAAAGACTCTGGTGAAATCCATGCGTTAAAAGTGCTGCCGCTGTCTCGAACCGCCAAAGAGTCTTACCTTCCGCGTTTCCAGAGAGAAGCCGCCATCACTCAGCGACTTCAACATCCCCATATTGTTCGTGTCTTTGGAATCCACTCTGCATCCGATGGCCAGGATGCCGTACACTTCATGGCAATGGAGTTGCTTCAGGGGCGAGATCTGTCTGAGATCGTCAACGCCGACGGCTCCCTGCCCTGTCTTCAGGCCGCCGAGTACATTCGACAAGCAGCAACAGGGCTTGCGTATGCTCACGAACAAGGCCTTGTGCATCGTGACATTAAACCGGGCAATCTATTCGTGTCAGATGATCACTCAATCCGCATTTTGGATCTGGGTCTTGCACAGGATTTTGACAGCGAGGAAAATCTCACACGCGAATTCAATGAACGAGTGCTGGGCACAGCCGACTATCTGGCTCCGGAACAGGCCGCCGATAGCCATACGGTGGATGGCCGAGCGGATATTTACAGCCTCGGATGCTCACTCTACTTCCTTCTGACAGCACAACCGCCGTTCACCGAAGGGACTCTTGTTCAACGCATTGTTGCGCATCAGTCGAAGTTGCCGCCTCCCGTTTCACAGTTTCGCAACGATGTACCGGAAGAACTCCTTCGAATTCTTGCCGACATGATGGCAAAAAATCGGGCGAATCGAATCGCAACAGCAGCAGAAGTTGCGACACGTTTGAATGACTTTCTGCGTAAAGCAGAAACCCACGAACATCCCGAAACATCGTCGCTTGATTTCCCTCCTGGATCTCAGGCGAAAAATGCTACGGTCGCGGATTCATGTTTTTCCAATTCGGACCTGCAAATCGTATTGGCTCCATCACAGGAACTCCCTGTTACCAGCAGTGATGAGCCTGCTTCAGAATCTCTGTGGGAAGTATTCAGCGAACTTTCGAAGCAGCCATCAAACGTCGCAATGTTGCCTGCCTTCTCGGAACTGCTTCGAAGTATTGAGTCTCGTTGTGATCCATCAGGAGAACTCGCTGCGGACCCGCGAAGTGCTGAGCTTCTGGCTGTAAGCCAGCGTCTTCTGCGATCCTCGACCTTCGCCACGAATCATTCAAACGACGACTTCACCAAAGCCGCATTACAGACACAGAATCCGTCACCACCCTCAAGTCATTTCGGCACCGTCAAGACTGTAATCTTTCTGGGTGCATTGCTGATCATCGCCGCGCTTGCCTGGATCTTTCGCTCGCAATTCTTTCAGTAGTTTTTGCGAAGGAAAATCCGTCGACGCCACAACGTGCCGGGCTGGATCAACATGAACAACTCCAGAACAACTCCGCAGATGCTGTTTCTAAACCGAACTTGAATGAATCCGGCGGGATTGAATTGGGGACGAAAGGCCGTGTTTTGCGGGGATTCATGCGAAGAATCCCTGCGAAGCAAAATCCAGGTTCTGGCTACGGGCAGGGCGCGAGTAGTTCGAAGATGCGG
>JBGSVD010000164.1:0-30947 GCA_041753135.1 Planctomycetaceae bacterium
TTCGCCGCGCTGCGAACGTCGTGGTGCAGGCGCTCAACCTTCCGCCACGCACCCGCGAACAACTGTATCGTGAAGAATCCGAACGCCAAAGCTACCACGCTCGCCGCAACGCTCAAGCCAGCAAGTCTCACCGAAAAACCAAACGCAAGCGACTGGCCGAACTCGGCGTCGATCCCGACAAAATCAAATCCGTCCCACCACGAAACACTCAATAACTTGTCAAACCTGGCGCTGTCCAGTTAGGTAGCGTAACGGAAAGTTTGTACGACACCGCCCTCAACGAAGCTAGCGACGTCTGAACTACGACGGATTTTACCAATGACAGCCTGCGTCGCCAAACAGGGAAGGTGTGCCGAAGGCCTGGTGTAAAAACCATGCTGCACGGCACTAGAATCGGAGGACGGTCGTCACCTGGAATCCAAGCGCGTTGATGAGGTGCTGGATTGCTGATCCCACATCAGCTTCACAGGACAGCATAACGGAATACCCCTCCTCGTAATCGGGTTGATGTCGCGAGCCGAGATGCGATTGCAGTATGTATTTGGTGCCGATTGATGAGCCAAGTATGTATTCGTCAAGCAGGTCGAGGCCATCAACCGAGCGAACGGTTACGCCCAGACGTTCACGAAAGGCATCAAATGGCGCGGCGATTCCGAATGCTGGCGCTTCGGCAAAAGTGCGATGACACTGATGGGGGCGAAGTGGAAACAATTCAGCATCCGACGGAGTTGGGTCAAGTTCGCGTGTCCGAGCTGCCCATTCCGCGAAATCAGAGAGGCGGTAGAAGTACGGCGGCGGAGAATCGGAGACGTAACCGCGTTCGTGATAGTTCGCGCCATAGACGATCTGCCACGTCCAGCAGAATTCGTTGTGTTCGCGTCCGAAAGAGTAGCAACCGGGGTGAACGGTTCCGTGTGCATCCAGCAGTTGTTGGGCCCAGGCAACGGCGTGCATGCGCGAAAGGTCTTCGGTGCTCAGGTCTTCAAGGACGCGGGCAAGTGTGTCCGAGCAGATTTCGATGGGGTAATGTGCCACGATTATGCCGCGCCGTGCAACATAGTGATTGTCTGACAATTTGTCGCAGGAACGGGTGTGCGACGTCGGGGTCGTACCGTAGCTGGCTTCTTCACAAATCTCAAGTTTGCATGCTTGAAGTGCCGTCGGTTGTATTACACGGACGCGTCGGGCGGATTCGAATTTGGAACTGAAGGAACGTGGGCTCATTCATGGAGGTGTGACTTGGGTTTGGCGGTTCTGGAGGGCAGCTCGATGGTACCGGCGACGAAAGTAGTGGTCGTTCGCTGGCTCGCGGCGGCATTGATTTTGTCGGACCGCAGGGGCTGGGTCGCAGACAGAATTCGTCGCGGAGAAGGCGACAAGATTATAATCCGCCCTGCGGATGCGGCGACGAACGTACGCTTTCTGCTGCCGGATAAACACAATGCCGTTCAATGTTCGCTCGTAGTCCCGGCCTCAGGCGGAACCTGTTGCGATATCCGGTGCAAATTCCGCCTGAAGGCGGGACTACGAACAGGTGTATGTTCGATTCTTGAACGGTATTGTGGTTAAACGATAAACAGCGTCGAGACCGTTTGAAGTTTAAACTCCTGCAGCGGCTGGATCTTGAGCAAGATCCACTACCGCCAAGGCGAATTCTTCATCTTGACGGAGGATTAGTAGCGGTCCTGCGGAAACTGATTCAGGAAAAATGCCACGCTGCGAACCAGTGTCGCTGACTCGATTTTCCAGACTTGCTGCAGAGCATCTTCCGTCACGGAGGTGTCATGTTCGATGGCTTCCAGCCGCTGTCCATCTGAAAGGACTCATCGAGAGTCTTCCGTGAATTGACAGCAGAAGGTGGCGTGCGAGACGATGTTTTCGGTTTCGGAACTGCTGTCGAAACAGGCGCGGTACCTGGTGAATCAAACGGATTGTCGAAGGGGTTCTCTTCGACGGCGACCGTTGGTTTTCGAACGTCCTTGAATGCGGCTTCTGAATCAAACGTCGGCTCGGCGTACTTCTTCATCAGTGGCTGAGCGGTCGTTGTTTCTTCGAATTGGACGTCGTTGAAGTCCATGACAGCATCGTCGACGACTTTGCGTGCCTGCTTCGCGCTCGCCTTAACCTGATCTCGAGCTGCAGCCGGCGCTGCGGAGACAGCCGCTGCAGCATCGGATCCATTCTGCACGAGTCGCTTCTTTTCGTCTGCGGCCCAGCCAGTAAACTCGTCCACGGACTGCTCCGATTGTTTCACTGTATTCGTGACCTGCGTCGCCCTGGTGCTCAACGTTGTATTCACAGCATTGGTCTTCTGCTGCAGGAAACTGTTGAACCCGTTGACCTCGTTGTCAATCTCGGACGCAACAGCTGACCGCGGACCAACTGAATTGTCGGCGCGGGGAACTGCAGGTCCAGCAATTGCATTTGCGGTCTCTGCGACAGCAGCGACGTTCTCTGTTTGTCTACGGCTCAGAAAGTCTGAAAGAGCGGGGCCCTTGTACGATCGCACATTTGAAGCGCCGGCCGGATTCTGTCCGGAAGCAGTTGCCGGGCTCTCGGGATAACTCGCATTGGCGACGCGTGCAGTGGCTGATGGATTTGTAGTGACGGCGTCGGCGCGGGAAACCGATCTGGTCAATGATGAACCGCCCGAGCTATCCAGTGTTGCACGTCCCGCCGTGTCACCTGACGATTTTTCGGTAGTCGCCTTATCAGTCGATGCGACGGCTTCGGATTCCATAAAGGGATCCTGCATTTCCGAATAGTCGCGTCGCGAAAAAAAACGATTCTTCGCCGCGCAGCCGTTGAGACAGATAAGGCCGGCAACGACCGTCAGTAGAATTGGTCGTGATATCATATGAGAGCCCTTCGCAAAACAATCGTTGCAGCAGATTGTGCGGTCTTAACACGAGAGAGGATCAAACGCCCCGAAGATGAGTTCATGGATTGGCCTCCGGTAAAGGGGCCATCCGGCGTGCATCATCATTTGGTGACGGCGTTGCTTTGTCGGCTCGAACTGAGCCGTGGTATTTTCGATTAAAGGCTGATGGATCAAAAGCGTCGTTTGCGTTCGCGCGGTTTGCCGCCTTAAGAAAAGCTGCATCCGTTTCTCCCGCCGACATCTCTCGACCGTGCGCCAGCATTCCGATATCGCCAGGTGTTTTCTGATCGGATCCAGCTGGCAATTCTGCGATTGACGCAGAAGCCAGGCGGACGGGATTGTCAGCAACAGATTCCTGATTCGCCTCGGGAGCAATGTCGTTGCAGACGGCGAAGACCCAGGCTCTAAGCATGTCTATTTGCTGAGCACCACTACGTCCGCGAAACATCGGTGTGGTTTGATTCGCGTGATTGGTCTCCAGGACTTCCAGAAGAGGACTGGACGACGGATGCGAAAGATCAATCTCTTTCAAAACCGCAGCGAGATTCCGCTCGGCGATCGAGGCGTTTGTACCTCGATGAGCAGAGGTGAGTTGAAAGGACGAGCTTCCTCTTCCGCCATGGCAACCACCGTTTGCGCACTTATTCATCAAGAGTCGCTGAACGTGAGTTGTGAACTGTTGAGCAACCGGCGTTGTCAGGCCAGCCAGAGATCGAGTTTCAACATTGGATGCCGACATCTTCGCAGTCGACGGAAACTCCGTCAGTCGAGATCTTCCAGGAGACGAGTTACTCTGTTCGTCCTGAAGGAGCACTTCAAGCAATCGCTGAGCATCCTTACGATTCGGATCGAGATGTAACGCGTCAAGAACTTCTCGCTTTGCAAGATCGGGCAGTTTGTTTGTCATGCACCAGCGAGCAAGTTGGACGTGAATTTCGGGGGTCAGGTCCACGAAAGAACTTCGGAGTTTCTCGTGTGCGTCACGAACATCTCGAGCCACAAAGCGGACTCGTTCGGATTCAATGAAAGACCGTCCGCCGGCGACTTGAACATCGTATCCATCAGGCCGCGGAGTGAAGCGACCTGGAAGAACCTTGCCATCGACCAGCACAAGAATTTCACTGTTGTTTTGTGAAGGGCGTGAGTCGCGATTGTCGGCGGCCGAACCTTGCGCATTGCTCCTGGACTGCAAGCAGCAGCTAAGAAGCAGAGTGAAGATGACGCAGCGACCATCCATGTCTTGCCGGTACCCTGGTTTTCTTCCAAAACATTCGGGTGAACGGGACTAAGGCAGACCGCAATTCCATGCGGCTGCGAATACAGCCTTCAAAAGGCCATTGACAATTATCCGGGGAGGTGCTCTGTGGGTCAATACGAGCCTGAAACGCTCCTGAGGTTCAATTCCGTGTTATCCGGCAGAATGTTGGAAAACATGCCATTTCCCGGCATCTCCTATAAGCTTGCGGCAGAATCTGCCGGTTCGTGAGGCTGGCGGCTGGAGACTCGTTCCAGCAGGTAGAACGCACTGTCGGCACGCAGGTTGGCCAGGACAAGCTGATCAACAGAACGGCCCTTGATGATGGGGCTCTCCTTGACGATCCGAAGACCGATGCCATCCATCAGATCTCGAAAATCACGCATCGACATGAAATGCAGATTTGGAGTTTCATACCATTCATAAGGCAAGGTCTGAGTAATCGGCGTTCGGCCGCGTCGCAAAACTTCCAGGCGAACTCGCCAGTGCCCAAAGTTTGGCACGACCACAAGCGCACGGCGGGCGACTCGCAGCATTTCGAGCAGCAAACGCTTTGGGTTTCGAACCTGCTGGAGTGTCTGACTGAGCACCGCAAAATCAAAGCTGTCGGTGGGAATGTCGACAAGCCCCTCGTTAAGGTCGGCGGCGAGAGCGGGGAGGCCTCGTTGAATCACCGCAACGATGTTGGCTTGCTCAACTTCGACTCCCATTACCTGGCAGGCCATTTCAGACTGCAGCCGCTGCATCAAACGTCCGTCGCCGCATCCAAGGTCGATGACTCGACTGCCGCGATCAATATGGCGCATGATCAGCTCGTCTGTCAGCTGAATCGAGGGGTCTGGCATCTGGTAACGAGCGGAGTTGGCCATCAGTAATGCATGTGATTCAAATGTGTTGGAAAAGTCGAAAAGCGGTCACTGTGTCAAAGCGATCGGCAGATTCAAAAGAAACCAATGAGCCTGACACGCCAGGCGAATCGACAGGAAAAATGGGCCAGCGTTTCAGGCTCAAGTACTTAGGGTTTGGTCAACTTCTGTCTGCCGCTGGCCTGGAAACTATAAATGGGAAGCACCTGCATCGAAAGCGCGATCGAGAAATGGTGAAACCAGGGCCGCCAGAGGATCGAGGTCAATCAAAAAAGAGTCATGTCCAAATGGACATTGCAATTCAATAAACGAAACGTGGCGACCTGCATGCAGCAAAGCGGAAACCAATTGCCGACTCTGGGTTGTTGGAAACAACCAGTCTGTGTCATAGGAAGCCACGAGGAAGCGAGCTTTGGTTTGAGACAGGGCTGCTTCGAGGGAAGGAAAACCTTCCGCGAGATCGAAGTAGTCCATCATTCGAGTGAGGTAAAGATAGCTGTTTGCATCGAATCGCTGCACAAACCGTTTACCCTGATAGTGCAGATAGCTTTCAATCTGGAACTCTGTTTCTTTCTGCATGCTGAACGCAAACTGATCACTATCCTGAAGGCGTCGACCAAATTTCAGCTCAATCGAATCTTCGGAGAGATAAGTGATGTGGGCCACCATACGGGCCAGGGCAAGCCCATAGCGCGGGCCTTCGGAGTCGTAGTAGTCGCCATTCATGAAGCCGGGATCAGCATAGATCGCCCGTCGCCCGACAGCATTGAAGGCGATTCCCTGGGCGGAGAGATTCGGAGCCGATGCAAGAACGATGGCCGCTTTTACCTGATCGGGGAACAGGATCGACCATTCCAGCACCTGCATACCGCCGAGACTGCCGCCGACTACTGCCAGTAACTGCTTAATTCCCAGCCAGCGAACAAGTTCCGAATGCACGGTCACGACGTCGCGAATGGTCAGAAACGGAAAAGAGAGACAGAATCGCTTTCCCGTTGACTGATTCGTGCTGCCAGGCCCGGTCGTTCCCTGGCAGCCGCCGAGCACATTCGCACAGATGACGAAATATTTGTTGGTGTCGATGCCTTTGCCTGGCCCGATGAATCCGTCCCACCAGCCTGGCTTGCGGTCTGTGTCTGAGTGAATGCCAGCAGCGTGAGCATCGCCAGTTAATGCATGGCAGATGTAGATTGCGTTGGACGCGTCGTCATTCAGCGTGCCATACGTTTCGTAGGCAACTCGAACGGGTCCAAGTGTTTCTCCGTTTGCGAACTTCAGCAGATTCGGTGGCTGAAACAGCTCCGCAAATCGGGTCTGTACGATCCCCACTGAATGCTTGTCTGAATGTGCTTCGTGCAGAGGTTCCGCAGACATCTACGTCGTTACAGTTCGAAAGCCGGTTCGGATTGTTGCTGTCCCAGGGACTGATGATCCCTGACTGCTGTCTAGTCTAGCACGCGACTTAGCATCGGGCGAGTTTCGCGGCACGAGTTCTGAATTGATCACCGAAACCCGCGGAAAGGAAACCGTAGGCAATGTCTTGTCAGGCTCAAAGATCCGGGCTGCGTTTCGCGTTGCGGAGTGACGCGGCGACGTGTCGCGTTGTCACTCCGTGGCGGAATGTTCCCGACGGAACATGCAAATCAACCAGTGAAGGTAGTGGGTTGGAGCCGTGGAGCCGAAATCGCTTGAACTTGGGAACGCACGGGATTCTCGAGAATTCTGCGACTGCGAAAATCAACCACTGCGAGACAAACTATTAGCGGCGACACTTTTCACATTTTTCACAGTCGTCCGCGTTAGGATCGCAGTCCGCACAGCGAGGGTCAGGCATTCTGCCAAAGTAGGATGGTCCGTAAGTGGACATGCCATCGCTCAGTGCGTACGGCTCATATTCCATGCGATAGCCGTCGCATGGACGAGCGAACAGGTGGCCAAGTCCACGCGGGCGGAAGCTGTCCGGAGCGCATCGTTGATACTGGGTCAGTGTGGCGGCGCGAGGCCGATACCAATTGGTGTACTTGTCCATCGGGAGCGAAAAATGGTTGAATCCATTTCCGGAAGAGCCCGGGGCACCGAGGTCCGGAACAAGCCGACTGTGAGCGAACCCGTTGAACGCACCGTTTGGCATTTTTGCGTCCCCCGTGAGTTTTGCTGCGAATTTCGCGAGCGAATTCGGGGCTGCAGCAGTCGGATACGATGGCTGCGGATTGGCCGGCACTGCACTGTCCTGAGCTCCGGACGTCAACTGAAGGGCAAGCACCGCAAAAACAAACACACTCACAAAACCAATGCTCTTCATCGATGTCATCCTGACTCTTGAATGGAGGGGCGAGAACAACCACCCTGTTGCTCAGTAATCCTGTTTTCGGGTTGTTCTCTATGCAGTCGTCAGCCCATTTGTGAAAGCCTGCTCGGCTAGACGAGTTGCCGATCCGATTTCTCAGATGCTTCCGTTTGTACTCAAGAAACCATAGCCGAAATTAAAGAAAAGGCCCATGGAATCGGTACTTTCAGGCGAACCAGCAGAAACCAAACCACGTGTCTGGGATGACAAATTGTTGCAGTTGGAACGGACCGCTGGAAAAACCGGCTCCAGGATCTTTTCGGACGGGGTCCAGCAGAGGTTCCAAAACTTGAAAAAGGTGATTAAACTTCGTCGTCGGTCAACGGCTTGAAAGCAAAAACCCAGGAGCGTCGGCAAGGGACCGATGGCATTTCGAAGTTGACCAACGGCTCTGGCCGGGAATTAAAAACGTTATGAATTCCCCTCTGACTGAATCGATCGAAGTTTCGATTGATGTTCAAAAGGTGCGAAACGAGTTGCAGCCAACTTCCCGGGAAAAAGTGGATGATGAGCCACGGCTGTTGTTTCGTCGCTCAAATCGAGTTCAGCGACTAACCGGTGTCGGTATTCGCTCCATTGGTTCGTATGTCCCGTCGCGCGTGGTGACCAATGAAGAATTGGAGCAGCGTTACGGATTTGAAGAAGGCTGGGTCAAGAAAAGAACCGGAATTCTCCAGCGGCGATTCGCTGGAGCTGGGGAATCGACCAGCGACCTGGCCGTGGAAGCCGCGAAACGAGCGATCGCCGCAGCCCGAATCTCGCCTTCAGATATCGACCTGCTGATTGTGGGGACGTTTACTCCCGACTTCACATGCCCGTCAACCGCTTGTCTGGTTCAGGACAAATTGGGCCTGGATGCTCCAGCGATGGATATTCAGGCCGCATGTTCTGGATTTATGTACGCCCTTGCCACGGGGGCTCAGTTCATTGCAACTGGCAATTCCAAGTGTGCGCTCGTGATTGGTGCGGATGTCAACAGTCGCATCGTGCAGCCGGACGATCAGCGAACGGCTCCGCTGTTTGGCGACGGCGCCGGGGCGGTGATTCTTGAGGCTGGCCAGACCGATCAAGGATTAGTTTGCTACCAACTTGGGGCGGACGGTGCCGGAGGCTGTATGCTGGATCGTCCAGCAGGAGGAGCCACGAATCCTTTAACGCCGGAACTTGTCGCGGAAGGCAGACACTTCCTGCAGATGGACGGCCGAAATGTCTTCAAATGGGCCATTCAGGCCGTGACGGAGTCAATCGAAGTTGTCCTGGAGCAAGCTGGAGTTACGACGGACGATGTTTCCCTGTTTGTTCTGCATCAGGCCAACATCCGCATCATCGATCACGCGATGAAGGTTCTGAATATCCCTCGCAGCAAGGTCTTCAATAACCTGGAACGAGTCGGTAATACGTCCGCAGCTTCGATCCCTCTGGCTCTGGACGAGGCGAACCGAGAAGGACGGATCAAACGAGGAGACCTCGTGCTGATGTGCGGCTTCGGGGCGGGTCTCACCTGGGGAACAGGACTGTTTCGCTGGTGAGCTGAAACAAGGTTTCGGGCTGCGAACGGCGACAAGAAGACTCGTACGCTTAGCACAGGCGTCGAAATAACTTCGCGTGTTAGCGGAACGGCGCAAGCCGTGCGGTGATTTGAAACCGGAGGGCTCGCGCCCTTCCGCTTCTACCAAAGACCGGAGACTATTTCGGGACCGTCTCTTACGTGGTTTCGCTATCGCATGCAGATGCCTTGCTGGTGCTTTGTCATCTGCGAAATGATAGAATCGCATCGCCATCGAACAGAGTGAATCTCCGGGGGCAGGCGAGTTTTCCGCAGCTCGCTGCGGGGAGTCTGAGGTTCGACGTCAGGCCGTAATATTCTGCGCGAGAATTTTGGGCGGCTGGTCGTCTGCTGCCCTCAACAGGAGACAGCGGCTCGGCGGTTAGAAAATTCCGAGCTGGTCTTTTGCGTCGTCGGTCATTCGGTCGGGAGTCCATGGCGGCGACAATGTGATCGTGATCGCCGCTTCATCGACATCATCCAAACGTTCAAGCGCCATTTTGGCCTGCTGGACGATCTGAGGCCCCGCGGGACAGGCTGGGCTGGTCAGGGTCATCTGAACGGCAACCTTGCGTTCAGTTTGCTCAACTTCATAGATCAATCCAAGATCCACGATGTTGACCATCAATTCCGGGTCAATCACCTGCTTGAGCGCTTCAATGAGTTCGGTGTCGGTTGCCATAGTATTTCGTGATCCGGAATCTCAAATTCGAAATTTGAAACTGGGGGGATGAGAGATGGAGTGTGACTACAAAATAGCCCAGACCGCGCCGTCGCGGATTTCCGTCTTGAAGACTCGGATGGCGTCTGTCGCTGGCATGCAGAGCGCTTTTCCGGTCGTCAAATCGAAGCGAGCGGAATGGCGTGGGCAGATAATGGAGCAATCCTGCAACGGTCCGTCGGTCAGTGGCTGACCATCGTGAGAGCAGACGTCTTCGATGACAAAGTACTGATCTTCGATTCGAATCACCAGCGACGGAATATCGTCGATGTACACACTCCGGCGTTCGCCAGATTTGAGTTCGTCAGTTCCGATCACACGTTCCATGGTTGTTCTTCAGTTCGTAGGGTGGAACAAGCAACGCGCTGCCACACCATTTTGGATTCATTAGACGCTGGGCAGGAATCGCAGAACCGACTTCAGCCGGATCAGCCTGTAATGCATATCATACCACGACAGTTTCGATACCCAGCTTGCTCTGGACGGTTCGACTGAGCGTTTCTCGGACGACTTCTACCGGAATGCGGTCATAGACTCGCTGGAAGAAGCCTTCCACGATCATATGCATCGCTTCCTTACGGCTGATGCCTCGGCTCATGCAGTAGAAGATCTGCTCGCGATCGACCTGACCGGTGGTTGCACCGTGCGTACACTTCACATCATCGGCTTCGATTTCGAGCCCCGGGATCGAATCGCATCGAGCATCATCGCTGAGCATCAATGCATCACTGCGCTGGTAGCCGTCGGTTTGCTGAGCAGCCGGATCGACTTTGATCATGCCACGCCAGATGACTCGGGATTCATCGCGAAGAACTTCTTTGTACAGAAGGTCGCTGTGAGTTCCCTGAGCTTTGTGGTGCTGTTGAGTGTAATAGCTGATCTTCTGGCGGTCGCTGGCGAAGGTCACCCCATTGACTTCGGCAGTGGCCGCCCGACCGTTCAGGTTGATGTCCTGATGAATGTGCGACAACTTGCTTCCAAGTCCTACAACAGTCCATTGCAGCGAAGCGTTGCTCGCAACGCAGCCGGCCTGATGAGCGAAATGCCAGGACTTCTGGTTCCAGTTCTGAAGCTGCACGTATCGAAGATTGGCGTCTTTGCCAACGATCAACTCAACGCAGCCGACGTGCAGACCAGCGATGTCTTCCGTGGCTGACGTGGTTTCTTCCAGCAAAGTCGCACGAGCTCCGTCTTCCAGGATAATGAGCGTGTGGCTGAAATCCGCGACGCCGTTTCGGCTATGAGCAATCAGACTGTGCAATGGCAGGGCCACTTCGACGTTTCGCGGGACGTACAGCAATGTGCCGCCTGTCCAGAACGCAGCATGCCAGGCTGAAAATCGGTCGGCGTCTGGCTTCACGGCTTGTTTCATGAAGTACGGTTCCAACAGTTCGCGATGATTTGTCAGCAGCGTCTGAAGTTCTCCGAAGAGAACTCCCTGAGCCTTAATATCATCCGAAACTGTGGACTGAGTCACTTGTCCGTTGACGTGAGCGATAGAGCCACCGAACTCCGTCTTGTCGCTCAGTAATGTGGCGATAGAAGATGAGTCTGCCGGTTCACTGGACGGACGAAACTTACCCGCGTTGAAGACTCGCAAGTCGACTCGCTTGAACTCTTCCGGATCCAATTCCGCCTGCAGCAAAGTTTGATACTGTTCGAACGCCGCTCGGCGAGCGTCGGTGATCCACGCAGGCTCAACGCGAGTCGCAAGGAACTGTTCGAAGACTTCGGCAGAGAAGCCGATTCGGGAAATGTCGATGGTTGTTGATGACATGATAACTTCAAACTCTCTCTGAATAACGACTAGCGCACCTACTCAAGGTCCGCCGCCGCTATAGTTCCCTCTGCAGCTCGAACGACTCGATACACAGTGATGAAATTGTCCTGGATCCGAAAGATGGCTCGGTAACTTCGTCGTCTTCCCAATCCAATGAGTGCGTCACGCAACTCGAACGAGAACATCCCATTCTCGGCCGATAATCCATAGCTCACGGGTGCTTGAGCAATGGCTTCTATCTGATCGTAAACACAATAGAACCAATCAGCCGCCTGACTTTCACTATGGTGTCGAGCCCACCACTCGGCGTTTCGCTGAATATCCGAAATGGCCCGAGCCGAGATTTGCACCCTCATGTCTGTTGGCGAGCCCTTAACCCAAGCTCTTGGCGAATTCGATCCATCGCCTCATCCAATGGATAAACTCGCCCTGCCTCTACATCCGCGATTCCCTCGCGAATCAGTTCCACATTTCTTTGCAGTTCCAATGCCGCCATCGCAGCGTCATGAGTCGACTGCTCTACAACGACGAACTGACGATCAAAACCTGGGACGTCAACGGAAAGAGGTTCGCCCTTAGCCGCTTTCAGAGCTTCGGCCACTTCTTCGCTGAGTTTCACCATTATGGATTCTCCAGAATAAGCAGGCGAGCGGCTGGGCGTCAGCCCTCCGTGTTGAGCTTCAAAACTCCCACGGAGCGCTGATGCCCAACCGCGCGCTGGGTCTACTTAGCCAACCGAGCCTTCCATCTGCAACTCGATCAGCTTATTCAATTCCACTGCGTATTCCATCGGCAGCTCTTTCACAAGCGGCTCGATAAAGCCCGTGACGATCATGGCGGATGCTTCTGCTTCCGACAGACCACGGCTCATCAGATAGAACAGCTGCTCTTCGGCGATCTTGGAAACACTGGCCTCGTGCTCGATCGCTACGTTTTCTTCTTCGACTTCGATGTATGGGTACGTATCACTCCGGCTTTCAGGATCCAGAATCAACGCGTCGCAAACCACGTTCGAACGGCAGTTGACCGCGTCTTTATGAACCTTGACCAGACCACGATAGCTTGAGCGGCCTCCGTTCTTGGAGATGCTCTTGCTGATAATTCGGCTGGAAGTGTTTGGAGCACAGTGAACCATCTTCGCTCCCGCATCCTGATGCTGACCTTCGCCAGCGAATGCGATCGACAGAGTTTCACCACGAGCCCCTGGTTCCATCAACCAGATCGCCGGATACTTCATCGTCAGTTTGGAACCGAGGTTACCGTCGATCCACTCCATCAGAGAATCGCCGTACGCCATAGCCCGCTTGGTGACCAGGTTGTAAACGTTGCTCGACCAGTTCTGAATCGTCGTATAGCGGCACCGAGCGCCTCGCTTGACGATGATTTCGACGACCGCCGAATGCAGACTGTTGCTGCTATACGTTGGAGCTGTGCAGCCTTCGACATAGTGAATGGCTGCGCCTTCGTCGACAATGATCAGAGTTCGTTCGAACTGACCCATGTTCTGACTGTTGATTCGGAAATACGCCTGCAGCGGGAATTCAATCTTCACGCCTTTTGGGACGTAAATGAATGAACCGCCAGACCAGACCGCAGAATTCAGCGCGGCGAACTTGTTGTCGCCAGGCGGAATGATCGTGCCGAAGTATTCGCGGAACAATTCCGGATGGTCACGCAATGCTGAGTCTGTATCTGTGAAGATGACACCCTGCTTTGACAGGTCTTCCTGAAGACTTCCGTACACAACTTCTGAGTCATACTGTGCTTTCACACCAGCCAGATACTTCTTTTCAGCCTCTGGAATTCCCAGTCGATCGTACGTGCGGCGAATTTCTTCTGGCACATCGTCCCATGACGTTTCCTGCTCCCCAGAAGCCTTCATGTAGTAGAAGATGTCCTGGAAGTTGAGGTCCGTCATATCGCCGCCCCAATTGGGCATCGGCCGCGATTCAAAAATCTCCAGCGACTGCAGACGGAATTCCGTCATCCATTCCGGCTCGCCCTTCATCTCCGAGATCTGACGGACAATCTGCGGATCAAGGCCTTTGCGGCTCTTGAAGGCGTAGTTGTCCATCGAGTCGTGGAAGCCGTACTTGTAGCTGCCAAATTCAATGTCAGATTTCGTTGGGGTATCAGTGCTCATAGTTGAGTTTTCAGTGTTTGAGTTCAGGGTGCTGGTTACTTCAGCAGGTCATCTCTTCTTGGTCAGACAACTCTCGATTGAAGTTATCACTCGTAAATACAATCGACGGATTTTGGTGCTAACTGGTCTCTAGTGCTGAGTTCCTTTCCACGGCCACAAGCTCAGGCGACTTCAAAAGAACCAGTCAGCCCTACACTGCGGCCGCTGCTTCTGCTTTGGCGTTATCTGCATCCGCGTCCGGATGGCGAGCACGAATGCTTGCGTAACCGTTGGCGTGAAGATCATGAGCCAATGAAGCGTCGCCAGTTTCTACGATGCGTCCACCGAGCATGACGTGGGTATATTGAGGTGGATTCGCTTCCAGGAGACGTTCGTGGTGAGTAATGATCAGCACGCCCATCTGAGGGCCTGACAGCTTCGAAATGCCTTCGCTGACAACTCGCACGGCGTCGCTGTCCAGCCCGCTGTCTGTTTCGTCCAGAATGGCGAAACGTGGCTGCAGCATCGCCAGCTGCAGAATCTCCATTCGCTTCTTTTCCCCGCCGGAGAAACCGTCGTTCAAATAGCGGCGAGCGAATTCCGGATCCATGCCAAGTTCGTTCATGCGTTCGCGAATTTCCTTACGAAACTCACGCATGCCGATCAGGCCTTCGCCTTCTTTTCGATCTGGGTTACGAACGTTCGTGACCGCATGGCGGAGGAAGTCTGCAACCTTTACGCCGGGGATCACAACCGGATATTGGAACGCCAGAAACATCCCGAGACGTGCTCGTTCGTCGGCTTCCATCTCGGTGACATTCACGCCATCGATCTCGATGGACCCTTCCGTCACGGTGTAATTTGGATGTCCAGCCAGAGCATAAGCAAGAGTGCTCTTGCCTGAACCGTTGGGACCCATCAGGGCGTGAATTTCGCCCTGACGAATTTCCATAGTGACGCCCTTCAGAATCGGCGTCTCACCAACGTTGACATGCAGATTGGATATTCTCAGAACACTGCTCATTTCGCTCGCACTTCCTCGCAGACGCAAACACTGCCGCTCAACACGAAGCCGCAATGCCTGCGAATACTCTTCAACGGGATTCAGTCAGTTTTGATTTCAACACAACAACCGGCAGTGGCAGTGCCGGGATCTTTTCTTCAACTACACATTCAACGCCGAGTAACCAGAATGATGAGGAACCGGAAGAACCGATTCGCCTTTGGTCACTTTACGAGCCTTGATCTTGTCCTGAATTCTCATCAGGCCTTCCAAAAGAGCCTCCGGACGAGGAGGACATCCCGGAACATAAACGTCAACAGGAACCACAAGGTCCACGCCTTTGACAACGTGATAACCATGCTTGAAGTACGGACCACCACCGACGGTGCAGGCACCCATTGCGATCACATACTTCGGATCCGGCATCTGTTCGTAAAGACGACGAACTCGGCTGGCCATTTTGAAAGTCACCGTTCCAGCGACAATCATCAGGTCCGCCTGGCGAGGTGTCGCGCGGAACGCACCAGCACCGAAACGGTCCAGGTCGTATTTACTAGCGCCCGCTGCCATCATTTCGATTGCACAGCACGCCAGACCGAACGTCATCGGCCAAATCGACGACTGCTGGCCCCAATTCATGGCCTGCTCCATCGTTGTGGTGATTACGTTCTCTTCGAATCGACCTTCAATCCATGTCATGACGCTCGAACCTCTTGTCGGAACTTCAAAAAAATCGCCTGAAAAGCACTGACCGAACCCTGCCCTTGCCACAGAAGCAGGAAGTGCAGCCCGCACTCTATTCAGCGAACCCTTGTGTTTCAATCTCCCGAGGAACTTTCCAGGGACTGAACAGCCATTGTCTCAGCACCTTGCGATACCGACGAACTACCGCCCATCACCTGAAACTCGCAGCAACCGTGACCGTCGCGGCACCTTGAACGAAACTCAACCGGTGCACCGAGCACCTGCTGCAAAACTTCTCGTTCTACCTGACAAATGGCCTCATCCACATCCGCAAGCAGCGGAAACGGACACGAAGTTTCCCGTAAAATGCGAAGGCCGCCCGAATGGTCGCTCTCCACATTGAAACCGCTCGACTTCATTTCAGCGGCCAATTGATCCAGTCGCTCGTCTACGGAATCGCTTCCAATCAGCTTTTTGCGAAATCTCTCTGCGAGCGAATTCTGCATGCGGCCAATCAAGGTTGACCGTATTTCTGCATCCTCAAAACCAGAAATCGTCTCCCACAAGACCACAGCAAGCTCGCGGTAGTTCTCGCCCAGCTCATGCATTCCCTCAGAAGTGACACTGTACGTCAGCCGTGGCCGACCTCGCACCTGGCCTTGCAACTCTGAAGAAATCATTCCAGCTTGTTCGAGCCGCGAAATTCTCTGCCGAACCGCAGTTCGTGTTACGCCAAGCAGATCGCAAAGTGTTTGAATGTCTCCCCCCGCTGATTGATGCAGGAACTCAAGAATCTCTCGATCCCGTGCATCTAAAGGAGAAGACATTGAAACAATCCTGTGAACACCATCGACGTGGAGAGAACGAACACCGCCCCGCTCCAAAACTCACGATTACTGAAGGCATATTAGCCGGAAGATAACTTTTGGCAATTAACGCTGCCAAATATGTCTGAAAAAGACAACGACTCCTGGCAGACGGAATTCGTGAGGCCTGTATCAACGGCGAGCATCTCTCTTTACTTAGTTTCCACTGCTATCCAGATTACCCAATCATCCGCGCGTCGTCAAAATTGTTGCGTTTCTGCATCATTGTGAGGGCATTATGAGGCAAGAAGGCGACAGCCCCAGGTGAGGCAGTCAATCAGTTTTCAAGAATCTCTGCCGCCGTAAGTTTATTTGTAAAAAGCACTTGCGACGAAGTTAGATCGAACAACTTGAAATCGTCTCCCTTCGGTTCACTCTTTGCATCACGCAACCAATCCCCTCAAGCATGGTGGTGATAGTGAACAATCCAACCTCGGAAAGATGGCGATGAGTTCAAGAAAGAAACAACGGCTAAGCATTCGTATTGAGAGTGACTTTGCGGTCGTCTCCCTGGAAGATATGGAAATCTGGGACGGCGCTGACTTGGCGTTGCTGCGTGAAGCACTCACCGCGCTTGTTGAGCGAGATGGCTATCGAGCGGTCGGGGTTGATCTTTCCAGCGTGAAATACATCCCCAGCGGTTTCTTTGGGATGCTTTTTGAGTGGTATGAGCAGGGGCTTCGAATTCGCCTGGATGCTCCTCAGCAGAACGTGGAGCAGATGCTCTGGTTCCGAATGTTCTTCGTTCGCCAGCCGGATGCCACATTCCTGCTGACCGACGAGCGTATGCGAAATAACACTCCGAACGAGCAGGTCGAATTTCACCGACGAGAGTTTATGGCTGATGTGGATTCCACGGACGATGACGATGTTGAAGAGCACATCAAGTCGGTTCGGTATGGAGTCCGAAGTCCCGAGCATATCGGCTGATGGCCCCTTTGAGGATTTGCAGAAAGGCGGGCGAGACGCCCGCGCTCCCGGAGCGCGGGGCTCTCGCCCGCTGAGCATTCCTCATTTCAACGCTGATGGGATATTCGTTGCACTCAACAACCGCGTTGAAAGCAAGTCTTTGGGCAGCCTTGTACTTGGTAACTCCCGTCACGTCTTCGTGATGTTCAATCGCCGCAGCGGCAACACGGTTTCTGATCCGGGTTCTTCAGGGACTGCTTGTTTCACAATCCATGCTGCCAATTCTGAAAGGCCGAATCCCGTTTCAGCCGACACGGAAAAGTGAGCTGCGGAACGATTAAAAAATCCGTCCGTCATACTTCCGCGGAGCTGTATCAGCTCTATGCCGGAGTCGTTCAGTAAATCACACTTGTTCCAAAGTACACAGACTGGGACTCCACGACTGTCGTTCTGCAGGATCTCATTGAACAGTATTTCAGGATCATTGATTCCAGCGTCATTGATTCCAGCGTCATTGCTCTGTGGTGAGAATTTCTCCTGTCCTGTCGCTGATGCGTCAAGGACCACACAGATGATGTCCGCCTCGTTGATACTTTCAAAGGATTGTTGAATTCCAAGATTTTCAATGCATGAGTCGGACGTTGTGCGAATTCCGGCCGTGTCCACAAATCGAAACATCCAGCCATCAATCGGAACGTCAACTTCGACGAGATCGCGAGTTGTCCCTGGGATGTTTGAAACGATGGATCTTTGCAACCCGGCGATTCTATTGACCAACGACGACTTGCCGACGTTGGGGGCACCGACCAGCGCGATACGCCATGGGGCTGTCAGGTGATCGGCGATCGACTGCCATTTTTGAATGTGTTGGTTGGCTTGTTCGCGAACATTGTCATCTGCGCTTTGTGATTTTTCCCGCAGTCGGTGTAATCGACCATCAAGCTGCGCCAATGCGAGCCCGGCCGTCTTCTTCGTACGGCAACTCATCAGGGTCTCTGTGACGATGGAATCCAGTACGGACTCTGCGCACTCAATCGCCTCGGACTTCTCCGATCGAGGTTCCAGTTGCTTGATCGAAGAAACTCCAGCGGCGGCTCGCAGATGACCGAGAATGCGGTTCACGGCAACAAACCCGCCGTGGCAATGGATCTCCCAGCAGCCTGGGGCAGCCTGAACCACAACGACATCTTCACCGTCCCACGATCCGAAAATGATTCGCGAAACGGGCAGGTGACTCAGATCACGTGGCGGCTGAGGCGAGAATCTCTGAAACGCGCTGCTGACATCAGTCTCGCAGCCCAGCGTCACCTGGATCACCGCGACCGCGCCGGCTCCAGGAGCCGTAAGTACCTGGACGCTATTGCATCGTCCATCGTCCGAACCATCATTCACAACTGTAGTTCCCCAAACATCCCGAATTGGCAGCCAGGGACGTACATTACCAAATTTCCGATTTGCCTTTGCCGCCACAGAACCCAAGCTGAGCAGCGGTATGTAACAGCGTGCCGTCGTTTTCGCCATCATGCTGTTGAAGAAGCGGCAGACTTTGCTGCGTTCTCGGTATTCGGCGACTAAACCGGCAGAATGGTGCAGGTCCAATACACAATCCGTAATCGATACACTCGATTCTTTCCGCACCGGAAGGCGAAGTTTCTGTAACCGTCAGGTCTTTGCTGCTAAAGATCTTTCCGGGGTTCTACTCAGACTTCGACTTTGACTCCAGACCGTCTCAACCCAATGCCGATCTTTCGATTACGACCAAATCTGGCCGCCGCCCGTTCATCGTGCGCCTGTTGGAAATTGTTGGTCACCTGTCGAGCGTGGCGGAATCTGCCGTACTCTGTCTCTTATCTTTTGCTCAACCAGTTACCCTTCGACCAGGGAAGGTCATGAGCCGACCTGCGGACAACACGACAACTCGATCACTGCCTACCCGACTTCTGGGCTGGACAGTGTCAACAGTGTCAGCACGTCCTCGCTTGATGCTTTGGCTTGTCCTCCTTGTCGCCTGCGCTGGTGTTGGAGTTACGGTCACGCAGTTGCAATTGCGTACCAGCCGTTCTGACCTGATGGATCCGGCGTCCAAGTTCGCTCAAACCTGGAAACAGTACGCGGATACCTTTGGTGCCGAATCGGACCTGTTGGTCGTTATTCAGACACCTTCCGCAAATGGGATGCTGATTCAGTCGGCCATCGATAATCTTGGCGCCAGGCTGGCACGTGAGCCTGAGTTGTTCGGAAACGTGCTTTCAAGAGTTGACCTGACCGCGATGCGGGAAAAGGCTCTTCTGTTTCTGACGCCGGAGCAGGTTCAGCGAACCGCGTCGCGCGTGCAGCAATATGATCAGGTCGTTCAGGGGCAGAACTGGGAATTGATCAGAGCTGAGACTCTGGCGAATACTCTGCGAAAGAAGATTGCAAAAGGGCAACAGGAAGGACTTGTTTCTGATGCCACTTATCGCTCTGTCCAGCAGTTCGCTACCAGCCTGTCGAGCTATATGCGCCAAGCGATGGAGACTGGAAAGGTCGAACGCACGGCATTCAAATCACCATTGCCAGACCTGATGCAGGTTGCTGCTGATCAAAAGCTGACGGATTCGAAAACTGCCTACATGCTCAACCCGGAGAACACCGTCGGGGTTGTTCAGGTAACTGCGATCCGTGACTCAAAGCTGTCAATCGGAGATCCGAATGCTGCTGCGATCGCGCGACTTCGCGACATTATCGCAGAGGTTCAGAAAGATCACGAATCGATTCCGGGGGCACTTCAAATCTCAGTTACCGGTATCCCCGCGCTGGAGCATGACGAAATGCACAGCACGTCGGTGGATATGCGAAATGCCGGAATCGTCGCGTTCTTTGTCGTGGGCGGCATGTTGTTCCTGGCATTTCGAGGCATTCGGCACCCGATGCTCGCGCTGCTGACTCTGATCGTTGCACTCAGCTGGACATTCGGAGCCGCAACACTGGTCGTGAAGCACCTGAACATCGTCAGCGTGTGCTTCCCTGTCTTTCTGATTGGACTGGGAATCGACTTCTCCGTTTCCTTTATCAATCGATATCTCACACTTCGTCAGGAACTGTATGAATTGCCTGACGCTTTACGAGAAACCGCCGAGACCACTGGCGGCGGCATTCTGATTTCCGCGATCACCACCGCGTTGGCGTTTTCAACGGCGATGCTAACCGGGTTCCCCGGATTGGCAGAACTTGGCCTGATTTCTGCAATGGGTGTGTTGCTGTGTGCCGCCTCAACATTCGTGTTTCTTCCAGCTCTGATCGCGTTGTCCGATGCTGAGTACGACGTTGAGTCGCTGCCACAGCCATTCTCACCTGCGATCCTTCGACGCGTTCTTGTCGCGTGGCCGGCAGTGTCGATTGGAATCGCTGTCGCAGGGCTTGCCTTCTTCGGTTATCAGGCTTTTCGATACACCGACGGAAGTGTCCACTGCCTTGTTGGCTATAACCCAAATCTGATTGTGCTGAAAGATCCCAACGCAGAGTCCGTGAAGGCCGAACGGCAGCTCGAATTGTCTGGATCTGAGACTGTGCTCTACGCAGTGTCGGTGGCTGGAACATGGGAAGAAGCGAGTGAGCTTCGAGAGAAGTTTCTGAAACTCAATTCAGTCTCACGAGTCAGCGATATTGCCAGCAAGTTGCCCGATCGCCCTGATGCTCGAACAATGGAAATCATTCAGGCGTTGCAACAGCGTGCCTCCAGCATCCAGGCAAGCTTGCCGAAAATTCCTGCTGCCAACCACATGGCAGTTGGTAAGGAAGTCGATGCTCTGTACGCCGCAGTGAAGAAATCAAATAACCCGGCCGCTCAGGAGGCCACCAGGGCACTGGACGTATTTTTGACAGATCTGACAGAAGCTCCACCGCGAACCGCGAGCGCGATTCTGACTGGGTATAACGACATGATCGCTCGCTGGTTGATCATGGAGTACAAGGAGATCGCGGCCGCCAGCAACTTCAATGCGGTCGCACCGCGAGATCTGCCTTCGGAGCTCAGCAGTCGTTTCGTCTGGGCAGACCGAAATACCAAAGAGCAACGATGGGTGCTGAGAGTTTATCCAAAATCAGACGTCTGGAATGGTGCGGCGCTGGATACATTCGTGGGTGAACTTCGAACTGTTGATCCGCAAGTCACGGGAGTGCCCGTGCAGAATCTTGAATCTGCCGGACGCATGCATCAGACCTACGCTTCGATCGGATTGTATGCACTGGCTGTGATCTCGCTTGTCTTGCTGTACACATATCTTCGGCCGGGCCAGAAGCTGATGACGATTCTGCCTCCTGTTGCCGTCGCAGCGTTCATTGGATACACGTTGTTCAAGCGAAATGGTTTTGTCGACACAAGCCTGGTCGTCATGATCTGCCTTGGGCTTGTTGTCTTCATCGCCGCAGTGCTTGATTATCGAAATCTGCGAGACACCGTGCTGACGCTGGTGCCTTCCCTCGCAGGAAGTGTGCTGATGCTGGGAGCGATGGCGTTGTTGGGACTTGAGTTGAATCCTGTTAACCTGATCGCCTTGCCATTGGTGTTCGCGATTGGAATTGATAACGGCATCTATCTGGTTTCAGACTGCCGCAAGCAGATCGCGGCCGGCAAGGATTCATTTGAGCCATCGGCCGACACGATCAGCAGCATGCTGGTGACATCGCTCACTTCGATTGTTGGTTTTGGAAGTTTGATGATTGCGGCTCATCAGGGCATGTTCAGCATTGGCGTTCTGCTTGCACTTGGCGTGGCATCCAGTCTGATGGTGTCACTGATCCTGATGCCGCCATTGCTCGTTCTCGTTGCACGTCATCAGCCCGCGCCGATGGAGCCGGTTCGAATCATTCGCAAGCCAGACGCTGATGCCGACGCATCCAGCTCAGGCAACGCCGCTGCAAAGCCGGCTCCTCAGCAGAAGGCGAAGAAAGCGGCTTAAGACCGGCGTAGGCAAAACTGTCGTTGTGCACTTAGCGCAAGCTGGAAGTACTACGCGAATCATGGCCTTGTCGGTGAATTGGCTTTGAGCACGTTGAACTTGCATGAGTCGAATGGCGTTGGTCGTCTCATTCGCAATCTTTGCGAGTGGCTACGTGATTAAGGCTTGTGCGTTGGAGATTTGCCAGATGTTGGACAACGGCAATGACAAACGGTAATCACAAAGTGTGACCGGTCGAGAATCGCGAACCTCAGCTTCGATCCTTTTTCAGCTTGCGGCTCGCCTGAATCAGAATGTTTCGCTCTCGTGCCGTCAGGCTGGCTTCGCCTTCACGGCTGATTTTTTCAAGAATCGGATCCATTTGAGCGTCGAGATTGGCATCTGGAGCCGTTGGTGGGGCAAAGATTCTCAGTCGGCCTTTGTTTCGACGTTTCATAGAAACTCGACCAGCAAACTGATCCCACCATTTGGACAGATTCATGCTGCCGCGAAAGTACAGGAAGCCAAACACAACTCCGCCGACATGCCCGCTGTGCGACGTGTTCTCTGTGAACAGCATTGGCAAAACCAGGCCGAGCGGCAGCAGCCAGCGCAGTTCAATTGGAATCACACCAAACAGTCTCACCACCATTCTGGGATAATGCATCGTAATCACGCACACGATTGCAAAGAGAGCGCCTGATGCTCCAACAAGCGAAGCGTTTTGCTTCGTGATGGTGTAGTAGAGCACCGCGAACAAACCAGAGAAGGCCGCGGACACGAGATAGAACCAGAGAAACTCGCGGCGTCCGATCAGATTCAGCAATGCATTGCCTGCGAAATACAGCCCCAGCATATTGAAAACAATGTGCAGCGGATCTTCTATCCCATGACAAAACGCGTAGGTTACCAGACGCCAAATCTGGCCTCGCTGATAAAGATCCGGACCGGAAAGCTCAAGCCAGTCTGTGATCGACGTCCCGCCCGAGCTGTTCGCAAAGAGCAACTGAAGGATGAAAACTCCAACGGTCACCGCAATCAATTTTACGACGATCGACGCAGACGTCATTCGACGACCCATGCCAGGCCCGTCGTCATATTCGTCTCGCAAGTAGTCTCGGTTCTCAATGCCCATGATGGACGTCTCGTCAACAATTCTTTACCGATGGCTGAACTTACGCTCCCAGGCAGCCACGCTTCCTGCTGTTCAGCAAAGTTCTCCATTGGATCTTAGGACGCAGAATCGTCGTCGTCGACGTGAGTTCCAATATGTGTTGACTTATGACATGGTTTGTTGCTTTGGGTAAACATCGTCCGCACATTTGCGAGAATCGGTGAAGTTGGAGCAATCCGAAGCCTGCTCGCGATAGCGGACGGCAGTGTGCCACAACCGCCATGATTGTGGCAAACTTCGAGGTCCTTGCAGGGATACTGGGGGATTCCTGCATTTTCTGCGGCCGGGAAAGGTGCTCGACTTGCGTGAATTCCGAGGTCTTCCTCTTTCGAAATGGAAAATTCGTCGATACCATCCGCGATCTCGAAAAACGAGACGATGTACATGTGTGCGCGCTGACGGCGGGGTGTTTTTGATCGCCTTTGCTGTCTTGAAAGCTCAGTTCGTATCCTGCCGGTCAGCCGGTGACGGTTTGCGGCAGTGCGAAACGGTGACCTGATTGCAGTCGGACGGGATCTGTTTGGATTCGGTCCTGCAAGCGGAAGCGGGTCAGGTGTTTCTCGTGGCTGCTTCCGTTAAGGTCGAACCGTTCTGTGTAGCTCGAACCGATGCCCGGTGATTTAATCGGGTTTCGCGTTCATTCACGGGATGCGAACACTGAGCATCGTGAAAGGTGGCGGCCCGAAAGTTCGATTGACTTGGGGATGCCGCACTTTCATTACACCCTGTTTTGTGCGGCATTGCCGCGTGTTCTGCACTATTTTTCCAGACTGAGGATCGTTCTGAAATGACTGACATTACCCTGCTTCGCAACATCGGGATTTCGGCCCACATCGACTCGGGGAAGACCACTCTGACCGAACGTATTCTGTACTACGCCGGGCGAATTCACAAAATTCGCGAAGTCAAAGGTGGCGACGGCGGCGCGACCATGGACCACATGGACCTGGAACGCGAACGCGGGATCACGATTACGTCCGCTGCGACTCGCGTGGAATGGAAAGATGAAGAATTGGGCAATATGCACCCAATTAACATCATCGACACTCCAGGACACGTGGACTTCACCGTTGAAGTGGAACGCTCTCTGCGAGTTCTAGACGGGGCCATTCTGGTTCTGTGTGCCGTGGGTGGCGTTCAAAGCCAGTCGCTGACCGTCGACCGCCAGATGCGTCGTTACGGCGTGCCTCGCATTGCCTTTATTAACAAGATTGACCGCATTGGAGCCAACCCTGCCAAAGTGATGGTGGCAATGAAGGAAAAATTGAAGTGCAACGCAGTTCCACTTCAGATCCCCATGGGCCTCGAATCTGCTTTCCAGGGTGTGATCGACCTGATCCGCATGGAAGCAGTCTACTTCGAAGGCGAAAAGGGCGGGGACGTTATTCGCAAGCCGATTCCGGACGAGTATAAAGACGCTGCTGAAACAGCTCGTCGCGAAATGCTGGAAGAACTGTCTCTGCATGACGACGATCTGATGAGTGCTCTTCTGGAAGAATCCGAAGTCAGCATCGAGCAGATCCGCGCGATCATCAAGCGTGCAACACTGGCTCAGCAGATTGTTCCTGTTCTGATGGGAACGGCTGTTAAAGACAAGGGCGTTCAGGAAGCGTTGGATGCCGTTGTGCGCTACTTGCCGGCTCCGACGGAACGACAGAAGTTTGCAAACGACAACAGTAAGCCGATTGACGAAAACGGCCAGCATCCAAAGGTGCTGCTCACTGACTCAAACGACGATCCCGTTGTCGCGATGGCGTTCAAGACGGTTGTCGAAAACTTCGGCCAGCTGACTTACACTCGTGTTTATCAGGGTAAGATCGTCAAAGGTCAGACCTACATCAATGCTCGTACGGGGCGAGGCGTTCGGTTCGGTCGTCTGGTCCGTATGCACTCAAATGACCGTGAAGACATCGATTTCGGTGAAGCCGGCGACATCATTGCGATCGTGGGTGTTGACTGTGCGTCCGGCGATACGTTTACCTCCGAAGGCGTCCCGCTGTCGCTGGAAAACATCTTCGTGGCCAACGCGGTTATCCGCCTGTCCATTGAGCCTAAAAAACGCGACGACGCCGACAAGCTCAGCAAGGCGCTGGAGCGATTCCGTCGTGAAGACCCAACGTTCCGCGTATCGACCGACGAAGAAACCGGCCAGACTCTGATCGCCGGGATGGGCCAGCTGCACCTGGAAATTTACGTTGAACGTATTCGCCGCGAATACAAGTGCGAGTGTACTGTTGGTGAGCCACGCGTGGCTTATCGCGAGTGCCCAACCAAGGCTGTCGAGTTCAACTACAAGCACAAGAAGCAGTCGGGTGGTTCCGGTCAGTTCGCTCACATCGTGGGTGTGCTTGAGCCGCTGCCGGATACGCACGAAACCGCTTACGAGTTTGTTGACGAAGTTTCCGGCGGTCGAATTCCTCGCGAATTCATCGCCCCAGTTGATGCAGGATTCCAGGAAAGTCTGGTCAAGGGACCACTGGGCGAGTACGAAGTTGTGGGTGTCCGGATGCGACTGCAGGATGGAAGCTACCACGACGTCGACTCATCGGAAATGGCGTTCAAGATCGCTGGTATCGGCTGTATGCGAGAAACTCTGCGTAAGGCAGACATGACGCTGCAGGAACCAATCATGAAGCTGGAAATTGAAGTTCCAGACGAATATCAGGGCCAGGTGACCGGACATCTTTCCAGCAAGCGTGGGATGGTGACGGGTTCCGAAGTCAACGGCGGCGTCTGCGTGATTTTGGGCGAAGCTCCACTGTCCAGCATGTTCGACTATGCAAACGAACTTCGCTCGATGACTCAGGGCAAGGGCACATTCAGCATGGAATTCCTCGCATACCGCCAGGTACCTCGCGGTCTGCAGGGCGAAATTCTGGAACGCCGCCGCAAGGAAAAAGAAGCTCAGGCTGCTATGAAGTAATTTCATAAGCTTGCGGAATGCAAATTCTGAAGAGCCCGACCTTTGCAAAAAGGTCGGGCTCTTTTTTTAACTATCCGTCACGTGATTGCGACGAACCGTGCATTCATTTCGCAGAATTTCGACGCGGCCAGTTACGAGGCAAAGTGTCTTGTCAAATCTGAAATCAGCCCATCGGCAGGATGGCACATTCGAAGCTGCGTCGCGCGGTGGAATCAGGTCAGCCGGAGGCTGGGAGTCGGAAAGAGACTGGTTGATTCGGGCATGGAAGCTGTTCGTTTCGGTTCGGTCAGATGAGGCCTGTGGATCAATCGAACTGCGATCACTGACGATCTCAACGGTTTTGCTGATATTTCAGATTATGCTTTGAACGACCATCAAGCAGTACACGACTCTTTGCTACGCATCTCATAGACGGCTGAACATTCTTACAAAGTTGTCAGAACGACCCTGAATTTCTTTTGTGAAACGCGTTTTTTGCCTTAGAAGACTGCCAAATACTGACAAAATAGCAGAGAATCACGGTCAGCGGGGACAGTGTCAGGATACCTCACACCCAAGTCTGAAGCCGGAACAGCTTCGAATAGCGGTGTACTGTAAGGGTCAGAAGACCCACCCTGCGGAACGCCGGTAAACTCAACCCACGATGAATTTACTTCCGCGAAAGCCTGATCATGAATTTGGAAGATCTGATTCTCGAGACACAGATTTCAGAACTCAAACGCCTGAAGGTTCGATGTGTCGAAGCTCAGAGAGCCATTCAGGATATTCGATCTCAAGTCTCACTCCTGGACGATCAGGAATCCGAAGCCAGTCTCCAGTTGCAGATTGCGGCCGAAGAAGAAACTCGGACTTTGATTGAACGGCTGGGTGAAGAAGTTCGAAATCGACTCGAACAAGGCGAAGTCGACGTTGCCGGTCAGCGTGAATCAGCCAGCGAATCTCGAGAGCGACGGCTGGACGAACTGAATGCCCGGCTGAAAGAAGAAGTCGCGGAATGCCGGCAAAAGCTTCAGAACGAGCTTTGGGTGCTGCAGTCAGTTTGCGATGAATCCAACGAAGACACACCTGTGCGGAATGCCGCGCGCACAGAAGAAATATTTGAGACTCAACAGACTTTCCTTGAACAACAACTTTCCGATTTGGACGCGCGGGTTCAGCAGTCCTCGAAGTACCTGCAGGCATGCCATGCGAGCATGGATGGTACGCTGCCTCCCGTAAATATTGAACTCAAAGGTCGTGAAGCGTGTCGCGTTTCCGCCGTGGAACAGGTTGACTTCGCGCAGGCCGCTGTCGGACGACTGGATGGGCAGAGCTTACCTCAATGGATCGTCGGCTGGCGAATGTATGGGCTCGGCTTCCTGATCTTTCTGGTTGTCGCCATCGGTTGTACTGCGGCTCGCGCGGATCTCAGCAAGTTCATCAATCCGGAGTTATCGAAACCAGACTGGGAATGGCTGGGGGTGTCCTGCCTGATCGGTCTTGGTGCTGCTGTGTTGATTGAAACAGTGTTGCTGATGACTGTTCAGTCTCGCCTTCGCGGAAGTTTTGAAGACGTACTTCAGCATTCTGCGAATGCGAAGGCCGCTGCAAATCAGTGGCAGAACAAGAGTCGTCAGGAGATATCTAAACTGCTGGCCAGTGCAGAGTCGTGGAAGGTGGATATGCTGCAGCGCCGAGAGCAGCATGCGGCAAAGCTTCAGGCGGCGACCGATGAAAATGTCAGCGAGCTGATTCAGCGATACACGCAGGAAGTCGCTCGACAGTCACGCATTTTTGACGACTTGGTTTTAAACGGCGAAAATGCGGCATCCCAGCAACAGACCGCAGTAGAAAAATGGCGGTCTCAGGAAATTGTTCGGATCCATAGCCACCAGGAATCCACTCTGGCTCAGGCAATTGAGCAATTGAAAAAGGAAACGTCCGCGCGACGCGAAAAATTGGCGTCCGAAGAAGCCTCAACACTCGCACGATGGCGTGCCAACGTCATGATTGCATCGGAGTTGGCTCGGATCAGTCAGCAGAGAGCTGAGGGGATTTCCTCCTGGTCTGAAATGAAACAAAACGGCTGGCAGGCTCCGTCGATGCTGCCGGCAATTCTTCCTGTTGGGGAGCTGGCGACCAGAATTCCTGCGGCCCCGGAATCGTCCAGCGATGATCTGAATTCCGAAGTACAGCTGAAGCTGCCAGCGATTCTGAACTTTCCGCGTGATACGTCAATCCTTGTCGAACATGACGCCGCAGGCCGTGAAGCCGCGCTCGAATTCGTGCGTGCTACTCTGCTGCGTTTGCTGACGAACATTGCTCCTGGTCGTGTGCAATTCACACTGATTGATCCAATCGGGCTTGGGCAAAGCTTCTCCGCGTTGATGCATCTGGCCGATTTTGATGAGATGCTGATCAGCAATCGAATCTGGACAGAATCAATTCAGATTCGTGATCGCCTGCAAAAGGTGACGGAGCACATGGAGAGCGTCTTTCAGACATATCTCCGCAGTGAATTCGAAACAATCGAAGACTACAATGCTGCGGCCGGTGAAGTGGCGGAGCCCTATCATTTCGTGGTCGTGGCCGGTTTTCCGCACAGCTTCACAGAAGAAGCCGCTCGCGCGCTGACCAGTATTCTGACAAGCGGACCTCGCTGCGGTGTGCATGCGATCGTTACGTGGTCGCCCGACCAGGCTGTTCCACGATCGTTTGATGTCAGCAATCTTCGCAACTGCTGCACTCAGTTCCATGTTACCAACGGATCTGTTCAGCCAGGCGGGCTGCCGCAGGCTCGGCCACAAGAGAAGATTACTTCACTGGCACCAGGTGAAGATTTTCTTTCCGCAAAGCCAATCAGTTCAGAAATTTCCACCGAACAGGGAACGGTTGAATTCACCGCACTCGCGCCGCCGGAATCTGCCGACTATGTCAGCATCGTCCGAGCGGTCGGTGAACAGTCTCGAAATGCAAGACGAGTTGAAGTCTCGTTCAGTCGAATTGCCCCCAGGGCCGAAGCGATCTGGACTCATAATTCTTCCGATGGAATCGACTTTCCGATCGGTCGCGCTGGCGCTGCTCGGCTTCAGTTTATGCGACTTGGTCGCGGAACCAGTCAGCATGTTTTGGTGGCAGGGAAGACCGGATCCGGCAAATCGACTCTGCTTCATATTCTGATTACTAATCTTTCGCTGCATTACAGCCCGGACGAAATTCAGTTTTATCTCATCGACTTCAAGAAGGGCGTAGAATTCAGAACCTATGCCGCGAACAAACTGCCTCACGCCCGCGTCGTTGCCATTGAGAGCGATCGGGAATTTGGCTTGAGTGTACTTGAGAGACTCGATGAAGTGCTGCAGGAACGCGGTGAATTGTTCCGAGTCAAAGGCGTCCAGGATGTGCCTTCGTTTCGGCGCCAGTTCCCCGACGAAAAAATGCCGCGCCTGCTTTTGTTGATTGACGAGTTCCAGGAATTCTTTACGTCAGAGGATCGAGTGTCTTCCAAGGCAGCTCTGTTGATGGATCGTCTGATCCGTCAGGGACGAGCGTTTGGGATCCACGTTCTCCTGGGGTCTCAGACTTTGGGCGGAGCATACTCACTGGCTCGCAGTACGCTGGGACAAGTGGCTGTTCGAATTGCATTGCAGTGCAGTGAGAGCGACGCTCATCTTATTCTCAGCGAAGAAAACTCGGCCGCACGCTTGCTCACGCGACCAGGCGAAGCGATCTACAACGACGCAAACGGCATGGTCGAAGGCAATCATCCATTCCAGATTGCGTGGCTTGATGAAGCGAAGCGTGAATCGATGATTCACGAAATGATTCAGCGGCCCGACTATCATCATCGTGCCGAAGGCCGCATGATTGTTTTTGAAGGCAATGTCGCGCCAACTCTGGACGAATGTGGAGCGTTGAATTCGTGGATCCATGGGGAATCCAGTGCAGCTCGCGTTGCTGCTGATGTGGTTCCAGCGTGGATTGGTGATCCCGTTTCTATTGCCGACCCGGTATGCCTGCAATTGCAGCGATCCGGCGGACAGAATGTTCTGATCGTCGGCCAGGAAGGTGACCTGGCCGATACAATTCTCGCATCGATGATTCTGAGCATTTGCTCTGGCGGTACGACCAGCGGTTCGCCACGACTCAGCAGGATGATTTTTCTGCACGATGGGCGTGATGCTGCTTCCCTGCAACGGTTTTCTCAAACGTTTTCAGACACCGTGGCGCCACGATTGTCGCTTCGCAGTGCTTCCGATGCAGACTCCGTCGTCGGAGAGTTGTGGAAGGAAATGTCGGAGCGAGAAGCCAGCAATTCTTCCTCCGCGGCACCTGCGATTATTCTTGCCGTCCGCAACATTGGACAATTCCGTTCATTGCGACGCGATGAAGATGACTTTGGAATGGGGTCGTTTGGTTCTTCGAAAACAGCATCCCCCGCATCGCAACTTGGTGATTTGATCAAGAAGGGGCCGCTTGTTGGTATCCATGTTGTCATCTGGGCGGACACTTTTGGCAACGCAATGCGATGGTTGTCAAACTCACTTCTGCGTGAATTTGATTCACGGATCGCGTTCCGATTGAATCAGACAGACTCGTCCAGCCTGATTGACAACCCAGCCGCTGCCGCGTTGAGTCCAGGGCGAGCAATTCTGTATCGCGACCAGACCGGCTCTGCCGATCGCTTCCGACCATTCGGTTGGCCGTCCGAAAAATGGCTGGCGACGATCCCATTCGTAGCGACACCGGTTATTGAAGCACCAGTTGTTGAAGCACCAGTTGTTGAAGCTCCAGTTATTGAAGCTCCAGTTGTAGAAGCTCCGGTTGTAGAAACTCCGGTTGTTGAAACTCCAGTTGTTGAAACTCCGGTTGTTGAAACTCCGGTTGTTGAAGCTCCGGTTGTTGAAGCTCCGGTTGTTGAAGCTCCGGTTGTTGAAGCTCCGGTTGTTGAAGCTCCGGTTGTTGAAGCTCC
>JBGSVD010000165.1:0-14294 GCA_041753135.1 Planctomycetaceae bacterium
GACTTAAACTCACAGCGACCTCCGTGTTCGTTTGTGGTTCTTGAAGAACGCACATTCTGTGCGAAATCACAAGCCACACGAAGGTCACTTTGTTTGACTCAAACCCCACCCGCAATGCAACTTAAAAGCTGCACGATCTCAGTGTTCGGGAGGTGGAGGAACTGAAGACTGTCGTCACATTGCCGCAGCACTTCCGGCAGAACGGTTACCGAACGGTGATGGCGGGGAAGATTTTTCACGGAGCTTATGGTCGTAAGCCCGATGATAATGAGTTTGATATTGTGGGACCTGCATCATCAATCGGTGCGCGGCCAGTGTCGCCGTTGGTGAAAACGCCAAGTGGGCATCCGCTTGTCGATTGGGGTACTTTTGCGCATCAAGATGAAGATAAGGGGGACTGGAAACTGGCGTCAGGGGCGATTGACGAATTGAAGAAGCCTGTTGATCGTCCCTTCTTTATGAATGTTGGTTTCTTTCTGCCTCATGTGCCCTGCTACGTGACGCAGGATTGGTATGACAGATTTCCTGTTGAGTCGCTGCAGTTGCCTCCCTTTCTTGACGGGGATCGGGACGATACTCCAAGGTTCAGTTGGTACCTTCACTGGAAGCTGCCCGAGCCTCGGTTGAAGTTCCTGAAGGAATCCAATCAGTGGCATAATCTTGTTCGTTCCTATCTGGCGAGCACTGCTTTCGTTGATGCTCAGGTTGGCCGAATACTTGAAGCACTTGCCGCAAGTCCCCACGCCAGCAATACGATTGTGGTGTTGTGGTCCGATCACGGATGGCACCTTGGAGAAAAAGGAATCACCGGCAAGAACTCGCTTTGGGAACGCTCCACTCGTGTTCCGCTGATATTTGCCGGACCGGGTGTCGCATCCCGCGGAAGATGCAAGGAGCCTGCGGAGTTATTGGATATCTATCCAACACTCGCGGAGTTGTGTGGCCTTCCCGTTGCAAGTGAGCTTGAGGGGCACAGCCTTGTTCCTCAGTTGCTTGACGCATCAGCGATTCGTGAGTGGCCCGCAATTACAACACACAATCATGATAATCATGGTGTACGATCACGAGATTGGCGTTACATTCGATATGCCGATGGCTCTGAAGAGTTGTACGACATGCTTGAAGATCCGAATGAATGGCGAAACCTCGCAGCTCACCCGGAGCATGCAGTCGTCCTTTCGGCGCATCGAAAATGGCTGCCAGAAATCAATAAGAAGCCCGTTCCCGGCAGCCGTGATCGTATTCTGAAGTACGATGCGGCCACTGGTGTGGTCAATTGGGAGGGAGTCGATATTGCAGCGGATGCCGCGATTCCGGAGCTTGAAGATTGAATTGATAATTTCTGAGGATCGCGTCTGCGGGAACTAAGAATTCGAGATGTCGCAAAGGCTGTGAAAATTCATGTGGGTCAAGATCTGTGGAATTACTCGAACGGAAGATGCTTTGGTGGTTGCAGGGGCCGGGGCGAATGCTCTTGGTCTGAATTTTTATCATGGTTCCAGGCGGTGTGTATCATTGGAGCAGGCATCGCAAATCTGTCGTGCAGTCAGATTGAAGACTGGAGAAAAGAAGACGCTGGATCTTGTTGGTGTCTTTGTGAATTCGCCTCTTTCGGAGATTGTTGAAACCGTAGGCCAGGTGGGTTTGACGGCAGTGCAGTTTCATGGAGACGAGTCTCATGAGACTGTCGTGAAGTTCTGTCACATGATGCCGGGCATCCATGTGATTCGCGCATTTCGCGTGTCTGCTGAGACAATTGATGTGCATCTTGAATTGGTTGACAGACTTCAGAGTGAAGTTTCACTGGCAGCCTGTTTGTTAGATGCGTTTGTTCCTGGTGAATTTGGCGGGACCGGGGTCACGCTGGATCAGCGGGTTGCAGAACGTTATCTGGCAAAGGACCGTCCTCGTTTGATCCTGGCGGGCGGGCTGACACCAGAGAATGTAAGCCGCGTTGTTCTCGGTGCTGTTCCGTGGGGAGTTGATACGGCCAGCGGTGTTGAGTCCTCTCCTGGAATAAAAGACACTGAAAAATGTCGATCATTCGTTGCGTCTGCAGTGGCTGACCAGGGCCAGGATTCTTCAGAAGTTCGACTTTGATGGCTGCAAAGCGCGATGGCAGGAGCGCGATGGCTACGGTGTCTTCTGGTCGAGTGAATGCCTTGTGATGGAGCACGTACAGGATGACATTGCAGGATCTCTCGACTTCCAGTTTGGCTAAACGAGAATGTCGTGGATCACGTCACCGTGCACATCTGTCAGGCGGAAGTCGCGACCCGCATAGCGGTATGTGAGCTTCTTGTGGTCGAATCCAAGGCAGTGCAGCATCGTTGCATGGAGGTCATGAATGCTGGTCTGCTTGTCGACTGCTTTGAACCCGATATCGTCGGTTGCACCGTGAATTGTGCCGCCTTTTATTCCGCCCCCAGCAAGCCAGACACTGAAGCCCCAGTGATTATGGTCGCGGCCGGATTACGGTTTGCCATCTCCGGAGAGTTCGACTGTTGGAGTCCTTCCGAATTCTCCTCCCCACAGAATCAGCGTGTCTTCAAAGAGTCCTCGTTGTTTGAGGTCTGTCATCAGTGCGGCAATTGGCTGATCAATCTGGCCAGCAAGATTTCTGTGAGCTGCTTCAATTCCTGCGTGATTGTCCCAGGGTTGTCCGGCCCCATGCCAGAGTTGCACATACCGCACGCCTCGTTCAAGAAGGCGGCGTGCAATCAGGGTCTGGCGTGCGTGAACTCCATCACCGTACATTGCCTGAATGTGTTCGGGTTCTCGACTGATGTCGAATGCTTCAGCCGCATCATGTTGCATTCGAAATGCCAGTTCGAAAGACTGAATGCGTGCGTCCAGACGCTGGTCGATGCGCGTGGAGCGATGTTCGGCGTTGAGTTGAGCGAGGAGATTGAGCTGTCGTCGTTGAGCATCCGTTGCAATCTGAGGGTGTTCGATGTTCTCGATCAGCTTGCTCAGCTCTTTGTGTTGTGAATCCACATAGGTGCCCTGAAAAGCTCCGGGCAGAAACGCGGATTGCCAGTTTTCCGTGTCCTTTATTGGCAGGCCACCCGGACACATTGCAACGAAGCCGGGAAGATTTTGGTTCTCTGTGCCGAGTCCATACAGTGTCCAGGCTCCCATGCTGGGGCGAGGCTGGACGGAGTCGCCGCAGTTCATCAGCATCAGCGATGGTTCATGATTCGGCACCTGAGCGTACATAGAACGAATCACGGCGATGTCATCAATATGCTGGGCTGTCCTCGAGAAAATCTCGCTGACTTCGATTCCGGACTGTCCGTACTTCCGGAATTTGAAAGGCGAAGGAAATGCGGCGCCGGTTTTTCGTTCTGTAAGAAGGTTGTCCCCGACAGGTTGGCCAGCGTACTTTGCCAGCATTGGCTTTGGGTCAAAGGTGTCGACGTGTGATGGGCCGCCATTAAGAAAGAAGTGGATGACCCGTTTTGCGCGAGGGGCAAAATGTGCGGGGCGATCATTCAGAGGACCGGTGATTTTTTGTGCTTCGGTCGCCCTGCTCTCCTGTTGAAAAACATGAGCCAATCCGAGGGATCCGATTCCCATCGCCGATCGAGCCAGCATCGATCGTCGGTCGAGATTCGACCGCAATATTTCTGCTGCAGCATTTTGCGGAGCGCGTCGTGTTGGAAGTGGCATAGTTTGGCTCAATTCAGGCCAGCTCTGAAATCGGTCGCCCTGCTTCCACAAGTGGTGTTGGGCGTCCTGAGGGATTTATCCAATGATCACCGGGATCAATACCCAGATGTTCGAAAATTGTCGCAGCGAGATCCCCTGGACCGAGGGGGCGTTCCTGAATTGAACCGCCGCGCCGATCCGTTGCCCCGATAATCTGGCCGCCCTTAATGCCGCCACCAGCCATCAAAAAGGACATGACTCCCGGCCAATGATCGCGTCCGGCGGTCTTTGTCATGACAGGGCTTCGGCCGAACTCCCCAATGACCAGCACCATCGTGGTTTCCAGCAAGCCTCGTTGTTCAAGATCCCCGATCAGCGCGGTGAGCCCTCGATCGAGAACAGGAAGCATTGGCTTCAGGCCTTTTTCGATTCCGCCCCATTGAACTTCGTCGCCATGATGATCCCAGTGTCCCCATGCGTCGCTCATGGTGACAAAGGTGACGCCCGCTTCAATGAGACGACCACTCAGCAGAGCTTTGTCGCCAAACGAATCACGACCGTAACGATCGCGGACCTCGGCCGATTCCTGATTCAGGTCGAATGCTCTTTGAGCGGCACCGCCCAACACCAGGCTGTAGGCTTCCTGCGTATACCTGTCGTGCTGCTGGAAACTGACTGAGGTATCGATTCTGCGTCGAAACAGGTCCAGTTCACGCCGAAGCTGATCGCGATCCTGAAGTCTTGGGACTTCAACACCTTTCGGCATCGAGAATTTTCCATCGACGCGCATGCCATCGAGCGGTTCGAATTGCTGTCCAAGGTCCCCTGCCCCGTAAACATCGGCGGCCATGCTGTTGGCCAATGCCACGAAGGGCGGCATACCTGGCTGATTGGCTCCACAGAATTTAGCGGCAACGGAACCCATTGACGGGTAGCCGCCACCCTGTCGGCCGATTTCAGTTCGCTGAGCTTTTGGATTGGCGGCCTGGAATGTGATTGGGGTATGGTTGCTGGCTCCGGCGTCCATGGAGCGAATGATGGCGAATTTATCCATCATCTGCGCCTGCAGCGGCATGTGTTCGCAGATCTCGATGCCAGGAACACAAGTCGGAATGGGCTTAAATGGACCGCGGATTTCCGGGCTCATTTCGGGCTTCATATCCCACATGTCAATTTGGCTTGGTCCGCCTGACAGCCAAATCTGAATCACAGATGTTGCTCGCCGGCGGGTTTGCAGTTTCGAAGCTGTCGCTTGCGATTGCAGCAATGCTGGGAGAGACAGGCCTGCGATGCCTGACAAACCTGCCTGCAATATCCAGCGTCGACGTCCGACTTTTAGCAGTGGATTCGCGGACGGGCCAAACAAATTTTCAGAGCCAGGGAAAGCGTGTGACGAAGTCTGTGTGGATTTTTGCTTGGGCGCGAAAGCGTCAGCTCGGGCAGCGATTTGCATCTGGACCTCCGGAAATGACCGTTTTATGAACACGCCGAGTGTTCGTGGTATCAGGAACAACCGCCAACATCAAGCGGGAAATTCAGTTTGAGGTTCGCCAGGGGACAGTCGTTCATGCAAAAGTCGTGAATTTTCCCGCAAAACCAGCGTCGGGTGCGTAGAGGAGGCAGCCCCGAGTACGTCACCCTTATCAAATTGGTCGGTTAGTTTCGTGGAATCGTCGATTTCGTGGTGATCTCGTTTGGGGCTCAGGATTTGCGGCCTGACAGCAACGGAGTCTGTAAAAACCAGGGTTCAAACTGTTGAAAGCGTTGTTGCCGCGGTATTGAAAGATTCAAATGGCTGGCTGTTCAACCGGCAGAAGACCGTTCCGCGACAATTCGAGAAATACGACTGTGTCTAATCGCTCTTTAAGTTATCAGGTCGTTCGTCCGATCTGTATCGTCTTTTCCATCGCCTTTGCTTTTCTGCTGCGGTCTGGCTTTGCCATGTCACAGGAGAGTCCTGTAGGTGGGGGCGTCGTGGTTGAAAGTCTGCATCTCGGTTTCAGCGGAATGGGCCGCGTTGGAAACTGGCTACCATTGCAATTGAAGGCGGTCGGCGGCCCAGCCAAGGAAGAAGTGTCCTTATTCATTACGGCCAGTGATCCGCGCGGCGATCTGTGCGACAGCGTTGTGGCCGTTGATAAGTGTGACTCGACGGGCGGGATTTCGCTGAGTGGAGTTTTCATCACAGGGCGACTGGACGGACTTCTCCGACTTCGACTTGAAGACTCGGCGGGCAAGATTCTTTGGCAGCATTCAGTCACCTGCGAAGCTGCGGATTCAAAATCTTCCGCATCCGAGAAGCCAACGGATTCAGCCTCGCCCGAAAAAACGAACATCGTCTCTCGGATGACTCTGATGCGTCACCACACTCAAACCGTTCTTGCTGTGGGTTTTCCGGCTGGCCTGCAGGAATTATCCGATCGACTGACCAGCACGCTGAGCCGAGGCGCGATGACGCTGTTATCCGTGAGTTCAATTGAGGACTTGCCGACGTCACGTCAAGGGCTGGATTCTGTTGATACGGTTTTACTTGTGACTGAATATGGTGTGTCGGAGCGACAGACCATGGCGATTCAAGACTGGGTGATGACAGGCGGTCATTTCATCGTCAGTTGTGGAGAGAATCTGCCGCAGTTGATTGCTTCTCCTGTTGGCGCCTGGCTTCAGCCGGAATTCGGGATTCAGGACGAAGTAAGAAAAAGTCAGGACCTGACGGCTCTGCAGAATTATGTTGCCGGAGCCAGCCAGCTTCAGACAAATCGACAAAATGTTCCGATCGTTCAGATGAATTCGGATCAGCCGCGAGTCATCGTAAGTTCTATCAATGGCCCGCTGATTTCCAGGATCGGCGCTGGCGCTGGTTTTGTCACAATTGTGGCTGTTGACTTGAATCTGAAGCCATTGAATCGGTGGTTGTCACTCTCTCAGTTTTATGAAATGCTTCTGTTTGACCGTCTGCTTGATGCAGGTAACGAGCAGGCGAATCGCCGGGGCCGAATTTCCAGCAGCGGAGTTACCGACCTTGCGACCCAGTTGGCAAATGCTTCCGATGCCATACCTGAGGATGAGCGATGGTCGAGTTGGCATACGATGTTGATGATGCTGGTCTATCTGATCATCATTGGTCCGCTGGATTATTTTCTGGTTGTGCGATTACTTCATCGACCAAAGCTGACCTGGCTGACGTTCCCTCTTCTTGTAGCGACGGCTTGCGGGTTAACCGCTTGGTGGTCGACCAGCCACCGCGCTCTTGCGACGGTGCGCGAAGTTCATCTGCTTGATGTGGGGCAGGATCGTTTTCGACAGACCTTGCACAAAAGGTCCTGGAGCAGTCTCTCAACGGCGGATGCGCGTTATGGTCGTGTTGCTGCAAAACCTCTACCGGTAATCGCGGGGGAATCGACTTCATCGGAGGAAGAAACGCTGATATGGCATGGCCGAGCAGAAGACGTCTACGGTGGCCTGTACCGATCTGGTGGCGCAGGTCTTGGGCAGAAAACCAGCCGTCGCCTGGAGCTGAATGTGCCAGCGTTTACATCAGTGCCACTCATGGTTGATGGCTCGCAGGCCTTTCTTGCGGAGTCGCTTGAGGGCGTCAGCATCAATCAGGTTTTTGAGTCCCGGCTGAGTATGCCAGCCAGCGGTTTACTTGAAGGTAGTTTTGTCCATCACTTGCCAGCGGCGATTGAAGACTGGGTGATTGTCCTGGGGAATCGAGTTTATCTGCCATCACAAAAAGCGGAGGAGAAATTTCGCCGGATCGAGCCAAACGAACCCTGGTCTCGAGATTCCGGCGGCGTGCGGATTTCAGAAATCCGCGATTTTCTCCGAGGTGTGCGTCTGGTGAGTCGGGAGCGAACTTCGAGCGACAAAAAGAACGCCAGCACAACAACTCAGATTCAGGCGACCTACGATACAAGGGGGACGAATCCGCTTGACATTCTGCTGATGATTTCACTGTATGACAGCGCTGGTGGCGAAAACTATTGCCGGCTTCAGGATGACTATCTGAGACGCGATGAAGTCAGTGACACGATTCAGTTGAACACGGCACTCCTGATCGGACTTGTCGATCTTCCGTTGACTCAGTTGCAGCTCGATGATCAGGCTGTCGAGCCGGCCGAGTCACGAACGGTCGTGCGTTTCTTTCTGCCCGTGAGTCGTACGGGTACCTTCGAGGCTGTCAAAGAGGCGGACCCCAAAGCTGAGTAGAATTTCAGTTTGGTGTAATTCGCGCCCTTTTCAATCGTAAAGTTGCCGGGTCTCGAAACGACATGCTTCGCATCAGGACTCTTGATGCGATTTATTCATGTGTACTGATGTCATCTGATTCCGGTTTGCACAAGCAGCGGGCGGTGATAACATCGTCTGTGATTCGATTGCCTCCTCCGCGCAGCTGCATTATTTGAGCACCATCATGGATCAGAAAGACGCGACGACTGTCATCGTTGAACCGGTCATTCACCAAAAGAACGACGATCGGCCGAAGCGGCAGCCGAGATATCATGTCATCCTGTGGAATGATGATGATCATTCGTATGAATATGTGATCCGAATGCTGAAAGAGTTATTCGGATATGCCGCTGAAAAAGGGATGCAGCTTGCCAAAGAGGTCGATTCTTCCGGCAAGGTGATCTGTCTGACAACGACAATGGAGCATGCCGAGCTGAAGCGGGATCAGATTACGGCCTACGGACGCGACAGACTTGTCGCGCATTGCAAAGGATCCATGTCCGCAACGATTGAGCCCGCGCCAGAGTAAATTCTGAATCAGCAGTCGGGGACTTGCGGAGACGTCATTAGATCCGACGGACGGCTGTTTTTTATTTTCGAGCGATTCTCAATAGCACACTTTGGCCGTCGCGGCCTGGAGTTGCCCAGGAACTCAATTGGTCCACGGTTTGTCGCTTCAGAAGACCTTCAGCCATCGCCTCGTCTCGCTCTTCGATCCAACGTGGGCCCTTGATCAGAAGCAGTTGACCGGCCGCACTCCAGACCGGATTAAACCAGCCGATCAACTTGCTGATCGATGCCACTGCCCGTGCTGTTATGAATTGGAACCGATGTTTTTTCAAAACGACTTCTGCGCGATCGGCATGAACGGGAACCTTGAGTTGCATGTTCGCGACAATATCTTTCAGCGCGAGGGATTTTTTGCCGATCGATTCACATAGTGACACCGCCAGGTCTGGGCGAAGGATGGCGAGCGGAATGCCGGGAACTCCGCCGCCGGATCCAACATCCAGAATCTTCGCGCCCTGCGGAATATGTTCCGCCAGCTTTTGTGTGTCGAGCAGATCGCGAGTAACAAACATCTCCCAATCTGTATGGCGAGTGAGATTCAGGCGGCTGTTCCAGTCCCAGAGGAGACTGCAATACTGAGCCAGTTGCACTGCTTGTTCTGCAGTTACCGTCAGTCCATGCGCCTTCGCCACGTCCATTAGCTGGACAGCGTTTGTTTCTGCTGAGACGACATTCACGGGAGCTTGTACATCGTTCGCCGAATCAGAGTTCTCGTTATCCTGCAATGGAGGTTGACCTGTGAAGAGAAGTGTGTTTGAGAAACATCGCACCGCTTGCTACCCGGTTCTGATATGGCCGGGCGATACAGACAGTGAGTGCGATACGGGCAGTGCGATGGTGGTGCGATGTTGAGGGCGTCGTGTCCGAAATTAATCGGACAGTCGAGGGGCAGTCGCGATGACGTCAGACCAGGCCGAAGACCAGATCCATTTCTTCTGCGATGCGTTTCAGCTCTGCCTGATCTCCACCGCCAACTTCTGCCGCGCACCATCCGTAGAAGTTGATTTCCTTCAGTGCTTTCCGAACATCAGCGTAGTCGATATCGCCTTCGGAGATTCGAGCCCACTTGTCTTCTGCTCGATTGTAGCCCTTGATGTCCAGCTTGAAGACGCGTTTGCCAAGTTGTCGAATCCAGTCTCCCATGCTGCCATACTTCCAGTGATTCCCGATATCGAACTGCATACCGACCCACGGCGAATTCAGCTCATCAACGTACTTGACATATTTTTCAGCATTCTGAGTGTGGTCTCCGCTGTGATCATAGAGGAATTGATTCCACACATTTTCAATCACAATCTGCACACCAAGCTGTGCGGCCAGAGGGATTGCCAGGGAGATATTTTCAATTGATCGCTTCCAGATTTCCTCTTCCGGACCGTCTGATCCTTTGCCAACCACAAGCAGGACCGAATGTCCGCCGACTGCATGCGTGTCGCGAATCGCAGTCTGAAGAGATTCCAGAGCCTTGCTGCGAACTTCAGCACTTGGGTCGGTATGTCGAACATTCCAATGGGAGGAATTTACTGTCCCATCCACAGGCAGTCCGCTTTCAGCAATTGCCTGCCGGGTTTCAGCGACATCCATGCCCGGTGCGTTCATTTCGATCCCATCAAAGCCTGCTTCTTTCGCCGCTTTGAATTTTTCAGTCAGGCTGCCCGGGACATTGACCATTCCGATCTTTAGTGTCTTCCAGAGTCTTCCCTTGAGGCCGTCTTCTGCAGTTGCGGCAGAGGTCGTTGCAAAGGGATGTGCCATGAGTGAACCAGCACCGGTCAAGACGGAGCCAGCGGTCATTGCGATCGCAGATGACTGCAGAAAACCGCGGCGTGAGAAGATGTCGGCGTTCATCGTTGGTCCTTATTTTTGATGCAGAAGACAATTATGGCTGGCAGATCGAGTTTCACGGACGGTTTGGTTGCGGGACATTTTGAGAAACCATCGTGCTGGCCACCGCCATCGCAAACCATGCTAGCTTCAAACTCCGGCAGCGGGTAGAGTCGAGGTCTTGAATTTGGTGCTCAATCGGACAAACATGGACAAATTGCCGCCCGTACGTTGTTGAGTTACCACACATCTCATTGTTGACCGCAGGTTGACCATGGAATGTCGTCTGGTAGGCAGGAGAGTCAAAATGCAGTTTTTTCCAACAGCAGAAAATCGTCGTCAGTTTCTGGATAAGTGCGGGATGGGGCTCGGCACGATTGCCCTTGCCGACATGCTGTCCAGCGACGCGAGTGGCGCGGAATCAGCAGACCATGGCGTACTCGGTGAACCGCATTTTGCTCCCAAAGCCAAGCGAATTATTTATCTTTTCATGTCTGGTGCGCCATCACAGCTGGACCTGCTTGACTACAAACCGGTGTTGAATCAGCGGCATGGAGAGCAATTGCCGGATTCTGTTCGAGGAACACAGCGACTGACCGGGATGTCCGGGAATCAGTCTTCAATTCCACTCGTTGGATCACCTTTCAAGTTCACTCAACATGGCTCGGCGGGTGCCTGGTTCAGTGAGCTTTTGCCGTACACGGCGGCAATCGCTGATGATCTGTGCGTTGTGAATTCGATGTACACAGAGGCGATCAATCACGGGCCCGGCGTGACGTTTCTTCAGACGGGAACTCAGATTGCTGGTCGCCCCAGCATAGGAGCATGGCTGAGCTATGGGCTTGGTCAGGACAATGCAAACTTGCCGGCCTTTGTCGTCTTGATCACAAAAGATAAAGGCGGTCAGCCGCTGGGCTCGCATTTGTGGGGAAGCGGGTTCCTTCCGTCACGCCATCAGGGTGTTCAGTTTCGAGCTGCGAAGGATCCAGTGCTCTATCTTGGCAATCCGGCCGGTGTCAGCAGTGATGGACGTCGCATGCTTCTGGATCGCCTGAAGGAATTGCATCAGCATCAATTCGATCGGATGGCCGACAACGAAATTCAGAGCCGCATTGATCATTACGAGATGGCCTATTCGATGCAGACCAGCGTTCCGGAGGCGACCGATCTGTCAGCCGAGCCGAAGTCGGTGCTCGAAGAATACGGGCCTGATGTGACAACTCCAGGAACGTTTGCCGCAAATTGCCTGCAGGCTCGACGGCTGGCTGAACGAGGCGTGCGTTTTATTCAGCTTTATCACCAGGACTGGGATCATCACGGAGGACTTCCGGGAGCGCTGCCGAAAATCTGCAGGGAAACCGACCAGCCCGCGGCCGCATTGGTCAAAGATCTCAAACGTTGTGGGTTGCTTGAAGACACGCTCGTTGTCTGGGGCGGTGAGTTTGGTCGAACAAACTATTGCCAGGGAAAAATCTCCACAAACTTCGGTCGTGATCATCACCCTCGTTGCTTCAGTATCTGGATGGCCGGCGGAGGCGTGAAGGCTGGTTCCGTGTATGGCGAAACGTGTGAGTTCGGCTACAACATCGCGTCAGGCGGTCTGCATATCCACGACCTGCATGCGACGATCATGCATTTGCTGGGCATCGATCACGAACGGCTGACATACAAATTCCAGGGTCGAAGATATCGACTGACCGATGTTCACGGCGAAGTGGTCAAGGGGATTTTGGGGTAGATGTGTCTGCAGATGCTTTCACGAAAACGCTTTACCGCATCGTGACCTGTATGCGGATTGCTTGCCCCCTCTTTGTTCCGTCTGGGTTTTGTTAGAGCCTCTAAGTTTGTTCGCCTTGCCACACGACTTTGGACTTGCTCATCAGGTCGTGCATCGCCTTCTTGTCTGGTCGAAACGCACACATCACAAAGCCAATGTAGAGAGTCAGTGTGGTGACAAGTGCGGAGGCGGCTCGACCAAAGGCCTGCTGGCGAGTTTGTGGCTTATTGTCATCACGCAACACCACGAGCCCGATGCTCCACTTCCCCAGCGTTGCGCGGGCCGCGCCTGATTCACCAGCGGAGAAGTAGAATCCCCATAGGCCAAGTGTCGCCACAATCGAGATGCCCAGGGCCAGATGATCGGCAATGCTCCATCCGTAGAAGTTGAACAGAAATCCAAACATGCTTCCGATGAAAAAGCCGACTCCAGATATCAGTATCATGATGATGTTATCAATCATGTACGCCAAATACCGTGGCCCAAAACCAGCGGGATCCAGGTCAGGGAACTCATTGACGACAGCCAGATCAGAACGGAAATAAAGACCATAGAGTCCGATGACTCGCATCATGAACACAGCCGGGAAACTGACGATCGTGCAGATGATGAAGAAGAATGCAAAGAGTGCCGAGAACACCATCGGCATCTGGTAAAACAAAAATCGCAGATTGCCTTCACCAAAATCCATCACATTTGATTTCAGCCAACTCAGAGCATTCGCTTCCTGTGTTGCCAGCCAGCCAAAGACTTGAGTTTGCATCACACCAATAGCAACGCCGACGGAGATTGGTACCAGAAGAACAAGGAACAGATTCATCGCAAAGATATACATGGATGGAGCAAGAGTTTTTCCGAAATCTCTCAGCATCCAGGTGATCAGCCACGCTCGGTACGAATACTTCTGGGCCATATGGACAACAGCAGCTGGCAGAACCAGCAATGGCACAATCTGGAAGATAACTGCCAGTATTGATGCCACCATGATATTAAATGGAGCAATTGCGATTGCGATGATCAGCAGCGGCAGCGTAAGCACCGTAGGCCAGACGTAGAATCGAAATCCCATTGTCAGGTTGGCGAAGAAGTCTGGAGCAAAACGCTTCACCTTTTTCTCACCGGCCATCGTGACGCCCGCAATGATGGTCGCCAGCGTCCAGGCCCATCCGCCGAAACCCAATTGAAAGACAAGTGTCATCGCCATCCAGAACATGGAAGGCGGCTCCCACTGAGCTTGAATATGGGGAAGTGGTCGCTTGATGACCTCGCCCTTGGTTGTGTAGTACGCTCCATCGTAAAGTACGTTTGATCCGCCTTCTTTGGGAACCGTGATGACGACGAATCCATCTTTGATCTCGATGTTTGAACTGCCCGCTTTGACCATTTCCTGAAGTGCCAGGGTGCGGTTTGTGACGTAGTAGTTCAGCGAAAACAGACTCGTCATGGACATGGTCAGACAAATTGTCCAGACCAGTGCAGTTTGAACTCCAAACATCCAGTGCTTTTTCAGGAACTTCCAGCTGTCTCCCCAGATCGCACCATAGAATTCTTCCGGCGGAGGCCCCTTTCGCTCAACGCGTCGTCTCTGCTTATCGCTCAGCGAGCCCGTGGCGATTGTGACGCCGCACTTCGGGCATTCAATATCCTCGTCCCGCACAGGTCGAGCACAACCCGGACAGACTTTGCGTTTTGTGTCTTCGGCCCTGTCGAGGTCCAGCCCCGATAGGAAATCCTCGGGACCATCAGAAGTGGACTTTGCTTTGGGCTTCGGTCGCCTGGCTGGAGCGCTCTCAGCCGCCGGAACTAGAACTCTGCCGCCGCATTGCTTGCATTTGACCGCTTTTCCGGCAGCCTGGTCGGAGACGTTTAGGACGGTTTCGCAACCTTCACAACGAACCTTAATCGACATAACTTTAGTCTCGTGCAGCTTTATCGGCGATTCAGCAGGTAACAGGGCAACAACGCGGGAAATCTAACAGACCATTCCCCACGAGCAACATACCGCCAAAAGAAACGGCAAAGGAGCTTTTTTCGCCGTGGATCATGCGATCCGCCCGGATTCTGGCTTCTTGTTGCGTTGGCGTGATTGTCAGTCGCCGTCTAGCCTGCATTGCGCACCACGCCTCGTGGCTGGGCGGTTTTTTTGCGTTTTCCGAAGCGTCGATCGTCGCACCGTTCAACCACCGAAAGGTACGTGCGGCTTCGTTCCTGGCACCAAAACGGGGCGATTTTTGTCCGA
>JBGSVD010000166.1:0-1891 GCA_041753135.1 Planctomycetaceae bacterium
CGTTTCCTTGAGAGACCTCAGATCGAGCTCCGCATTCCAGCGCGAGCGATAGAGATTTGCAAGATCACTCATTGTGACATCCTCCGCGTCGAGCAACGTTGTCGCGATGATGAGAGTCTTGCTTCGAAATCCGGGCTGCTCAACTCGCACGCGAGTTTCCCGGACCATCAGAAAATCCGGCAGGAGGTTGTAGGCCTCCCGATCAATCGAACGAGGTTTCGTGGGCTTGACCCATTTGACGATGTGATCGTCTTTACCAAGGCGAGTTCCTCGACGAAAGTCCGCTGTCCGGTGTGAAGTGAAACGGCATACGCAGTCAACGCCACGTTGCTTGAGCATCACCATTTCCGTCCAGGAACACATCAGGCGATCAGCCAGCATAATGTCGCCAGGAAGAAAGATGCTCCACAGGGTTCGCAACATCCCCAATTCGCTTTGGAGCCGCGCCAAAATAGACTACCGAATTTGGGTTGACGCCCAAGGTTGATTTGAGGGATAGTTCGGCGATGCCGGACGCGAACGTCATCGAAGGGATTCGTGATAAGTATCGAGACCTCTCATCAGAGCTGGATGAGCGAGGTCGTCGTATGTGGGCTGCTGTTGAAGCTCGATCACTGGGGCGTGGAGGAATTACTGCGGTCGCTGCAGCGACTGGTCTTTCCGATCGTACGATTCGCAACGGCATCAGGGATCTGGCAAGTGGAGACTTGCTTTCTTCGGATCGACAGCGCAGAAGCGGAGGCGGTCGAAAAACATATCAGGATTTGCAGCCTGAACTGTTGAACGCATTGGATCGGCTCATCAATCCCACAACATGTGGCGACCCAATGAGTCCGCTGCGCTGGACGTGCAAAAGTACTCGAACGCTGGCGGTGGAACTCGGCAAGCAGGGTTTCGCCGTGAGTCCAACAACCGTACGTCGCCTGCTGGTGAAATTGGGCTACAGTCTTCAGGCCAATCGCAAGAAGCGGGAAGGCAGGCAGCATCCGGATCGCGATGCCCAATTTCGGCATATCAACAATCGCGTGCAGGCGCAACAACGTCGTGGTGAACCAGCCATTTCCGTCGATACGAAGAAGAAGGAAATCCTTGGAAACAAGAAAGCTGCGGGCAGAACCTACGAACCAAAGGGGCAGCCTCGCGAGGTCGACACTCACGATTTCCCCGACAAGGAAAAAGGCAAAGTGGTGCCGTACGGTGTCTATGATATTCACCGTAACGAAGCAGGAGTCTCCGTAGGAATCAGTCACGACACGGCCGAATTCGCAGTTGTCGGCATCGAACGCTGGTGGCAGAAGCTCGGAAGAAAACGCTACCCGTCAGCAAAACGAATCGTCATCACCGCAGACAGTGGTGGCAGCAACAGTTCCCGATGTCGATTGTGGAAACTGGAGTTGCAGCAATTCGCCGATAAGACCGGTTTGATCGTGGAAGTGACACACTACCCGCCAGGCACCAGTAAATGGAATAAAATTGAACATCGATTGTTCTGCCACATCACGCGGAACTGGCGCGGTGAACCGCTCGAGACTCACGAGATCGTCGTGGAGTCCATCTCAAAGACAACGACGACAGAAGGATTGGAAGTTCACGTTTGGCTTGATCAGTCGATCTACGAGAAAGGCCGAAAAGTTTCCGACCAAGAACTTAACGAATGCATTATCATTCGAAACAAGTTTCACGGAGAATGGAACTACACAATTCGGCCGCGAACTAACTGAATTTCCGGTAATTTATTTTGGCGCGGCTCCTTTGCCCCTTGCCTGCGTAGCGGCAGATTCCCAGATCGAGCACCGCGCCACAGGCGAGCGAGAAGACGGCTGCGATGCGAGCCATTGGAAATCCGATTCCGGGTTTCTGCGCAACCGGCTGTGGGTAAGCGGCCTGGTTC
>JBGSVD010000167.1:0-15663 GCA_041753135.1 Planctomycetaceae bacterium
GCTGCCAATGTTTTTCCTCATTGGAATCACCCTGCTTCGTTCAAGTTGCCGGAATCGCCAATCATTTCGCCTCGTTGAATTTCATTCAGTCGCTCAACTAAGCGTCGCACGACATTAAGGTGATCAATGGATTTGTAGCGGCAGGGCGCGAGCCCTCCGGTTTTTGCGGCACCGGACGGCTCGTGCCGTTCCGCTAACTGGACAATTTAATTCCGTGCGACGCCTAAGCGTCCACAGACCAGAAATCAATTCCTCAAATCTCAGGCAGGACCGGATTTGCTGAAGGATGCGAGCAAGCGGGAGGATGATCCTTCTCGTTTGCCATGGAGGGCAGCGTCGTCCAAAGTGCTTCCCAGTCAATCCATCTTGTGTGCGATTCAGAGAACACGACGGCCTCGCGTTCCAATGTGTTGATCCCGGCGGCTGAGGCTTCACCGGCAGGAACCGGACGCACGTAACCTGGTCGATTAAGGTCGACTTGCAGTTCCTGGTTGAACACGCCATGCGGCCAAATCGCAAGACCATCCGCATTGATGTCATACGGATGATTGTGAATAAAGTTCTTTTCCATCTGTTCACGAACCAGATCAATCCCAGCCTTTCTGTAAAAGCCCTCAACGGCATTCTGAAATGATCGGCTCTGATCAGCCGATGCAAAACGCAGCCAGCCGACTTCCGAAATTGAAGCTGCCACCCATCCGCTCTGTTCCTGAAAAAGAATTGTAACCGGAGAGTCGCCAAGCCGCGCGCATTCAAGCTGTACAGAAAAGCTGTTTGAGGCGGCATGAATATGACCGCATGAGATACCAGACTCACTCCAGGCAGGACAAAGTTGCAACAAACGAATCAGGTCGCGTTCGACGAAACTACGAATGGATGTTTCGACATGCTCAAGCTGCTCACGCCCCGCGCGACGCGAACTGAAGCGTTTGAACGATGCGTTCTGATGTTCCAGTCGGCGCAATCGCCGGAACAACTTTGGCAGAGTCCCCGAATGAAAGCCAGGTCGCAGCAGTCTGGCAACCGTTTCGCCATGACTGCCGACCGGAGCCGGAGTCAGATTCGGTTGACGGTTCGCCTGATACAGCCGCCAATTCTCTTTCAGTTCCCAAACAACAAAGCCAAAGATCCCGGGCAGGAAGAAGATGTTGAAACCAGTCACCATGCCCGCCAGCCATTTGCCCATGTAGGGCTCAAACAGCTTAAACATCCAGACGCTGATCTGCTCAATGAATGGAAAGAAAATTTTATGAGCCACCGTGACCACCGGAAAATGTTTCACCGGATGAAGCGTGGGTTCAATCAGCAGGTTGACGTAAATCCGAATCAGGAACGACACGAACGACCAGATCACGCCCAGCACGGCCTTCGCTACGATGGACAACCAGCTTTCGTCACTATGGAAACGCAGCCATTCGTCAACTGCATACAGAAAGCGTTCTACAAAATTCAGGATCATGCGGAACAGATCGATGATCCAGTCGATCACCGCCATCACCACTCGAGCACGCAATTTGTACCAGGTATTACCGACCCATTCGGCGGAAAGTTCCTGAGTGTCCTGACCGAGTCGTGAATTCAACGCCAAACTGAATATAACGGCAATTGACGTTACCCATGCCCAATTCAAGCCGTTGCCCGTGACCAGCCACGGAATAAATTTGGCCCCGATCACGGACACGATTCCAGGAGTCATCACATAACGACGAAATTTGACGAATGCTCTGTCACGCCAGATCTTCTGGATGAATGGTAAACGCAATAGTCTTAGTGGAACGTCAATCAAAATCGATCGGATCAAACGCCAGGTGGATGACACCCACCTGAAAAAGATTCGACGAAACGACACAACGTGAATGAGCCCCATCAGCAAAAAACCGATGAACAGCACCCACGAGAATGTCTCGAGTTGTCGAGTAAGAATTTGATCGACAGCGTCGTCACCGTTTGCAGCCACTGCAACGGTCTCATGGGTCTCTGTTTCTCCACTGTCGCGTGGCCCGACGGCGCCATTGGCAAGGACTTGGTCAGAGACAACTGTGTCCACCAGCGAATCTTGTGCGTTGACGTCTGCAGCGACGATCGATGCTTCACTTGTGCGTGGTTCCGGAACAGCGACGATCTCAGCACCATCAACATCCTTCGTACTATTATTCTCCAGCAAGGTGCCTGCAATTGCCGCTCCGTCGGTCACCGAAGTGGTGTCCGAATCTTCTTCTGTCACCGCGCCGACATCGGACGATTGTGATTCTTCCGCAGCGTCAGCGCCGCTGGACTGAGCTTCCGCGGTGCTATGTTTTGGTTTCCGCTGGACGATGTGAACAATATGCTTCACACCTTCCACAATCACAAGCGCGCCGCCGAAGGGGATCGCAAGAAACAGCGTTGTAAATCGACCGACAGGAGTTCCGAAGAAGATCGAACTGGTGATCTGCAGCAGTCGCAGATAAAACTCCCCGCGACGGTAGACGCCATCAAGAGCGACGTCCAGTTGATCGTCTGCCCGCAACAGATGGTCACCACGCCAGAGTTCGGGCAACTCTTTCAAGTCCGGCAGCTTGAGATCATTCTTGCTGATCGCATCTCGAAGATAACCCATCGTGAGATAGCCACGGTCGGCAATGCAGTCGAGCGAATCCTCCGTCAGCTTGTCAAACGCAACTTGCTCAGGAACACTCCGAGGGTCCAGATGAACGCTGTGCAATGTCTGTTGCAGAACAGGACGCATCCGCTGACGCATCTGTTCCTCTGCGAGTTGCGCGGCTTTCTGAAGCAGCGCCGTTAACCGGTCACGCTCCACGCCACTGAGTCGAACATCGACCAGCCTGGATGCGGAACTGGCCAGATGTTTCGCCATCATGACTTCACGCAGATTGCTGAGCGGACGCCGCAGCGGACGTCGGCCACGGCTGAACACCCATTTGACGAGGTCGACCTTGTAGGTCACACGCTCATGATCAAGACAGACTTTCTGTAAATCGAACAGCAACCGCTTCTCGGAGTTCCAGAATCCGTGGACCGAGTTCGTTGCCAGTTCCCAAAGTGACGCCTGCCACGCTTCTGTGTCTTCCGCTGGGAAGTCGATCGCACGCCGCAGACGTTCGACCAGATATCTGATGTCAGCCTTCGCCTTCTCCTGGGCCGACGCGCGTTTCTCGTCGGATGTCGCGCGCTGCATGGCACGAATGGAAGAGACAACGGCCGCGACCGTGTTTCCTCGTTCATTGACGCGATCGCGGCGGCGCAATTGTTTTACGAACGCTCGGTCCGAAGGAACAATACCGATGCCCATGGACCAGTTGCGACGAGTATTGATCAAACTCATTTCATCGCGAACGATGTGCGGTGTCAGGTCCGGAGTCGTTGCTCCGTAAAGCTGAGTCCGATTCAGAATTTCATCGGCGTTGACATCTCGATTCAACGCATCTTCAATCAGAAGGCGGCCAGCGATTGACGGAAACCAGACATGCAAAAGGTCCGGTTCGAAATATTTCATCTCCAGGTAAACCGCAATGAACTCTCGCCACGCCTCTATTCGAGATTCCGGGTCGACCAGTCGAAGCTCGCTTCGGAGCACGAAGTGTGCTTCATCAAATTCGACCTGCCCAATCTCCGCAATGCGCTCCTGAACGTCGGCGCGACGGATTCTCGAATGCAACTTGTCAATCAGTTCACGATCGATTTGAGCGTGAAATAATCGTCGCCAGACCTGCTGCAGCAACTCCTGCATCGGCCAATGTTCGAGCTCACCTTCATCCGGCTCACAAATCAGAATGCAATTGTCCGGCAGATCGTCAAACGAGTTCAGCCCCAGCTCGTCCGGATGGACAAGGTGTCGAACATCAACCGCCGATACGATCTGGCTTTCGACATGAGGAATCGAAGCGGAAAGCTGCGCAAAGCCATACAGCTCACGAATCACACGTCGGATCACGCGCGGTTCGACAAGGTACGCGGCTGCATCGGACCGTGAAAGTGCCCGCCGCAGTTCTTCTATTCTTGTGATTCCATCAACTTTGGACACTGAACTTCACCGCAATCGTATTGGCGATATTCAAACCTATGCGTTCATTAAAGTCACGTTTTCTCCGGAAAACGCAATTCTGTGGTCACCGAAGAAAGACACTGCACGAATAGTTCTCGTAAGCCACAGGCCTGACTCGGGCCAGCATCTCATCGAGACTGGTCAAAGGCAGAACCGCACTTTGCAGCCGCTTCGAGTGGTACTCTAGTGCGAATCTGCCAGATACAAAAGTGAATATCCGAGTTGGCGGAATGCAAAATTCTGAAGGCAATTTTTGTTTGTGATGCCTGCTGCTGCACAACCTGCCAACGATACGAATCGCGGTCACGATTGAGCTGTTTAACCGTCAGCCGGAGGCGTACGCGGATGCCGCCAACAACGTACGCCTCCGGCTAACGGTTAAACGCAATACCATTCAAATAGTAGCGGCGCAGCGCGAGCTGCCCGGCGAGTGTCTGCAGAATGCTGGCTCACCGGACGGCTTTCGCCGATTCCGCTACTTCACAGGCCGTTCTTTGAACGGTATTGCGGTTGAACGAAAACATCTCCGGCGGTACCGTTTAAAGCAGAACGAGATTGATCGTCATCCGAACATCTGTGGTGTCACTTTCGAAGTTCGAACCAATGCGTGGTGATCATTCAAATGATGGATGTTGAATTGTAGATCGAACCGACCTGCGTGAGTTCCGAAATCTGGCGACAGTCGCGGAGCGTTGCTGGGGCATCAGTGCTCCGTCAATCGTTGCCCGTGAACCGTGATTTGAGGAGCTGTGCAAATGCCAGCGAGACACCGGCGCTCCCAGAGTGCGAGCGTCTCGCCGGCTTTGTTGATTGAGGTCGCAGTCGTGCGAGTCATTGCACGTACAGAAACTCGCTCGATGAAAGCATGACATGGCAGAGAACGCTCCACGCTTCTCGTTCATCCGTTTGTGTCGCGGGAATGCCATTCAGCTCCTGAGATGATCGCTTTGCCGATTCCAGAAATCGGATGTCTTCCCTGAACTCGTCGTCGGATGGCTGTCTGCCCAAAGTCAACAGGTAGATCGCCCGAAGGCGTTTTGATTCGTTTTCGCAGTCCGCCATCACGCGTTGAGACAAATCTTCTGCGCACTTCATGACGAAATCACTGTTCATCATCATAAGAGCCTGAGTCGCAATGGTTGTGTTCGATCGATCGCCCTTCGGAACAGCGGGGTCGGGGAAGTCCAAAAGCTGAAAAAAGTCAAATACATTATTTCGAATCACGGGCAAGTAGAGTGACCTTCGATTGCTGGTATAGTCAGTAACATCAATCGACGTATGATCAAACAGATAGCCTCGATTCTTCACTTTCAGTAATGATCCCCCGACGCGCCGATCCAACTGACCGCTTACACTGAGCATGGAATCCCGAATTTCCTCCGCATCAAGTCGACGGACTGAAAAGCGACTGAGCATTCGATTCTCGGGATCATGTTCAGCCGCAGCGGTCGAAACCTGACTACTCTGCTGATAGGTACTGGATGTCAAAATCATTCGGTGAAACGACTTGAGCGACCAGCCATCGTCAATGAACTTCTGGGCCAGCCAGTCAAGCAATTCAGGATGATCCGGCAAATCTCCGAGGAGCCCGAAGTTGTCCGTCGATCGCACAATGCCTTTTCCAAAATGCCATCGCCAGAAACGATTTACAAGCACCCGGGATGTCAGCGGGTGTCGTCTGTCGATCAGCCACCTTGCGAGCTCCATGCGGCCGCTTCGATCGTCGTCAAAACCAACTGATGCCGGCCCTGACATCGCTGCGGGTACGTGTCGAGGAACGATGTCTCCTGGCCGTGCGGGATCACCTCGAAGGAGAATGGCGACGTCACCAATTTCATCTTCAGCGACACCCATCGCTGCCGGATGTTCAGGCGGCGATTTCTTGAGGTCAGCAAGTTCCTGACGAAGCATCGCAAGCTGCGTTTTCGTCTCGTCAGAATACCGCGACTCAAGAACGTCCGGTTCAACAACCTCAGTCGAATCACTCACTTTTGTGAGCTTGTTTGCGTTCGCAATCAAATCGTCGACAGCCGTTTTCCTGGACGCCAGCAGCGTCTCATACTCGGCTTGTGTTGTCCTGGCCTCTTCGTTGATCAGGAGATGCTCGTGCCATTTTGCGACCTTGGTGTACGTCTCCATGGTTCGAGTGCTTTTGAAGATTCCCGCCAGTCCGTAATAGTCGGCCGTTGAGATCGGATCGAACTTGTGATCGTGGCATCGCGCACATCCGAAAGTCATTCCCATAAACACACGGCCGACGGTATCGAGTTGTTCGTCGACGATGTCCATTCGCATTTTCGGCATGTTCACTTCTGCCAGAACCTTGGGACCAATTGACAGAAACCCGGTTGCGATCAGATTCTGACATCGCTCATTCTCATGACCTGCTTCCAGAAGATCGCCGGCGATTTGTTCGATGATGAAGCGATCAAACGGCTTGTCAGAATTTATCGCCTGCACAACATAGTCGCGATACCGCCATGCATTCCCATGCGCAATGTTTTCGTCAAGTCCATTGGAATCGGCGTATCGCGCGACGTCCAGCCAGTGCCGAGCCCATCGCTCACCGTAAGCATCAGACTCAAGCAGGCGGTCGATCACTCGTTGATATGCGGACGCATTTTCATCAGTCAGAAACGATTCAATTTCCTCGGGCGTTGGAGGAAGTCCAGTCAGGTCAAATGTCACTCGTCGAATCAGGGTTCGCTTGTCTGCTTTTGGAGCAGGATCAATCCCGGCCGATCGAAGACGCGCCAGAACAAAACGATCAAGATCAGACTGAGGCCATGCTGAATCGCTGACATCAGGAACGTCGATTTTCTTTAACGGCTGGAAAGACCAATGCTGCGCACGATGATCCTGGGAAACACTGCTGACCGAACCCGGAAATACTGCGCCGGATTGAACCCACTGGGTCAAAGCGTCGATTTCCAGTAGCGTTAATTTTTCACCCTGAGGCATCTGCAGATCAGGATCATCGTGCCGAACCGCTCGTATCAGCAGGCTGGCATCGGGATTGCCTGGAACTATCGCCGGGCCGTTCTCGCCGCCTTTCAAAATCGCGGCACGAGAGTCCAGTCGTAGACCGGCCCACTGCTTTTCGGGACCATGACACTGGAAGCAGCGATCGGCGAGCACCGGACGAACTCGCGTCTCAAAGTTTACGACTTCTTCGTTTCCGAAACCGGCGTCCTGAGTACCGGAAGTCTCTGTCGCAGCTTCGTCGAAGATCATCGCAATCAGCAACAGAGTAAACATGACTTGCCCCATTTTACTTCGTTTTGATGGCTCAATCGTCCGAACAGACTTCGATTTCGCAAACTAACATCACCGACAGATGCCAGCAACCGCAGAAGCCTCGAATCGTAATTCTCGAGGAACCGGCGGAGTGCTCTTGCCGTGACGCTCCCCTGGATTGCCAGGCGGTGTTACACTTTTCCGCATGAGACCAGCCGTTGCCGTTGATCTCAGAAAATGCCTATTCAGATTATTGTTCGTTCGCTCTGTTCTTGTACGCGAAGGTTGCCATGAAGGGCCCCTCACTTCAATACGATCTCCGAGTCCTTCGGGTCTTCCATTGCGACGGTTGTGGCCGCGATGCTCAGGCTCCTGGGAACACGACAACTCATCTGTGCGACTGTACCGTTCCTCCTCGCTTTATGCGACCGCTGGAACGACCAGTAACGACTTCGCCGGATGTCAGCATGTTTCAGAGTGCCCCTGATCCGGCCGAACTGGTCGAAGAGGAGGTGGAAGAAGAACCGCACGTGCCCTATGTGCCACAGCTGCCTCCGAAGCGAGTACAGTTTCCTGGCCGAAGAAAGCTGTCAGACGATATCGAAAAATTTCAGCCGCCCGAGTTTGGAGTTGGCGTCGATGGTACGGACGCCAGCGTCGCGGACACCGAGGAAAATCGCGATAGCATTTCGCAGAAAGATCGTCCTCATTCGCCTCGTCCGGACCAACGACGTGATCGGCCACCGCGTTCTGATCGAAACGCCTCGCGCCCAACTCAGGAAGGCCGGCCAGCAGCTCGGGACCGTGGAGGGCGTGGAGGACGGCCGTCGTCAGATCGCCCGGGAGCTAATTCCAGAGATGAGCGGTTCGAACGCGGCGCGAGAAACAACACACAACAGACTTCGCCGCACAACCGGAACGAAAACGCGAATGCGCCTGCACCAGGAAATGCTTCTCGACCCAGCAGTGATGATTCGACGCCGAGGACAGAGTCGTCACGTCGTCGTTCACGACCTCCACGAGGTCGCAATTCGAATGAGAACCCAATCGCTGCAGAACCTGTAGCGGATGATTTTGGAGTCGGACTCGAGCCGCCCGATGCCTCACGCAACAATCTTGCGGCATCGATCCGCGACCAGGAATCGGACGTCGAAGAAAGCGACGACGGAACTTCCGCTAATTCGGGGCCGGATGCAGGCGACGGTCAGGCTCCTCGCCGCAGAGGACGACGACGGGGCCGCCGTCGAGGTCGAGGACCAGGCAACTCAACTGACGCCGGACCATCTGATGTTTCACCCGAGTAAGTTATTTCACCGGAATAAGAATCAGTCCCGAAATAAGTTCCCACTTTAGCGGAACGGCGCGAGCCGTCCGGTGAAGACAAACCGGAGGGCTCGCGCCGTGCCGCTTCAAACTGAAAGCCAAAGTGATCACCATTGGGCGTACGCGGATGCCGCCAGGAACGCACGCCTCCGGCTAACGGTTAAGCGCAATACCGTTCAATTAGTAGCGGAGCAGCGCGACCCGCCCGGTGAGTGCCTGCAAGACGCTGGCTCACCGGACGGCTTGCGCCGATTCCGTTACTTCTTAGGCCGTTCATTGAACGGTATTGCGGTTAAACGAAAACATCTCCGGCGGCACCGTTTAAAGTATAGCCGGATTCGTCTGAAGTCAGACCCGAGCCAGCAAAAGCCTCGATCATTCATGAAGTCAGCCGCATCATGAGTTCTTCGTGACCCCGAAGACGGGGCTTAACGATCTGACCACTTTCCTAAATTCTGGCTTCTTGCTGATCGATCGCATCGCAATTCTTTGCGACATCACTCCACGAAAAGAAACTCGTTGGAATTCAACATCAAACGACAAACGGCAGCCAATCCCTGGCTTTCAGCAAGAGTCTGAAGCTCCGCCGATTCTTCCGGCAACAAATCTCGAAACCAACAGATTCGTGCGGCGGAATTGATCTGATCGGTGATTGTCGAACCGGTCGACTCCAGCCTGGCTGCGAATTTTTCAGCGTGGTGCAGCATGAATCGATTGTTCCACAGCACAAGTGCCTGCAACGGCGAAGAGGAAAAACCTCGTGTCGGCGAAAGTTGCCCCATGTCCGGAAAATCCAGAGCCTCCATAAAAGGATCCTGAATTCCGCGCCAAACGATGCGATAAATGCTGCGACGATCGGCACCGCTTGAATTCCAGTCAAACGCAGCATAATCCAAAACCGGAGTCAGTTGCGGTCCAGGGCTCGACAGAAAATTCGCAACACCCGGTCCACCCATTGTCAGGTCCAGCTGGCCACTTACGACGAGCACCGAGTCTCGTACGCAGTCAGCGTCCATTCGATGGCGGTTCATTCTCCACAACAGACGATTGTCGGTATCAACACGAGCAGCGTCCTCACGATTGGCCGACGACTGTCGATACGCCGCTGACGTAACGATCAACCGGTGAAGTTGCTTGAGTGAACCTTCCGCGTCATCGCGAAACCAGACTGCGAGCCAGTCCAGCAACTCCGGATGAGATGGAACTCCGCCCATGCGTCCAAAGTCGTTTGGAGTATCACAAATGCCTCTGCCAAAGTGATAGTGCCATACGCGGTTAACAATGCTTCGCCAGGTCAGCGGGTTATCTCGATGAGCAATCCAATCTGCCAATGCCGCGCGGCGGAGTGACTCGGGACCGTCGGCAGGAATATCGAATCGGTTCTTCAAAGCGGGAAGAGCGGACAAGGCCCCCGATTGAACTTCCGCGCCGGGCTTGTCGAGATCTCCGCGACGAAGCACTCGAATCGTGCGAGGCTGTGAGAACGTAATCACACCTCGTTCGTTTACCGCTCGCGTTCCCGCAGCGTAAAGCAGCGTGGGCTCCGGCAGGCCCTGGAGAATAGTATTCGCCTGCAGCCGAACAGCATAAGACGCCAGCAAAAGACGTTGATCCGGATTACGCTGGTCTGCATCCAATTGAAGAATCTGCTCAATATCGATCGGCGTCGCCGCTGTGATCGTGGCATCAGAATCTGTGACGGACAGCGAAAAACGACCGATGATATGACCGCCACCATGCAACTGTCGCAGCAGGATGACGAAAGTCGTCCCGGGCTTAATCTGCAGCGGCTCTGACAATTCGAAAACCGCAAAATGAGACTGCCCGACTTGCGGATGAATTCCCCAGGCTGTTGTCAAATTGCCATCGATCGCATGACTGCTCGTCCAGTTGACCTGATCAAAATCGGCACTCGCGCGAGCAAACGAAAGTCGACGTGGTTCCGTGTCACCGGCTTCAAATTTCTGAACCTCGAATTCCGTAAGATGCAAGTTGCCATTGTCCATTCGTCCGGGGCCATTCATCGGCAGCGCGGGATCGGCAAGCACATCGAGTCGAAACGCAGTGATCGTCTTCAGCGTTGTGGAACATGTGAGCGACGTGGTTTCCTTATCGGGCCGTGGTCCTGTGGACGAGATTGATCCATCCTCGTTTCGCACCAGTGAAGCCGCGTCAATGGAAACAAACGCATCAATATCCAGCGGCTGCCAATTGGCAGTTGGACCACGCTGTCCTTCCCAAATCGAGACCAGTTGCTTTTGCTCCGGCTGAAACAGAATCTCTGAATTCATTTGATCGGCAGCATCTTTCATCGCCTGCCACCGACGACGAAGCGAGGCTGTGGACGCATCGGCATCAAATGTAATGTCGCCCTTGCCGATGCCCGCAAAGACGGCTTGCAGCGAGTAATAATCTTCCTGAGAGATTGGATCGAATTTGTGCTGATGACACCGCGCACAGTTTGCTGTTGTGCTGACGAAGGCTGACATTGTTTGTGTCACCATGTCGTCACGATCCAGATTTTCGAACGCATTCACCGCCGTGGCGGCCGCACTGTGGTCGTATGTTCCCGCGCCGAGAAAACCGAGCGCGGGTGTCAGATGTGTTTCGTCCGGATAAAGCTCGTCCACAGCCAGCTGTTCACCAATGAATCGCCCCCACGACTTGTCCTGATTCAGACTGTCGATCAAATAGTCTCGAAAGCGCCACGTATTCTTGCGGAGCACATCATGTTCATATCCGTGCGTGTCGGCATAATGGATTGTGTCCATCCAGTGTCGAGCCCATCGTTCTCCATAGCGAGGCGACGCAAGCAGTCGATCGACAAGAGCCTCATAGGCGTTCGCAGATTCGTCGGTCAGAAACGCGTGGACTTCTTCAACAGTCGGATGCAGGCCGTGCAGATCCATCGATAGGCGACGAATCAATGTCTTCCGATCAGCCTCATCGGACATCCTGAGCCCCTGGGCGTCCAGCGTGCTCTGAAGAAACCTGTCCAACGGATGGCCCCTGCCCAGCACGTCTTGTTTTTCAACACCCGGAACAGACGGTTTAACAAGAGGACGAAGGGACCACCAGTCCGCCGCCTCTGCCAATGTGCGTTGCGCTGGGATGGCCGTTCTTGAATCTGGTGCACCGCGTTTTACCCAATCCACAAGAATTGCAATTTCCGCCTCAGGAAGTGGTTCCTCCGGCATCTTCAAGTCTGAGTCTGCATGACGCACTGCTGCGATCAGCAGACTGGCCTCGGGCTTCCCCGGAATAATCGCAGGGCCGCGACTTCCACCGACTTCCCAGCCGCTTCGCCAATCCAGAGCCAGTTCGCCGCTGATGTCCGAGTTCGAATGAGAATGACACTCAAAACAACGCCGACGCAAAATTGGTTCAACAGCCGAATCGAAGAACGCAGTGTCCTCATCGGTGTTCGAGTTGCCGATCGATTCGTCGTCGCCTGCACGCACCACTGTGATTGTCGACAATACAATGCACAGCAAAGTTGTCAGCTTGAACAGCGTCAGTCTAAATGTTTCCACCATTGCACACTTCGCCCGTCTGCCTCTTGAACGCCATCGTCATGGCTGATTTCAAATTTCCCGCAGGACCAAAAACATTCGACGCCGCAGGATTCTGAGTCGGACTCTCTCGGCACAACTCGCGGGAAATGTTTCACTCACGGATTTCGTGGTCGACAAAGGTACCGGGAATCTCCGAAGAGTACCAGAGTCCGCCGGAAGTCGTGATTGTTAGCGGGCACAACAACAGCGAAAGTCTATTTTGCGATTGGGCTAATGCTCCGTCCGCCGTAGTTTGCGGAGTTGCATAACGGCGGGCGAGACGCCCGCGCTCCGGGAGCGCGGGTGTCTCGCCCGCAAATCATGCGAAAAACACTCCATTCTCCGAATATGGCGCTGTCCAGCGGGTGCTCTATCAGGATGAAAATGGGGATTAGAGGTAGTGGATCTTGCTAAAGATCCTGTCAACGCAGGACCTGTAGCAAGGTCCACTACGCCAAAAGTTAAGCTCGACAGAGCACGAGATTCAGTCGTTTCAAAGTCGCTGAATTCTGACGAGTGCGGCTATGGCTTTCGAAACGGAAACCACCAACGCCGTTTAGTGGTGGATTTCTGGGGGCCGATAATGTCAAACTCCGGGACGGCCGAGTCCTGAATCAGGGCGCGTTCGAAACGCTCGTCACTGCTCAGATCTTCGTCGTCATCCCAGCCTGGCTCAACGCCTGACGTGGCATCACCAAAATAACGTTCATCTCCAGTAAGATGAATGTCGCGCGGCTGATCGAACTCGGGAAGTTCGTTGCTCTGGCTGCGAACCCCATCGTGCATCGATCGATTTCTCGCATTAAGAGCAGTCTGTCCTTCGTAGGATGGCGAAACCTGGGTTCCCTCGCGCTGAGCAAACTGAGGATCGTGTTGCATTCGCGTGCGAATCAGGTGACCAAGATCAACCATTTCGATATTTCTATTCTGGGGAGGCATCCACAGGCTCGGAGCAATCTGACAGTCAGCCTCGATACCGGTAAACTTCAGCGTCAGCTGCGTTTCTGTTGCTGGGAACTCGATTCGCACCGTGTGAGGCAATTCGTGGCCGCCGCATGACTTGTAATCACTCAAATGGGCCATCAACAGTGGATTGGCGTCACTGTCGTACAATGCGTGAAGCCGAGCGACACCCAACACCGTGTCGACCTTAATCACCCGGCGAAGTGACGTTCCATCCGGCGCGTCCTCTACGGCAACCAGCCAAAGTTCTCTTGAACCCAGAGGTGGCTTCTGAAGCTCAAATCGATCCAAATCGATCGGCTGAATTCCGAGTATGGTCATCAGCCAGTTTGGTTCCAGCCGCGGCATTCCGCCAGGAAGGTGCTGAAGCAGTGATGAGTCTTCGTGTTTCCATGTCATCACGACAGATTCACCGGGCTTTACGTAAGCCCAGCAAATATTTTCGTTCGAACCAAAATCTGCATGGCCAATCGTGTTGTCACAGACAAGTCGAAACTGGCCAGGAGCGGAGCATGCAAGCGTTCCCTTTAACTTTTGAGGAAACGGAAGGTCCGGACTCTTCACATGAACCTGTGTATTAACGCATCGCCAGCTCTTCAGACCTTCAGTTTTCGCATTCAGAAATTCCACAAGCTCAACGCGACTCATCGTCGTCGGCAACACAGGTTCAACGTACTTCGCCTCCTGCCGCCGGGCGCCAAGCTGGCAACCAGTCGTCGTTGCAAATATCAGCAGCAGGATGAATCGCATTGATGCCATGAAGCAGGAGTCCGATCGCCGAAGGATATTGAACAGCTTAAGCTGCCGCAGAACGCCCCGAAGCAAACAATTGATTTTGTAGTCGATCAATCTGATCTTCTGACAATTCTTCTTCGGCTACATCGAAAGGTCCCTCGCCGCCACTTCCCACAAGTCGCATTGTGGGCTTGTCGTCAATATCGATCACTTCTTCCAGAATGAGTCGCCGCTTTCGCAACAGCAGCAGTGCCAGCACATAGCGATATTGCTGCTGAACAATGTTGGGGGAATCGCTGAGCTGCAGAAAGTAGTCGAACAGTGAATCCGCATCGAGCTTTGGGCGATTCGTTTCCGCAGAAACTGGAACCATACAACGCCAATGTCCGATCGCTCCCTCAGGAGGTCCAGCCCATTCGTCGGCGCTGAAGTCTTGCCGAACAAGATTGCCATCGTGTTCGAAAAGAACCGACCAGCACGTGTCCCCCGGCCGAAACGGTCGGCCTGACTTTGCGCATGTCTTAGAGACTGGGCGAATATTGAAATCCATTTCGAGATCGCCTTTTACCTTCTTGCAGCGTCAGAACAGACAATCCTGCGTCTTTCTTGCCGCCTCTAACTTCCAAGAGCCAGAATGGTAGCGTGACATTCCCTTTCAGGCCAAGAGGAACTCTGCGCTGTCGTCGTCTTTCCAGGAATGTTGTGCTCATCCCGGCGAGAAATGAGGCATCGACAAGCGGACGAGACATCCGCGTTCCGGGAGCGCGGGCGTCTCTCCCGCATATCCGCTCGCTCGCCGACACCTCATTTCTGGCCGCACGAGGTCTGTTCCCCGCGCGAGGTTCAAGCGTAGTCGCAGATGGCTATTAATTGGGCGGTTTGCGTAAAATGGAGATTTCCGGCAAGGCGAACACACTGTGCCATTGGATGCGAGAAATCGGACCGGTTCGTTTGTTGACGTGCAGCCAGGCCGCGAAGTTCTCCTCGGCCAGGAGGACCTATCGAAATCCGCATTGCATTGAGAGCGGTGTCGTGACACCCTTCCGTTATTTGCCGGCTGATGCCATGCCCAGCTTCAAGCGTTCTGGTGAGTTTTACGAAGCGTCACTGATTACGGGCCCTTCTTCCGCGCTTGTCCGCATCCGATTCTCACATGACCACGATGGTTTGCCGGCCGTCACGATGCTTGCTCCTGATGCCCGTTATTGCAACCCGCCGGACAGTGATGTGGCCTCAAATGTTTTCGACGCCGTTAAGCAGGCCAACAATAAATTCGGCACGGAACTGGTGCCTGCGGAAATCGTCTATCATTGCGACAATGATGGTCACTGCCATCTGATCCGGCGTTGCGCTTACATCATTGTTCAGCGTCTCGCTGATGTTGGCGATGATCGCTATGACGGTGTGGCATAGCGTTCCGAGGTTGCAACTGTCACACAACATCGTCATCACGCGGAACCCGTTCGCGATGACATTTCAATCTAAGGCGAACGGCAGGTAAGAACGGACCGGCTTGCTAACGGACCTGCTCGCGCCGAGCGCTGGCATGAAGCTTGCGCAACCGGATAGCGCCATGTTCTCATCAGACGGAGTCCGATCGCCCCCGGTTCATCCGAAAGAAACCAGCAAGAATCGGACGAGATACTCTAACCGACAACGCCGAAGATGTTTTTGTTAAATCGCAATACCGTTCAACGAACGGCCTGTAAAGTAGCGGAATCGGCGCAAGCCGTCCGGTGAGCCAGCATTTTGCAGGCACTCACCGGGCAGCTCGCGCTGCTCCGCTACTATTTGAACGGTATTGCG
>JBGSVD010000168.1:0-5683 GCA_041753135.1 Planctomycetaceae bacterium
CGGATGCCGAATCGGTATTGGGTGAACTTAAGAAGGAAGTGAAGAAAGGCAGGACCGTCAAGCTGAACATCAGTTGGATTGTTGAGGAGGGTGGAGCGTCGCCATGACCGTCACATCACCGACGTTTAGTCAGATCAAGGCGCAGGTGGCGGCGATCCGTAAAGCGGTTCCGAACACCAGGGCTGTCGCAATTCGTTCCAGGACCAAATGGACTGGTGACATCATCCAGCGGGATGGAGAGGAAATCTATCGTATCTACCAGTGTGATTCGCCACTCGCCATGAGGATTGCGCTTAGGAACTCGGACGAATCGGCTACGACCGTTCTGGTGACAGATATCGACGACAATGACATCAGCAATGATATCTTCGTGAGGCTCAAGCCACGAAAACTGTATCCGCTGAACAGCTGGCAAATCGTAAAGGCTCTATTCCAGGCCAAATCCATCGACCCTCGTATTGCGAGCCATGGGTGGATCGCCGAGACACTCATTGAATACATCCCTGTCGATGGATACGCGCCAGTCGCAAGTGGCTTTCTGGCAGCGGAAACGGTCTGGCCGATTCTGTTTAAACGTATGATTGGTCTGGAGTCAGAGTCACCTGATCTGGTGGCTGTTTTGAAATGGTCGATCGATGCTCAGGCTGTAAGTCGCTATCAGGTGACATCCTCAGCATTCAAAGAAGCGGCAATTGAGTGGCTCGTGTCGTCAGGAGGCCCCGCCATGGCCACAGTCCTGCGATGTGTCGGAGACAATGACCGTCCGGATGCTTTGCCAATTGGTCTTGCGGCTGGCGTAGTCTTCCATACGAAGGCTAAAGGAAAGCTGGAACGAGCGATCGGAAAGCTGGAGGAACGTTATCTTTGTGGGCAATCTGTTGAACTGCCAATCGTTGAACGCTGGGCGGCAGCCGCGACTGAAGTGGTCCGTCTGCAGCTTCGTGATTCGCGTCTGAAGCAGCAGCAGTTGAATCGGTCCGACGAGATCCTCCGCGAACTACAAGCCGAAGGTTTTGCATCACTCAGTGACACTTCGCCGGTTGGGTTCGACGGTCGATTGGCAGAATTCGGGAAACAGCTCACGGTGTTGCTGAAGTCCGGTCCCGCTGCTGAGATTGAGCCGCTCCTGGAATGCCGTCAATCGATTATGCAGCACGATCGCCATAGTCGCGAACGTCGACAACTGGATCGCGTTGACATGGCGATCCGACTAGTTCGCTTTCTGAAGCAGTGCGAGGCGAACCAGTCGTTCTCCTCAATGGCCGAAGCCGCCGCGTTTCATCTTTCAGAGGGAGGCTTTGTTGACTGGGCAAGGCTGACACTTCGTTCTGGTGACCCCGTGAGCGAATTGTCCGAAGCCTATTCGAAGCTTTTCAATGCTGTCACAACTGTCCGTGAACAACAGTCGCGAGCATTTGCGGAACTCCTTCGAGACTGGACGGCAGCGAAGACTTCGGACGAAATCGTGGTCCCGGTAGAGCGGATTCTGGAACAGATCGTCGCACCGATTGCCGCAGAGTTACCTGTATTGGTCATCGTGATCGACGGGATGAGTGTTGCTGTATTCCGTGAGCTGATGGCCGATGTGCTTGGGCACGATTGGTTGCTGCTGGCGGAAGAGGCCCACGGATTGCGACCTGCACTGGCCACAACACCCAGTGTGACTGAAGTGTCACGCACAAGTCTGCTTTGCGGAAAGTTGCTTCAGGGAACTCAGGATACCGAAAAGACTGGGTTTGCGGCACATCCAGCGTTGCTGAAGCACTGTCGTGGTAACTCGCCCCCGATTCTGTTTCACAAGGCGGCGTTGAGGGAAACCGACGATGCAAGCCTTGCGGCTGAGATTCGAAAGGAGATCAGTTCGACCCACAGAAAGGTCGTTGGCGTTGTTGTGAATGCGGTGGATGACCACCTGTTAAAGGGCGAGCAGATCGATACGCGGTGGTCACGAGACGAGATTAAGGTGCTGCCGCTGCTGTTGCACGAGGCCCGCATCTCAGGGCGAACCGTCATCATGGTGAGCGACCATGGTCACGTTCTGGACTGCAACGCCAAAGGTCAAGTTTTTGAGGGCGGTGAGCGGTGGCGAATCGATCAGGGTAGCCCGTCCGATGGAGAATTCCGTGTAAAAGGGCCGAGGGTTGTCATTCCGGAAGCAGGATCACTCATCGCTCCCTGGACGGAGAAAATCCGATACGGAATTAAGAAGAATGGTTATCACGGAGGCTTATCTCCTCAGGAAATGGTCATTCCAATTGCGGTCCTGACTGCGTCCGGTGCATTTCCTTCGGGTTGGGTTGAAGCTCCTGCAGACCTGCCAACCTGGTGGGATGTCATTTCAACGGGCCCGCTGATTGAGCCGTTACGTGAGCAGGTAACGAGGCCGGTGAAGCCAAAAGAGAAGCCTTCAGGACGCTTGTTCGATCCCGAAGAGGAACCTGCACAGCCAGCAGCAAACACAGAAGTTGTTCTTGCGACGCCTGTCGTTCCTGATTGGGTGCAGGCCTTGCTTGCGTCTCCGGTATTCGCAGAGCAGAAACGGCTCGGTGGTCGTACTGTTCCGACGGATGAAGTGTTTTCGAAGCTGTTGATGGCTATCGACCAGCGAGGCGGGAAGATTACGACGGCGGGGCTGGCGAATTCTCTTCGACTCTCTCTGGTCAGACTGCCAGGGTTCATTGCAACGGCGCAACGTGTCCTGAATGTCGATGGATTTCTGGTTCTGAATCGAGACGATGTTTCCGACACGATAGCACTAGACCGAAATCTCCTTTGTCGACAGTTTGATTTGCCAAAGGGGGCGAAATGAGCATCAGCCCGCAACGGAAACAGGAGATCATTGACGCACTCCGTCGAGGAACTGTACCTCGCAGCAGCCTTGATGCGTTCGCGGTTGGACTGGACCGTTTTGAAGTCGCTCTCGACGAAGAGCTGCATAAGGTTGCCGGAGGAGGCAGCGTCTTTAAGGCAATCCGAGGCGAGTATGGTTGCGGGAAGACGTTTTTCTCTCGCTGGCTCAGTGATCGTGCTCGAAAGATGGGGTTTGCAACGTCAGAAGTGCAGATTTCCGAAACAGAAACACCACTGCATCGACTGGAAACCGTTTACCGTCGGCTGACAGAACGCCTCGCGACTGCTGATGCAGCTCAGGGAGCACTGCGGAATATCGTTGACGGCTGGTTCTATACGCTGGAAGAAGACGTACTTGCAGAAGGAACGATTGCAGCGGATGACGAACCTGCATTGCTGGCTCGCACAAACGAACTTCTGGAGCAGCGTCTGACAAAAGTCAGCGAAGCGGCCCCAATGTTCAGCGCGGCGTTGCGTGGCTATCGGCAGGCACTTATCGCCGGGGAGCAGGCCACAGCGGATGGCATTCTAGCCTGGCTATCCGGACAACCGAACGTCGCGGCTGGTGCGAAGAAATTTGCTGGCGTCAAAGGTGATATCGATCATTTCGGAGCCCTGAGTTTTCTCCAAGGCGTCCTGACAGTCCTTAAGGATTCCGGCCACGCGGGACTGCTGCTGGTACTGGACGAAGTCGAGACCATTCAGCGAATTCGCAGTGATGTCAGAGATAAGAGCCTTAACGCATTGCGGCAATTGCTCGATGAAGTGGACTCCGGGCGATTTCCGGGGCTCTATGTACTAATCACTGGCACGCCTGCATTCTTCGATGGTCCACAGGGCGTTCGCAGATTGGAGCCGCTCGCTCAACGTCTGCATGTTGACTTTGCGAAGGACGTTCGGTTTGACAATCCACGGGCCGTTCAGATTCGCCTGCCCGCGATTGACCTCGATCGATTATGTCTTGTCGGCTGCCGCGTCCGAGATATCTACCTTCAACACAGTGCTGCTGCAGATCGTATCAGCAGTCGATGCAATGATTCGTATGTACGGAAGCTGGCAGAAGCCGTGGCCGGTAAGCTGGGTGGGAAAGTAGGAGTAGCACCGAGGATTTTCCTGAAGAAGCTTGTCGCTGGAGTTCTGGATTGTGTCGACCTGCATCCCGGTTTTGAGCCAGAGCGAGATTACGAATTGACCATCAGCGATGTGGAATTGAAGGGCGTTGAAAGACACGCAATGGGAGCCACAGATGTTGAAGAAATCGAGTTGGATCTGTGAGCGGATTCGAACAACTCCATCCCGCACTGCAGCACCACATCGTGAACAGCTTCGGCTGGCGTGAGCTGAGACCGTTTCAGGATGCCGTCATTCCGCAGATTCTCGACGGTCAACACTTGATCGTGCTCGCACCAACCGCTGGTGGAAAAACTGAAGCCGCGTTCTTTCCGACATTGTCCCGAATTCTGACGGAAGGATGGACAGGGCTGAGTGTCTTGTACATTTGCCCTATCAAAGCACTCCTGAACAATCTTGATGTTCGTCTCCAGAGATACTGCGAACTTCTGGGCCGCCGTTCAACACTCTGGCATGGGGACATCTCCGCGACAGCCAAGAAGAGGATACTGCGGGAGCCGCCCGACTGCCTGCTGACGACTCCTGAATCGCTGGAAGTCATGTTGGTTTCGCGAAACGTCGATGAGCGAGCACTCTTCAGCAATCTGCAGGTCGTAATCATTGATGAGATCCATGCCTTTGCGGGAGACGATCGCGGCTGGCATCTGCTGTCGGTACTCGAACGAATTTCGCGACTTGCCGGCCGGGAACTGCAAAGAATCGGCCTGTCTGCGACGGTCGGCAATCCAGAAACGCTGGTTGACTGGCTTGCGGGATCCTGTCAGCGGAAACGCAGCGTATTCTTGCCACCAGCAACCTCGGGAGTCGGCCAGGCTGATGTGAAATTGGATTATGTCGGATCACTCCACAATGCAGCCGTTGTGATTTCGCGTTTGCATCGCGGGGAGAAGCGATTGGTCTTCGTCGACAGCCGTGCTCGCAGCGAACAGTTGGCGACGGATCTGCGGGCACTTGGCGTTACGACCTTTGTGACTCACAGCTCTCTAAGTGCCGAGCAACGGTTGCAGGCTGAAGAAGCTTTCGCCAGCAGAGACGATTGCGTCATTGTTGCGACCAGTGTTCTGGAGCTTGGCGTCGACGTAGGTAATCTTGACCGAGTGATTCAGATTGATTCGCCAACCACCGTCAGCAGCTTCCTGCAACGCATGGGACGCACTGGACGCCGAGCAGGAGGAATTCGCAATTGCCTGTTTCTGGCCACCAAAGAAGAATCACTGCTTCAGGCCGCAGCACTGATTGATCTTTGGTTAGAAGGTTACGTTGAGCCGATCGTTCCGCCGCCGCAGCCGTGGCATATTCTTGCTCAACAACTGATGGCGTTGGCTCTTCAAGAGGGTGGAATCGGTCGAACCGATTGGTTTCGCTGGGTTCAAGGCGTGCAGGCATTTGGCATTATGTCACCGGACCAGGTGGAATGGCTCGTTCAGCATATGCTGGAGGCTGGAATCCTGTGGGACGATGAGGGCCTCCTGTGGCTTGGCAAAGAAGGTGAAGAGACATTCGGCCGGAAGAACTTCATGGAACTATTTTCCGTGTTCACGTCACCGCCACTCTTTGCAGTCCTGCATGGCCGACAGGAACTTGGTTACGTTGATGAGTCATCATTTCTCGGCAAACAGGAAGGTCCACGGATTTTACTTTTGGGCGGTCGAGCCTGGCTGGTTAATTACATCGACTGGCAACGGAAGCAGGCGTTCGTTGA
>JBGSVD010000169.1:0-21283 GCA_041753135.1 Planctomycetaceae bacterium
AATTTCTATGATAAAAAGCGAATCACAATCACGAGCGCGCATACGTTTTTCAAAAGACTTTTGAAAAATGACATTTCGCGGTGCGCAAAGAAGGCGCAGAAATCTTTCTAAAAAAGGTACTTGACAATGCTAGAAGAGCCCGAAGTCGGAGATATGTGGTTCATTGTTGCTGTCGAGCAAAATGTTGCCCGGCTTGAGGTCTCGATGGATGATTCCTTTGTCGTGAAAGACTTTGATCCCGGCAAGTAGCTTGATCATGATGCGAGCTGCATCCAGCGGCTCAACGATGCGACTTCGCAGATATTCGCTGAGCGTAATTCCTTCGATGAGCTCTGATGCAATATAGAACGACTCGCCATGCTGCCCCATTTCATAAACGGCGACAACATTCGGATGCGTCACTCCGGCAGCGGCTCTGGCTTCGCGAAGAAACATATTTGATGTTTCTTTAGTGATTCGCCCGTCGCGCGGAACCTTGAGCGCAACATGCCGCTGCAGTTCCGTATCAAAGGCTTTGTAAACCGTCCCAAAAGCGCCTTCGCCGAGGACCTGCTGGATTTCGAAATGCGCGACTTTCAGCCCAAGAGTCACAATTGTGGTGGAATCTTCGTCGGCCGACAGACTGAAGCGACTGTGGCACGATGGACACTCGATCGTGTCAAGCGTCTCCGCTTCCGGCTGCGCCTGGTGATGATTCTCTTCAACTCGAATCGAGTGTTGACAATTTGGGCAGCGAAATTGCATAGTGCCAACGGTCCTTTTTGTGAATTCAAGCTCTTCGCTTCTGAGTAGTAGTCTACCCCACCACTAGTGGAAAGAAAACGAGCCAGCCCGAATAACTCACACTTGCTGGCGAACCCGGAAACACGGCGATCTCCTGGGATCTTCACGCTGCTCCGGAACGTCGAATCACCGCTGTTCGGAATCTTTTGTCGCGTAATGTGCAATCTGATCGACATCTGTTAGCATTCTCACGCAACGATCGACGGCAACGTTCCCAGGGGACGCGCCAGGTAGTCTTCAGCACTCCTCAGAGTGCATTCTCGTTGCATTCAAATCGACACACCATGTTTACAGGCTTGGTCGAAGGGCAGGGAACTGTCCAACAGATTTCTCCGATTGCGTTCGGCCTGCGTCTGTCGATTGCTCCGGATGAAAATTGCTTTCGCGCCTCAGAAGCCGCCATCGGGGACAGCATTTGTATCTGCGGGTGCTGCCTGACCGTAGTGGCCATTCAGGCAAATACGCTGGATTTTGAAGCGGGGGAAGAAACGCTCGCAAAAACCAATCTGAAGCATTTTCAGGTTGGAAGTCGCGTCAATCTGGAACGATCGCTCCGCGCTGATGCTCGTCTGGGTGGGCATATTGTTCAGGGGCACGTGGATGGCGTAGCGAAAGTCTCCGACATCATTCGTACCGGCGAATGGGTCGAGATGTGGTTTGAACCGCATCACGAACAATGGCGTCTGCTGGTCCCCAAGGGGTCCGTAGCCGTCGACGGAATCAGCCTGACCGTTGTGAACGTGGTTGGCGGACGATTCTCCGTTGCTCTGATTCCTCACACGCTGCAGGTAACAACACTCGGAACCGTCGCCGTTGGCGATTCGGTAAACATCGAGAATGACATTCTTGGAAAATACGTCGACCAATTGTTGGAGCGAAGATTTGGCAGCCACGTCGTCATAGACGGTCAAATTTCCGTTTCACCAGGCGTTTCTATGAATCCAAACATGACTTTGAACCAGGAAAGCTCTACTTCGCAATGAAAGATGTTCAGCGTCAGACGCGGTCATTTCTGATGTCGCTGTTTCAGCAGCACGGCATCAACCCGCGCGGAGATCTGGGGCAGAACTTTCTGATCGATGTGAATCTGATTGAGTTTGCAGTGCGCGCTGCGGAACTGGGGCCTCGTGATGTTGCCCTGGAAGTCGGGTCAGGCACCGGAGGCATGACAGCATTTCTGGCGGAACAAGCCGGACGCGTTATCACAGTCGACATTGATAAAAACATGTCGATGCTGGCCGCCGAAGCTGTGCAGGACCGCAGCAATGTGACTGTGATCAACAGTGACATCCTGAAAAACAAGAACACACTGGATCCGCATATCTGTGATGTGATCCGGCATCATGTTGCATCAATTCCCAACGGTCGCCTCAAACTGGTTGCCAATCTGCCCTACAGTGTGGCGACACCGGTGATCTCTAACCTGCTGGCATCAGACCTGCCGTGGGAACGCATGATCTGCACGATTCAATGGGAGCTTGCAGAAAAGATGGTCACGGAACATGGCACCTCAAAGTACGGTGCGATGTCCGCCTGGATTCAATCGCAGGCGACCGTGCGAATTCTTCGTCGAATGGGACCAAACGTCTTTTGGCCACGTCCAAAGGTAGACTCCGCCATTATCAGTATCTGGCGAGACCAGGAAAAAGCCGATCGCATCGTTGATCGCAAGTTCTTTCAGGATTTTCTGCGACGTGCATTTACTCTGCGACGGAAGTTCATCCGCAGTGTTCTGGTCGCACTTTACCGGAGCGTTCTGGACAAATCAGAAATCGACGTGTTGCTGAATGAACTTGGCCACACCTCCGAAGACCGCGCGGAGAACATGGATATCGCGACGCTGATTCGGCTTTCAAATCATCTTCATGCCACCATTCAGAAAAAGGGCGAAGTGATTGAACTGGAAGATGCAGACATCTCACCCGAAGACTGACCTGACTGAACAATGATTTCAAATTTGAGATTTGAGATCTGGCAAAGAAACTCTTAACCCGACCAGTGACCGCGGCTCACCTTGTCGCTGCTGCTGTTCCCCAAACTCACTATTCATTACCAAACACTTTGCTCTGGAGAAATCGCCATGCAGGATCGCATCGCCTATCGCGGATTGACGTTCGACGACGTCCTTCTTGAACCAGGATACAGCGAAGTGGTCCCGTCTGATGTTGACATTAGTTCTCACCTGACGAAGAACATCAGCCTGAATCTGCCGATTGTCAGCAGTCCGATGGACACGGTGACGGAAAGCGAAATGGCTGTCGCAATGGCGCAGCTGGGCGGCATCGGCATTATTCACAAGAACATGACGATCGAGCAGCAATCGATGCAGGTTGATCGCGTCAAGCGCAGCGAGCATGGCGTTATTGTGGATCCAGTGACGCTTCCCCCGGAAACTCCGGCAGGAGAAGCCGTACAACTGATGGACGAACGCAACATCGGGGGAGTTCCGATCACGGTAAATGGACGGCTTGTCGGGATTTTGACTCGTCGCGATTTGCGATTTCTGGAGTCAAAAGATCGTCCCGTTTCAGAAGTGATGACGAAGGAGAATCTCGTCACAGCGCCGGAAGATACGACTCTTGAAGCAGCAGAAAGAATTCTCCTGCAAAACAAGGTCGAGAAACTGCTGCTCGTGGACGATGATTATCAATTAAAGGGTCTCATCACAATCCGTGATATCGACAAAAACCTGCAATATCCGCGGGCTTCCAAGGATTCGCGCGGTCGATTGCGGGTTGGCGCGGCAGTTGGGGTTTTTGACCTCGAACGAGCCGCACATTTGGTGGAATCAGGTGTTGACGTTTTGGTTGTTGACAGCGCTCATGGGCATTCTCGCAATGTGATTGAGACTGTGCGGGCTATCAAGAGTCAATTGAATATTGATGTTATTGCAGGAAACATTGCGACCGTCGAAGGCGCGAAGGCACTGGCGGATGCTGGGGCCGACGCGGTGAAGGTCGGAATAGGTCCAGGATCGATTTGCACAACAAGAATCATTTCCGGAATCGGTGTTCCTCAATTGAGTGCTGTGGCAAATGCCGCAAAGGCTCTGAAGGGAACCGGCATTCCGATAATCGCTGACGGAGGAATTCGTTTCAGCGGTGATATTACAAAGGCACTTGCTGCCGGAGCATGGACTGTAATGGTCGGTGGTCTGCTGGCCGGTGTCGATGAAAGCCCTGGTGAGATGATTCTCTTCCAGGGACGAAGCTTTAAGCGTTACCGAGGAATGGGATCGCTTGGAGCAATGATGAAGGGAAGTAGTGAACGCTATCGGCAAGGACACGTCCCAACGGGCGACCAGTCAAAACTGGTTCCGGAAGGCGTGGAAGGTCGCGTTCCATACAAAGGAGCCTTGCAGCCTCTGGTATTTCAGCTGGTCGGTGGGCTTCGGTCCGGCATGGGCTATGTCGGAGTCGGAACAACACTGGACTTGCGAGAGAAAGCTCGATTCATCGAGATTTCAGCGGCTTCGGTTAGGGAGAACCATCCACATGACATCGCAATCACTCAAGAAGCTCCAAACTATTCTGTGGAGCATGCTCCCAAAGACTGAAGGACGGCCTGACGCCGCCTACGCATCGCGGTTTTTCCGTGATGCCAGTTTGGCGGGAATCGCCATCATCACGCTGGCGGCAGGAGCTTCTGCCGATGAAAAAACCTGGCAATCCAGTGTGACCAGGGAATCCAGCCCGCGGCAGAATTCAACAGCCACAAAAGAACGTGCGGTTCGCCAAACGTCGGCCACTCAGTTTTCTGAGTGGCCCGTGGCTGCCAGTTCGGCTCGCGAAACCGGCACTGTTGCCAATCCGCAGCCTGCCAGACCGCTGACACCGCCAGAAATCGCTGCCCGCGCTAAGCAGCAAATCGCTGGTGAACCAGACCGACAGTACAGCCGCGTCGAAAATTCCGAGGCTGGCTATGCAAGCCGAATGGACTATGTTCTTTCCGGAGGCGTCGTTTCGAATTCGGCAGAGTCCGTCGGTGACTGGTGGAAGGAACGTAGCGGGCAAATGATGAATCGTGATCAGGCTCGTCCAGCGGCTTCTGGTCAGCCTCGTCTGAAACGAATTGCCAGTGCGACGGAGCGTTTTGCAGACCGGATTACTTTGCCGGACGAACCACAGCCCGAAGTCGACTTTTATGAATCACGACCAATCTCTGTTGCTCACAACGGTGTGCGGCAGACGTCCGCCGTCGATGAACCCGTTGGTGACGTCAGCGCCGAGCCGATCAGCCGACTGAAAACGGACATTCGATCGATCAAACCGACGCTCGGCTATGCATTGCGAAACATCGAACGAGATCAGCTTCCAGAAGACTTCGATTCTCGAATGGATAACGGGACGTACGAACCGCGCCAGGCAAGTCCCGTGGTGTATCAATGGGCTCCGACAAATCTTTACCACTATCCGTTGTATTTTGAAGACCCATCTTTGGAGCGATATGGTCACACGTATCATCCGCTCGTTCAGCCTTTCGCGTCCAGTGGTCGGTTTGCCGTGCAGCTTGTAGGATTGCCGTACCAAATGGCTCTGCATCCTATGAACTCCAAAGATTACGCTCTTGGATACTACCGGCCAGGCGAATGTGCCCCCAAGAAGCACTACCAGATCCCATTCAATGAAGAAGCGACGCTGGTGGAAGTCGCGACGATTGTCGGATTGTTTCTAATCATTCCGTAACGGGCTGGTGTTGCCGAGGGCAGGCTTCAGTTCCTTGTGCTCATCGCGGCAAGGAATGAAGCATCGACAAGCGGACGAGACGTCCGCGCTCCGGGAGCGCGGTCGTCCCGCCCGCTTTTTCTTTCGCTGGCCCGCTCCCTCATTTCCGACCACACAAGGAATCGTGCTTTTCGGTGCGATCCGGCCTGTGATCGACTTCGCGCGGCAAGGAATGAGGGATCGACAAGCGGACGAGACGTCCGCGCTCCGGGAGCGCGGGCGTCCCGCCCGCTTTTCTTTCGCTGGCCGCTCCTTCATTTCCGACCGCTGAAGGACTGTTGCTTTTCGGTGCGATCCGGCCGGTGATCTCCTTCGCACGGCAAGGAATGAAGCCTCAACAAGCGGACGAGACGTCCGCGCTCCAGGAGCGCGGGCGTCCCGCCCGCTTTTTCTTTCGCTGGCCGATCCCTCATTTCCGACCACACAAGGTATACGTCGGTGGTCGCCGTTCGTTTTTTAAAAGTCTCTCGGTCCTGTCAGGAACAAAGACGCGACCAGTGCGCTGATCGATCCTCTGTTCTTGAATCCGGCCAAATCCGTGTTGAGCAAATGAAATCGTTGGTCTCAACAAAGAATCTGGAGCTCAGAGTTTCAAGAACTCGCAATCTCCACTAATCTGCTGTCGCGACCGAGTTCTTTCAGTGACTCTTCAACGAGCCTCCATTCTGAGGCCGCTTCAGAATGAACGAAACATCGGCCAGGTGGCGAAATAGGCAGACGCACGGGACTTAAAATCCCGGGTCCCGTAAAGGGACGTACGGGTTCGATTCCCGTCCTGGCTAGTTCATTTTCAAGATTTGCATTTTGGGTCGTGGACCTTGCCAAAGGTCCTGCACCACGGAATCGTTAGGCAATCGGCAGCAGACGATTTACAAATGTGGAACGATTGTCCCAGTCGTTCATGAGCAGTTGAGACGACTGCTCTACAATGGGCGGGTACGCCATTTCCTGCCGCTCGCCTGAGCAAGATCCACTTCCTCCAATGCGAATTCTTTACCTTGCCAGAGTACGACTCAATATCTTGCACATTGAGCGGTAACTCACTGGATTCGCAGGAATTTAAATGCAACTCGACGGGCAGCCAAAGTTTTCTGAATTCGGCCAGCTTTCAGGATTCAAATTTCAAACATCGTCCGAGTGCTCCGTCAACGGGAGTTTGAGGCGTTACAAGAAGGCGGGTGAAATGCCCGCGGTCCTGAAGCCCGAGCGTCTCGCCCGCTGAGCATTCCTCAATTCACAAATGAAAAAGCACAAGTGATGCACAGAAAGCATTTCGATGAAACGCAAGCTCTGCACAACCTGTTGCATCTTCACGCTGAATAAGCGTCACTGCAAATGATGCCCGAACTCCCCAACGCATGGAGTTCCTGAAATTGGGTTTGCCTTCAAAAACGGCTGCTTTCGCCTGCTGCATAAAGTTTTTGCGACGCGACCGGGCCTGAATCAAGACCCAAACAAAGGGCAGCGGCCGTCGCCAGTGCGAAAATTGCAGGCGATTTCAACAGATTCTCAATCCCTTACGGGAGAATTTTGCTTAAGGATGTGCTCTGTAATTCACCTGAGGCAAGTGGAGGCTCAAAATAGGTGAAACGATAGAGGCGGTCTGCCTGTTTTCTTGGCAATTCTGACTGCTATTTGGCAAACAACACGCAAAAGGTCCAAGTAGAGTCGAAAAAAATCCCGAAAAAACTTGATATGAACTTCATTCGAGATTGGTATACCAATTGCGGATGGTTAATCTTTCATGAATGGATTCGGATTGGCTTTCTGAATCTTAAGAACATTCTCGCGTGTTCTGGAAGTTGCCGCATGTTGACGCTTCCGGTATTTCCTTTTTTGTTTTTGGAGTTTTTATGAAAAAGTTCTCGTTGAATCGTGCAGCGGTTCCCAAGCGGAGTGGTTTCACTCTGATTGAACTGCTGGTGGTGATTGCGATCATCGCAATCCTGATCGCGTTGCTGCTCCCTGCCGTTCAGCAGGCTCGTGAAGCTGCTCGCCGAACCCAGTGCAAAAACAACCTGAAGCAACTTGCATTGGCGGTACACAACTTTCATGACATTTACACCCGGTTTCCAGCTGGTTACTTCGGGTCACCTCAGGATGCGAACATTGCTTACGCTGGCCATCAGTGGCTTGGCGTGTTCCCACAAATTCTGCCACAGCTAGAGCAAAATGCACTGTACGAGCAGATTGCTGTTTGGAAGGGCGTTGATCGTCGCCCAGGCACAACTGCAGGAACTTTCGTTTCTGAAGCTAACTGGTGGAACGACGGGATTGCTGACCTGACCTGGACGCTGTCTCAGGCTAAGTTGTCAGCTTTCCGCTGTCCTTCTGATATTGAAAAAGCCGGCACGGGAGTGTTTGTTGCACTTCACTCGTATTCACTTCCAGCAACACCTGGAACATTGAACATGACCGGTGGATATTTTGGCCCACCTGACAACGTTTCCGGCCCAACTAGCTACCTTGGTGCTGGCGGCGGCGGAAGCAACGTTCCAGGAAACTGGGCATACCGCAAGGGTATCTTTGGATCGCGCACGAAATTCAAGTTCCGCGACGTAACTGACGGAACAAGCAACACGCTTCTGTTCGGCGAAGCAACTGGTGGTCCAGACTTCCAGTTCGCATGGATGGGTGCTGGTTACCTGCCGGATGCATGGGGTCTGCCTAAGGCTGCTCCATTCGAAGGTCAGTGGTACCAGTTCGGCAGCTACCACACTGGGATCGCGCAGTTCGCGATGGCTGACGGTTCTGCACGGGCGATCTCCTACAACATCGACTTTACAAACGTGTTCCGATGGTTGTCCGCCATGGGTGACGGCAATGTTGTCGGTGAGTTCTAGGACTCCGTTGAACTGCTGTTAGCATAGATCATTTCCGCCCTGCTTAGAGAATTCTGGCAGGGCGATTTTCGTCACAGTCGCGTTTCCTGCGTTCGATCCAGAATTCAGGCGACTTCCCATAATACAAAGGTCAAACTTGTGAAAAAGAGTTCTCGTTTGTGTACTGCAGCTTTGTTTGTTTTGAGCGTCATGTCGATCCCAGGCTGTGGAGGCGCGGGTAATACCGTAGAAATGCCCGAGAATCCTGCTGGGCCGCCTACGACTGGACCATCAACAGCTGGCACCGATGGCACTCCAGGTGAAAACGCATCAGTTGCTCCGCCAGCCATGGAGCCATAGTTTTGGGACTAGTCTCCAGCAGATTGGCTCTCGAGATTGAATGACAATGGAATAGCGGGAAACGCTGCAGAGCTTTAATCTGGCCTCAGCGTGAATGCTGATCAAATAAAGAAGGGTGATGATGAAGCGTTCGCTTTGTCTCACCCTTTTTTGTTACCTGGTGATCAAGAGCCAGCCGGGAAGTCTCTCTGAATTGTGTTTAACCGCAATACCGTTCAAATAGTAGCGGAGCAGCGCGAGCTGCCCGGTGAGTGCCTGCAAAATGCAGACTCACCGGACGGCTTGCGTCGATTCCGCTACTTCACAGGCCGTTTGTTGAACGGTATTGTGTTTAACCGTCAGCCGGAGGCGTACGCGTATGCGGTGATCAACGTGCGCCTCCGGCTAACGGTTAAACAAAAAAAGTCTTTAGGCTGCTTGCGATACGCCGATCCTGCATGCCTGGCCCGTTTGAATCGAATGAAAACATGAAATTTCGTGACTCCCTCAACTGCCGCCACCGTTCAGCAGTTATCTATGATTCAAATATGCGTCGGTTGTAGTCGTGCTCCGTCAGCGTTGAATTGAGAACTGTTTAGCGGGCGAAACGCCCGCGTTCCTGGACCGCGGGCGTCTCGCCCGCCTTCATGCATTTGCTCAAACTATGCTTGACGGAGCAGTCGTCCCGATTTTCAATCGGACAGGCTTTGGGGTGCCATCGTGTCGGATAGTTGCTTCATGTCAAAAAGAAGATCATCAACTCTTCGCCAACTTGCGAGCTGTTCATTCGCGATGAAGAATTCGAGGCGATTTTCGTGAGTCGTTCCGGAATAACGAAACCCTTGCCGTTGGTTGTGATTCAGCGAAATCCAAATTCCGGATCTGGAAGTGGTCGTGGCGAATTGCTGATTCTGGCTTCACATCTGCGAAAGTCAGGCTTTCGAGTCCGCATGTTTTCAGACCGAGCCAAGCTCGATCTGTTTGTTGCGGAAATTTCTGAAGTGCGTCCGTTCACATGCATTGTTGCAGCAGGTGGTGATGGCACGGTTGCCGATCTGGTCAATCGACATCCAGGTGTCCCGATTGCAATTCTTCCCATGGGCACCGAAAACCTTCTCGCGCGTTATCTGGGAATTCGTCGTTGCGGAAAGACGCTTGCCGAAATTATTCAACGCGGAAAAATTCGCGTCCTGGATTCTGCCGCCGCGAATGGACTGAGATTTCTGTTGATGCTGAGTGTTGGAGTGGATGCGGAGATTGTGGACGCGATTCACTCGTCGCGGAAAGGAAACATTCGCCGAATCGGATATGTCTGGCCAACTCTAAGGGCTTTTGTACGCAGCAAGCCGACTCGGTATGTCGCAACAGCCACCGACGGTTCCGCAGTCGTGAGCGGCAGCCATATCATCGTCACCAACGTTCCTCGTTACGGTTTCGGACTGCCGTTCGCTGCCGATGCGCAGCCGGATGATCATCTTCTGGACGTCCGCGCGTTTCAGGGAACAACGCGATGGCACATCTTTTGGCACGCCGTGAAACTGCGACTGGGTCTGTCGATTCGGGCCGAAGAAGTCGTCCGATTTTCGACTGCTTCAGTCAGCATTCATTGCGAGGACCCAGGCCGCCACATGCCAATTCAATGTGACGGCGATCCGGGACCATCTCTTCCAGCTCTGATCGAAATTGAACCCTCGTCATTGACGCTGATTGTGCCCTGAACAAACCTTGACCAAAGCGTGCTGCCGGTGTCATGGGATTGCCAGTTGTTGAGCACTCAGTGGCAACTATTTCTTTGACGCTGCAAGTCCACTGAAATCCAGCGTTGCGAAATAATCGTCATGGGTTTCTGCCCGACGAATCATCTTCACAGAACCATCAGGCTTCATAAGGAGTTCAGCGCAACGCAGCTTGCCGTTGTACTGGAAACCCATCGCATGGCCGTGAGCGCCGGCATCATGAATGACCAGCAAATCACCGCGTTCAACGGCCGGCATTTCTCGATTGATCGCGAACTTGTCGTTGTTTTCGCAAAGTGAGCCCACAACATCAACGACTCGATCGCGCGGAGCATTCTCTTTGCCCAGCACAGTAATATGGTGATAGGCACCATACATGCCGGGACGCATGAGATTCGACATGCACGCGTCGACTCCAACGTAATCACGATAGATATGCTTCTGATGGATCGCCGTTGTCACAAGATAACCGTGCGGCCCGGTAATCATGCGGCCGTTTTCCATGAGCACCTTAAGCGGCTCGATCGGTGTCCCTGCAATGATTTCATCATAAATTTTCTTAATCCCCAGGCCGACCGCCTTGAGGTCAACCGGCTGCTGTTCCGGTCGGTATGGAATTCCAATTCCCCCGCCAAGATTGACGAACTCCATGCGGACGCCGAGTTGCTGATGAATTCGAACGGCCAGATCGAAGACCATTCGAGCAGTCTCGATGAAGAAATCACCATTCAGCTCATTCGACGCCACCATCGTGTGCAGCCCGAAGCGTTTAACACCTGCGTCCTTCAGAATCTTATAGCCTTCAAACAACTGAGCTTCGGTGAAGCCGTACTTCGCTTCTTCCGGCTTGCCAATAATCACATTGCCTTCCCGCGCTGAACCTGGGTTGTAGCGAAAGCAAACCAATTCCGGCAGACCGACGTTGTCCTTCAGATAATCGATGTGAGTCAGGTCATCAAGATTGATGATGGCTCCCATGTCTGAAGCCTGTTGGTATTCGTACGCCTGAGTATTGTTGGACGTAAACATGATGTCTTCGCCCGTAAAACCGACTTTGTCCGACAGCACGAGTTCAGCAAGACTTGAACAGTCGGCTCCCAGACCTTCCTCTTTCAGTAATTCCAGCACATAAGGATTGGGAAGAGCCTTCACCGCAAAATATTCACGAAACCCTTCGCACCAGGAAAATGCCGCGTTGAGGGCTCGCGATGTTTCTCGCATGCCTTTTTCGTCATACAGATAAAACGGGGTTGGATACTTTTCAGCAATCTGACGAACGGTCGCAAGGTCGAATGGAAGTGGCTTTTGCATGTTCTTTAACGTGTCAAAATAAGTGCGGAGCGGAAATCGAGTGAGTATTCAGGAATCAGCTTCAAAACAATCGATCGGCAATCCTGAATAACGTCCTGCCGGTTGAGTACGTAGACAGACGTCCCGTTGCTGGTTGTGCTGAAACTCAGGGGACCGCAGTTTCGCGTTGGGGTTCACTGAATTCAACCGAGCACCGAACGATCCGCGATCACAGGAAAGTTAAAACGTCCACTCGACACGTTCGCCCGAACGGAAATTTCCTTCTACAGTCTGCAAACTGGCGATGTTCGTTTGCTTCGACGACTCTCGGGAATCAATTCATGCTACGTCCAAAGATTGCATTTGCAGTTCCATTTCTCGTTCTGACAGCATTTTGCTTTCTCGATGCGGCACTCTTGAGGGCGGCAGATCTGCCATCCGTCCTCCAGCCTCTGATCGAAGCTCATCCGGGAAAAGTTGGGGTGATGATCAGGCATCTGGATTCCGGCGAGCAGTTTGCCTGGCAAGAAAATGCCGTCCAACCGACCGCCAGTCTGATCAAGCTGCCCGTGATGGTTGCTGCTTACAGAATGGCTGATCGCAACGAGCTGGATCTTTCAAAGCCAATCGTACTGGCTGAGGCCGACAAGGTGCCGGGCTCCGGAATTCTAACCGGTCATTTTTCAGCCGGCCTGACTCTGTCCGTGCGTGATGCCATTCGACTGATGATTCGTTACTCGGACAATACCGCAACCAATCTTGTTGTCGATCAAATCGGACTTCCCACGACAGCGGCAACGATGGAATCACTCGGGTTTACAGAAACGCGATTGAATTCCAAAGTCTATCGCGGCGACACATCCATTGCCCCGGACCGAAGTCGACTCTACGGACTGGGCAGCACGACCGCCCGTGAGACAGTCGAACTGCTGGAACAGATTCACAAAGGTACCGCGGCATCACCCGAATCCTGCAAAGCCATGACCGATCATCTGCTCGCCTGTGACGACAAGACGATGATTGTCAGCCTGCTGCCAAAGGGAACTCGCGTTGCTCACAAGTCAGGAGCAGTCTCCGAAAGTCGATGCAATGCCGGAATTGTCTACGGACCCAAGGGGCCATTTGCGATCTGCGTGCTGACCACCGAAAACAAAGACCGAAGCTGGGGAGATGACAACGCCGCTCATGTGTTGATCGGCAATATTGCCCGCGCGGCGTTTGATCATTTCAATCCGGAATGGGAACGCGTGACTCCCGGAGAGCCTGCCGAACTGAAAATTGGTTCCTTTGGGACTCGTGTGGAATTCCTGCAGAGAACACTCAACGTTCGTTCAGAACCTTCACCAGGCCTTGGCGTGGATGGCGACTTCGGTCCGGCAACAGAATCCGCAGTCAAGAAATTTCAGGAAGCTCACAATCTCGCGGTCACTGGAATCGCCGACGCTGCATTATGGAAAGCACTGGGCCCCGTTGTCGAAGAAGCGGTTGTTCCAGATCCCGCAATAATCAACGGCGAAATTCTGGCGAAACAACCCATGGAATCGCTCAGCGGAACTCCCTTCGTCTCGTGCGATGGCTGGATCGTCATGGACGCGGCCGATGGAACGGTAATCGGCGGACTTGAAACCGACACACGCCTCGACTTCGCCAGTACCACTAAAATGATGACAGCATGGCTCGTCATTCGATATGCCGAATCCCATCCTGAAGTCCTTGATGAGATGCTGACCATGTCGGTGCGGGCCGATGAGACTCGCGGTTCAACCTCAGACATCAGGACGGGCGAATCGCTTTCAATTCGCGAAGCGTTGTACGGGCTGATGTTGCCCTCTGGAAATGATATGAGTGTTGCCCTGGCGGAATACTTCGGAGCACGGCTCTCCACCGCAGCGGAACCAACCGGCATTGACGCAGACTCTGCTGCTCCGACAGATCCACTCGATTTGTTTGTGGCCGCGATGAATGCAGAAGCCGCACGACTGGGAATGACGAACACGCATTACAACAATCCCCATGGCTTGACTGCTGAGACTCATCTTTCCACCGTGAGAGATCTTGCCACTCTTGCTCGCACGGCAATCGGCAGCGATGTTTACCGTCAATACTGTTCAACTCTGCAGCGAGGTGCGGTCGTGAGCGGACCGGGCGGCTATTCGCGAAACGTCGTTTGGAAAAATACAAACCAGCTTCTGGAGACAGAAGGTTACGACGGAGTCAAAACGGGAACAACAGACAAGGCCGGAGCGTGTCTCGTTTCCACGGGCGTCCGTGAGGGCAGACGCCTGATTGTCGTTGTGCTCGGATCGGCCGCATCGGAGTCGCGTTATACGGACTCACGCAATCTTTACCGCTGGGGCTGGCAGCAAATTTTGGAAACACAAGAACCCGGCTCTTCGGGAAATTGACAGTCACCGTTTTGCGATCAATCCCACCACCAGCGTCCGCTGGATTCAAGCGTCGGAGTCATGCTCTTTTGCTCGTGACTCAACTCTTCGCTGGATGATTCCTGAAACTGCCTGACAACTCGCGCGGGCTTGAACGTGACACCGCCGGAAAATGCTCCAATCACAAGTGAGCCACCCGACATTTTCACGTTCAGCATCGGCGTTGTTTCCTTCGCCACGAGATAGTTGGACACCGGAAGTGCGTCTTCGTCAAGCAGGACGGCTGGCTTCCAGTTCAGCACGCCGCGTGATTGGCAATCGCGTACGATGGCCATGGCCGTCAGGATGTCAAAGATATTCTGCAGATCAGCAAACGACGGATAACGTTGAACGAGTTCGTCGATTCGCTCATTGAACAGCCGGGCAAACTTTTCAGAACTCTTTTGAGTGAAATCAGCATCCGTCAGATTTCCGTTTGCGTCCATGACTTCTTCCTGTGCAAACAATTGAAATCGAGGACCTGCCAATCGGAACGCCGTTCTTTGCGGATTGCGTTCCACGGGTTCGTAATGCGGAGCAAACCACCAGCGACGCATCATGTTATCCCCGGGGCCAGCCAGCGCGAGGGAACTCTTCATGCCACGCACGCCGGGATTGTCGACACCGATTGCAAGCCGCTTCATCAGATAGTCCGCTTCGATCATCGAAAGACACATGCGTGAACCTTCCGGGACACCAAACGTTGTGATGTTCCAATTCCCCTGCAAGGCAACCATGCGTTCCAGGCGGGCCCGCGCGACGTCGAGTGTGGCCGGCGATGAATTTTGCTTCAGCCACTGTTGCGAATCCCGAAGGCGCTGCGGATCCGGATCGATCGAACAACCGACCGCAGACTCTGCAGCTGCTGATCGAAGGGAAACCAAAAGGTCATCCAGATTCAAAGCCGAACGACCGCTTTCCACACCGATCACTCGACCATTTGTTATCGGAGCAAATCCTTCGGCTGGCCCGGCGATGACGATGTCCTGACCGTCGTCAATCACAAAGACAAAATCGATTCGCGTGAGTCCCGCAAGAAAGCGAACATCGGGTGACAGCAGAGTCTCCCCTTTCAGTTGCTTCGTGATCTCCTCTTCAAGTCTCTTCAGAGAAACGTGTCTTCGTTCGCTTTTCTGATTCAATTCGGTCGACAGATTCTGTGCCGCTGCCTGACGCAGTTTCTTCTGCAGCGCTGCGCCACCACTGGGAAGAACGACCGAGCGATCGACCACACCGCTCGGGTTAATCAGGATACCGCCGGGAAACTGTCCGCCATTGCCGCCGTTCTGATTACCGCCACCTTGATTGCCACCGCCTGGATTTCCGCCATTCTGGCCGAATGCGATCGGCGACAACAGCATGGCATGCAAAGCCACGGTCAAGCATACGCCGGCGAGTGAGCTCAAGAACCGCATTGCTGTCTCCTGAAAACCTGTCGAAGAAAAATCGCCTCGTGCGAAATGTTGATCGTTACTCACCCTGATCTGCGGGCCAATATTCTGTGCCTGAAGTCCTGTGAGGAAAAATCCGCAACGTTCGGTCCGCAGTTTGTCGGCTGCGTTTTTGTTTTTAGACGAGCAGCAGAAAATGGCTTACCAGCTCATGGTAGAGCAGTTGTTCCAACGGTCTATGAACGATTGGGACAATCGTTCTACATTGGTAGAGCAGTTGTCCCAACGGTTTATGAACGATTGGGACAATCGTTCTACAATGGTAGAGCAGTTGTCCCAACGGTTTATGAACGATTGGGACAATCGTTCTACATTGGTAAATCCTCTCGTGCCGCTCGCCTTACAAGAGAGACACCATTGTCGCGTGTCGGGAATTCAAAACAAGCAGCACTGATGAACTGTAGAACGATGACGAACATTTGGACGGAAAACAAACACGCTCAGTTGGCAGCATCGATGTTTCTGCCGAAAGCCAGCGGGTGTCGTCGCGGATGAATGAGGTTCCACTCATTGGAGTTCGCTCTCGCCTTTCATCCTCTGAAGAAGAGCAGGAATCCACATGCAAGATGCCTGCTTATGTGGTGCCAGTGGCTACGCGTCGACTCAAGCAAGATTACCGATACACTCGCAGCGACACGCCGAACAGCACTCCTGCAACCGTCAACATCGACACAACGGCCAGCGCGAGTTCTCTGCGACGACCATCACTGTGGGCTTTTGCAGGCGACGTGATCATGCCGGAAGAAATGTCATCGGATACCGCCGCGCCGGGGGCCTCGAATTGGCCATTCGCACCCGACGAGATGACAGTGCAGGTTCCCGTCGGAGCGACATGGACTTTGTATTTGTTGCCCCAGGGATCAGGCTCAGGAATTTCGTCAGCCGTTCCGTTCGTGTGTTGTAGACTCCATTCTGCGGCAATTGTTCTTGCACGAATCCAGGCCTGAACCTGACGAGCCTCTCCACGAGGTTGCTCGACATTGGGAAGCCAGAAAATCAGAACCGGCAGGCTCAGGACCATGCACAAGAAGAACCGTACAACGGCGCCGACCTTGTCGCGAAGATCTGTTGAGGATGTCGACGTCTCTTGTATCATCGCAATGCCATCACTGAAATAATCATATGATCGTCGGTTCGCCTTCCGGGTCGACGTTTGCAGTCTCCATCGACAATTCGCTATGCAAACGAAAGCCCATAACATCCGTATAGAATTCACGCATCTTCGGAAGATCTGCCACGCTAAGCACGATTTCTGAGACGCCCGAGATGGGAGGTATTGAATGCATTTTCTCTGCCAGTCCTTTCACCAGATCAATCTACGGGAACGCTTGTCACATTCCCCTGTGCAGCCGCCTGGCAGATCGATGAATCCGCAATGCGGAGATGTGGAATATCAAGCACTGCGAATCAGAATGCAAACCAATCCGCAAGGCAGAAAGAGTCAGGCTTGAGTTTGGCGGACTTCCTGCATCCTCCAATTCAAAGCGAGCAGGTTCGATTGACGTTCGGAGTTCTGATAACTACACCAGTCCATTGCTTTGTTCAGATTTGAATTGAGGGTCGACCTTGCCAAAGGTTCTGCAGTAACGGAATCTTTAGCAAGATTCACTACACCCAACACTAAGTTTTCATCTTGACGGAGCACTAATCTGAATGGCGCGACGCGGCGCTGCAGTGAATAGACAAATCAGCCGAGGAGGATCTGTGGACGTCGTTGAAATCGGATGTTCGAAATCGGGATCGTCGGCGCGAATTGCCGTGGATCGTGGCTTCAATTGCTTTCAATTTCTGGCACATCTCCCGGACGGCAAGGTCGTTGACGTCCTTTGTGCCACCGACGATTTTGCACAGGGCGGAGAAAAGGCCACGCACTACGGAAACCCGCTGTTGTTTCCGTATCCAAACCGCATCGCTGGCGGGCGGTATTCGTGGGGCGGAGTCGACTACCGACTGTCTCCCGAGCAGGTGCTGTTTGATGACACCGGCAATGCGATTCACGGGTTTTGTCTGGATCGACCGTGGCGAGTGATCGAGCGAACAGCGAACTCCGTGACTGGAGCGTTTCGACTCAGTCTTGATGCGCCCGATCGATTGTCATTGTGGCCTACTGACGCCGAGATCCAGGTAAGCTATGAGGTGACTGGAAGTTGTCTTCGTTCAGAGATTCGAGTCATCAATTCGACGGATCAGCCGCTGCCCTGGGGTTTTGGGACTCATGCTTATTTTTGTTTTCCATTGTCGGTCGACAGTGAGATTTCTCAATGCCAGCTGATGGTTCCTGCCAGACAGGTGTGGGAACTCAACGAGTGTCTGCCGACCGGACTCAAGAAAACGCCGCCTCCCGGTGCGTCGCTGCACGAGGGCCGTTCGCTGAAAGATCTGAAGGTGGATGACATCTATACCGAAGTCGCTGCAGAAGCCGGAATTGTTTCCTGCCGAATCACGGACTTTGCTGCTGGCATGATGGTTGAGCAGCGATGTCCTTCGGAGTTTCGTGAGCTTGTCGTGTTCACGCCGCCCTGGAGTTCATCGGTTTGCATGGAGCCATATACCTGTGTCACCGACGCAATCAATCTCCAGCAGCGCGGAATCGATGCTGGCTTGCGAGTATTGCCGCCAGGCGAGACATGGACTGGATGGATTGACATTGAGGTAAAGCGGATCTGAACCGAGCAACAGGGCTAACGCTTTGTCCGCGTTGCATTCAGGAATGTTCAGCGGGCGAGACGCTTGCGTTCCGGGAGCGCGGACGTCTCGTCCGCCCTTCTGCAACTCGTCAAATGACGATTGATGGGGCACTGTTGCTCAATAAAAAAATTGCTGATGGAGGTCGGCTGGCTTCCTGTGCGATCCAGCCGAAAATCATCCTCGCAGAATGCAGATGTGATCCCGTTGAGATTCCAGAGCGTTGGGAAAATCACTGCGAGCATGAACGCCGCGGCTTTCACGGCGTTCAATTGCTGCGGCGGCCATCGCTCGACCGACCAGCATCATGTTCTGCAATTCCCAGCCCGCCGGTTCGTTAAGATCACGACGGCAAACGTAGTTGGCCCAGAAATCCAGTTGCTGCCGAGCGGCCGAGAGATCCGTTTCATTGCGACTGATGCCAACGCTTCGCCACATGAGACTCCGCAGAGCGTTGCGAATATCGGCAAGGTCCAGTTGTTCGTCCGCTCCCGGCAGTTCGCGCGGAGAATGCGACTCAATAGGCGGTGCGGTGAAGATATCCGGCTGGCTTAGCGCGGCGCGAGATGCATTCTGTCCGCAGCGAAGACCAAAGACGACACCTTCCAGCAGACTATTGCTTGCCAGCCGATTCGCGCCGTGAAGACCACTCGACGTGACTTCTCCTGCGGCCCAAAGTCCCGGCAACGAAGTCCGGCCGTCAAGATCCGTCGTCACGCCGCCCACCATGTAATGAGCGCCGGGACGCACTGGTACTTTGTCTCTTGTAAGATCCAGGCCAAAGTCCGCGCAGACCTTTCCGATGTGTGGAAAGCGAAGACGAATTCGGTCGGCCGCTATCGGCGAAAGGTCCAGATACACACAAGGGTGCGATGTCTTTGACATCTGAAGTGTAATCGCCTGACTGACAACATCGCGCGGGGCAAGCTCGCCCGCCGAGTTGTAATCGTGCATGAAGCGATAACCGTTGCAGTCGACCAGATGAGCTCCTTCGCCGCGAACTGCTTCGGTGATCAGGTAACGAGAACTGCCGGCGATGTACAACACCGTGGGATGAAACTGCATGAATTCCATGTCGCGCAGAACGCACCCGGCACGAAGGGCAACGGCGTGTCCATCGGCCGTTGCGATTTGGGGATTCGTCGTTTCGCGATACAACGCCCCTGCGCCGCCAGTACAAAGAATCGTCTGTTTGGCCCACACGAATGTTCGACCATGATTAGCGTTCCAGACCAATGCCCCGCGGCAAACGCCTTCATGAGTCAGCAGGTCCAGCGTGAAAGTCTTCGGCCAGAGATCAATATGCGATGCTTCCGCTGCGCGGCGGTTCATCGCTCGCATGACTTCCATGCCAGTCGCGTCACCAAGCGCATGGGCCACGCGAGGATGACTGTGACCACCTTCCAGCGTCAGTGCCAATTCGCCGTCGACTTTGTCGAACTCAGCGCCGTAGCCAATCAATTCCCGAATCCGCTGAGGAGCCTCGCGAACGACAAGTTCCACAACTTCGTCGTGACACAAACCTTTTCCAGCAGCAATCGTGTCGGCCACATGATTGGAGAAATCATCCAGTGGGTCGAGAACGCCCGCGATTCCTCCCTGCGCGTAGGCACTGTTGGAATGCTGCAGCGAGTCCTTCGTCACCACCACTGTTCTTAACGAAGGATCAACAGCCAGCGCCGCGCGAATCCCGGCGATTCCACCGCCGATCACCATCACATCGGTGAACAAATGCGGAACTCGCTTGGGATCAAACGGAACCAGATAGCGACGAAGGGTCGGCACATGAATGGTACGGGATTGCATATCGTCGTTTTCAATTCGAAGTCTCTCGCTTCAAAAAGCGAGTGATGAACAATACCTGAAATTTCTGGGAGCTCCGGCCTTCGTGCTTTCTGTTCCTGTTCTCCAACAATGCTGATGGCCGCCTGAACAGAACATGGTCTGTTTGAAACAACGCATCATCGCCGTGGAGAATTCTGAACTACCACTCACCTTCGCGTTTAAACTTCTCGCGAGCGTTCTGAGCAAACTGTCGCGACGCCGCAGCCAGATTTGCGACGATTTCATCGTAGGTCAGGCCAGCCGTATTACGAGCCGCGTTGATCACCGTTTCGCACTCATTCGTGTCCATAAAACGTGCGGCTTCAAGAAGCCCCGGCTGTTCTTCTGGCGTGACAACCAGAAATCCGTGCTTGTCCGCATGAATCAAATCGCCGGGCGAAACTTTGCGTCCAAAGACTTCCACTTCACAATCGAATTCAACCGCCTGCACGGCCGCATGTCCGACGCACAGTCGCCTTGCGATCGCTTTTAGTCCTGCATTCGTCATTTCATCGACGTCGCGAATGGCGCCGTCTGTGATCGTGCCGACACATCCGAGCGATTTATGAATGTTGGCATTGACCTCACCCCAGAATGATCCGATCACCCGCGGCTTGTCCATGTCCTGAATCACCACAATCTTTGGACCAGGCACACTGGCCAGGTACTTGCGGTATTCATTGTTCGCGTTTGGTTTGGTTTTACGATGAGTCGGATTGCTGGGTTCAACTTTCAGCGTGACCGCATAGCCGACCATCGGCCCCATCTGAGGCATGAAGTCGCGAGTTTCTTCCAGGTTAACCGCGTCAGCACAGTGATCACGTTTCGTAATCTGCTCCCAGCCATTGTAGATCGTGGGAGTATTCCATCGCTTTAGCTGAAGGAGTTCTGAGTGACTAAGTCTTCGTGGAGCATTCATCGGGACGATTTTCCAGGGTGGGATTTCGGAAGCGTGAATCAAATGGCATCGATGAGGATTAATGCCTGGTGAGGCGAAGGAACCAATGATTTGACCGGCCGTACGATAGCATGCTCGAACTCCAGTTGCATCCGGCCCGAACCCAACTTAAAGCTTCCTGGAAACGCTTGATGATTTGAAGCCGCCGGAATCGGAAGAACAGCAGCCCAAGGACCAGTCCCGAAATAGTCTTCGTACTTTGTTGGGAGCGGAACGGCGCGAGCCCTCCGGTTTCGCTTCACCGGACG
>JBGSVD010000170.1:0-13176 GCA_041753135.1 Planctomycetaceae bacterium
TACGTCAGTTCGGCGGTTATTCGTTCCTTGTGATTTCCCACGGTTCTCATCCTGCGAGCGTCCTGTTCCGCTCATCGCGATCCACTCGCGTTTCGAGCCATCATGACCATCCCGCAGTCCTCAGCGTTTCTCGCACTAGTCAAAGGCCACGATGGTGAATGCTCGTACTGCAGAAGACCATTCGCGACTGCAGATTGCCGCCACCGACGCTGGCTTACTTTCAACCGCCTTAGCAACGAGAGTTGAACTAGTATTTCACTACGTCGGAGTGTCGGACCAGCATTCAGTTCACTGCTCCGGTCCGACACGCTGATGTCGCATCAATCTGATCCACGGCATCGCTCAAAACTCATCCCGACGCGATGTCAAAAAGACGACACCAATCGGGTGAACTTAGCCGCACGAACTACGCTCGGTCGATGTGACCGGAGCAGGGAACGGCAGTGTGACAACTCGCGTTGGTAGGTCTCACTGGAGCTCATTGAAAACCGGTTCTTGCAAGTTAAAACCTCAGTTTAGACTTCGTTTAGGCCGATATTCGCCTTCTTCGTCGGTTTCCAATAGTCTTCCGGCGTGAGGCTTCATCCAATCAGAGAAGTTGGGGCGGCAGTTGGTCGTGCCGGTTTAGAATGTCAAGAACAAAGGATGTCACGAATCTCTTGTGCCGACGCGCGGTTTTTCTTTTCTGCACGCTCATTTTGCTAACAGCGGCAGGGATCGCGCAGGAGCAGATTCCTCGCAATTCAAGACAGGTCGTCATTCTCTACACGCATCGAACTCTCACACCAATCAACGCAGACTGGGATCGAGGAATTCGAAGTGCACTGGCGGCTGGGTTCAGTGAACCACTCGATATCGAAATTGAATACCTGAACCTGGTACGACACAAAGATCCCGATTATCTGCGTAGCTGGATTGAGTTACTCAGAACCAAGTATGCGTCCAGACCTCCAGATCTGATCATTCCAGTCTTTGTGCCGGCGCTGCAATTTACGCTGGAACAACGAGACACGCTCTTCCCGGGCATTCCCATCGTGTTCTGCTCGGCTCCGCTGAAACTCGCGGAAGCTGCCCATGCACAGCCTGGAGTCGCCGGAATCGCATTTCGCCTCGACATCGCCGGAACGATATCTACGGCCAAGCGTCTTCATCCGTTGCACAATCGACTTCTGATTCTGAGCGGCAGCTCCAATCAGGAGTTGGCCTCCAGAAAAGCGATCGAAGAAGCGATTCATGGAATGAACACGGGATTGCACGTCGATTCGATCGCAGGTCTCCCGCGGAAAGAACTGCTGTCGACCATTGATGCAATCGATGCAGGAACAATCGTTCTGATGCTTAACTACGATGAGGACACACAGGGCAATCACTATTCCACTGTCGAAATCATGGACGAGCTTTCCGCCAGAAGCCCTGCACCTGTCTATGGGCTTTACGATACTCTGCTGGGTCACGGAATCATGGGAGGCAGCCTTGCCTCCGCAGAGTCGCAGGGAAAGCTCGCAGGAAGTATGGCGGTTCGAGTCCTGAAAGGTGAGCGGCCTGAAGACATTCCGATCACTGGACTTGAAACTGTGCAGATGCAATTTGATGCTCGACAACTGAAGCGATGGAACATTTCCGAATCAGATCTTCCGGCTGGCTCTCGTGTGGTTTATCGCGAACCGACTTTCTGGGAGCAATTCGGACGCTATGTGCTGCCAGCGACGATCGCCATCATTCTGCAAAGCGGCATCATCGTCGCTCTTCTCATTAACCGGTCTCGACGGTTCACGGCCGAACGAGAAGCAAGAGACCTCGCCGGAAAGATCCTGACCGCTCAGGAAGATGAACGCAGATACCTTGCTCGAGAAATGCACGACGATCTGTCCCAGCGTCTGGCAGCGTCCGCAATCACAGCCGGGCACCTGGAGAAGACTCTGTCCGAATCCGCTGAAGCCCGTGAATCACTGGGGAAACTCAGAGGCAGTCTGATTGGAATCTGCGACGACATGCATCGTCTGTCACGGCAGATTCACCCCGCAATCCTTGATGACTTCGGGCTGGCAGAAGCTCTGCATGCCGAATGCGACCGACTCGGAGAACGCAACGGCATACTGGTGGAGTATCGGTGCGGTGAAATTCCCCCAGCGCTCTCACGAGAAATCGCAATCTGTCTGTACCGGATTGCCCAGGAAGCGTTCTGGAATGCCGCTAAGTACTCCGGTTCTGACCGCGTGATCGTCGAACTGAATTCCGATGCCGAACTTATCTACCTGAGCATTCGTGATTTCGGAAGCGGATTCGATCCGCTCGAAGTCGCAAAGAGACAGGGTCTCGGGATGTCCAGCATGAAGGAACGCGCTCGACTGGTTAGAGGCACCATTGTGATCAGTTCAGCTCCGGGATCCGGAGTCACCATTGAAGTTCAGGTGCCGCTGCCGGAGGTCGCGGCATGACGCCTGCGCGACTGTTACTGGCCGATGATCATCGCATCGTTGTCGAAGGACTGCGTGCGATCCTGACTCCTGAGTTTGATCTGGTGGGGATCGTTGATGACGGACGGAAGCTGGTGGAAGCTGCAATGGAACTTGCTCCGGAGATCATCGTGGCCGATATCAGCATGCCGCACTTGAACGGACTCGACGCCATCTCGCAACTGAAAGATCTCGGCTGTACCGCCAAAGTTGTCTTTCTCACGATGCACAAGGACGCAACCTACGCAGCTCGAGCCCTCGCGCTGGGGGCCTCCGGTTTCGTACTGAAGCACGCGGCGAGCACTGAGTTACTTGAGGCGATTCGAACGGCTCGACATGGCGGTGTCTACGTAACCCGCGAAATCGAAGCAGGCCTCGAGGAACTGAAGTCCCGACGAACCGTGTCGATCACTTCGCCTTCGCTGACGTCCCGACAGCGTGAGGTCCTGCAGTTGTTTGCCGAAGGAAACTCGGCTCGAGAAGTTGCGGCAAGCCTGCACATTTCACCGCGCACTGCGGAGAACCACAAAGCTCGCATTATGGCTCAGCTCCGTCTCGAAACAACGACTGACCTTGTGCAGTATGCTCTTAGACACGGGATTATAGCCGCCGATTGATCTCACACGGCGGCAGGAAGGCTGTCATTGAATTGATCGCGAAAGGCTCCTCTAAAGTCATTGTGAATTGAGTATTTCTACTCATGCCCACCGGTGCATTCGACTTTAAACTGACGTGCGGATGTGGGTTGCAGCGAAAGTACGCAAATCGTCTCTATATCTGTTCACAGGTGCGGTATGAGGATTGTTTTCCCGGTAGTGCTCTTGTTCATTGCGACCTGCGGACAGCTTGTCGCGGCTGACCCGGTCGATCCGGACAAGGCCGCCATTGAACAGAACATTGCTGCTTATGTGGAAGCGTTTAACAAGGCGGACGCTCAGGCCCTTGCAATGCAGTGGAGCGAGCAGGGTGAGTACATCTCTCCGTCAGGTGAAAAATGGCAGGGGCGCGAACAGATTGCCGCTAACCTCACCACGTGGTTTTCTGGTGCGAAAGACGCCAAACTGGAACTTGTCGGAACACATGTTGAACTTCAATCTCCCAGCGTCGCCGTGGAAACAGGAATCGCACGCGTGATTGTTCCCGAGAAGTCTCCGGAAGAAACGGACTACAAGGCCATTCACATCAAGACAGCTTCCGGCTGGAAGATCGACAGAATCAGTGAGACCCTCGTGGAACAGGATCCGCCTTCGCACTATGACGAGCTCAAAGAACTCGAGTGGATGGTTGGCGAATGGTCTGACACGGATGACAACGCAGACATTCGGACTTCGTGTCGATGGACGACAAATCGAAATTTTCTGACCCAAACTTTCAGGGTCTATGTCGAAGGTCATGTTGATTTCGAAGGAACTCAGATCATTGGCTGGGATCCGCATGCCCAATCAATACGCTCGTGGACTTTTGATTCAGATGGCGGATTCGGTGTCGGGCGATGGACGCGTAAGAAAGGTCAATGGACTGTGCAGACTCTGAGTGTTCTGCCGGACGGGCGACGCGGTTCATCCACAAACACTTACGAGCTCTCGAATAAGACGACCGCGATATATCGATCGATCGGACGGCAGATTGATGGGGAACTGATGCCAAGCGTGGGGCCCGTGACAGTTGTTCGCGCATCACAGGAATAATCCAACACAGACAGACAGGGAGTGAGAGTGATGAGAGACCTGGGCCGACTGTTCCTTATTTTCGTGATCTCTGGTGCGATTACACATTCTGAGAGTTTTGCACGAGGCGGTGGCGGCGGTGTTGCACGGGGTGGCGGTGGAGCAAGGCCCGCTGTCCAACGCCCGTCCGGAGGTGGTGCTGCGGCGCATACACCATCGATGAGTCGACCTGCTGGTAAGCCGGTGGCGAGTAAGCCCTCGGTTCCTCCGCAGATCAATAAGCCGAGCATTGGCAACGGCGGACCATCTGGCCGTCCCAATATCACAAAACCTGATGCTGGCGGAAAGCTGCCACTCCCCGACCCCAATAAACCCAACTCCGTAGGCAATAGGCCAAACCTGAACGATAAGAAGCCTGGCATCGCCGCCAATCGACCGAATCTGGGCGATAAGATGCCCGGCAACAGTAATCGTCCAAATCTCCCGGGCAACAACCATCCATCCGCCGGCGATCTGAACGACTTCCTCAACCTGCCGGGTCAGCAAGATCCCGGCCCAAGACTCGCTAACCGCCCGAATGTGGGTGACAAAATCAACATCGGCGACAAAACTCAAATTGGTGACAGAGTAAATATCGGTGACCGAAACAAGGTTGGCGACGTCACAATTAATGCTGGCAACAATGTCTCGATAAATCGCCAGAACAACATTAATTCGATTCACAACAAGTACAACAACAATAACTATCGCAGGCCGTTTGGAGCAGGCTACTGGGGCGGCGCTGTTGTTGCCGGGCCGGGTTGGCGCTGGCACGGCGGCTGGAACAACTATCCAGGTAACTGGTGCTGGCGACCATGTCCATGGGCCGCCTTCGGAACGTGGTTCGTTTGGCAATGGGCTCAGCCAATTCCCTACAACTATGGAACGACGGTTGTCTATCGCGACAACTACGTCTACATCGAAGAGAAGCAGGTTGCGACGACTGAAGAGTATTATCAGCAGGCCGTGACTATCACTCAGAGTGCCCCTGTCGGCATTGATGAGTCAAAGGTAGAGTGGATGCCGTTGGGAGTGTTTGCCGTTACGGAAGAAGATGCGACGGACACGGGAATGATGGTGCAGTTGGCCGTCAGCAAAGACGGAATTATCGCGGGCACGTTTTATAACGAGATCACAAACTCCAGTCGTCCAGTCGAGGGCATGGTCGATCGAGAGACTCAGCGCGCGGCCTGGAAGTTTGCCGATGGAAAGAACGCCGACATCGTTATGGAAACGGGAATCTCCAATTTGACCAAAGACGATTCGACGGCACTCGTCCACTTCGGCCCTGACAAGACTCAAACCTGGTTGATTGTTCGATTACCAGCCCCGGAAGAGGAAACGCAGCAGTGAATTGGCGGAATTAACACGTATCGTGACATCATCAGGAATCAGACATGGATATCAAGAAGCGTTGTGCGGCGGAGTTTATTGGAACATTCTGGCTTGTCTTTGGGGGATGTGGCAGTGCGGTCCTGGCAGCCGCTTTTCCAGGAGTGGGGATTGGATTGTTGGGAGTGTCTTTCGCCTTTGGGCTGACGGTGCTCACAATGGCGTTTGCGATCGGCCACATTTCCGGATGCCATTTGAACCCCGCAGTGTCTGTCGGCCTGGCAGTGGGTGGTCGCTTCAAACCATCAGAACTGGCTCCCTACATCATTGCACAGGTGGCGGGAGCAATTGCCGGAGCGGGAATACTGTATCTAATCGCCTCCGGAAAAGCGGACTTCAAGCTGGCGGACGGATTCGCCTCCAACGGTTACGCCGAACATTCGCCAGGCCAGTATTCACTGATGGCGGGTTTCGTGGCCGAGTTCGTTCTGACGTTCATGTTCCTGCTGATCATCCTCGGCGCAACGGATAAGCGAGCTCCGCAGGGCTTCGCGCCAATCGCCATTGGCCTTGGTCTGACTCTGATCCATCTGATCGGAATTCCGGTCACCAACCTATCGGTCAACCCTGCTCGTTCGACTGGCCCGGCAGTTTTTGTAGGCGGTTGGGCGCTGGCTCAACTGTGGCTTTTCTGGATCGCCCCGATCCTCGGTGCCGTGGTCGCCGGAATTGTGCATCGACAAATTTTCTCAGCTCAGGACGAGAAGTAGTTGGTTGTCAATACTTTTCTAAACATCGCCGCGTGCCATGTGGGTATCGGCGATAGAAAAACGAAGTTCGTAGTTCAGGAATCAATGCCGTGTATCGAACCACGTTGGTGAGTTCATTCGTTGTGCTGTTATCTATGACTGTTGGTGATCCACGGCTGGCTCAGGCCCAGGCGAAGCCCAACATCCTCGTCATCATGGGCGACGATGTTGGCTGGATGAATGTCGCGTCTTATGGTGGTGACATCCTGGGAGTGAAAACACCGAACATCGACCGCATCGGCAAGGAAGGAATTCGACTGACATCCTTCTATGCGCAACCAAGTTGCACTGCAGGCCGCGCGGCGTTTCTGACCGGGCAGCTTCCTGTTCGGACCGGACTGACAACCGTCGGTACGCCGGGTTCACCGGCCGGGCTGCAAAAGGAGGACATCACGCTGGCAGAGATCCTGAAGTCGAAAGGATACGCCACTGCCCAATTTGGCAAGAATCATCTCGGTGATCTTGAAGAGCATCTGCCACACCGTCATGGCTTCGATGAATACTTCGGCAACCTCTACCATCTCAACGGCAACGAAGACCTGGAAGATCCCGATCGCCCAACGGATCCGGAGTTTCGCAAAAAGTTCGATCCTCGCGGAGTCATTTCCGGAACGGCCGATGGTCCGACGAAGGACGAAGGCCCATTGACCACGAAGAGAATGGAAACCTTCGACGATGAGATCGTGGCGAAGTCGGTCGATTTTCTGGATCGCAAGGCAAAGGACAAGCAGCCGTTTTTCCTCTGGCACTGTGCCGCTCGCCTGCATGTGTTCTTCCACTTCAAAGATGGCGTTCGAGGTAAGTCTAGGGCCGGACGCGAAGATGTTTACGGCGACGCCCTTGCCGAACACGATGGCCACGTCGGGGAACTTCTCGCGAAGCTGGAATCAACCGGCCTCGACAAGAATACGATCGTTGTCTACGTCACTGACAACGGTGCTTATCAATACATGTGGCCCGAAGGCGGCACGAGTCCCTTCCGAGGCGACAAGGGCACTACGTGGGAAGGCGGCGTTCGAGCACCGTGCATGATCCGCTGGCCCGGTGCTCCCGGTGGTCGAGTCAGCAGCGAGATCGTGGACATGACAGATCTTCTGCCGACTCTGGCTTCTGCCGCTGGCGAACCCGATACCGTTGAGAAACTCAAGGCGGGTGCTGACTATGGTGGCAGGAATTTCAAAGTTCATCTCGACGGTTACGACCAGACCGAACTGTTCACCGGCAAGAGCGATAAATCCGCCCGCAAGTTTGTGTTCTACTACGACGAGACCGTCCTCACGGCCATTCGCTACGACTCATTCAAAGTGACCTTCTCCATCAAGGAAGGTGGACACTGGGACGATCCTCTGATCGGACTCGGTCGCCCCATGATTACCAATCTGCGAATGGATCCGTTTGAACGCCAGACGGGCGACGTGAACCGCCAGTATGCTGAACACAAGACGTGGGTGCTCACGCCGATTGTGGGCATCGCTGAAAAGCACCTGATGACCTTCAAGGACTTTCCCGTGCGTCAGCTTGGCCTGAGCGCGCAGATGGGAAAGACCATTGAGGGCATTCAGTCACAGATTTTGAAGATCAGGCAACAACCTTAACTTCAGGGCGGTTATCTCCTGTAAGTTTTTCAGGGTTGAGGGATCGTCCCGGGCCTGCCACGGATTTCTGTTGCCGAAAGTCGCATCCATGAAACTTCAGACGTTGCTCTCAGTATTTGGTCTCGCATTGAGTGTCTTGTTTGGGGCAACGGCAGTTGCTCAGGACGTTTTGCCCTTTCCGCCGACGCCATCCGCATCCACCGCGGGGCTGACGATGAAGGACTCGACGTATAAGAAACGTGTCGATCCAAAGCGATTGTCCGACGACGCACCGAATATCCTCATTATCCTGATGGACGATGTGGGGCCCGCGACGCCTTCAACTTATGGCGGCGAAATTCATACGCCGACTCTTGACCGAGTCGCCAAAGGTGGGATTTCCTACAACCGCTTTCATTCGACAGCCATGTGTTCTCCCACCCGAGCCGCATTGCTGACCGGGCGGAATCACACACGCGTTGGCAACGGTCAGATCGCTGCAATTGCGAATGATTTCGACGGTTTCAGCGGGACAATTCCGAAGTCTTCGGCGACAGTCGCTGAAGTCCTGAAGAACTATGGCTACAACACCGGTGCCTGGGGTAAATGGCACAACACGCCTGAGGAGCAGATTACGAACAAAGGGCCCTTCGATTATTGGCCGACCGGGTACGGTTTTGAATACTTCTACGGTTTCCTCGCCGGGGAAGCTTCGCAGTACGAACCGACAATGGTTCGTAACACAACCCAGTTGTCGGAGCATCGCAAAGAAGGTTACCACCTGACGGATGACATCGCGACGGACGCCGTTAAGTGGCTTCGCGAACAGAAGGCCTACGCGCCGGATAAGCCGTTCTTCATGTACTGGGCTCCGGGCGCGTCGCACGGGCCGCATCAGGTGATGAAGGAATGGGCGGACAAGTACAAAGGCAAATTTGATGACGGCTGGGACAAGTATCGCGAACGAGCTTTTGCCCGTCAGAAGCAGCTCGGCTGGATTCCACAGAATGCAGAACTGACGCCTCGACCTGCTTCGATGGCATCATGGGACTCGATCCCGGACGAGGAAAGAGCCTTCCAGCGCCGACTGATGGAAGTCTTCGCGGGCTTTACGGAACATGCGGACTACAACGCCGGGCGAGTGATCGATGAGATCGAACGTCAGGGAAAACTCGACAACACTTTGATCTTCTACATCTGGGGTGACAACGGTTCGTCGGCGGAAGGCCTGAACGGCACGATCAGCGAACAGCTCGCGCAAAACGGTATTCCGACAAAGATCTCACAGCACCTGGCGGCTCTGGAAGAACTCGGCGGTCTGGATGCCCTTGGTGGTGCGAAGACCGACAACATGTACCACGCGGCCTGGGCCTGGGCTGGCAGCACTCCGTACCGTTCCACAAAACTTGTCGGAGCTCACTTCGGCGGCACACGCCAGCCGATGGCGGTGTCATGGCCAAAGAAGATCAAAGCCGACGCGACTCCACGACCTCAGTTTCATCATGTGATCGATATTGTGCCTACGATTTATGAAGCGACGAAGATCAAGCCGCCGCAGATGGTCAACGGGTTCCCTCAGGACTCAATTGACGGGATCAGCCTGACCTATACCTTCGCAGACGCAAAGGCACCGGGACAGCGCAAGACTCAGTTCTTCGACATTATGGCCAGCCGGGGAATCTATCATGATGGCTGGTTTGCCAGTGCGTTTGGTCCGCGGGAGCCTTGGGTGGGCGGCGTTCCGAAAGGTGCAAGGGAATGGTCGCCGGAGAAAGACGTCTGGGAACTTTACAACCTGGAAGAGGACTGGAGTCAGGCTCACGATCTCGCCGCCCAGAATCCTGAGAAGGTTGCGATGATGAAAGACCTGTTCCTGATCGAATCGACGAAGAATAAGAACCTTCCGATCGGCGGAGGTTTGTGGTCGACTGCTCTGTTTCATCCGGAAGACGCACCATCGACATCGCTCACCGAATGGACCTTTGAAGGAGCCATGGCAGGAATGCCGGAATCAGCGGCACCGAAGCTGGGGAAGAACGACAGCCTGGTAACGATGAATCTGGACGTACCCGAAAATGCCAACGGAGTGCTCTACGCGCTGGCCGGCTTTTCGGGCGGCGTGACTTGCTACGTGCAGGACGGTTTCCTTTGCTACGAATTCAATTTGTTTGAGATTACTCGTACGAAGATTCGGTCCAAAGAGAAACTTCCGACGGGCAAAGTGAAGATCGAAGTTGAATCGAAACTCACCGCAAAAATCGGTGGCCCGATGGATGTCACTCTCAAAGTGAATGGCGCAGCGGTTACACAGGGACAGGTACCGGCGGCCATGTCGCTGCACTTCACCAGCAATGCGACGTTCGACATCGGCAGCGATCAGGACTCGCCCGTGTCGTTCGACTATTACGAACAGGCTCCTTTTGAATTCAACGGCACGATCGGTACGACAACGATCCAGTATCTGAAGAAATAGTGTCGCCCGTTGAACTCACAGAACGGAGCGACTGGAATACGAGTGAACAGAGCGAACAGAGGAAACAGAGGGAATCGAGAAACCGCAGCATGAGTTGTGCCTCCCCTCTGTTTCCTCCTTCTGTTAAATAAACAAGAACAGAGTCAACGACGAGCAGTAAACGCATTTGAACAGGAGGAAGCAGAGAGATCAGAGAAAACGCAGCATCACTTGGGCTTCCTCTCTGTTTCCACTGTTACCTCCTGTTCAAAAAAGGATATCGCCTGCCATGCACCCACTCTACGAGAAAGCATCGAGTCTGACCGCATCGATCATTGGTGGTGCCATTGAAGTGCACCGAGATCAAGGGCCGGGGCTGATTGAGTCCATCTATGAATGGTGCCTTCTGAAGGAGCTTGAGATCAGAAAGCTTGAGTGTGTCAGTCAGAAGTCCGTCAACATCCATTACAAGGGATTTACTCGCGAAGAACCTTTGAGGTTCGATGTGCTGGTCGAGGGGTGCGTACTTGTCGAAGCGAAGGCTGTTCAGGAGGTCCTGCCAATTCATAAGGCTCAGGTCATGAGCTACATGAAGATTCTCGATGTACCCATCGCACTGTTGATCAACTTTCACGAGATAAAACTCATCGACGGAGTGCATCGACTCATGCTCCCGGGCGCAAACGGTTAAGTTGTCGATGGTGCTTTGGTTCAGCAGGCGGACTTACCTCCTGCTTCAGTAATTTCTGAGAAGGTGGCGAGCAATGAAGTTAATTATCCAGGTGATCCTGTTGACCAACTGCTCGGCTCAATGGCTGATGGCCACACCACAGGACGATGGTTCGGTGCTTCCGTTTCCGGCGGCTCCTTCGGCCAGCAAGGCCGGGCCGACTCTGCAGCAGTCGATGCATAAGCGGCGAGTCGAACCCGATCGCTTGCCTGCGGGGGCTCCGAATGTGCTCATCGTCCTGATCGATGACGCAGGGTTTGGAGTACCGGACACGTTTGGTGGCTTCGCACATACGCCGACTCTGACAAGACTGGCCTCCGAAGGAATCAGCTATAACCGCTTCCATACGACTTCCATCTGCTCACCAACTCGCGCTGCGCTGCTGACCGGGCGTAATCATCAGCGAGTTGGCAGTGGGACCATCGCCGAGCGAGCTGTGGACTGGGACGGCTATACCGGTGTGATGCCAATGACCGCTGCAACGATGGCGGAGGTTCTGAAGAACTATGGTTACAAGACTTCGGCCTTCGGAAAGTGGCACAATACTCCCGCTGATCAGACGACCGCGATGGGGCCGTTCACTTACTGGCCCACCGGCTACGGCTTCGAATACTTCTACGGTTTTCTGGCCGGAGAAACATCACAATGGGAACCTCGACTGGTGGAAAACACCGTCGCAATCGAACCTCCGCACGACGAGACTTATCATCTCACAGAAGATATGGCCGACAAAGGCATCACGTGGCTGAAGAAGCATCGAGCGTTCTCGCCGGACAAACCGTTTCTGATGTACTGGGCACCCGGCGGAGTTCACGGACCTCACCACGTGACAGAAAACTGGGCCGACAAATACAAGGGGCAGTTCAATCAGGGATGGGACCAGCTTCGTGAAGAGGTTTTTGCACGCCAGAAGGCACTTGGCTGGATCCCAGCGAATGCAGCACTGACACCGCGTGATCCGACGATGCCCGCATGGGCTGACATTCCGGAATCAGAACGAGCCTTTCAGATTCGCCTGATGGAGCTCTACGCCGGCTTCTGCGAACATACCGATGCGCAGGTTGGCAAAGTCGTGGACTACCTTGATCGGACAGGCCAGCGCGAGAACACGATTATCCTTTATATTTGGGGCGACAACGGTTCTTCGGCTGAAGGTCAGAACGGATCGATCAGCGAACTGCTGGCGCAGAATCAGATCCCGAACACGATTGAACAGCAGATCGCGGCACTTGACGAACTTGGTGGCCTGAAGGCTCTTGGCGGGCCGTTAACAGACAATATCTATCATGCGGGCTGGGCCTGGGCTGGCAGTACGCCGTTCCGGTCCACGAAGCTTGTCGCCGCTCACTTTGGAGGTACTCGCAATCCGCTTGTTGTTTCATGGCCTGAAAAAATCAAAGCGGACAAGACACCACGATCTCAGTTCTACCACGTCAATGATATTGTTCCAACGCTCTATGATGTGATTGGTATCAAGGCTCCGAAGGAAGTGAACGGCTATCCGCAGGACCCCATTGACGGAGTCAGCATGGCGGCCAGCTTCGGTAATGCGAAAGCCGCAGACAACAAGCACGTCCAGTATTTTGACAACAACGGCAGCGACGGCATCTACAAGGACGGCTGGTACGCCTGCACCTTTGGATCGCTAAGCCCCTGGCTGAACGCTCAGCCAGGGCTTGCCGATTGGGATTCTTCCAAAGATGTCTGGCAGCTCTACGATCTCAAGAAAGACTTTTCGCAGATGCATGACCTTGCCCAGGAGCATCCCGAGAAACTTCAGGAGATGAAAGCGCTCTTTCTCGCGGAGGCTGAAGAAAACAAAGCCTACCCGATAGGAGCCGGGATCTGGCTGCGCATTCACCCGGAAGATCGCATCAGATCGCCTTACACGAATTGGACATTCGACGACACAACCACACGAATGCCTGAGTTTTCTGCGCCCGCGATAGGCAACAGCAACAACAGCGTCACGATCGATCTTGATTGCGGTGAAAAGGCCAGTGGAGTGCTCTATGCGATGGGCGGTGCCGGCGGCGGGCTCACCTGCTACATGGAGGAAGGCCATCTGGTCTTTGAATACAATCTGATGATCATCAACCGTTCTATCGCCCGGTCAA
>JBGSVD010000171.1:0-3459 GCA_041753135.1 Planctomycetaceae bacterium
CAAACAGAAATCCAACGACAGAAACAGCGACCAATGCCTCACAAACAACTCGATCCACGCGCCGCGCTAAAGAGCGAGCGACGAACTACGCGCAGACATAATTTTCTAAACCGCAAAAATGTTCGCTTGTTTGAGGTCTAGGGTTTTGTTGTGGGGGAATAGATCCGCCTTTATTGCAAGCACAGCAAATCCTTGCGCGATGAACCTATTTCCGATGCGTGCCAACAAACACGTCTTGCCACTGCCGGGACTGCCGAGCAATAGTGCTACCTTCTGTTCCTTATTGAGCTCGCGAAGCTCATCTTCAACACTGAGTTGGATTCGTTCTTCATCGGTTAACTCGTAGCGCAATAGCCATTCTGAAATGCGTAGCATTTCAGCGCGAAGGTCCGCGACACTCATTGACTCTTCAGGTTCCGGAGCCGCTGCGGCCGGTAATGTGAACGTTTGTGATTTCCTTGTCTCGAAAGTGGAACCCCAGACGGCAAGCGGCAAGTTTTCTACCGCTGCAATGAAAAATGCGGCAGCGCTGTTGCATGCAAATTCGGTCCATTCGGCGCCGCGTTTAAATCCAACTACATCGCTGATACCTCTTACGCATAGCATTGGTCGTTGGTGATCGTGACAGGCCAAATAGACACCACCGGCCTCCATCTCCACAAACTCGATATGTCTAGCAACCTTTCTAAATTGAGCAACGAGCGCTGCATCTTTGACCAACGTGTTGGATGTAGCCAAGCACGCATCACGGTATTTCGGGGGTCTGCTCGTCTCAAAGTGACGACGAATTGACTTTAGAACGTCGGCTCGGTGTTTCACTTCGCCGTAGATCCGTTCATCGATTTCCGATTCTGGAATTTCGACGACAGGTTTGTCCGACCTAAGTTTGCGTGTTGTGTTCCAATCTCCCAGCGAGTTCTCTTGACTTGGAATCCAGCTCAACAAGTTTTGAACGTCTCGGTGAACCAGCCCACCACCGGTCGCATATTCCGTTGTTCCACCATCAACTGCAGCTTGCACTGCAAAGTCAATGATGCGAGAAGCCAATACTACATCACCCAATGAAAAGTCGTCATTCGGAAAGGCTCCTGCGATTCCAACCAATACAAACCACTTGGGTTCAAGGTCAAAAAACATGTTATTGGCGACCTGTTGTGCCGGCCCATGACCTTGCCCCGGCGTTCTTGCGATCGCAATGCTGACCAGCTCTTTGTTCGTAGTTTCGATGGTGCCGTACTGATAAAGGCAGCGTCCTCGCGTTACGACCTTCCAGTTAGACAGACGGTCCAAGACCGCCTTGTATTCATCAGGCCTGATCGTGATTAATGCGAAATCGACCTTGCCCTTTATGGATTCGACGCTAATGGTGTCTGACATATTCCAACTCTACTATTTGGAGTCCGTATCGAGCGTGCAGGACGGGCTGAGACGTCCGGGACTGCGTTTCGGCGGTAGCCAGGCTGATGCCTGGTGGCTTGGCCTCGATGAGGCAGGTGACTTTGCTATCGACGAACAGCAGATAGTCGGCTTCTCCAGTTACGAGGCTGATTTCGCGATTTGCCACCCCAGGGCCAGCCGTGATGTTCATGTCACGACAGTTCTCGGCCAGCCAGCCGCATTGGGCAAGGAGGCGATCAATTTCCTGTCGGGCAAGTACTTCTTGGAACATGTGTGACGCTTTGAATGGAGAGACGGCATTGATCTGATTCAAGTTGTTTTGCAAATCAAAGCGACGCAGACACAACACCGAGTGTTCTAGACGGGGAGAGAATAGGATTGTCGTGTGGGGGATGCAACGAACGGCCGATTTCGCTCGCCCCTGGGTAAGAAAGGCCCGTAATAGATGGTGATTCGCATCTGCTTGGTACGTTGGCTTTTGGCGTGGGCGCATCATCTTCAATTCATCGAGCGAATGGTTTGCTACCTTGAATGCGGCGAAGGTCTTCATTCAAGGAGTTCAACTCCGCGACGTTGCTTTCCAGCGTTGTGACGGCGGTGGCGGGGCCTCTCGAGTGTGTTTCGATGAGTTCTTCGAAGTTCATGTCCGCCGTTCGTTGCGAATCCTGCACTGACAAAAGCCGGCGGCAAAACCTGCCCCCACGGAACATCACCGAATCCGGCGATGGCAACGGCGAACGATCAGAAAACACGGCGTGTTGCTGTCGGAGTATTGAAAATACCTCTGGCAGGAAGACTACGAAACGTTGCAATGGAGAGAAATCCCTCTCTCTCGAAGTGCTATTGCGAGTACCAGCAACAAAGGGGGTAGCAGTAAATCAGGGAAACCTTCTGGCCGTGACATGCCTTTGACGACCTTGTTCTCAGTCCTCAGCAGCATAGGGTTGAGAAGGTACTCACCCAAGGTTATGCTCTCATCGGGTGGCCACATCGTGTCCCGAGAAGAGATAGTCAATGACTTTACTTCCGAACAACCTACCATTGAAAGGCCGGAAGGCAGTTGAGTCGTTGCGTCGTCAATGGACCTCGCGATTGCGAATTCCTTTTCTACCAGTATTACTGGGGGCTCGACATTCCTGTCGGTCACTTTGGTTAAAGGCCGCTGGTCAAGATCATTTGTTTTACATCGACTTCGCCAATGGCCAGTCTCTACTTGATCAATGTGTGCCGATCATTCTGTCAAATGTGAATCTCCTTCAGAGATCACTGATAGTGTTGTCGCAGGCGAATGGGCTATCCGAGGATCACTTGGGACGAGTAGTGTCAGAACTATCCCAACGGCAGATCATCTCGATGTTCGAGCAATCGAGGAAACCTTGCTCGACAAATGTGGCCTACGTCTGCTCGTCGTGTATCCATTCTCGTGCCCAGTCTTTCGAGGACTCTACTCGTTTCTTGCAGGCGTTGCGAAAGGAATCCCATCAGCTCATCACGGATGAGGAACTTCTGACAGCACTGTTTGAGCTCGCTGGCCAAGAGTGGACCTCTCCAATACTCATCGAGTTGTTTGGCGCGTCCGATGTTTCCTCGTCGCCTGGATCGCTCCATCTGGTCGATTCGCTAAGGGCTGTTGTCAGTGCGTGCATTGGTTGTCCGAACGTTCGATTCGGACTGTCCATGACAACGGCAGAATACGAATTTCTTCTTGAGGAAGTTCAGTCTCCATTTCTGACTTCACCGTTGAAAGAGAACGTGTTCGTTGTTGCAGAAGACGATGGGAAGACTATTGGTCCGGAAGAGTTTTCTGATGGCGTTCCCGAAGAATCAATCACAGGTGAGGCAGAAGCTCTTGTTCAATCGAAGTTGCAGAGTGTGATTCCAGCGGCCAATTGCTCAGGCCGTCTCGTTGAAAAGGGAGTGACTGTCTGGCGACAATTAGTTTTCCCGGTTGGCGACAATTAGAACTACCGGTTTGAGGGGCCGTGAGTCAAGGTCTGGCACATTGGATTTGAGCTTGTCGACAATTGGCGTTCCCGGGATGTGGGTAGAGTGTTGATCATT
>JBGSVD010000172.1:0-5994 GCA_041753135.1 Planctomycetaceae bacterium
GCGGCTCGCCGTTAAACGCAATACCGTTCAAATAGTAGCGGAGCAGCGCGAGCTGCCCGGTGAGTGCCTGCAAAATGCTGGCTCACCGGACGGCTTGCGTCGATTCCGCTACTTTACAGGCCGTTCGTTGAACGGTATTGCGTTTAACCGTCAGCCGAAGGCGTACGTTGGTGGCCGCATCCGCGTACGCCTGCGGCTGACGGTTAAACAACTCAATCGTGGCCGCGATCAGTAGAGCCTGAAGCACTAGATGATTCTCTGCCTTCAAATCGGCTAGCGACTCAGGCTCAACAGCGGCTATTCGTTTGCCGGAGTTTGCATTGAGTCGGCAGTCTGGGATTTTGGAGCTCTCGCGGAGATCATCCCGACAACACTCAAAGTTGATAGTTGGTGGTATCTATTGCGACTCCGATGACTATCATCCTTTTCTGGGCTGTGACATATGAGAATTCGCGTGATGAGAATTCGGAGCGATGCAATCGTTATGAATTCAGACACGGTGAATACGGCCTTGCAGATGTGTTGCGAGCTTTCTGTGAGGCCGCACGAAGTGCTTGATGAACGTCCGTCTTCAAGCTTTGTCTGTTCCTGGCTGTCACATCGAAGTAATGGATTCTGAATGCTCCTGCAGGTTGAGTTTGAGATCTCGTTCACGTTTCCCGAGCCGACTCCGGTCGTTTTGATGGCATTTTTGCACCCATCGCGTGATTCAACGATCAGAAGTCCAGAAGTTTTTACTGTCGAGCCGTACGTTCCCGTTTCTCGATTCATGGATCTGTTCGGGAATCGCTGTGGACGCGCGGTGATGCCTCCCGGCATGGTGGTGCTGCGAAGTCATGCAATCGTCGCAGACTGTGGATTGCCCGATCTTCAGGTCCCGTTGGCCCAACAAGTGCCGGTTCAGGACCTTCCGAATTCGACACTGCAGTTTCTGCTGCCCAGTCGCTACTGCGAGGTCGACAGTGAGCTGAAAGAATTGGCGTGGGCACTTTTCCAGGGCACTCCACCTGGATGGTCGCGAGTCCAGGCGGTTTGTGATTTTGCCCACAGGCACATTCGTTTTGACTATCAGCAGGCTCGCCCAACCCGCACGGCATTGGAGGCTTATCGAGAACGCGTCGGGGTTTGCCGTGACTATATGCACCTCGCGATCACGCTGTGCAGATGTCTCAACATTCCTGCTCGATACTGCACAGGATTTCTTGGAGACATCGGTGTCCCAGCTCAGCCAAGTCCGATGGATTTTAGTGCCTGGTTCGAAGTGTTTCTTGGCGACCAGTGGTATTCGTTTGATGCAAGAAACAACACTCCTCGAATCGGCCGTGTTCTGATGGCGCGAGGGCGAGACGCCGCTGATGTTGCCATCACAACGACATTCGGCGTTAACCAGCTTCAATTGTTCAAGGTCGGCACAGTCGTCGTCTGAGTCGAAGGTGGGCGGCCGTTAATAGGTTCAGCGCGAAATGAAGTGCGCGAGTATTGAGAGGTTCAAAGTCAGTGCATCGTCTGTAGTGACCGCGTTTCTTGCGACTTACCGTGAAACGGTTTCAGAAATTAGCCGGTGGTAAGCGCAGCGCGACCACAGGGATGTTTCTCATGGTCTGACATCTTCGCAAAATGCTATGCGAAAATCCCGTCATGCACTTCACCGGCAACATCGGTCAGCCGAAAATCGCGGCCAGCGTAGCGATAGGTAAGCTGCTTGTGGTTCATGCCCAGCAGGTGCAACAACGTCGCATGCACGTCGTGAATGTGCATTGGTTTCTCAACGGCGTAATAGCCGTATTCATCAGTGGCACCATAGCGGATGCCACCTTTGACACCGCCACCTGCCATCCACATCGTAAATCCTTCTGGATTGTGGTCACGTCCATCAGTCGTACCCTGTGCGGTCGGCGTTCGCCCGAACTCGCCACCCCACATCACAAGGGTATCAGCCAACAAGCCGCGTCGCTTCAGATCGGTCAACAAAGCCGCAATGGGTTGATCAACTTCGAGCGCGTTCTTGCTGTGGCCGGCGCGAAGGTCTCCATGCTGGTCCCACTGAACCTTAGCATCACTATGAGTCACCTGAACAAATCTGACACCGGCTTCAGAGAACCGTCGTGCCATCAGGCATTGTCTCGCAAAGTTTTCTGTGATCGGGTTATCAAGACCATACAGTTTCTGAGTCTCCTCTGACTCCTGCGAAAGGTCCTGTAGCTGCGGAACTTCTGTCTGCATGCGAAACGCCAATTCGTACGACTGAATTCGTGCGTTCAGCTCTGATTCATGCGGCGACTGAGCCAGGTGTTGCTCGTTGATGCGTTTCAGCAGATCCAGCTGCAATCGCTGCGACGGACTGGACCACTTGTTATTAGCGATGTACTTCACAGTTGCAGACGTTGCTGGCTGGCTGGCAACGCCCAAAGGAATTCCCTGGTTTTCAGCCGGCAGAAAAGCGGAGCCCCAATTATTAACGCCGCCATGTGCCAACGTTGGGCAAATTGTCATGAATGACGGCAGATCATGATTCTCGGTTCCCAGCCCATAGCTGACCCATGCTCCCATGCTGGGACGGACGAACGAATCACTGCCGGTATGAAGCTTCAGGGCCGCTCCGCCATGGGCCGCATTGGTTCCATGGACCGAATTCAGAAAGCAGATGTCGTCGACATGTTGAGCGACGTTAGGAAAAAGTTGGCTGACGTGGATACCACTCTCACCGAACTGTCGAAATCGCCAGGGAGATCCCAGCAGATTTCCCGTCGGTGCAAATTGCACGCGAGGTTTTGCAAAGGGCAATGGTTTGCCATCATCCTGTTGCAGTTTCGGTTTGTAATCAAACGTGTCGACCTGCGATGGCCCGCCTTTCATGAACATGAAGATCACACGTTTCGCTCGCGGAGCGAAGTGAAACGGACTTGGGGCGGATGTTTCGGCAGCGGACAACTCCTGCATCATCGAAGCCAGCGCGAGGCTGCCGAAACCAACGGCGGTTGATTGCAGGATTTGTCGACGAGATTGACTGCACTGGAACATTTCGTTGCTCTCAACTGTTGAATCAACGATTCGCGGTAAACGTTCTACAGACCTTCAGGATGTCTTGTGAATGTTGTGTGATCTCATTTCACTTCATCTGATGTACAAAAACTCATTCGACATAAGAACTGTCTGGCAGAGTGTCGCCCAGACCACTTTGGGCCGAGCGGCGTCGGCAATTCCGTCCTGCGTGAATTGATCATCGATCGACTTTGCTGCACTCTCGAATTCCGCCGTCTCTGATTCCGTCGGACCACGGCCCAGAGTTCGGTGAAACAGAGAGTCCAAACGTTGCGATGTGTTGTCCGGAAATTCAACCATCAACAGTTCAGAGAGATTCTCCGCCGCTTGAATGACCAGGTCACTATTCATCAAAAATAGTGCCTGCGATGCGACTGTCGAAGATGCTCGGTCGCCGTTTGGAACGGTTCCGTCAGTGCAGTCGAACAGAGACATCGCGTCGTACAGATTGTTGCGAATGACAGGCAGGTAGATTGAACGGAGTTTTGAATCGTACGAGGTTCCGTCTTTCGATGTGTGATCGAAGAGAAACTCACGATTCTTGACATGCAGCATCGATTGCCCGATCGATCGATCAAGCAGCCCTGTCACTGCCAGGACGGAATCCCGAACGGACTCGGCCCCAAGTCGTTGAGTCGACCATCGCCATTGCAGGAGATTGTCCGGGTCACTTTGTTCCGCAATCGGATTATTGTCGCAGTTTAATTGCCATGTTCGCGACATCATGATGTTGCGATGCAATGCTTTCAGGGACCATCCACTGCGAACGAATTCGCTGGTCAGCCAATCGAGTAACGGTTGATTCCCAGGTCGGTCTCCCAGTTTTCCGAAATTGTCCGCTGTTGCTACGAGTCCTCGACCGAAATGCCATCTCCAGACGCGGTTGACCATCACGCGGGCCGTCAGCGGATTTTCGGGACTGGTGAGCCACTTTGCGAACTCCAGACGACCACTTTGATTTGCAGGAACGGAAAATCCGCTGGCAGCCAGGACGACGGGAACACTTCGTTCGACAGTTCGACCCGGCGATAAATGAGAACCGCGAATCAGAATGCGAGCGTTCGTCACATCGCCCTCGCTTACACCCATCGCCGTTGGCATTTCAGGAATCGTGGTCTCCAGGGTTTTTAGCTGAGTACGCAAATCGGCCAATTGTTTCTTAACGTCCTCCGGCAGATCCCCTTCCTTAATGTCCTGTGCGTTATTGTTGCCGGTCGCTTCAGCAACAGCCGCCTTCGAACTGGAAAGCAAACTCTGAATCTCAGTCTGTGTGGCGTCGATCTTTCCCTTGTGCGTCTCAAGCATCGTGCGGTCTGCTTCAGTTGCGATGGAGTTTTCGTTCCACTTCGCAATTCGCTTCAGAGACTCCATCGTCTTTGTACTTTGGAAGATTCCCGCCACAGCATAATAATCGGCCTGAGAAATCGGATCGAACTTGTGGTCATGACACCGAGCACAGCCCAGCGTCAGACCAAGCATCGCTCGGCCCATCGTATCGATCTGCTCGTCGAGAATATCCATCTGCAATTTTGTTTCATCGCCTTCCGCCAGAACCTTGGGCCCCATGGAAAGGAACCCGGTGGCCGTCAGTCGCGCGATGCGCGTCGATTCGTCGGATGTTGGATCAATCAACAGGTCGCCAGCAATCTGCTCTCTCAAAAATTGATCGTAAGGTTTGTCTGCATTCAGCGATGCGATGACATAGTTTCGAAATCGCCAGGCATTTCCATGGGCGATATTTTCATCAAGACCATTTGAGTCGGCGTAACGAACAACATCCAACCAATGACGGCCCCAATGCTCACCGTATTGCTGAGTGTTCAGAAGACGATCAATAACAGTCTCGAACGCGTCGGGAGATTCGTCCGCCAGAAAATTCGCAATCTCCTGCGGCGCAGGAGGCAGACCGGTGAGATCAAAAGTCGCCCGGCGAATGAGCGTCAATTTGTCAGCCACTGCGTTCGGAAGAAGTCCATTTTCTTCCAGTCGAGCCACCACGAAAGCATCGATGGGGGATGAAACAAACTGGCTCTGCTGAACTTCGGGAATCGCGGGAGTTTGTACCGGCTGAAACGCCCAGAACTGGCGGGCCTTCAGGACATCGAAGGGTGGCTGGGTGGAATGAATCGCCAGGTCTCCATCCGGATGCACCGCACCAGAAGCGACCCAGTCGGTCAAAATCTTAATGGCTTCATCGGAGAGTTTTTCATCTGGCGGCATCTGAAGTGTCTCGTCGACGCGACGGACGGCCGAAATCAGCAGGCTCTCGTCTGGTTTGCCCGGCGTGATCAGCGATCCGGCCTTGCCTCCCTGACTAAGGCCGAGCAGCGTGTCGAGCCGCAAGCCGCCTTCCTGCATTTCGGGACCATGACAGGAAACACAGTGCTCTTTCAACAATGGTGCCACTGTTTCACTGAACATCGCTCCGGACGGCGGATCGTCAGCAGGCGCATTGTTAGCGTGGCAGAGCAGCATCGCTGCAATTGCAATGGCATACGTCAATTTACGGGCAAGTGGCATTGGAGGTTCTCCAAACCTGAGTGAGGCGGGAACTTCAAGGTAGGCATTCTTCGAAAGAATCACAAGTCGGAACCGACCTACTTGCTCACGTCTGTCCCGAACCGACGAAAATTGCCTGTCGGAATGTCGCAGAACGAAGGGGTATGACTGAACGGTCGTCGTGCCAGCCAATTCGAGAGACATAAAACTTCCGTCACCAAAAGACAAACAGCCCGGCATTCGCGAGGAATGCGGGCTGTTTGTCCCGAAACAGGAGACGGTTTTGAAAGCAGAAAGCAAAACGCCGGGGTTAGTTTTTGTCGCGAAAAACTCGGCCGGGGGTGGAATGGGAAACTCAGGGAGAGTTCAGCAGGCTGGTCCTATTCTGAATCGGCCCCATTCTGAAGGTCTCGGCGTTTGGCTTTCGGCTCTGTTGAATCCTGTTAGAGCAGA
>JBGSVD010000173.1:0-14193 GCA_041753135.1 Planctomycetaceae bacterium
CATCCTCCTATCGCTTCCTTCAGACCCCAGCGTTTGCCACTGACGCCCTTGCGAGTCGGATTCTCTTCCCCATGAACGGGGTGAGGTCGCTGGCAAGCAGCGACGGGGTTTGCCTGCTTCGCTGGGCAAACAAAAAAAGCCATCCGATTTCGGATGGCTTAAATGAACCGGCCGGGACTCGAACCCGGGACCTACGGATTAACCTGCCGCACTGGCTTTCACCAGCCATTTCGATTTGCATCGACATTTTGTTGCGGTCTGGACTTTACCATCTCCCCAAAAGGGAGCCACACGTCAAGTCTCTGAGGAGCCCCTTGTCATTTTCATTTGCGATTGCATCTGCAAATGACTCAGGTTTCCTGCTGATTGCCCAATCCGGCGGATTGTCACGCTTTCGCGTACCGACGGCTCTCAGGGTGTTCCAGCATATGGTGCGGTTCTACCTCCAGCCTTTCGACCGGGGCACTCCTATTTAAAGTCCGTTGCTCTACCAACTGAGCTACCAGTTCATTGGATCACTAATTTCCTCCGACACGCGGAAGAGGGGGAACGATACAAAGAAACCATCAATTTTCCAGACCAGACAACAACTCTGACAGATTTCCCTGCGAATTCTGGTTTTCTAAACCGGAAAACAGTCCCCAATCCCATTTTCAGTCAACTTGAGAGCCATTCTCACCTTCCGGGTAAACTTTCCATACCCACAGATCGTGCAGAAAGGCGGCCTTCATCAGGAAGCTGAGGCACCATTTCCAGCTAATGCCATTCGCCATGACAACAACGACAGCCAGAACGAGCCCCACACTCAAAAGTGACATCGCGGTCCAGCGCGCCCAGGAATGCTTCAACCACAGGCCAATCCCGAGCGGCAGAAGCCAGGGTGCAACTCCCCGCGTGTACCACGTGTCGCCGAACAGCATAAAGTAGCCGCCTGCAAGCATATACATCAGCGAAATGAGCCAGACGTTATTTCGAGGCCATCGCCAGTCCAGGAGTTTTCTGCTCATTGCTCTTCTTTCGCAGGCGACAAACAACGATCTCAATGAACTGCCGAGTGCTTGGGTAACAAAAAAACAGGGCTGAAACTCCTGGCCCTGCAGAACCGTTATTCTTCACGCGGCGAGGAATGAGGCATGGAGAAGCGGACGAGACGTCCGCGCTCCCGGAGCGCGGGCGTCCCGCCCGCTTTTTGGTCGTTCCGGAATACCTCATTCCTGACCGCGCTAGATATAGCAAAACCCACTACCCAAAAACTATCGTATCGCCGGGCATCAGCACTCCCGCGTCACGATTCAATCACATTGAATTCCACCGGGTCCAGAATATCCTCAGCGCCGTTGTAGTTGATCGTGATTTCTTCGCCCTGCTGGATATCTCGCAGTGCCATATACTCCTTCACATTGTTCTTTGCATCATCGTACCGAGCGTTTGGGTTGTACGAATGATTGTAGATAGAACCAAATCCCAGCGCGAGTGCGACTTTGTCTTTGCCATATTCAAAGACGTATGCCGGCAGAACGTGGCTATGCTCGCCCTCAAGTGCTTCCTTGGCCGTCATGACCAGCAATGGCGCACGTTCGAAAACTGTACCTGCGGGAATCATGACGCGGGCAAAAACTCCGCGGCCTTTGCCCTTCGTGCGTTTGATCTCGATCATCGTGGAAGGTGTAAGTGACATAGAAGATCTATTGCTGGATTTATTGTTGGAAAAAGGAAATTGGGAAGTGAGAGAATCTGCAGGAACCGAGCATTACACAGGCTCAAATGCAATCCAGATTGTTCAGCGAACTGTCTGATATCGCACATCGCCGTCGACGATCGTTTTGACGACGCGGCCTGTAAATGTCATCCCGTCGAACGGAGTGTTTCGGCTCTTCGAACGAAACGCAGCCGCATTGACGGTCCATTGCTCCGATGGGTCAATCAGTGTGACGTCACCCGGTTCGCCAACTGTCAGAGTCCCGTGCTTCAAGCCAAGCACAGCAGCAGGGCCAGTGGTGAGTCGGGCGATCAATTCCGGCCAGGTCAGATGCCCAGGCTCAATCAAGGCTCGGATACAGACGGCCAGCAGAGTTTCGATTCCGCAAATCCCAAATGGAGCAACATCCAGTTCAACCTGCTTCTTTTCAAACGCCAGCGGTTGATGGTCGGCCGTGATTGCCGACAGCGTGCCGTCCTTGAGACCAGCGATCAGTGCCTGCACATGCTCGCTTGATCGCAGAGGCGGATTGCACTTATACATGGTGTCGTAAGATGTCAGCGCTTCGTCGGTGAACAGCAAGTGATGCGGTGTGACATCGGCCGTCACGGCGATTCCTGCCGCCTGTGCCGTGCGGACCCGCTGCACAGAATCAGACGTCGTCAAACACATCAGATGAATTCTGCCGCCCGTTAGTTCTGCCAATGCAATATCGCGGCCTGTCATGATGTCCTGAGCAGCGGCAGGGATTCCTCGCAGTCCCAGGCGAGTCGCCTGGTACCCTTCGTGCATGATTCCGCCTTCTGACAGTTCAGGGACCATCGCAAAATGCAGAATCGGGCGATCAAACATCCCCGTGTATTCCAGGGCACGGCGCATCACTTCTGAGTTTGCGACCGAACGCTTTGCATCGGAAAATCCAACGGCGCCGCCCTGAACCAGTTGCCCGATTTCGGCCAGTTCTTCGCCTTTGCTCTCCTTGGTGACTGCCCCCAGCGGATAAACGCGACAGTTTCCGGCACGCTCTGCCTGCAGACGGATAAACTCAGCCGCCGATCGATTGTCGATTACCGGGCTAGTGTCCGATTGCGCTGCGATGGTTGTAAAACCACCCGCAAGCGCTGCGGCTGTTCCGGACGCGGTTGATTCGTCCTCTTCAAAACCCGGTTCGCGAAGAGACACATGTGTGTCGATAAACCCCGGACTCACAATCAGCCCGCGCGCATCAATCGTGGTGAAGCCTTCGGGCACCGCACTGGCAGACGGGTTGTCGGCCGCACGGATCACCGATGCGATCCGACCATTCTGTATCAGAACGTCGGCAATGTCATCCAAAAGATTGGCCGGATCAATAACGCGACCACCGCGAATCAGCAGATTGCTCATGACTGGCCTCCCAGGTTTCTGCGGCGTTCCTGAGTCAGCAGAGTCAAACAGGCCATGCGAATCAACAATCCGTGAGACACCTGATTCAAAATCGCCGAATGCGGACCGTCCGCAACGTCTGGCGTAAGTTCCACACCTCGGTTAATCGGTCCCGGGGCCAGGACCAGCAGGTCACTTTTCGCTCGCCGAATCCGATCGCCGTTCATTCCAAACAGAGTTGCATATTCAGCGATTGAAGGAAAAAACGCGCCTCTCTGCCGTTCAAACTGGACTCGCAGCAAATTCACGCAGTCCACTTCGGGAAGGATGTCATCCAGATTATGAGCAATCTCGACACCCATGCGAGTAATGTCATTCGGAATCAACGTGGCCGGACCACACACGATGACCCGCGCGCCCAAAGTCACCAGTCCGTGAATATTCGACCGGGCCACTCGACTGTGCCGAATGTCGCCAACCAACGCGACGGTTAACCCAGAAATTCGTCCGCGAGCCTTACGGATCGTGTAAATATCGAGCAGTCCCTGAGTCGGATGCTCGTGAGTTCCGTCGCCTGCGTTCAGCACGCTGGCTTTCAAATGTCTGGCCAGCAAATGAGGCGCCCCGGATGTTCGATGGCGACAGACAACCATGTCGACCCCCATCGCTTCAATGGTCAGCGCCGTGTCGATAAACGTTTCGCCCTTGGACAAGCTGCTGGAACTTGCGGTAAAGTCGACGGTGTCAGCACCAAGGCGACGAGCCGCCAGGCTGAAACTTGTTCGCGTACGAGTGGAATTCTCGAAGAACAAATTGGCGACGACCAGCCCTTTCAGCACATCCAACCGTTGTGTGCCGCCACTAGTAATGTGATCGTAGTGCTCTGCGAGATCCAGTACTGTCGTCAGTTGCTCCGACGACAAACTTTCCAGTCCCAACAGATGCCGCTCCCCCCACGGCCCGCTCAAAGGAAGATCATTGAGTTCCATCAGACCCCATTTGCTCCGAAACGACTGTCTCCTGCCACTGTGGCGAATCTATCTCGATCGGCCATTTCGTTCAATTCACCGCCGTTCAGTTATGTCGATTTCCCCGGAACAGACCCGTGGAACCAGGCAAGGTCTTTCACTCACAGGTTGCAGGCCTGATGCTTCCTCCTCGCATGGTGACGTCCGGACTCGTTTGGCGACCGGCACTGGCGCGCAGCCTTCTGTCGCGAATTGCTGAAAAATGAACCCGCTGCGCCCGCCCGTCGCCGGGCACAATCTGCCGCGAGTTGTCAGCAAAATCTATTGTCGATTTGGATCGAAGTTTCGGCCTGATTCTCTGGCGGCCAATGCCGTATTCTCAATGAACGGCACCACATCTGAGGATTCCAACGGCCGAAGAGGGCTGGATTCTTGCCAACGTCCGACTTCAGAGACTACTCTGCGAAAATGACGAGCGAACAGAACAACGACGCGGCAGGAACGAAGAAGATTGACGCCAAATTTCTCGCGAATTTGCGGCGATTGGGATGTGTCGAAGGAATTTCGACTTTGATTCTCTTTGGCGTGGCTATGCCGTTGAAGTACATGGCAGACATGCCCATGGCTGTAAGAATCGCTGGCTCAATCCATGGATTCCTGTTCGTTTTCCTGGTTGTGATGTTGATGATGGCAACCAGGCGAATTCCGATTTCCAAAACTCTGGCGGTGGCTGGAATGCTGGCTGCCGTTTTGCCGTTTGGCCCCTTCGTGTTCGACCGGTGGTTGCCTTGCTCCCCTGATAAGGGATGACTCGCCCGCAGTACGCAGCCGAATGGATTATCGCGACCGCGTGAATCAGCAACGGGCGCCGTTCCCGACCTGAGACAGGTCGGGCTACGTGTAGGCTGATCTGTCTCAGATCAGCTTTCCCGCAATTCGCGGAACACAGCAGACAAGATTATCGCGAGCGCGTGAATCAGCAGCGGGCGCCGTTCCCGACCTGAGACAGGTCGGGCTACATGTAGGCTGATCTTTCTCAGATCAGCTTGACTGCAATTCGCGATACGCAGCAGGTTCGATTATCGCGACCGCGTGAATCAGCAGCGGGCGCCGTTCCCGACCTGAGACAGGTCGGGCTACATGTAGGCTGATCTGTCTCAGATCAGCTTGACTGCAATTCGCATCCCACAGCATGTTTGATTATCGCGACCGCGTGAATCAGCAACGAACGCACTTCCCGACCTGAGACAGGTTGGGCTAGAATGTCCTCCGATCTGTCTCAGATCAGCAGACTCCAGCGGAGAATTCTTCAGCCGTTGGTTCCTGATGGCGAATCATGGATTCGCTGATTTTTTTTCGAGTGACCATGGAAGGTCAAGACGTGGGAAAAGGATTTTTTGCTGTAATTTTTCTGTGCGTCGCCGGTGTCAGTCTCAATGCATGGTTGAGACCGTCGTCATCGGCGTTACCGCTCAGCATCAACCCGACCGTCAGTGTATCCGCAGAGTTATCGGACGCCGCAGATCCGCATGGAATCCCGGCGGGAGTGGAACAGGCAACCGTTTATGTCGTGCTGTCCCCGGACTGCCCGATCAGCAATGCGATGGTCCCGGAACTAAAGCGACTGGCCGAGCGTCATGCCAATCACGGGATACAGTTTTGGGGCATCCTGCCGGGTGAACTCTGCGATGCGGCGCAGGCGGCCAGTTTTCAGGGAACGTTCAACTTCAACTTTCCGATGATCATTGATCATGATGGTCGCCTTATCGACCGACTGAAGGCGACTCATACACCTCAGGCGATCGTGCAGGTTAACGGCCGAACCATATATTCAGGTCGTATTAACGATCGCTTTGTCGACATCGGTAAGGCGAAGAGGGAAGCGAGGCAGAATGATCTGGCAGACGTGCTGACTGCTGTCTCTGAGCATAGTGAGATTTCGGTTCCGTCGACGGAGCCAATTGGGTGTCCGATTCCGCGTCGTCGTATTAAAGGCGATTCCTCGTTGCAGTTGTCTGAATCCGCGAGGAACTCACTAACCTTCAATCGACACATCGCGCCGATTATTTTTGAGCACTGTAGTCAGTGTCATCGTCCCTGTGAAGCGGCGCCTTTTACTTTGTTGAGCTACGATGATGTTCGCAAACATTCGGCTCAAATCCTGATCGCGTTGGAACGAGGATTAATGCCACCCTGGAAAGCAGAAGAAGGCTTCGGGAGCTTTGCGAATGTTCATCGACTGTCAGATGAGCAACTACGACGGCTTCGAGAATGGATCGAATCCGATCAGGTCGAAGGTGATCCTGAGGAACTTCCTCTCACCCCGCTTTTTCCGGAGGGTTGGCAGCTTGGTCGACCTGATCTGGAACTCATGATGCCGGAACCGTTTTCAGTGCTGGCCGACGGACCGGACATCTATCAGCATTTTGTAATTCCAACAGGTTTGACCTCCGATCGTCTGATCAGCGCGGTTGAATTTCGGCCGGGTGCTCCCGAGGTTGTCCATCACAGCATCATCTACTTTGATACCACCGGTCGCGGCCGCGAATTGGATGCAGAGGATCCGCAGCCGGGATACAGCAGGATCGGCAGTCCTGGCTTTGCGGTCAGCGGTTCTCTTGGCGGATGGGGACCAGGTGGTCAGCCACGTCGACTGCCCGAAGGCATGGGACGCCTTCTGCAAAAACACTCTGACCTTGTTGTTCAGATTCATTACCATCCAGCAGGGCGTGCCATGACGGATCGATCACGAATCGGACTCTACTTTGCCCCTGAATCAGCCAAACACCTTGTCACTGAAATTATGGTTGCCAACGTGGACCTGAATATTCCGGCTGGGGAATCACGTTTTCACCATCATGCCGAGTACCAGGTTCCCGTCGACACGATTCTGTTCGATGCAACACCGCACATGCATGTGCTTGGGAAAGAAATCAAGGCGGTGGCTCATCGACCGGACGGAACGACAGAACCGCTGATCTGGATTCGGAACTGGGATTTTTATTGGCAGACAAACTACGTTTACACAAAACCAGTTCGCTTACCCGCGGGAACTCGCATTGAGCTTGATTGCTGGTTTGATAATTCGGATAAAAATCCGCTGAATCCTTCAGATCCACCACAGGCTGTGTTCTGGGGTGACTATTCAACGGACGAAATGGCCATCTGCTATTTTCAGGCGACGACAGACACCTGGGATGATTATGTTGAGTTGAACAAACACTCAACGGACTACTTTGCAAAACTCTGGAACCGTTATCAGCAAACGCGAGCCAATGATCATGATGATGCAACGCCGAAATAGCAACGTGGCACTTTCTGCACTGCTGTTGGTGTTATCAATCGGCTGTTCACGCGAAGCAGAAACGCAGCCGATTGTGGGCGACGATCAGCGGCCTTCAGCGATACCGTTGGAAGCTTCCATTGCGAACTTGCCAGGCGAAGATGGTGCCGTCGTTGAGCCTCGACTTGTGCGGTGGGCCAGCATTCCTCAGCTACCCAAAGATGTTGCAATTATGGACACTGTCTTCTGGGAACCGGAGGATACAACCAGCTTGAGACTTCGAATCTTTTCTGATCCCATTCTCAGAGATGCTGAAGTGCTGGAGATTGGTACCGGGTCAGGATTGATTTCACTTTGCTGCCTTCAAGCCGGCGCTGCCAGAATGGTGGCTACGGATCTTAATCCTGCGGCAGTGGAGAACGCCCGCTGGAATGCGAGCGAAATGGGTTTCTCGGATCGCTTTGAAGCACGCCTGGTGCCTCGACGATCGCCGGGTGCCTGGACCGTCATTGAGCCCGATGCAAAGTACGATCTGATCATTTCAAATCCCCCTTGGGAAGACAGCAAGCCGGTGACCGTCGAACAGTTTGCGCTTTATGACCCGAGCTTTGAGCTACTCCAGTCGCTGGTGACGGGAGCCCGACAACGGCTGAAGCCAAGTGGCAAGATGTGGCTGGCCTATGGATGTGTAACGGCAATTCGAAAGATTCAGGAGGTTGCTGCCGCTGAAAAACTTCGCTGCGATCTGCTGGATGATCGCGAGTTAAGCGAACTGCCCGAACTCTTCCTGCCAGGCATGTTGATCGAAATCTCCGTACTTTGAACGAAGCGCAAGGGCGCGAGCGCAATGGCACTTGGTTTACGCAAAAGTAGCAGGCACACTCCGTGTGCCGTCCGCATTGTCAGCGATTTTATGGGCAACGGCACTTGGAAAGTGCCTGCTGCTTTCTAAATCAAGTGCCAACGGGCGTACGCCTGCGGCTGACGGTGAGACGACAACATCTCCGGCGGCACCGGACGGATCGCGCTGTTCGGCTAACTGGACAACTTAATGCCGGGCGACGCCTTAGTCTCGCTTTTTTTGGTGAGCGGCAGCATCAACTTACCACCAAATCAACACGAAGCGGCAGCCAGGAAGTTTGAGCACCGGAACGGTCTCGCTTCGGGCTGGCATAAAGAGGCTGCTGATACTGCAAATCGAAACTGTTATGGCGTTACAAACTGGTGACCTTCCGGCTTCACCGTTAGCACCGGGCATGGAGACTTTCGCACAATTCGTTCTGCCACACTGCCCATGAGCACATGCATCAATCCGGAACGCCCATGAGTTCCGATGACAATCAGGTCAATCTCGTTCTGTGCAGCGTAGTCAATGATTTCAACAAACGCGACTCCGATCCGAACCTCACGAACAATGGGCTTGCTGTCGCTCCAGCCGTCTGACGGCAGATTCTGAAGACTCTTGACGCCTTCGGCCTTCAGTAATTCGGATTGCTCAATCATGACGTCAGCGGAAAACGCGGCAGCCTCCGGGACCAGCATTGCGGGATCCGGGACAACGTGCAACAAATGAATCTCCGCGTCAAAACGAGCGGCGATAGCGCAGCCGTATTTTAATGCAGGACTACTGAAGTCGCTGAAGTCGGTTGGAATGAGAACTCGGTTGAGCTTGATCATGTCTGGTGTCCCTAAAAAACGCGTTAGTAAAATTTACTGCGGAGGCATCTGAATCGTCATGATGGCGATCCCAACGATTGTCGCCGAGGTGACAAGTAGAATGATCAGCAATCCGACACCGTAGACTGTGCGAATGCCGTCATCCGGAAGCTCTTTAAGCCGGAGTAGCTTTTTTGAAATGACACTGCACACCCAGGTCCAATGCAGCATCACGTGTACCAGAATTGCGAAACCAAGCGTGCTAAGCACACCGAACTGAAGACCGCACCATTGGCCATAGTTCATTCCCCACAATAGCCAACCCTTTGCTGCAACGCCCGGAGGAAATACAAACTGCACAATTGCAGAGATGATCGCATAGCCGACAAACATCAGCATCAGAGCAGCATCAAGCCAGAAATTGACGAGCGTTCTGGAGACTCGAGTTCCGTCCGTTGCTTCGACTTCCGCTTTGTGTAACGATCCTGCCTGGTCGGAGATCTTTGACTGAAATGGCATGTAAACTGCCGCGGAAAGGCGATGTGAACTCGGATCTTCGTTTTTTTCGTCCCCGGTAACGTCTGCGGCAGTGCTTGAATACATCGTCAACATCCAGGATTTTGAAAACCTGCGGAGAATCTGCAGAAGTCATGTTCAACAGGACCGTTGCCTCTTGCAGGATGCAAGACGCCTCGACGACATCCTTCGTCAAGGTTCGAAAGTCGTCCAAAAGAAAACTCGACGCGCAGTGAGGCGAATTTTTTGAAAAGCAAACGCAATGCCGGACCTCGCCGGAACGCAGAAAACGCGTGTGTCACATTCGCATTGTGCGTTTGTGCTCACCGGAATGTAAGGCTCGCACCCTGCCGCACACTTGCGGGCGATATGGCACATACGCGAAACTGCGGATTCAACAGGAGATAAACGACTATGCAAGATGTCCTTGCCGTGGTACTGGCTGGTGGTAAAGGTTCCCGACTTGAGCCATTGACCAGAGATCGAAGCAAACCGGCGGTTCCCTTTGGCGGCTGCTTTCGAATCATCGACTTCACGTTGTCGAACTGTCTGAACAGTCGACTGCGGAAGATTCTGGTGGTGACACAGTACAAAGCCGCCAGTCTGGAGCGACACATTGAGCTCGGCTGGCACTTTCTTCCTGCGGAACTTGGCGAATTCGTCAGCGTTCGTCCGCCCGAACAACGCGTCGACGAAAACTGGTATCTTGGAACAGCGGACGCGATTTATCAAAATATCTATACCATCGAAAAGGTGCAGCCAAAGTACATTGTCGTACTGAGCGGTGATCACATCTACCAGATGGATTACTCCCGCTTTGTGGCCGATCATATCGCTTCAAAAGCCGATGCCAGCATCGCGTGCCTGCCGGTTCCGCTGGAGGATGGCCGTCGTTTTGGTGTGATGCAGATGGATTCTGATCGGCGCGTGGTTCGCTTTCGTGAAAAGCCGGATGACCCGGATCCGATCCCTGGCCGAGATGATCATTGTCTGGCTTCGATGGGAATCTATGTGTTCAACACGGAATTTCTTTTCGAACAGCTCTGCATTGACGCCAACGAACCGGGCAGTCATCGGGATTTCGGAAAGGACATTATTCCTTCCATTGTGGAATCCAGTCGAGTGATGGCGTGGCTATTTGAAAATCGAGAGACCGGCGGACCAGCCTACTGGCGAGATGTGGGAACGCTGGATTCCTACTACGAAACCAGTATGGATCTGACGTCCGTGAAACCGGAACTCAATTTGTATGATCCGGATTGGCCGATTCGCACATGGCAGCCGCCACTCGCTCCTCCCAAGTTTGTCTTTAATGATGTTGAGGGAACAAATCCGCGTGTGGGGTATGCGGTCGACAGCCTGATCTGTTCCGGATCGATCATTTCCGGCGGCAAAGTTGATCGATGCATTTTCTCGCCGCGAGTTCGAGTGAACAGTTTTGCGTCGGTTTCAGAGTCCATTCTTTTCGAAGGAGTGGAGGTTGGCCGACATTGTGTGATTCAGCGGGCGATTGTGGACAAAGGCGTGTCAATCCCGGAAGGAACCACGATTGGAGTGGATCCGGTGGCCGATCTTGCCCGTGGGCTGACGATCTCTGAAGCAGGAATAACGGTTGTGCCGAGAAATGTTCGCTTCGTCTGAGGACTTTGGGGGCTCACTGCGGTTGCAGGACTGCCTACAATTTATCAGCATGGCACTGTGTTTTTGTCATATTTCAAATCAGAGTAGTTTCCAAATATCGTCCGTGTGCCCATCAATCCTGTCAAACGCGAACGATGACCGAAAGTTTCGACATGTCAGACTTTGAAGACCGACTGCAGAAAGCGATTCAGAGAGGCCAGCAGGCTCGTCTGTCAGAAGGTGCGTCCTCCGATGCGGACGCAGCCACCGAGGACGAATTGCGGTTAAAGCATTCTCAGTTGCGAAATGAAGTTTCTGAGCACATTGAAGGGTGCCTTCGCAAACTGTGTGATCATTTTCCTGGCTTCGATTACAGCACTGTGCTGAACGAGAAAGGCTGGGGAGCTCGGATCAGTCGAGATGACATCAAGCTTGGACGCGGTACTGCGAAGAATGAGTACAGTCGCCTGGAAGTTCTGGTGCGTCCTTTCAATGATACTCACATCGTTGAGATCGCTACGAAAGGGACGATTCGAAATCGTGAATCGCTGAATCGGACAAACTTCCGTTTTCTGAAGGACGCAACGCTCGAAGCTTTAAAGCAAATTGTTGACGGCCTGGCTCTGGAATTCGCAGAGCAATTCTCGGCTCACTCGTAGCGACTATGACTTTACACGGTCCGGATGGAGATGTTTTTCGTTTAACCGTTAGCCGGATGCGTACATTGGTGCCGGCATCCGCGTTCGCCTCCGGCTGACGGTTAAACCCAATACCGTTCAACGAACGGCCTGTAAAGTAGCGGAATCGGCGCAAGCCGTCCGGTGAGCCAGCATTTTGCCGGCACTCACCGGGCAGCTCGCGCTGCTCCGCTACTATTTGAACGGTATTGCGAACGCCGGTCGATTGGTTTGCGCAATCTCTCAAGTTTAAGGACAGGTGCCGAAATCACTGTCCGACCTTGACGATGTCACTTGGCCAGTTTCTCAAGACGTAGGGTGTGACAAGCGGAGCGCTGGCAAACCATTTTGCCTACGAGTTGCGATCATTCTTTACCCATATCTCCGACTTTTGTTTATCGCTCTGTCCTAACTCGATTCCATTGGCGAGGCGGAAGTCATCGGGCTTCTCGCCTCTGCTATCGGCGTAAACAGCTTCGTCACGAACGCGTGAGGCTCAATGCACGTTCGAACCGCTGCCATAATTCTTCAATTGGTTCCACACCGACACTGATTCTGAGCAACCATCGCGAAACGCCGCACTCTTCCACGAAATCAAGTTCCGTGTAATGCGCGAGAATCGTGTAGGGACAACACAACGTAAAATTGGTGCCAAGATTCGGGCCTTTGCAGACTTCCAGATTGTCAAACACAATCGGAGTCGTGGTCGCTGGCTCTTTCAGAACGATCGACAACAGGCCGCCGAATCCAGAAGGTGATTCACTCGAAGTCGATTCACCTGTGTCGCTCGGAAAATAAACAGTCTGCACCAACTGATGATCGCGCAGTCGCTGAGCGAGTGTTGCGGCATTTTGATTAATCGTCGTAACGCGTTCTCGCACGTCTCTGGAGTTTTGTTCCAGAACCTCCGCGTCGGCGTCGATCAGCAGTTCTTCGAAGTCGTCAGTCAATGCCTTCTGAAGATCGGCCGCATGACGACTCCGTGGATTCAGGGTCACGCATCCGGCAAGCACGTCACCGTAGCCGCTAAAATATTTGGTCAGACTCGTCACCACGAGATCGGCAAACGGCAGCACATTCTGGTTGATGCACGCGGTCAGAGTGTCGTCGATCACCAGAATAAAGCCGAACTCATCGGCAAGTCGCCGCAATTCCAGCAGATCGGGAGTTGTCAGAAGCGGATTCGTGGGAGACTCACAAAACACCGCGCAGATCTTCTGAGTCTGCAGCACCTGACGCAGCTTTTCCAGATCTTGTTGATCGCCAACTGGAAAGAAACGGTACTCCGAGGGCGCGAACCGTTGCTGAATTTTCAGAGTATCCACGTATGGAAATCCGAATTGCACGCTGGGGTTCGAATTGTCGCGGCTCCGAATCGCGCGCCATGCTGCTGCTATTGCCGACATGCCGCAGGGAAAGATCCAGATGTTGTCGGGCTGAATGTCACGCAGTTCCGCAAGACGTCGTCGAAGCGTGAGACGAGCCGACGTTTCCGAGCACGAGATCTGTTCGCCTCGAATGGCAAGATCCGCACCTCGCGAAGAGATCACTTCCCCTGCATGCTGCCAGTATTCCTTCAGCTTTGGAAAGTCGTCGGGGCTGACGGAGACGCCAACGAACGGCTGATCAGGAAGCGGCACGAGAGAAGCGTTCAGCACGCCTCGGGATTTGACATAAGCGAGAGCACGTTCAGCGGATCGGCGACCTGGAAAAATCAAACCGGACGATTCGGCGCCGAATATCTCGCGACACAACTGACGCACAAAAGGGTGCAGACAGAATCGCGGATAGGCGGCCTGAAGTTTCGAAACGACTTCCGAATCGCCCTCTTCATATTTGATATTGTGATCCCAGAGCGGCAAGCAAGCAGAGACGGCGTGAATGGAATCAGGCATCGGCAGGCCGAGGTGTTCGGCTTTCCAGCGTGGCGAAGAAAGAAGGTTGGCTGGCATAAGTAGCGACTGGTGGTTGACTCAGGAGTGGCGGATGCAGGCATCCATCGCGGGCGACGAGAACTCGTGACAGAGACTCTGAGAATGTGTTCGGTGCAAGATGATAGCAGTGTCTCTGAATCTGACATTTCCCCGCGAACGTTATTCAACAGAAATTCGCTCGCCGCGGCTGCCAGAGGAGCAATTCTGAACCAGTCTCCGTTTTTTGTGGAAGCGAAACGGCGCGAGCCGTCCGGTCTTTGCAAGGATTTTGAATGCCATCACCAGACGGCTTTCGCTGTTGATTTACTACTGTATTGGGCGTTTTCGTTTAACGGCAATACCGTTCAACGAACGGCCTGTAAAGTAGCGGAATCGACGCAAGCCGTCCGGTGAGCCAGCATTTTGCAGGCACTCACCGGGCAGCTCGCGCTGCTCCGCTACTATTTGAACGGTATTGCGTTTAACGGCGAGCCGC
>JBGSVD010000174.1:0-71619 GCA_041753135.1 Planctomycetaceae bacterium
CCGGTGCGGCTTGCGGGCTGAACGCCCGCTTCGTTCGCTGTCGCTCACGAAATGACCGACGCCGCTGGGGCGGCGTGCGGTCATCAGGCTCCGCTGAACGCTCCGCCCCCTCGGCTGCGCTGTCGCTCCGCCAGGGAACCCCCTTCCGCTTCCGGCTTCGCCTCCAGCGGTAATTCTTGGGTTGGTTTCGGTGGCAATTCGGAAGGTTGTGGCGATGGGAAATCGAACCGTCAAGTATTTGAACACGACTTCGCCATGGGTGGTCCCTGTTATGTGGAAATTGTGATCCATTTCGAGCACAATTTATTTTGCCAAGTTGCAGATTCTGATTTCACGAGTTGAGGTAACGGCGAAACTTGCCGGGAGTGCTTGCCATGAGTTTTTTCGGGAGGACGACAGTGCCGAAACAATCCACGTTTACAATTGTTCTGATAACGATCGTCGCCTGTTTCGTACTGTTTGTGATTTTTAAGGGTCAGAACGTTGCGGATCAGTTCGAATCTGAAATTGCATCTCAAAAGACCACCATGAGTGCTATGAAAACTGAGTTCAGCAAGGGCAACTTTGAGGTCATGAAACAAGTGCCTCAATTGCAGGGAGAACTCGACGAGGTCAAGAAGACTCTGGAGACGCAAATGGAGACGTTTCGCAAATCTTTGGAGATGGCAGATGAAGCTCGTTCGCGACAGGCAGTGGCCCGAGCCAAGCTCGCCGTCTTGAAAGGTGAGGTTGCTGTTGTGCGACAGCAGCTCCAGAAACTCAAGACCGAACAGGCTTCCTGGGATGCACGCCATGCGTCACTGATGAGCGGTGACCAGGGTCGAAGAATCGTTGGAAGCCCGACACACCTGAAAGTGGTCCGCGGTATTCTTCTGGAGGAACGTCCATCGACTGAACAGTTCGTCAAGTTACAGACCTCCGTTGACGAACTTGCACCACTGTTTGAAGGAAGTCAGAAAGATCCTGAAGCAGAGATTGTCGTTCATCCAGAACACAGGGAGATGATCAGCGACGCACTGACCTGGCTCAATAACGGCCTTGCCCAGCTTGAACAACAGAACTTGCTGCTCACTGCCGTCCTCAAAGAGACGGCAAAGCTGCCTCCGGCCACCCAGACGCTGCAGGAGCTGATCGATGCGGAAGAAGCAGCAGTGTCGCGTCAATTCGCAGAGAACCTGAAGGCTGCAGTTGATAAGGCTGAAGCAGAGGCCAATGCTGAACACATCGAACTCCTGTCGCGCTTGAAGGCCGAAACTAAAAGAGAACAAACTCGGAAAGAGGCTGAAATACAAACAGCGGAGACGCAAAAAGTTGAACGTGAACGACTCTTCAATGAGCAACAACATGCTCAGGAAGCTGAACTTGCCAAACAAGAAGCAGCCAAGGAAGCAGAGATTCGTGAAGCTGTGGCGAATGCGAAGAAGGTACTTGACGACCAGCAGATTTCTAAAATCAGAGCGACGGCAGAAAAGGCCATTCTGGAAGTCGAATATGAAGCGGAACTGCAGGACATCGAAAGTCATCTCCAGGCGTTCATGACCCCGGGGAACACCTACCGCAAAAACGGTGACAAGGGTCCCATTTCGTTTGGCTACCTCGTGAGTCAGGGAGTTCTCACGTCAGATCGAAAAGGTATTGAACGCTTGTCATGGATCGCAAACCGCGAAAATGATCGGCCTCCTGGCGCAATCCCGAACATCCTGGGCGATGATTTCAGCTGGAAAACGATAGACAAAAGGTCTTCGGAAAGAGCCCAGGAACTCCTCAGAAAGTACGGACAATTGCTGGTTGAAAAGCAGAAGCTTGACCCTTGATAAATCGCGACATATCCCCAGAAATTGCGTCCCGCAACGCATCCCACAGACTGAACCTGTCACGGGACATTGTGTGGGAACGATAAACTCAACCACATCATGTACTTGCAGCCATAACAACGCATGCGTGTCAGCCAGGAGTGGCCACCAACACCTGTCACGACACTTTCAACACTGTGCCGTTTCCTTTTTGCTGAGACGATCTCATGCCCCACGGCCGGAATCACGACCAGATCGTCTGGATTCGAGGCCGCCAATTTCCGTATCTGGAAAAGCGTCGCGTCGGAAGCACGACGTATTTTCTGCTCGAACAAATCGGCAGCAGCCTGCGGAAGCGATTCAAGGCGTTCGATCCCAACGCAGGTCCCGGAGGCAGCTACGTCCTGCTTCAGGACTGGACAGATGAACCGGGGTCAGATCAATACCTCAAAGTGCTCCGGAAGCTCAAGGACGATAGCTTTCCTCGGGTCACGAACTACCAGCGAACTAACGACGGATATGTCTGTATCCTGACATGGATCGACGGGATCAGTCTGGACCAATATCTGAAGAACATTAAATCCGGCCGCCGGCCTCCAGTTGATGCGACGGAAGCGGTGCGGCTGATTCACGGCCTGGCAAACGGCATCTCCAGGCTTTCCGGCAGACTGGGTCTGACGCATGGAGATATTCAGCCAGCAAATATCGTTCTGACCCAGAACACCAGCCGCCTTGTGTTGATTGATTTCGGCAGCGCCTCATCGGTGCAGGCACTCAACGAACGCACAGTAGGAGACGGACGCCACAGATACTATGCGGCACCTGAACAATGGATTGAAAACAGCGCTGTCAGATTTCAAGCCGACCAGTTTTCGGTGTCTGCCATCTTCTATGAGTTGCTCACTCAACAGATTCCTTACGAAGGAATGGGCGGTCGAGCCGGACGACCGAGCCACATCGCGGAGAATAACGGTCGCCTGAAACCTCCAAGTGACCTGAGTCAGTCATGTCGCAATCTACCCAGGTCACTGCGACAACGGTTGGATGACGTGGTTTGCAAAGGACTCGCTTTGAAACCAGAGGATCGATTCGCGAGTCCTCGTCAGTGGGTCGATGAACTCTTTCAGATTCAGGCGAGATTGCGACTCTCACCGGATTTGCCCCAGACTGACGGAGTTCTGACCCAGGTCATCGAGTGGATCGTACGACACACAATCAAACGATGACTCGCTGGTGTCACTATTCCAGTGCTTCGCGTTTCCTTTGCTGCCATGCCACGATATCTTTGTGGGGCGGATACCAGCGAAAACGATCACCACAGGTGCAATGATGATCGTCCATCAGCATCGGGCTCAACGATTCCCCATCCAGAACTGTCTCGCTTTCAAATTGCACATATTTCCGGGGCTTACCCAGGTGACATCCCCGGCAACGAGTATCGCGCGGGATAGCCGGGTGACCACGATCATGGTCGCTGCCAGAGAAGAACCTGCGATACCGATTCAGTGCTTCCGAAAACTCCTGCCTGTGCTGCCTCGTATTGGGTACCACAACGCATTCGTCAGAGCCCGCAAACATCAGGATGCCGAAAGGGGTATCGGCACGTTCACAGATTTCAAGAAGATGACAATAAGCCATCAGTCGAACGGTGTGCTGAGGCCCATGAGTTCGTTCGCCCCGGTGCTTTCGAACAACGGGCACTCGAATCTGAATGCCGTGACTTAGAACTCTCCATGGCTTTCCAGCGATTTGTTCTGCAGAATCAAAATACGTGTCGTCTGGTTCTCTGCATTCAAAACCGGCCTTTCGAAGCGCCCACCAATTGACGGACGTAATGTGCTTTGGAGCGAAATTCACCGTCTGCTCTTTTGCAGTCCGCAGCAGATAGCGTTCACGAATCAGGTGAAATAGTTGCAGCAGTGTGTCGAGAATCTTCGAAAGGACAAATCCCAAAACGCTGGCTGCGATCGCCGCAGCGATCAGTGAAACGTAAGCCCGGATCACTAAAATCAGCGCGACGGACGGGATTGTCAGTAACAGCCAATAGAGCAGGTTTCGCCTGACTGTTTGAATCTCCTCATTGAACCGATGTTCTGTGTAGTCCCAGTAGCCACCGAGTCTTGGTCCGGGTTCAGAGCTTTCCTCGCCCGTGTCTTCGGTCGCCGTTTCGTGTGCAATCACTCCTGCACGCGGACAGAAAACGAATTCGCTGAGTTCGTGAACCCGAATTACTGGAAACGCCACATCACGCTCGTCGTCAAAATCGCCGAAGTCGTCGTCACGCACGACTCTTCTCCGCCCAGCGATTCAATTCCTCCAGCAGCGGTCCAATCTCCTGTGGTCGCTTTGCCGGGGACGACATGAGACACTGCAGAAACAGTTTTCGTAGTTTCGGCGGTAGTGATGACCCTGATAGACACTCGGATTCCTGACCCTCCTCTGGCAGGCCGCCGTTGATTGCAGCAACTGCAAGTTGGGTGAAACTGTAAAGGTCGGCTGCTGCCGAAGCATTCGTGCCGGTGATCTCCGGGGCGCGAAAACGATCGCCATCCTGCCATTCGCCGGAGACTGACGGCACCTCGGCAAGCAATTTTGCCAATTCAAAATCGGTAATGACGGCTCTGGTCAGGTCATCTGTGAGCAACACATGTGATGGTGCAAGCTCGCGCATAATCACTCCAGCCCGATGCAAAGCATCCAATCCCGATGCAACCTGTTGCAACATGCCAGGAAGGCGTTCGACGGGCCATGGTCCTGCCTGTAACTTCTGCTCAAGCGATTCATTACCGACCCAGGCATCAATGACCCACCAACCTTCACTTGTCGCCGTGGCACCACTGGAATAATTCATTGCTACATGAGGATGTTGGCCAACTTTCGCACAGACATCCGAGTGTCTCGACAGTTTGTGCTGCATGTCCTGTCGAACATCGAGCTTCAGCAGACTGAGGTGGTAATACTTGCCACGACCAAGTTTATTGGCCGTGGTCTTATGCTTCATGCGACAGGGAATGAAATACAGATTGTTGGAAGCCAGTGTCCCGCTCCCCAGGTATCCATCATGGTCCCATTCGACTTGCGATTTCTGGCCTTTCGGCGGCTCGTATCGCCGGTCCCAGGGCGCTAACAGATCGAGAACAGTGACACCGAGCTTGTCGGCAATAAACTTGGCCGTCAATGGGTTAACACCGACTCCACGTGCAATTCCACGCAAAGTGTTGTGCCCCATTTCGAATTCATCCGCGAATTTCCTCAGGGAGAATCCGGCCTTTGCCATCAAGCGTGAATACAGCATTGGATCAAAGAATATTGAGTCCTTTGCCTGCTCAGCATCTTTTGAAAGATTCGTCGAAATTGCGTTGTTAATACTTTTTGACGACGAAACGGAACGCCCCTTCATGATTCAATCCTCCCGTCACTGACTTAGTTCAGTCTGGACGCCACAAATTGTGTATCGGAGGAGAAAAATGAACAAGGTACTGGCCGTATTTTTAGACCGTGTTGCCGAACGAATGACTGCTCTCGTGGCCGGCCTCGTGAGTTCCCGGGTTTCCGGGATGCACGCGGCGGCACAGGCTGAACAGCAGAGTGAACTCGAAAACCTCGCTCGTCAATACGAAGCGGACGGAAAAACCGAGATTGCTCAGACATTGCGAAAGCGTGCTCTCAGGCTGACGACGACCGATCTGGCTGGCGAAGGCACCGAAATTGTGCATCTGACAATGGTGCCGTTCACCGATCCGCAGGCGGACAACGAGCCGACCGATTTGCGAAGTCTTCCCGACTTCTCAGGTAAGTCGAAACGAAAACCGCGGTTGACCGGTGGCCGTGATGAATCGAGCAACGAAGGAGAAGAAGCGACCACATGAATCCCGTGCTTCATATCAAAGAACGGGATCGTGAAGTTCTGGAAGCGCTCGTCTACAGAATTCGGACCTTTAGTCAGCGTCAACTGGCTGATCACTTCTGGAACGGTTCGCTTCCGAACACACGACGGCGAATGAAATCGCTGGCGGAAAACGGACTTGTAGAACGGCTGATTGTACAGGCTCGGTTGACGCCGAAACTGACGTCTCCAATTGCCACCTGGCAACCTGGAGAGCCAACGCCGGATTTCGGATCCATCGCAAATGTCTGTCAGCAGCGCTGGAAACGGCGTCCAACACAGGCATGTGTCGTCTGGATTGCCACGGAAAAGGCGGCCCAACTGTTCGGGGGAGTCCGACGTGGTGAGTTGAAGAACCCAATTCAGGCAACTCACGATCTCGGTGTCGCAGCGGTGTGGCTGCGACAAAGAGAAATAGCACCGCGTTTTGCGAAAGCATAGCGCGGAGAAGATCTCCGAGCTCACACACGGCGAGGAGAAAAACTGCCGGATGCATTCATCGAGGATGAAGAAGGCAAGGTGACATGGGTGATTGAATTTGGCGGCGGATATGACACCGAACGGGTCCAGGATTTTCACGATGACTGTGCCTCACGCGGACTGCCATATCAATTGTGGTAAAGGGATGACACGAATGGGCAAGCACAAGGCCATACGACTCTCGGCACGCGACCGAGCAATCCTTCATCTGGCAGATCGTCTGCGGGTGTTGACGATCGCAATTTTGCTGAAGGGAATTCTGGCGGGCTTGTCACGTTCGGGAGCGAGCAAGATCGTGAATCGACTGGTTCGTTCGCAACATCTCTGCAGCTACACGCTGTTTCATCCCACCCGTTACTTCGTTCTGGGGGATCAGGGTGCGAGATTGCTCGGACGCAACAACTATCGCACTCTGCCACTCGGGCCACAGGCACTGCCGATCGAATATTCGGCGGCAGTGTACTGTGCGCTCGGTCGCGTGGCTCGAAAGCGACTGATGCCTCAGGAGATCAAAGAACTGTATTCGTGGTCGATAGGCCACATGGAAGATGCACTGTTGTGCCTCGACGACGCGACATCCGTGCTTGAATTTCTTCGAGTTGACCTTGGAGGACCGGCAGACCACGTCGCCCGCAAGTGTCGAACTGACATGGATGGTTACATGGTCCTATCGGAATTCAAGGCACTGGTGCAGAACAAACGCTGCCGTCTGGTGGTCATTACAGGCACTAAAGAAAAGGCGACGGCAATTAAAGCCGCGCTGAGAAAACATTCCTGGCCCAAAGGCCTACTGATCCACTGCTCAGTTGTTTCTGAACTGCTCCTTCTAACTGCGAGAAAAAGCCATGCGTAGTGCCTATTACCAGAATCCAGGGAATCCCGTCCAACTCGATCGACTGCCAACGGATATGCCGTCAACGATCGAAGTGCCTGCACCGTTGCCATTGGCGCGACAGGCTGCTCAACGGCTCATGTATTGGCTGTTTGTCAGCATGCTGCTGACGTTAGTCATTTTGATCTTCTATCCGCCATACGGTATCGGCTGGCTCCATCCGTGGGACCAGTTGTTCGCGGTTCCTGTCCTTTTGTTCTGCGTTGTCAGCTGCATCGCAGTTCGAGACATTCAGCCAGTGCTGAATCCTCTCTGCTTTCTCTCAGTGTTTCTGCTGAGCATGAGTTCGAAAACGCCGGTCTGGCTACTGACGCACTTGATATGCGGAACAGCTGCGGTGCTGGTCTACAGCTTTGGCGAACATTGGTTGTGCATGTCGACATTGAGTCCCATGCCACGTGATGCGGCACAGAGTGCTCGAACGATCGGAAAGAAGATGTTGATCGATACATCATTGATGGTTGTCATTGCATTCGAATTGATGCTGCTGCGAAACACGGGCATCAATCTGGTCGTCTGTTACGGAATGATTTTTCTGCTCGTCTTCTTGCCGCTGCCAACAGAGTTCCCCATGACTCGCTGGGAACTCTGTCGAAAAAGTCTGGCCAGCTGGTTTCTCTACGATGCGAGGCAGCTTCCCGGTTTGGCACAGAGCCCTGCAGGAGTCTCCATTGTTCGAATCCTCTGCACGGTGCTTGTCGCAGCCCTGATGATGATTTTGCTGATCCGCTTCCAGTCCGGAATACTGACTCAGTATCTCGAATCTGCTCATGCCAGCATTAACCAACGCTTGCTTGAACTCCGTTATGAAGGTGCCTCGTTTTTCACTCGATTTCGATATGGGGTCGTGGCTGCGATTGCAATCTACGGAGCGCTTTCCCTGCATCCGATTCTCATCACGCTGTTGCTGATGGTGTCAGCCAGCCAGCGTGTCATTGTGACGGCAACGATGGCGGCACTGCGATCTCAGCAGGCCCCACAAAGCAACGATCCTGAACTGCCCAATGAACGGCATGAACCAATGATGTCAGAAAAGTCTGAGACCGCTTGTCTGCAGTTGTCACGGTTCGAGGAACCGGACTCAGCTATAGTCGTTCCACCGACCATTCTGGATTCGCTGCAGGACGGAAATGATATTGAACGGGACAGTGTCTTCCTCGGATACGTTGTCGCTGACCATAGTCCTGTCCTTGTTATGCGAGAAACTCTGAACGAGCACGTTCACGTGTTGGGAGACAGCGGTTCCGGAAAAACATCGCGGTCATTGGCGCCGCTTGCAGAACAGCTCATCGCCTTTGGCGATTGCAGCGTCATTGTCATCGACCTTAAGGCCGATTCACTGGAACTGCTGGACACTCTGCAGAAAGCCGCCGCGAAAACGCGCAAGCGTAAAAAGATCCGACTGCCGCTCAAATACTTCTCGAATCAGCGAAACAAATCGACGTTTGCCTTTAATCCGATGCAACAGCCGTTTTGGAAGCAGCTGGATATCAATACTCAGACAGATCTGCTGCTCGGAGCTGCCGGTCTGACATACGGCACCGACTACGGTGAAGGATTCTATAGCACGGCCAATCTGTCGGTCGGCGAAGAAGGGATGAAACAGGGGCCACAGTCCATTGCGGAACTTGCGGAACATCTTCGCCAAATCGCTCAACAAGCAAAGAAGCGTGGTCTCAATCCGGAGATCGTGAAAGCTGGCTCACACGTTCTGGAAACGATGAAGCGACTCGGCAGCGTCGAGGCACTGAATGTCAGTCCTGCGACTGGTCACAGTGCTGATGTGCTGAAAGAAGCGATCGATTTGTCGCAGGTGTTTCTTGAGCCTCAGCTGATGTACTTCCATTTGTCATCAACATTGTCACCGAGCGGAGCACCTGAGATCGCAAGGCTTGTGACTTATCTGCTGTTGGCAGCTGCCACGCAAACGGAAAGGAAGCATCCAGTGTATCTCGTGATCGATGAGTTTCAGCGGATGGTGGCCAGCAATCTCGAATACATGCTGCAGCTCGCCCGCAGTATGGGAGTGGGAATGATTCTGGCCAATCAGAGCATGGCGGACCTCCGAAAAGGACGAGCGGATCTCATCACAGCTGTTGAAGCAAACTGCCGACTTCGTCAGTGGTTTTCAGTTTCGTCCCGCGAAGATCAGGAGCGATTGATCGCCAGCAGCGGACTCACTGTTGATAAGAAACTGTCGTATTCACGAACACTGAATGACAAAGACGAGCAATCAGAATCGTGGAGCGAATCCGAAGAAGTCGTATCGCGGTTAACGCTGAATGACATTCTGCTGATGAATGACCATCCGAAACAGAGCATTGTGAGAATCAGTCGAGGCGCCGGGTATGCACAGTATGGTGGAATGCCGGTCATCATCGAGACGGACTATCACATCACGAAGGAGGAATATGACCGACGACGAAATTCAGAGTGGCCGAATCTGACAGGCTCATTTATGCCAGGCACGATAACCGCACCAAAATCGGTCGTGAATGCACCTGCGCCACCGATCGATGATGACCCGATCATCACAGATGAGGAGATCGGCAGAGCGACGCCATCAGATGATGACTGGGCTGGAAAAGATTTGTACGAGGCACTGCAGAAGTCGCTGAAACGTTCTGGCGGAACGAGGAGACGTAAGAAATGAAACGATTCACTCTTGCCTGGCGAGATTTTGAATTGACCACAACGCTCACACGAAAAACGCGGCTCATGTCGCTGCAACAGGTGAACGCTGCCTTCTGGCCTTTCGACGCAAGCAGACGTCAGTGTCGTCGTCGTTTGGCTCAGCTTGAGGAGAATTGCTGGCTGAAACGTGCGACGATTCTGGTTCATCCGCCACTCAAGGCGGATCAGCCGCTCTGTCAATGGGCACCTGGAGATGATGACCCGGACAGCGAAGAAATTGCTGAGGCGTGTCAGAGTCGGTGGTCTTGTCCGGCGATTCCGACGGATGTCATTGTGGCCAGCGAAAAGGCGGCCAACCTGATGGGCTCAACAGCCTGTGGGCTACCCCGGCCTGAACAGTGGAACCACGACCTTCATCTGTCACAGGTGTTTGTGATGTACCGCCGACGACGGACCAAACTGGCTCAGATGTGGGTTGGTGAGCATTCGTTGCCAAAAGCGGGATATCGAATCAAAGACCCCGATGCATTTCTGATGGATCGCAAGAACACGATTCGTCGCGTGATTGAGTGCGCTGGAAAATACGACGCCAAACAAGTGGAAAGTTTCCACAACCATTGTGCTGATCATGACCTTCCTTATGAACTTTGGTGAATTTCGATGAACACAACGACCAAACCACAATCAGCCATCATCTCCGATGACATGTTGCACAGCGTGATCAGTCAGATTGCGAGGTATCAACTGACGACATTTGCGGCAGCACAGCAACTGGAAACATTCGAGGGCCACGGGTTTCGATTTGTCAAAGCGGCCCTGAAGGAGTGTCAGAATCGAAAGTGGATTGGATCAGCGTGGCTTGATAGCAGCAGAAAATACTGGTTCCTGCAGCGGAAGGGAGCTGAGGCGCTTGGACTTGCAACGACGAGAACCGGGCCGCTCTCAGAGCCCGCAAAAATCCGAGCGGCTGGCCTGCTGTTCTTTTGCCTGCTTGGAAAACGACAACGGCATTTGTTGATGCCCTCTGAGTGCCGCCAGTATTTGGGCGGTGAACAGCAAGGTGGACTGCCATCCGGCTACTACTTTGTGCCTGATGAATCGCGATGGCTGGGCCTTGCTCGAATTGACGCGGGACATGCTGGTCGTTGGGATCGCGTGGTTCAATCAGTTCGTGAAGACGTAGATCACCATATGCAAATCTCAACGCTGCAGCAACTGATCAGTCGCCGGAGTTTTGAGATCACTATCGTCACCGTTTTGCCGCAGAAGGCGGTCCGCCTTCGTGAAACAGTTTCTCGGCACCCGGATCTCAACCGGATTCCGGTGAAAGTCGTGGCATGTACCGAGCTGTTGCAACTTCTGGCAACGGCTCCTCAAAAGAAAGGCAGGTAAGTTCCGACACGGCTGTTGTCAGGCGCGGGCGTTGGAGAGTGGTCCTTAAAGCCCAGGCGTCGTGGCAGCAGCATTTCCCCCCTGTGGGTTTCATCGCTCCCTGCTCGGGAGCACGGAAAAATAATGAGCAAACAACAACTTTACAAACCGTAGGTGATGCGGACGTTCAAGGGAACGCCGTTCACCGAATTGCTGGGAGGAACCAGCTTATGAGACGAGTGCGACGATACGGAAATCGATGGAAAGATATATGGCCCTTCAAAAGGTTCTTTCCTTCGACCATCAACGAGCGATTCTGTTCGAAATGCAGCTTGCCATATCAGGATGGGGCGATGCCAAAGGAGCAGTTCTTCGATTCCGAAGGCTCTCTTGGGTATTCGATCTATCCCTCTGGCTCATTTCGAAAGAATGAACGGGTTGCCGTCTTCGGGCGATGGAAAGCGTTCGGATCAAAATTTGATCTGTCGCCCTACATCCCCGTCGAAGAGTTGCCGGACCTTCTGATCCTTGTTCAGAAAGCTCTCGAACAGTTTCCACAGAAGTCACAGACCAGGACCAAGTGGAAATAGGTTTGTAGTTCAGGTTGAGTTTGGTTTTCGAGCTGTCTCCGGACAGCTCACGGAGAGGACAGAAACTTGTGAGTGACAGCTCACAGTTCTGTTCTCTCCAAAACTTGCGGTTCGCCGCAAGTGGGTAGTCAACGCAGGCGTCATGATGACGTTTGCAAACAATAACCGACGCAGAGGCGGAGGGACCGCCATGTGTCATTACATCAATAAGGATGTACATGCAAAAACAAAAACCAAAACCAGAGAAGATCCGTCGAGGCAATGTCACGGCTGTCATTTGGAAAAATCGCAGTCGAGAAGGCAGCTTCTACTACAAGGTTGAATTCGTTCTGTCTTTCAAAAAGCCTAACGGAGACTGGGAAGACAAAAAATCCTATTCCGTCAACGACCTTTTGATGCTCCAGAAGGTGGCCGATCTGGCCTTCGACTGGATCTACGAGCAAAAGGAGGCCGAGAAGGCGGTCGACAGAGACGCCGAGTCTGAATGTGAGTTCGACGACGACTCCGAGGAATAGTCACTACGCCAGCCGGATGCAATCCGGCTGGCCACTATCACCAAAGGAGAAATTCGATGAATCGCAATATTCACATTCACCCCTGCCCGAGAATGATCATTCTGCCGTACGGCGAATACGCGTGTCTCACACCCGACAAGCAATGTGAAGCTCTGCTAGAGAGCCTCGTATCGCTTGACCAGACGGATGAGATCAAAGCGTCATTCCGACGTCCGAACGAACTGATGTTCGAAGGTGGGGACCGCGTCCTCTTCCTGCTGATGTCTGAAACGTTCTGCCGGATTCTGTTGGTGACGCCGAGTGGGCACCTTGCAGCACTCATGTTTCAAGAGATGAAGGCATGATTGGATCTTTAGGTTTTTAAACAGGCTAGATGCCTGAACTGGTCCGGCCTGTTGTTTGGCCGGACCTCCTCTTCTTCGGTTGTTTTGGCGTGAGAGGATACTTTCACGCGGGAATAACCCCGCACTGGCTACAGCAGTAGCCAAGTGTCACAAAATAGAGGACAGCGATGAGAAACAAACGCAAAAAACACGAATCATCCGGCAATCAATTCTGGATGTCATTATTGACAGCAGAAGACAACGACTGCCGCGATGCCGATCAAGAGATTGAACTTACAGGGACCGAACTAACCACGTTTATCAACCTCCTGAGTAACGTGGTCGAATTCCTGGAAGATCTGATTGGTACGGAGGAACGAGAATTCGATGCTTGATCTCGTTCCTGTTCAAGGAGGTGAAGCCCATAGGGGCTTCACCTCCCCTTTTTCCAATCTGGTCACAAGAACTTCTAAAGGATGGATGTTGGTGGAATTGAACAAGACCTCGTTCGTGCAGGCAGTTGGAGCCGGTGAGTTCACTGTGTGGATTTATCGAGCTGCGACATCAGCAGGCGACATCAGGTATTACGTAGAAGTGAGTGCGGGCAATACGTCGGCTACAGATCGCATAACGTTTGATTTCAAAGAGCTGCGATCTCTGGTCGATCTTATCCAACTCATTGCGATCGAGATCAAACACGATGGCCACGCTTCGAGTGACGATCGTGTTTGGATTCGAGAACTGGCGATGCATGCACGCTCAATTGTCGACCCGCCTGAACACATTCCCAGCTTCAACAGCGATGAATCAGAGTCGAGCGAAACTACATCAATCAAGGAGAACAACCGTGGCGCGACCACCAATACATGAAGTTCGGCACGGCTTAATCATAGCCAAAATCTATCGAAGGAAGTTGAAGAACATCCTTCGCTATTCAGTCACCGTCGTGCGATTGTTTCGCAATGGCGATGTCTGGAAGGAGTCTTCGCGACTCGGGTCTGACGACCTGCTTGTTGCAGTGTGGGTTCTTAATAAGGCGGACTCATGGATCGCCAGCCAGATGGAAGCGGCGGAACAATGACACAGTCAGGAATCAACTCGGCATCGCCAGACAGTGGTGAGCCTCGCAGCTACGCATCGGATTGTGCGGCAGCAGCAGCCGGACCAACAATTGTTCGAAATCTTGAATTGCTTCTGAATCGAGGCCAGAAGTTCTCCACCATCTACGCAGATCCTCCGTGGCAATACGCAAACACGGCCGCAAGAGGAGCCGCCGAGAATCACTATCGGACCATGACGATGGATGCAATTTGCAAAGAACCGGTACAGGAACTTGCAGCAAAAGACTCGCATCTGCATCTCTGGACCACCAACGGCTTTCTGAAAGAAGCATTCGATGTCATTGCAGCCTGGGGCTTTGAATACAAATCATGTCTTGTCTGGCTGAAGCCACAGCTGGGAATGGGCAACTATTGGAGAGTCTCACATGAATTCCTGCTGCTTGGAGTTCGAGGCAATCTGCCATTCCGAAACCGGCAATGTCGAAGCTGGCAGATAGCGCGTCGGTCCGTGCACAGCCGCAAACCGTTCCTGTTTCGAAGCCTGATCGAACAAGTCAGCCCAGGCCCATATCTCGAACTCTATGGTCGAGAAGAACATCCAAATACAGACTGGACCGTTTACGGAAATCAAGTTGAACGAAGACTTTTTTGAGTCGGTGAATCAGACCAGAGCGAACGAGTGATACCAATGTCAGGGCAACAGAATAATAGAGTTCCATCTCGACTGCTGACGGTTACTGAAGCGGCACAGTTTCTGGGTTGCTCAGAAACAAATGTCTACGCATTGATCGAATGCGGTGATCTTCCGTTTGTTTCAATTGGACGTCGCAAAGGATATCGACTTGACCGAATGGACCTCGAAGCATTTATCGATCGCCGAAAACAATCCAAGGCCGTGGCATCTCCGACGAAGATGCCACGACCGAAACTCAAACATATCCGCCTTGATTGACCTGGATGATTGAAGAATCCGTTCATTTCAACGTTTGCCCGCAGCTCTGCGAGCCTGCTTCAGAAGATGCTCGGGTTCGTGCGACAGATGTTGGTAAACACGGGCCAGAGTACTCGGATCCGAATGTCCCATCAAAATCGCAACAGTCAGACCATCCAACCCCGATTGCAAGGCTCGCGTGGCCCACGAATGTCGCAACGAATAGAGAGAATAGCTGGGAATCGATTCCTGCGTCAGGCGAGCCAGAACTTTGCGTCGGGCCTCATCACCCAGCTGCTTAACAGTCTTCGGGACGAGTTCGCCCTTCACCAGTCGATCCGGCGTCAGTTTTTTCAGCAGAATCTGAATCTCTTTTTCCAGTGCCTCAGGATCAAAGTGGTCGCTCTTCCGAAGCAGCTTTACTCTCAGGCGATCGAAGGCACAGTTGACCGCATCGGGCGTCCACGGTCGTCCTTTGGAGTTGCGAAACAGTACTCCGGTCGGGAATTGCTGCATTCGCCGTCGAGTAATCTCAAGTGCGGTCTCAGACAAGTAAATAATTCTTGGTTGTCGCTTCCCTTTCGCTTCGGATTTTGGAAACACCCATCGCTGATGCTCCAGTTCTACATGACGCGCCTCGACTCTCAACGATTCCTGCGGACGGCATCCTGTCTCCCAAGTGGTGATGACCAAGTCTTTAAGCGATTCATCGCTGATGAGTGTCAGCAGCAGCTCGTATTCGTCCGTTGTGACTCGTCTCTCACGTCGGTCGGCGGTCGGAACTTCCAGATGTTCAACGGGATTCTCGCTGAGGTATCCTTGCTGAACCGCCCATTTGCAGCAACGTTTCACGGAACGCAGATAGTTCCTCCGCGAAGTTCGACCGAGGGACGGATAACTATCGACCCATTGCTGAACGTGAAACGGCTTCAGGTCGGTTGTTCGAAGGTCGGGATACCGCTGGCAGAACCTCTCCAACCGGTAGCGATACCATTCAAACGTGTCAGCGGCACGATTGAGCTTGACCCAGTCGAGGAACGCATCCACGACGGCGACCAGCGATTGGGACGAGACTACGCGTTTCTGCGGCTGTCTCATCAATTGGTAGAAGCGTTCGAACGCTTCCTTCTTGTCAGCACCAAGATTGTGCTGCACGCCTTCAACGGTAACGAACCAAGCTCCACGAGCCTTGCGAAACCAAGGCTTTGCACGACGAGCCATAAAGAACCCTCCAGCTACGAGTGATAAAGATCCACACGAGCAGCCCGAAGGGTTTGCTTGGGCCACGGTCAGTTGGCGCTGACCGTGGCCATTTTATTTACCGAATCGCAATTTTGGAATTCAGTGCCGAATTCCGTGCCATCAAGTTAGGCGACTGGCGTTTTGTTTCAAAAACCCAGTCTTTTTCAGTGCACCCGGTAGGGCTCGAACCTACAACCTTCGGTTCCGAAGACCGACGCTCTATCCAATTGAGCTACGGGTGCGAATGGCTTTAGTGGCCATTTCGCTGTCTCAAGGAGGAAAGACCCTCGAGAGGCGGGAGTTTACAAGATTTGATGAGTCTGGCAACCGAAATGGCTCGGGTTATTGCTTTTGGGGGCGGTGGAATGGCCTCAAATCTGAAAACTTCAGTACATCTCCTACAGGCAAGGGACGACATGGCGCTCCTTCAAAGAACGCCGTGCCGGTTTCCTTATATCACAAAACCTTGAGCTATCTTCTCTCCAAAAATCCGCGATCTACTGTCGTTCGATCGTCACCGCCATCACGATCGGGGCCGAGTTGTCCTTGCCTTTGACCAATTCGATGGTGTCTATCACAGCGGTCGGCTTCTTCGGGTTCAGAGTGATTCGACGAACCTGCTGGCCGCCAAGCATATAGGCGAACTCGGAGCCCGGAACGTCCACTTTGCGAATGTAGTCGGCAATATGAACACCGTTCTGCAGTTCGATGTCTTCGATCTCGCCGCCTTTGTAGTGGAGGCGAACGATCATCGAAACCGTCTTCGCGTTGTCATACGGGAAGTTCCAGCCACCGACGCCGCCAAGGAGATGAATCGCCTTCGCTTCGCTGTTGCATGGCAGTGTGACAGACTTTGGCATCGAAGCCGGAAGTGGTGCGTTCGGTCCGTACAACAGAATGATGTTCGGCACTGTCTTACCGCGGGGATCTGTCAGGATAAATGGAACATCCTTGAAGATCTTCGGAGTCCAGTCGCTGAAGACCATGCGGTCCGGGCCATTGTCACCATCGCTGAACAGTCCCTTTGTGCTGATGGCGGTGGCGTATCGGTCCAGTGAGACTGGCATGAACTTGCCTTTGTCCGTGAGGAACTCCAGCAAACTGCTGAGTTCTTCCGTCGTCATCTGCTTTTCGAAACCTTCGGGCATCAGCGACTTGCGAGACCGAATCAATTCGTCGATGTCTTCGCGAGCAATCTGATTCTCTTTGCCTTCGGTGTCGATCAACGTGATTGCCGTGCGGGATTCGCCAGACATCATGCCGTTGATCACAATGCCATCGGTCTTCGCGACAGTGTAAATGCGGAAGTTGCCTTCCACGCTGCGGCTTGGGTCGATGATGTGAGTCAGCAGCTCGTGCTTAGGATGAACCGCCATGCCGGTCAGGTTCGGACCAATTGCCTTGCCTTCAGTGCCATGGATGTGACACTTGGAGCAATGCTTGACGAACATCGCCTTACCGGTTTTCAGGTCGCCTTTTTCTTCGCAAAGAGGCAACAGCGACTTCAGAACTTTGTCGCGGTCGGCGTCCGGCAAGCCTCCGCCAGCTGCCATCAGTTTTTCGGCTTCCGCGCGGATGCGTCTGTCAGGATGAACGCGAAGAGCCTGCTTCTGATCCAGCGTCAGATCACCGATTTCCATGGTGCGTGCTTCAATCGCTTTCAGCATCGCGCTGGTTGTTGCCGGGCGTGACAGAAGAACGCGAACAGTCGCGGCCTTCATTTGAGGGGGCATCAACTCCGATCGCTGAACCAACTGATCGCCGAGTCCTTCCGAGGTGCTCAGACCAGCGGCTTCGATGATTCCGATCGCCAGATCAGGTGCCGCCTGAAGCGTGATCGTGTCGAGAACCGATGACAGAACTTCTTCGTTTTGCGACTGGAAGCCGATCGCTTCCCTTGCCGCATTGACGCGGTCCGGTGTGGTCGCTTTGGTATCGTTGACGACCTTCAAAAGCGAATCAACAATCTCTTTCGCGTAAGATTCAAGAGCCTTCGATCCGCACAGCGAGGACAGTTTCAACAACTGACCTTTGGATGAACCTGGAACCGCTTCGAGCATCTTCAGCAGCGAGGCTTCTGCATCGGCATTGATCGTAATCTGATGATCGCGAGACCAGCCCGCGGTTAAACCGCGAACGACGACGTCGATCAGTGCGGGTTGAGCACTCTCAAGTCCGGCGAGAAGTGCCTGCATCTGCTCGGCCGTTGGACGGCTTCGCGAAATGTGTTCTGCAACGATCTCCGATGTTCTCAAAGAGGTCGCAGTCAGCTCAGGCTTGTCGTTCTTCGACTGAGCGAGAGCGTTCAGGAACGAGACCGCATGAGTTGCCGCTGCTGCTGTGACAGCGTCGCCTTCCCACTGATCGAGGTTGCCGCGCTGAGCGACAGAGGCGATGAGCTTGCCAGCATCGTCAGACGTTTCCATGTCAGCAAGGCAAAGAATGGCCTGCATGCGAACCTGAATATCCGTGTCGTTGAACAAGTTGGCATTTGCAAGAAGCAGTTTCATTCCGAATTCGTCGTGAGGCAGAACTGCGATCGCGTTTCGACGAACTGCGGCAGACGGATGCGCCAGTGCGATTTCGATCGCACCGGTGACATAGCCAGCCGATTTATATGCCGGATCGAGATGTCGGTACGCGGTGCCAGCCAGAGTCTGCAGAGCGTGAATTGCACCGACATTCAGCCCAATTTCATCGACTGACTGATCCCGAATCAACGCCAAAAGCGGAGACAAGACATTATCCGAACTTTCCGTATGGATTCGTTCGACCAGCAATCGTTGAGCCTGCAAACGCCAGTTCATAGACGGATGCTTCAGGACTTCGACGAGTTCTTCCGTCGACGCATCAGCAAGGCTCTTCCACGGATGAAGGATGTCTTTGCCATCAGCCGTTGGAAGAACTCGATAAATACGACCGTGCTTTTTGTCTCGCAGATCACTTTCATAAGCGTTGCCTTTGCCGGTCGTGAAGCCCTGCGGCGTTGGGTTGTGCTGAATGATAAAGTTGTACCAGTCGATCACCCAAACAGCTCCGTCCGGACCGACTTCCGCCATGATCGGTGACGCCCATTCGTCGTCGCTGGCCAGAAGGTTCGCCGGGCTGGTCGACTTGTAGCCGCCGCCGTCTCGACGCAGAACGAATGTGCCAATCAAGTGACCGGTCGGTTCGCAAACAAACGCGGTCTTGTTCCACCACTGCTGAGGAAACGTGCGAGCCGTGTACAGAGCATGCCCGGCCGCCGCTGTGTAGCCGCCGAACTGGTCCACCTGTCGAACGTTTTCCGTGATGGGGTTGAATTTCCATGAATCCGCAATGGTGCCAATGTCCGGTGCCGCCCAGCCGCGAACCTTTTCGTAATAGCGGTTCGGAATCGGGACATACGTGCTTGGGTTATGGTTGGCCGTCGAGCCAAAAATTAATCCGTCTTCGCTGAGACCAAGTCCCCAGGTGTTGTTGTTTGTTGATCGAATGAATTCGACGTCGGTGACTTTCGGGGGATCCGTGTTCGACAACCTGAAACGCCAGAAGCCCTGACGGAACGATTGACTTTTCTTGCCATCAAATTCGGGCGCGCTGTCGTTGTAGCCCTGCATGCCCCAGATCCAGTTGTCCAGACCGTAGCGGAAGTTGCTGATTCCACCGTGAGTGTCACCAGCTCCGAAGCCTGTCATGAGAACAGTCTTCTGGTCGGCCTTGTCATCACCGTCGGTGTCTTTCAGGTAGATCGTTTCCGTGGCGTTGTGGACGACTGCACCGCCGCGATAAATCATAATCGCGGTTGGGATCGAAAGACCTTCGGCGAAGATCGTAAACTTGTCAGCGACGTTGTCGCCGTCGGTATCTTCGCAGATTCGGATGCGGTCGCGGTCTTTGCCAAGTTCGTTGGGATAGTCGAGCGTTTCGCAGATCCACAGACGACCGCGTTCATCCCAGTTCATGGCGATTGGCTTGGCGAGGAAATTGCGTTCGTCCGCATACAATCGCAGAGCCATTCCTTCGGGCATGGAATAGTGCTTCATTGATTCTTCAACGCTCAGCGGAAGCTGCATCGTGGTTTTAGGAGCTCCCTGAACTCCCCACTGGCGGCCCGGTGTGTAGTTTGGAATCTTCGGTCCGACTTCAGCGTATTCAAACGGCTTCACGTCCGTCGTCAGTTCTGTCATCTTCGGCGCGGTGAAGGCTTCGAGGTCTGCGAAGGCCGGTACGACAAAAACGTCCTTGCCACAGGCCCAGCGGATGCCTCGTTCAACGAGATTCGGGAATCCCGGATTCATCCAGGTTCGGCTATCGTGTCCCCACGCCGTATAGAACACTCGACCTTTCCCATGTGTTCGAATCCATGTCCATGGTTCGCGACTATTTCCTTCAGCCTGTTCGCCTTCGACTCGGTATTCCAGGACCGTTCGGTTTTCTTCATTGTGCAGAGTGTGGATGTAGGTTTCATCCCAGCTGCTGAAGCCGCTGAAATCTTTCATGATGGGATGAGTTGGCTCCGCGATCTGAGTTCCAAAGACCTGTCCCCCATGTCGCTGGAACTGGCCGCCCATCAGTTTCACGATTTCAGCATTGTTCCGCCAGCAGAAGGTCGCACAGTGCAAAGGAATGAAGCCTTTGCCGCCGGCAACGTAGTCCAGAACAGCCTTGGCTTGAGCGTCTTCGATCTTGTCGATGTTAGCGTACAGCACAAGCCCATCGAAGCCTGCAAGCGTTTCGGCTGTCAGGTCTTCCATGCGGTCGGTGTACTTCAGCTCAATGCCGCGAGCTTCCAGCACCGGTGCGAGTTCATGAAACCGCTCCGACGGCCGATGATGTCCGTTGTCGCCCATGAAGAGCAATTTCAGGTCAGCGGCTGTTGCTGTGCTGGCGGCTATGAGCACAAGCAGCAAAGCAAGGAAGCGGAGGAGCGGAGGGGCGAGGGAGTTTTGGATTTTCATTGGGCACCGTGGGATTGGAGGAAGCAGATTCGTTTACTGTTCTGACAGATCATGGTTATCGCAGGCGGAGAAATTCGTCTATTCGTACCGAGGATTAGGAAGCTTCTGTCGCTGTTGGATCATTATCCATACGTCATTCACTCCAAGGGTTTGCAACCAGAATTGGATATACGACAGGTCGACCGTGTCTTTTTGTATTCTCAAAATACCGAGGATGTCTCGAACGTGACGATCTGAATGGTCTTTCATAAACCACTGCATTTTCTTCAGGATCACATCTTCCGGTGAGGCAAAACTTACAGACTCCGTGGCGGAGAACTCTAGTTTTCGAACTCGAGCAAATCGTGATCGTTCAAAATCTGAGTTCTTCGCAACAATGAAGTCAATCTTTCCGCCGGTCATGGAATCAATCAGATTGAACATGCCGCGTCTTTCAACAGCACTCTGAACCGCCGATTCGCTCAGATAAAAATCATCTCTCTGAAAACTCTTCAGGAATGCAGGAATTTGCATGATGCCCAGTTCAATCACAATGTCGACATCGTTCGTAAACCGAGGTTCACCATAAACAATCGACGCCTGAGAACCTGTGACAAAATAAGGAATCTCCAGTGCGTTGAGGATAGTCGCTGCACATCGAAGTAGACTCGTTTGAGCATCCACAGGAATGTCGTTCATTCAGGCAGCTCCACATGATGCATTCGCCTCACAACATCCCGGTTGATTTCCTGTTCGCTCCATTCCGGATGAGCATACTTGATTGATGCCACGATCACTTGTCTTGCCTGCCGAAACATTCGGTCACCAATCTGCAATCGTTCGAGAGGCGTCTTCTTTCGAAGAACCTCCGCCACGTCGTCGCTGACGATTTCGATGTGGTTGAAGTTATTCATCCGATTCTTCCTGTGCTCAACGAGAATCTGTGATTCCGCAGTTCGAACAAACGGTCATGTTTCCCGCAGACTCATCAAACTTCCGCAGCGACTCTTCAAGCGTCAGCAATCGCCAACATAAAATCGACATTGAAAGAGGGACGTGGAATTCCCAGTATCCTTGCTGCAATTCCGCCCATCACAGCGTATTGGTAGCCCCTTGCCTCAAAGAGGTCCACGAATTCATGAAGTGCGTCGAATTAGATCAGGATGCATCCGTTCTTGTCCTCGCAAGTCCCTCCAGCATGTTTCGATTCCGCTCGTCATTTTGACGACGCAACAATTCGAATCGTTTCCGAATCGTTTCGTCCGATCCTTCAAACATGGCAGACCAGTTCTCACGCATCGACTGCACGACAATTGCCGCACGTTCGCTGGTCGTCATCCGACGATAGTGTTCGAGTGTTTCTTTGCTAAGCATGGGGCAAATCCGTGACGATGCAGATTCAAGTGATGATTAATTAATCGTGGTCAAACGACAGATTGCGGAATCAAATTAGAAATCCGTTTCCAGAGTTTCCTGCCTAATGGGTTCTCCGGCACGGGAGACGATTTTTTCCAGAACTTCACGATCTATGATCTGACTGGTGAACTTCACCGATCCGTCGCTCATGAGCATGGTTGCGCCGCCCATGTGATACGATGACGCGATGCCGTTTGACTGATGAAGCTGCGGTCCGGCAGCGTTAATCTGAAGCACGTCAGTTTCCGTGGACACATCCTTCGGTTCAGTCCAGACGATCTGCTTTCCACACGCTTCGGTTACCATCAATGTATCGCCGTCGGTGAAGTCTCGAAGTCGAATGTATCTTCCTGTTTCAAAAGCGGCTCCTGGCCCCGTCAATGCGGTGTACGCTGTTATAAATCGACCCTGATTGTCTGTCCGAACCGGTCGCCCCGGACAGTCCAGCGGCCGCACGATTTCTTCAGCCAGCGGCAGGTTGGAAGCATGATCCCATTCCGCTTCCTGATTGTAGCGTGCATACAACTTTTCCTGGTCCATCAACGGCAGCACCGTAATTCGCCACGAACGATTGAAGTTTTGCTGAACGGGTGTCGGGAACATTTGATGTCTGTCGTGATAGTTATGAAGTGCCAGTCCGATTTGCTTGAGATTGTTTTTACACTGAGTTCTGGCCGATGCTTCTGGTGCATGTGACACGGCCGGAGGCCACAGCGTTACCAGCCCCAGAATCCCGATCAGACTTCCCACCAGTGAGGCAGTTCCGATTGATTTCCATGATTGACCGGCTTGACGATATTTTCGCAGTTCACGAAAGACTCCCTGAAAGGCGACGATGATGAGAGCCACCATGAGCGACGCTGTCACTTGTCCCTTGATCGGATGGAAGATCGCTGGATAGTGATACTTCTGCCAACGCCACACGATTGGTGGCAGAGCAATCAGAATCGCCAGCCGCATGATGAACACCCAGCGGGATCCAGTCATTCGGATGGACAGCATCAGCAGCACTGCCACCAATATCGTCAAACCGAAGGGTAGTCCCGCGAGCCCATAATTCGACAGTGGCCACCATGACGGCGGAAATTTATGCATCGCTGATCTTTCCTCGCCTGACACGATTCGCCTCTTCGTTTTCATCAATGGCATGCAATGACAACGCAAGTCTCTGACCGGGAGTCATCCGCCGATAGCGTTCGAGTGTTTCTTTGCTCAGCATTTCCAGACCCTCATGCCGACACATTGTTGGAGACTAAGTCGTGACGATCACCCAAATCACTGGAAGCACAGCCACAAGAAGTGATGCAACAAAAATGACGAGTAACGGAGCAACAAGAAGCCATTGAGTCATACGTTGACTGCCGGACAAGACACCGTCGCATTTCTCAACTAAGCTACGAATTTGACCGGAATAGTGTGCCAGTTTCTCGACAACTTTGGCTCCACGCTGTGATGGGCTTTCGTTATCGATCGACTGTGCTCGCTTCAGAAACCTCGACGCCAGAGGTCGAACTGTTTTGTGACTCACCCAAATCAAAGGCATGGCCAGAAAACCAAACGATCTTTCCTGCACCTTTGTGATGCCAGGGATCATCACATTGTTAAAGATCTGAGCCATCAGTTGCGATCCAGAGAGCATCTGCATCGAACCACATTCCAGAGCCTCGCGATCGGATGCGGCCTGCTCCGTCAACCGCAGCGTCAGCCGAAGTATGGAGCCCGTACTATTCAGCATGCCGATTCCGATCCGAAGCAGCCCCAATCCAATTCCTGCGATGATGCTGATGAAGATGGCGTAGCCACACATCAACATCATCGACACGGGAGCCAGATTGGACCAAGAGTGAATCAGACAAACCAAAACAGCTCCACCCGCAAGTGAAATGGCTATACACACCGCCAGACGGATGAGTGAGTCTTTGATACTCAAAAGCCCGGCGATTTCGTCCAGAAGTTCAGGTGTGGAATATCTCTGCAAATCAAACCGCTGAGGTTCCTGCTTTTCTCCTTCCTGCAGAATGGTTGTCGACATCGTTGATCCTTGCCACCGATTCGCTCCGAGGAACTCGAACGAAGACAGGACGAGCGGCAGAGAATCGCCACGGAGGGCTGACGCCCTGCCGCTCGCCGAGATGCGGACGATTGAAAACTAACCGAGTGTAAACTCCGGTAACCGCACAATCTCACCGCCTTTTAACGCGGATTCGTGAGCACAGATGCCGACGCAGGTCCAATTCGCAGAAGTCACAGCGTTTGGACGAGGATCGCGGTCTTCCAGCAAGGCGTTCAGCATTTCGTTGACAAGGTGAGGATGCGAGCCACCATGTCCGCCGCCCTGCAGAAACGACAGGTGATCCGCATCGTGAATTTCTGACGGCATCGTGAACTTACGAATTGGCTCGGGCAGCAAATGAGCGTAGTCCGGAATGGTGACCTTCTCTGGAATCTCTGGTTCGGGCTTCTTCGCCGTGTGAATGACGTGCGGCTCGTGCTCAATCAGAGTCCACTCGAAGCTCTTCTTCGTGCCGTACACGTCGAAGCTCTCACGATACTGGCGAGCCACATCATACAGGCAGCGCCAGATATGAGCTGTCAGGTCTGTGTCTTTGATCTTGATGTGGCAGGTTTCCAGAGCGAATCGGTTGCCGGACTTCTGAGCGATATCATCGCGAACCGTTCCGGATCCGAAGCAACTGACGTATTCGGCGAGACCATCAACCAGACCGAGGCACGGGCTGACCACGTGAGTCGCGTAGTGCATCGGGATCATCTTTTCCCAATACGCCGGCCAGCCGTCCATGTCTTGCGGATGCGATGCAGCCAGATGTTGAATCTTGCCGAGCTCACCGTTCTTGTACATCTCTTTGATGAACAAATATTCGCGGCTGTAGACGACAGTTTCCGCCATCATGTACTTCAGACCGGTCTGCTTGACCTTTTCAACGATCTGACGGCACTCGTCGATGGTTGTCGCCATCGGCACGGTACACATGACATGCTTGCCCGCATCCAGAGCCTTCAATGACATCCATGCATGGTCGTTGATCGGGCTGTTGATATGAACAAAGTCGATATCTTTGTCAGCCAGAACTTCGTCGTAGGTGGTATATCGCTTGTCGATCCCGAACTGGTCGCCGCACTTTTTGAGTTCAGCTGGATCGCGTCGGCAAATTGCAGCGACGTGAGCATTGGGATGAGCCTGATAAATGGAAATAAACTCGGCGCCAAAGCCGAGTCCAACCATTGCCACGTTGAATTGTTTTGCCATCGTTTGCCTCAAAGGGTGGGTCGTAGAAGTCGAGAAAGTCTCGTTGCCAGCCACGCAAATGAAACGTCACCAAGTCGGAAGACGACCTTTCGTGCGGGAAACCAGCAATAATCGTGGAAGCCGTAGTGTGTCAGATGGTGCCTGCGAGAACACGGATTCGCCATGAGAAATTGCGCAAAAGACTTGAGTTTTTTCACCACGCACGACATCCGCGGCGTCCGCGACTTTGGTACAAACACTGCCCGCAGACCATCAGAGGGTTCGCGTGAAGAATGCTACCGGCAATCAATCTGCTGATTGCAACGCTAAACGAATGAAGTTGATCGTAGCACATCGTTTCGGCGAGACGTGATAGAAAACGAACAAGCCCACATCTTGCCTTTTGGCAAAAAGGCATTTGAGAACCGTTGGCTTCAAGGATTTGCGAATTATGAAAAATCGATCCGTCGCATTGCTGCTCGAAACCTCCAACGCGTACTCTCGAGGATTGCTCGACGGCATTATCGGATTTGTGCAACGGCACGGCGGATGGTCAGTGTTTCTCCCCGAGCAGGAACGCGGCGCGGCTCCGCCCGATTGGCTAAGACGATGGCAGGGCGATGGAATCATCGCGCGGATTGAGACCCACGAGATTGCACGTGCCGTCCGAGCGACGAAACTGCCAGTCGTTGATCTGAGTGCTGGGCGATTTATTGAGGAGATTCCATGGCTGGAAACCGACGATCAGAAGATCGCAACGCTTGCTGCTGAACATTTGCTGGAACGCGGTTTTAGAAATCTGGCATACTGCGGAGATCCCGGCTTCCAGTGGTCCACGCTTCGTGAACAGCAGTTTGCATTGTGCGTTGAGACTGCTGGGGCCAGGTATTTTGTTCATCAATCCGCCGCTCGCAATGGAGCAACCTATTCATGGAATCGTGATCGACGCAGCTTGATCAGCTGGCTAAGAAAACTCCCACGGCCCGTTGGCATTATGGCCTGCTATGACATCAAGGCTCAGCAACTGCTTGCAATTTGTCGCGACGAAGAAATAGCGGTACCGGATGAGGTCGCTGTCATTGGAGTCGATAATGATCGGCGACTCTGTGAACTTTGCGATCCGCCTTTATCCAGCGTCGTTCCGAATTCATGGAAGACAGGGTTTGAGGCGGCCTCGCTGCTGAACCGCATGATGTCGGGAGAGAAACTCGACAATCAGCCGAGGCTGATTCCACCACTCGGCGTGCAGACTCGGCAGTCGACGGACGTACTGGCGATTGACGATCCCGACATCGTAGCCGCGCTGAGACTGATTCGAATTCGAGCTTTTGACGGCATTACCGTCCAGGAAATTCTAAAGCAGATTCCTATGTCGCGGCGCGTCTTCGAAAATCGCTTTCAAAAACTTGTCGGGCGATCTCCGCATGCTGAGATTCTCCGACTGCGAATTGATCGTTGTCGACAATTGCTTTCTGAAACTGATTTGCCACTGACAGAAATTGCACAGGCAACTGGCTTCCCACATGCGGAATATTTATCCGTGTCGTTCAAGCGGGAAGTCGGTCAAACTCCTCGCGAGTTTCGCAACAACAATCGCAGCGGGCAACGCAATACTCCTCGCGAATCGTACGGTCATGGAGGCACGAGTTAAGTTCAGTTTTATTCGATGCAACCGAGTTACTCTGCGGGTTTTTCGAGCTCGACCAAAATCCCACCAAGCTTGAACACTTCGTGGAATCGAGTGAACCAGTGAACCTTGCCCCAGCGGAGGCCGATTTCTTCAGCCGCGTGTTTGAGTTCGTCTCGATTAAAGGTACGACACTTCCAGGTATGACTGGTCATCAGCCCGGAAAATGAATCTTCGGTGGCCAGCAGAAGGATAGTTCCGCCCGGTCGAAGCACGCGTGCAAATTCACGCAGGCCGTCTTTCGGATCAGGCAAATACTCAAGCACATAGCCGCAGGTGACACAATCAAACGACGCATCCCGGAATGGCAGCGACCTCATATCAGCGGCGACAAATACCGGGCGATCCGATCGCAGCCGTTCTCGGGCTCGTTTCAGCATCTCCCAGGATAAGTCGAAGCCAACAACTTCGGTTGTGGGACTACTGGTCGCCAGCAAATGTCGAATAATCTGACCAGCACCGGAGCCAACATCCAGAATCCGATTAAATCTTGCTGCGTCAAATCGTCGGGAACGAAAGAGCTTCCCCATCAGAGGTTCATGCAGCGAAATAATGCTGCTGAATTTCAGCACTGCGCCGCGCGGGCCGTCATACAGCTTTCGAACGGACTTTTGGTAAGAACCAAAGGATTGCCGGCGAATGCCTCGAAATTCTCCGAGGCTTCTCAATCGCTGACGCGCCTTCTGTTGAAGGCTTTTCACTCGTTTCTTCACGACAGACCGCATCCCTGTGCTGAAGGCTTTGGGCAATACTTTTCCCGACTCATGTTGATATGGGACCAAATGCCCGTCGAAAACGCAATCCGGGTCGACACCTTGCCAAAATCGCGGATCGTTCTGAAAAGCGAGAGCTTTGCGTGCTTGCTTTCGTCCGCCACCGTTCACGAAAATGAGGAAATCTCGGCGACAAACTTTGGAAGATTCTGACAGGTTCTGACAATCCGAAGCAAGTCAGAGGGTATCGGGCGTGGAAACTTGAGATTTACGAAAAATGCCGCCATGATTTGCACTAAAATCTGAACATCGGTCGAGTCGCAAGAATTTCGGCCTGTGTCCATCCCATGCATTTTCGCCCGGTAGAATCGCGTCAGCGGTTTGCTGATCCTCTCTTCACACTTCTTATTAATGCAGCATCTTGCAGTTGATCAGCAAGTTTTGAGCTGCCTGTTTCAAGGTCTGATATGCCTGATTCCTTTGCTAAAGGACAGTTCCAGTGAGCGGCAGCGATCGTCCAAACGACGCGGTTCTGCGGGTTCTGTTCGTGTGCACGGGGAATACGTGCCGCAGCCCTATGGCAGAAACAATTTTCCGAAAGGTAGTGGCGGAAAAGCTATTGTGTCGCGACTGGGAATTGCGTGAACGACGGATTGATGTTTTTTCTGCTGGCGTCGCAGCTGGAGAAAGTGACCCCGCCTCACGTGAAGCGGTACAAATCATGCAGGAGTGGGGACTTGATATGTCCCATCATCTCAGCCAGCAGGTAAACGGTCATATGCTGGAAAAGTCAACTTTGATACTGGCATTAACGGAACGACATCGGCGAATTTTGTGTGACGTTCGCCCAGATTTGGCAGACAGAATTCAACTTTTGTCTCGCACTGGGGAAGATATAACGGATCCAATTGGTGGATCGCTGGAAGAGTATCGATTTTGCGCGTCGCAGATCCGTGACAATCTGCGAATTTGGGTAGATGAATTGTTCAGGAAAGACTCGTAAACACCATGAAAATTGGCATCGCCAGTGACCATCGAGGAATTCAGCTGAAGACTCGGCTGACGCAACTTCTGCAAAGCCTCGAATGTGAAGTTCGCGACTTTGGGCCTCATGAGGCGCAAAGCGTTGACTATCCCGACTACGCCGCACAGGTTTCTCGTGAAGTGTCGAACGGGCACATCGATCGGGGAATTCTGATTTGCGGGACTGGAATCGGAATGTGCATCACGGCTAATAAGTTTACAGGCGTGCGAGCAGCACCGTGCCACGACAGCGTCACGGCGGAATACAGCCGACTGCATAATGATGCCAACGTGATCTGTTTGTCGGCCGATCAATTGAGCGATCAGCTGGCCGAGCAAGTGATTCGAATCTGGCTGAAAACGCCTTTTGAAGAGGGACGTCATGCGCGTCGTCTCCAGAAGATTTCAGAACTGGAACGTGAAATCGCAAGTCAGCTTTGCCATGACGAACACTTGAATCCACCGTCTGCGGGTTAACAATCTGGCAAGTCTCTGTTTGTGACTTGCGACTCCTGTCTTGTTTGAATTCAAGTTCCAACTTTTCCTTTCCGGCAAGATCAGTCACCCGTCTCGAATATTTTGGAGAGATTCGAGCCCCTTTGGAACGTGATCTTGTCCTCCTCTCGCTTCGCATCGAAAGTGTCTGATGAATCCTGAAAAACTTCGCTTCGCAAAGACTCACGAATGGGTCGCTGTTGAGAACGATGTCGCGACGGTTGGAATCTCCGACTTCGCCGTGAAACTTCTCACTGATATCGTGTTTCTGGCGCTTCCGGCGGTTGGTAAGAAGTTTTCTCCAGGTGAATCCATGGGGGAAATTGAAAGTGTTAAAGCAGTGAGTGATGTCTACGCCCCGCTCCGTGGCGAGATCATTGAAGTCAACACGGAACTGCCGGACAACCTCGCACTCTTGACCGACAGCCCATTCGACAAGGCGTGGATAGCAAAGATCCGAATGGCGGATCCATCACAGACAGGCCTGCTCCTAAGCTATGACGAGTACAAGAAGCACTGCGAAAACGCGAATCACTAGTCGCCTCTGACTTGAGTGCAGTGTTTATTGTGTTGGCAAGCATTTCGCCTCAAAAAACATATGCGCAAAACCTGTGTTCAATCTTGAATTCCCATGAAGCTCGACATTTTGCAAATGTCGAGCTTCTGTATTTTTCGTCAATGATTTTGGTCCATTTGTACATCGGTCAAGCTATGCCCTATCTTTTTGACACACCCGAACAACGTCGAAAAATGTTTGATGCCATTGGTATCCAGAGCATCGACGAGCTGTTCGAGCAGATTCCTGAGGAGCTGCAACTTAAGCGAGAACTCAGCCTGCCGCAGCCACTTTCAGAACTTTCGCTCCAGTTGGAAATGGAAGCGAGACTTGGGCAGGGAGGAACGTCCCTGAAGACCTGCTTCCTTGGTGGTGGCGTTTACGACCATTTTATTCCAGCAGTCGTTGATGAGATTACTTCTCGTGGTGAATTCTATACGGCCTACACTCCCTATCAGGCGGAAGCCAGCCAGGGAACTTTGCAGGCGTTCTATGAATATCAAACGCTGATCTCTCAGCTGACAGGCATGGATGTTTCAAACGCCAGCCTTTACGAATGTGGAACCGCTGTCAGCGAAGCCGTCTTCATGGCAATGCGTGTGAACGGCCGGCACGAGAAAGTGATCGTGGCGGGCACGCTGCATCCAGAGTACCGAGCAGTTCTTGACACCTACTTTGCCAGACTTGGTACAAAAATCGTCGAGCTGCCTCACACAAACGGAACCATTGCTCCAGAGACACTGAACGCGAGTATCGATGCTGAAACCACCGCTGTTGTTATTCAGCAGCCCAATTTTTTCGGCTGCCTGGAAGACGTTGCAGCATTGACAGAGATCGCACACAAAGCAGGTGCGTTGTCGATTCTTGCCTTCGACGCCGTGAGTCCGGGTCTACTGAAAAAGCCCGCTGACTATGGTGTCGACATTGCGGTTGCAGAAGGTCAGCCTCTCGGGACGCCGCTGCAGTTCGGCGGTCCGCTGCTTGGGATTTTTACATGCCGCAATGAATACGTTCGAAAGATGCCCGGTCGATTGATTGGCAAAACGACCGATCGCAAGGGAAAGGAATGCTTCGCCCTGAATCTCCAGGCTCGAGAGCAGCACATTCGGCGAGACAAGGCAACCAGCAATATCTGCACAAACCAGGGACTGCTTGCACTTCGAACGACCATTTTTCTGGCGACTGTAGGTCCGCGTGGCCTGAAGCAGATGGCGACGCTGAGTCATCAAAAAGCTCGTTATGCAGCGGAGTTATTAACGAGTATTCCAGGGGTCTCTCTGAAGTTTGACAAGCCGTTCTTTCGCGAGTTCCTTCTGGAAACGCCTCGGCCGGCAAGCGAAGTATTAGCTGCAATCTCTAATAAGGGGATCAATGTCGGGCCGGATCTCGCTCGATTTGCCTCAACAAACTGCGAAGACTCACAGAATTGTTTTCTTGTCGCATTCACAGAGAAACGAACTCGCAGTGAAATTGAATCACTGGCCAGTGCCTTGAGAGAAGTCCTGTCATCCTGAGCAGGGACGCCGGCCTGAGAATTATCTGATCTTAACGTGTCAACCAATTTCAGGACGACACATTTTCGGTCCTTGCTTCAACCCTGTCTCAAGACAGGATTGTTACTCAACACCAAGTGAATATTTCTGACAACGTCTACCGAATTTTCGGAAGTTGAACCAGAGACGTCGATCAAAGAACGGTCGACCAACATGGAAATCGAATCATGCGAAATCAAACTGCGACGCAATTGCTTTTCGAAATGTCTCAGGCGGGGCGGGGCACTCTTGTCTTTCCAGAAAGCGATGTGCCAGAAGTCACCTCTCTGCCTCTTATTGACACTAAGTTTCTTGCATCGGAACCTCTTCCGTTGCCAGAAATCGCCGAGCCCGATGTTGTTCGACACTTCGTCAATCTTTCGACGCTTAATATGAGTGTCGATTCACATTTTTATCCGCTTGGCAGTTGTACGATGAAGTACAACCCAAAGCGACATGAGCGGCTTGCAAGACTTCCTCAAGCTGCAACCAGCCATCCTTATCAGCCTGAGGATCAAATTCAGGGTTTGTTGAGTGTGCTTTTCGAAATGCAGAACATGCTGGCCGAAATCTCTGGCCTGCCTGGAATTTCACTTCACCCGGCTGCGGGAGCTCAGGGTGAGTTCACTGCTTTGCTGACGGCTGCCGCCTACTTCAAAGACAAGGGAGAAAAACGCACTCGAGTTCTTTTCCCATCGAGCGCCCATGGAACAAATCCTGCAAGCGCGGCATTGGCCGGATTTGAATGCGTACAATTGGCGGGCGGCCGAAACGGATTCGTCGATCTGGATGAATTGAAGGCTCAGCTCGATGAGCGAGCCGCAGTGTTTATGGTGACAAATCCAAACACTCTGGGACTCTTCGAACGGGACATCGCCAAAGTTGCACAAATGCTGCACGATGTCGGCGGACTCGTCTACATCGACGGCGCAAATATGAACGCCATCCTCGGCAAGACACGTCCGGGTGATTTTGGTGGCGACATGATGCACTACAACGTTCACAAGACATTCACTGGCCCGCATGGCGCTGGCGGACCAGGTGCGGGTCCGATTGCTGTTCGAGACTTCCTTGCGCCTTTCCTGCCCGCGCCGGTCGTAGCCTATGACAAGGCTAAGAATTGGTATTCGCTGACTACGCCATCCAAATCAATCGGACAGGTAAGGACATTTTTCGGAAACGTGGGCATCCTCCTTCGAGGATATTTCTACATTCGTACTCTGGGAGGAAAGGGCCTTCGAGAAGCGTCTGAAAATGCCGTGCTGAACGCGAATTATCTGCTGAGTCAGGTACAGGATTTCCTGGAAGTTCCACACGGCAACCGCTGCATGCATGAGTTCGTCGCAAGCGCGCGTAAGATCAAGAGTGAAACTGGCGTAGCCACGATGGACATCGCCAAGAGGCTGCTTGATTACGGTTTCCATGCACCAACAGTTTACTTTCCACTCGTCGTGGAAGAAGCGTTGATGATGGAACCCACCGAAACGGAGTCATTGCAAACTCTGGACGCATTTGCCGCAGCATTGCGAGCCATTTGCAGTGAGCCGGCTGACCTTGTCAAAGGCGCTCCTCACAGCACGGCGATCTGTCGGCCCGACGAAGTGAATGCAGCTCGCAAACCTGTACTCTGCTGGTCTGCACCCGACTGCTGAGTCTTGTGAAACATCTGGCTGGCATGCATTGAATACAACGCCCGGAATATCTCCGCGATTGTTTCAATGAGCCAGCCGACGTTTTGCGATAAGCGGTGTGTGCCTGACGCCTTGAAAGATCTCTGGCGACTATCGTTCGGGAATATCGATTTCCACTTCAGCGCCATCAGGAAGCCCGTCAATCTGAGCATGAACCTGACCGCAAAAGGCCCAATACGCCTCAACCGTTGACAGATAGATGTTACTCATTTCGTAGTCGCCACCAAGAACTGGCAGTGACTTGAATGCATAGCACTGGCCCGGTCCGGGCTTCATGCCACCGGCCAGTGCATCGTCGACCAGCCCCATCAGGAACCAGTCTTCAGCGTCGTCGTCGATTTCCTCTTCGTCGTCATCCTCGTCATCAAGATTGACTTCGTTGTTCTCCAGAAGTTCGAAGAACGCATCAACATTTTCCGCGACTTCCGACAATTCGCCGTCAGTGATGTTCAGCCAAAGAACCACGCCTGCCTCATCAACGAAGAAGAGGTCGCCGAATCGGTTCATCAGCCAGGGCTGAACTTCCATCTCTTCATCCAGAAGCCACGCCCAGGACGAAAGCAGCTTTTGCCAGTCGAATGTGGAGTGGTCGATCAGGTAGTCGTTAACATCCATTGGCATTCAACCCTGTGGATTAAAAAAAGGATCATTGGAAAACTAGATTCGCGTTCGCGACACGCCACACTGCATTTGCTCCAGCCAGATTGCAGGTACTTGCGGCCAGCGTACGTTGCTTTTGGCTTTATATCGTGTGGCTGATCGTGTTTCATGCGGTCAGGTCCTAATCTCGCGACTTTCTCTCACCGATGACCTCAATTTCCAAAACGAGTTTCACAGGCAATCCGGTTGACTCCGCGAGCTTTGTGGCGTCCATTCGTTTCTTCATTGAAGCCACTGAGCTACCATTCCTGTTGCCTGGAATTGTCCCCAGGCAAGGCGAGCAACACTATTCCTGTTAGTGGATACCCCCAATGAAGCAAATCCTCCTTTCGATTGTTCTGACTGGTTTCACGATGATGACGGCAGAATTCGGACATGCAGCAGAAACGCCCGAGTTTCGATTGTTATGGCCAGACGGTGCTCCGGGTGCCAATGGCGAAAAGGATGCGGACAAACCAGGAATGTGGGTCTACCCGGCAAAGAATAACCCAAACGGCGCGGCGATTGTCATTTGTCCTGGCGGTGGCTACTCAATTCACGCAACGGATCACGAGGGTGTTCAGCCAGCACGATACTTCAACCGCATCGGAGTCACGGCATTCGTTTTGCGATATCGGCTTTCTCCTTATCGCCATCCTGTTCCGCTGCAGGATGCTCAACGAGCATTGCGACTTGTTCGAGCCAATGCGAAGTCGTTTGGAGTCGATCCTCATCGAGTCGGCATTATGGGATTTTCCGCAGGCGGACATCTGACTTCCACCGCCCTCACACATTTTGATGTGGGCAATCCGGTCGCTACCGACATCGTCGATCGCGAGAGCTGCCGGCCAGACTTCGGTATTCTTGGATACCCGGTTATCAGTTTTGTCGCCGATTATGCGCACCGAGGATCCGCAAAAAACCTTTTGGGAGATAACGCAACCGAAGAACAGTTGATGAATTTATCCAACGACACACAAGTCACCAAAGAGACTCCGCCTGTCTTCCTGTTCCATACCTCAGAAGATACAGGTGTGCCGCCAGAAAACAGTCTGGCGTTTTACGCAGCATGCCATAAAGCCGGAGTTCCCGCTGAACTTCATGTTTATCAACAGGGCCCTCACGGCGTCGGCCTTGCGAATGAACATCCGGCCCTTGCAAACTGGATTGATGCCGCAGGTACCTGGTTGCGACAAAATGCGTTGCTGACAATCGGGCCACGTCAGGCGGTAAGCGGAATGATCAAACTCAAAGGTGAGCCTTTGAAGTTTGGCACAATTGCACTGAAACCCCAAAATCCGTCGGCACCAACGGCCTGGGCAATGGTCCGCAACGGACAGTTCAGCATTCCGAATTCAGTCGGCCCTGTCGAGGGCGTGTATGACATCGCAATCACAGATATGGGCGCCGTCGCGCCGGGGCCAACCGTTGATGACGCAGTGTTGCTGCGAGGCGGAATTGTGCTTCAGATTGCTGAAGGCGAAGAGAACAAGTTCGAACTGAACCTGGAGTAAATCCCCAGCAATCATAAAAGGTTTCGTGAACACTTCTTGCCGGGTACATTTCCAAAATGTCTGCCGATGAATCCAGAATGCGACTTCCGCACATTCTGCACTTTTCAACTCTGCGTAACTGGTTGAGATTGTTGTGGAGGTACGGCAATCAGATCGAACGCGGGCATCGACTGCAGGCTTTGCGGATCACTCTGTTCGTCATTGCAACAATTCCTATTCGACTTTTCGAACGATTGCGGTTCGGCCTGTCGATTCGGCGGCACAAACTTGCCGAACCGCCCGTGTTCATCATTGGACATTGGCGGAGTGGAACGACGAATATGCATAACCTGATGCTTCAGGATCCGCAGTTCGCCAGTGTAACGATGCTGCACTGCGCGATTCCGAGCGGTTTTCTGACATGGGAATGGCTGGCTCGATGGATTCTTAAACGACGACTTCCAAAGAGCAGGCCGATGGACGCGGTTCCGCTTGGAATCGACGAACCGATGTCAGAAGATTTTGCGTTGGCCGGACTCACACACATGAGTCACTATTTGAACTACTTCTTTCCCAGGATTGCCGAAAAAACGTTTCGCCAGACTGTGCTTTTCGAAGGAGCCAGCAAGGCGGATGTGGCACACTGGTCAGACATGTTCGAATATCTGCTTCGGAAAGTCTCGTTCGCTGCGAAAGGAAAGCGGTTGCTGCTGAAGAATCCTCCCAATCTGGGCCGAGTGCCGGAGGTGCTCAAGCTCTATCCCAATGCCCGGTTTATTCATGTGTACCGGAATCCATATCTGGTTCACGCATCGACCATGAAGCTGATGGATCGATTCATGGACAATCTCGCGTTTCAGAGCCATGATCCAGAGGCGATCGAAGAGTTCGTTTCCCGCAGATATGAACTCATTCTGGAAAAGTGGTTCACCGATAAAAGTTGTATTCCGCCGGAAAACCTGATCGAACTTCGCCACGAAGACATCACGGCGAATCCTATGGAAATCGTCGAACGTATCTATCAGCAGTTTGGGCTTTCCACATGGGAAACCATGCGGCCGCGACTAAAGACCTATTCCGATTCTCTGATCGGGTACAAGAATAATGAGTACCGATTTGAAGCCGATTATGTCGAGCGGCTGCGACCGTTTCTGCAGCGGTTCTCTGATCAACTTGGGTATGATCCGCCACAGATCGCACCACCAAAAATCGTAACGTTATGAGCGTCCACACCTTCATAAGGGCTCGCACCTTCATAAGGGCCAGCCATCAAAGAATTTCTGCATTTTTTTGCTGGTTCCGGAATTGTGCTTCATCCTGAACGCATGGCAATCCAAACTGCTCTCCCCACAAACTTTCTGACAATTCCCTGAGCTTTCTTTCATGCCACTCTCACTTGCCGAATACGCAGACTACCTGGATAGTCGCAAATTGATATGGCCAAAAGTCCCGGCGTTGAAGCCAGTTACTGCAAATCCGTCGGCCAAACTCCTGCCTGGAATTCGCGCAGTTCTTTGGGATGTTTACGGGACGCTGCTGCGAGTGTCCGATGGAAAATACACGGTGCTCCCGGAAGACGAAGCACGCCTGCAGATTGCGCTGGACAAGACGATTCACGAGTTCAACATGTGGAATCACATGTACCGTCGTCCGGGACCTCCATGGCAGTCCATGATTGGGATTTACAAAAGCACTATTGAACGTCAGGCAATGCAGGCGGCTGCGAAAGGAAATGTGACGGAAGTTAATATTGTCGACACATGGTATGCATTGATTGGAAAGCTGTTTGAGAAAGAATACTCGTACGATGAAGGGCAGTACGGTGACCTCGATGAGTTCAGTGAAAAGGTGGCGTACTTCTTTCACTCTTCCCTTCAGGCCACCGAAGCGCGGGCCGGAGCTGTGCAGGCGATGACCGATATCGCAGCAGCTGGATTGACACAGGGCCTGCTTTCAGATGGACAATCTTTTACGCTCGTACAATCACTGCGTGCGCTGGGAATGCAGGGCGATCTGCCGCCGCTTTACGAACTTTTCCGACCGCAGACTCTGATTCTTTCGCATGATGTCGGCGTGCGAAAGCCGTCAAAGATGCTTTTCGCCGAAGCCGTTCAGCAACTCAGATCGATCGGAATTCAAGCGCAGGAAACATTGCACATCAGTTGTCGCCTTTCGACAGATCTTGTCCCGGCACGAGCGGCTGGATTAAAGACAGTACTGCTTGTTGCGGAAAAATCCGGGCTGGAGGTTTCAACTGACGTGCTGAAAGATCCGACGACTCGCCCTGATCGATTGATTACTGATCTGAGTCAACTTCGATCCATCGTCGGTGCATAAGATTCGCCGCAGCTGCCCTCGGGCTGCCCGGTAACACCTATTTCTTGCGAGCTGGCCGACTGTTCAGAAGTCGAAACGGATTGCCGTCCGGTAATTGTGTCAATCTTTGATTACGCCAGCGAACAACAGCATCGGGCTGATCACAAAAAATGCCGTCAACACCAGCATGCAGAGTCAACCATTCCAGCAGTTGATCTCCGGTTTCGACGAACGGTGGAAGGGCGTCGGTTCGGTAAGTCCACACATGAACCTGAAGCCCATGTGAATGTGCGGACGCAACGAGCTTTGTAACGACCGGTTCAGCACCATCAACACCGGAAACGACGAGCGTCTGCAGGACTCCAAGCCCATCACAAAAAGAAGCAGCCTCCGCAATCTGTTCAACAGTCGGCATTTCACTCAGCAGATAAATCAGTGGCAGCGGGCATTGGAGTTCATTTCGAATTCGTCGCACTTCATTTCGATCGAAGCACTGCAGAAAAACGGGTGAGTCGGCTGCGTCGTAGCCGTATTCGTTCAGCACCTTCAGAATGGCAACGGATGCATCCAGTCCTTCTTCGCGATGTCGCTGAGGCTCCTTAACCTCCGTGTAGACACCAGCAATCCGCCCCCGAGATTTGTTCAAGCCCTGAATCAATTGCAAATGTTCAGCCAGCGTTGAAATCCTGAAGTTGCCTTGCTCCAGTGGAAATCGTGAGCCCTTGTCCTTCCACGCTCGCGCTGGGGAACGACGTTCAGTTGCTCGAAGTTGGCGCAACTCGGCAACGCTGAAATCAAAAACATACCAATGCCCATCAGCGCGCATGCGATCTGGAAAAACCACGGCAACATCGGTCAGGTCATCCAGCGTAATATCATGGATCACGATGGGGACGCCGTCCTTGCTCAGTACGCAATCCTGTTCAATGTAGTCAGCATCAAGAGCATGAGCCAGCGCAGCAGACTCCGTCGAATGCTCGGGCAGATATCCCGAAGCGCCTCGGTGCCCAATGACAATCGGAACAATATTTGTCTGATCCATAAAAGTAATTCCAGCAGGAGCTTCGTCTGAGATTTGAGCGATTGCGTTGTGGCTCCACAGGAGAAAACTGGCACTCCAGCAAAACATGGCGACACCGCGACGTGCGATTTGCGCAATTCGCTTCTTTGCGACGCTACATTCTGGCATGTGTCTGCAAAAGAGATTCTTCCAGATGCCACCGGATGAGCTCATGTTGATGCTTTGCAGGGATTCACGCTGAAGCAGTCTTATCATGGTTTCAATTCGAGCTGAAGCCATGTTGACGGATTGATCGCAACTGGAAAATCACCGCCCACAGTCATCGGCATGTCTCCGAGTTCCGTATCGCGAACAACGCAGCAGAATCCAATGTGTCCGATTTCAGGCGCCTCGCTAAACCCATACAACTGACTTGCTGGAACCCAGACTTCCAGTGTGTAGCCATCTTTGTGAACAGTTGACTGAACTTCGCACTTGCGACCATCCTGATCGCGCTTAGTCACACGTTGCTGGGCGATTTCCTGGACCGCTGCTGTCGCTCGACCGCCGGCATTATCATCACTCGGCAAGACAATTAAAGCCGAACAATACTCCGTCGCTCGATGGACATTTGCGGTGTGGCGAGTGTCGACGAAAATGGTGAAACAATCAGACGTCTTCAGGTCATCGTGTCTTCCGGAAGGTGGCAGCTTCTTGCCACGCACGTCGACTTCAACGCCAAGTCCATTGGTGTTCCACGCAACCTTCAAGTCGAACTCCGGGGCCGCGTTGTTCATAGTGCCAGGCACATAGATTCGCGCTGCATCGTCCAACTGCAGCAGCCGCCCTTTCTTGCGAGGAATCGCAGTATCTTGCGGCGCGATCATCGAGTAATGAAAAAGGAACGCGGGGGGAATAATTTGATTCTGCATAGACGAACTATAGTCTGTCATCGGAAGAATGAAGAGGGCCAGCCAGTGCCGAAAGCCAGTAAGCTACCGCACAGTCCAGAATGAGGAGTGATCGTTTTTCCGGATCGGACATCGCAACATCTTTCTGTGTCTTTTCATGTCCAGCAATCGGATGGATTGCTCAGGAGTTCAATTGCGCAAGCTACCAACATTGAAGTCACCGCCGGGACTGAACAACAAAACGTTGGGAGGCGTGATTGGTGCACGGCGAAATTGTAGACGCACTCGTTCGGTTTTTCGAATCAATCTGGCAAAGCGACATCGGTCTGATCAAGCCAGTTCGTTCCCATCGTCACATCAACTTCCAATGGAACCGACAGGCTCATCGCATCCTGCATCTTGTTGCGAATCAATGGAATCAGTGAGCTTACGTCGTCCTGGTGACATTCAAAAACCAGTTCGTCATGAATCTGCAACAGCATCGTTGCTCGCAGACTGCTCTTGGCCAATGCGGCATCAACTTCCAGCATTGCTTTCTTGATCAAATCAGCGGCAGACCCCTGAATGACGGTATTGATCGCCGTGCGTTCCGACATGTTCCGATTAATGCCGGTTGTTCGGCGAATCCCCGAAATGGCTCTGCGTCGATTTAAAATCGTACGAGCGAATCCTGTTCGAGCGGTTTCCGTGAGCACACTTTCGCAGAAAGTCGCAACACCCGAGTACTTTTGAAAATAGTTGTCGATAAATAACGCTGCTTCGTCTTTGTCAATCCCCAACGCAGCAGCAAGTCCCCAGGGTGTCTGCCCGTAAATGACTCCGAAATTGACAGCTTTGGCAATGCGTCTCAAATCCGAACTCACCGCATCGATCGGGACATTAAAGACCTCACTCGCGACGGCCGCATGGATGTCGACTCCCTGGCGAAATGCCTCCGTCATCGCATGATCACCACTGAAATGTGCCAGCACGCGCAGTTCGATTTGTGAGTAGTCCGCACAGACAAGAGTCCAGTCCGGAAAGCCAGCTCGAAATGCGCGGCGAACCTGTTTCCCTTCCGGGGTTCGAATCGGAATATTCTGAAGATTCGGGTCGCTGGAACTCAGGCGTCCGGTTGATGCAACGGTCTGATGAAACGTGGCATGAATTCGTCCCGTCTGCGAATTCACCAGCGCGGGCAATGCGTCGAGATATGTGCCACGCAGCTTGATCAGATGGCGACGCTCCATAATTTTTGCAGGAAGTGGATGCTGCAGCGCGAGCTCTTCAAGTACCTCCTGATCAGTGCTTGCCCCGGTTTGAGTCTTACGAAGCACCGGTAACTTGAGGTCGGTGAAGAGGACTTTGGCCAGTTGCTTTGGGGAATCAATATTGAACGTCGATCCTGCCTGGTCGTAAACCTCCTGCGTCAATCGATCAATGTGCTCTGTCGCAACCGCGCTTTGTCGCTGTAGTTCTTCGACATCAACACTGATCCCCGAAAATTCCATTCGAGCCAGAACCTGAATCAGCGGCGATTCGAGTTCCTCGTACAATTGCGTGAGCCCATCGTCACTAAGTCCGGTCTGCAGCGCCCTTGTCACCGCATTCAACATTCGTATTTGTTTCTCACAGCGATGCTCGTTGTTATTCACCGCGCTGTCGCCAGGATCAACGTCCTCATCGTCAAACATGGTCTTTTGGCGACCCTTGCGCGAATCAGAAATCGCGGCTTTTTTGAACGCCTCCGTCGCATGTCGATCGACGATCTCTGCCAGATCATGCGATCTTGCTCCGGCCTCAAGCAGATAATCGGCAATCGGTGCATCAAACAAGTTGAACGGCAACGTTTTCCCTGCCGTCAACAGAATATGGCACAAATGCTTTGCCTGCGACGTCACGATGCAATCAGGAAAATGCGACAGCCAGTCCAAAACTCGATCGTACAATTCGCTCGAATCAGTCGTCGAGAAATCCACAAGGATCGTTCTCGAAGAATCTGAAATGGCAATCTCTTTGGCAACTTTCTGACGAACTCCCTGGCCAGCAATTGCCAGCTCAACAAATATCTCTTTCGCCTGTTCAAAGTTTTTCAGCTCCGCGATCAGTGTTTCAGTGTCAGCGATTTTCAGGGCTGCTGTCAGTGGACTGGCATTGGAGTATTGCGCAGCAACTTGGCCAACAATCGACGATTTGACGCCGCCATCGGAAACGTCGGGGTCGGGCAGCATCACAAGGCTCTCACGCATGTCTGATGCATATCGACGAAAACCAAGCAGCGTGAACAGATCGTAAAGCGTCTGAGCATCCGGCGATTTGATACGAGCCGCTTCGAAGTCGACCGTTAATGACAGGTCGGTTCGCAGACGAACCAGATCTCGACTGAGCCTTGCCTGATTGGCAAATGTCACAAGATTCTCGGCCAACTTTTTTCCAGGAGCCTTGTCTGCATTCGCAAGAACGTTGTCGAGCGTTCCGAACTGTTCAAGCAATGTCCTGGCGGTTTTGGGGCCGACTTTCGGAACACCCGGAACGTTGTCGACAGAATCTCCCACAAGCGACTGGAAATCGACGACCTGATCGGGACGAACTCCCCAGTCTTCAAGCAAACCGGCTTCATCAAGGAATGTGTTCTTCCGACAGTTCAGCATGCGCACCTGAGGCCCAAGAAGCTGCCGAGCATCCTTGTCGGTCGACACGATCACCACATCAAGGTCCTGGGCAACAGCCTGGGTGGTGACAGTAGCGATGATGTCATCCGCTTCCCAGCCAGCCATTTCAAGAATCGGTATGCGAAATCCTTCCAGCAATTGTTTGATCAGAGGAATCTGAGGTCTCAGATCTTCAGGCATTTCTGCTCGATTGGCTTTATACTTGTCGTAAATTTCATCTCGTTTTCCGGGTCCCGGCGAGTCAAACGCGCATACCAGATAGGTAGGTTTCCGGTCCTTGATCGCCAGAATGTCACGCGTAAAACCAAACACCGCATTGGTCGGTTGCCCCTGTGTACCGGTCATCGGGGGTATTGCGTGGAAGACCTGAAACATCAGAGAAAATGTGTCGATGATGTAGATGGAGTCGCGACTCATGAGGTTTTTTTGCCGATAACTTCGTGTTCTTCGGGAAATCTTGCGCTGGCGGATCGCCGTCAGTATCCTGCTTTTCGACGAACACGGCGAATGAAAAGGTAGGGTGGCTCAGGCAGAATTCAGTTACGCTTGAGTCGGATCTTGCTTGGTACGGTTGTGTTTTTTGAGCCAAAATTCACAATTGGTCGTAGAATTCACCGCAAGGAAACAACTCAAAACGGAAATTGGAACTTCGGCGAGGCTGACATCTTTCCTCGCTGATGGCAAATGCGATAAGTCCGCAATTTGCATTTCGTTTGTCGTTTGTTACATTCTTGTCAAGTACGAGTTTATCAACTATCCATGTGTTCATGTGTCCCAGAGGAGGGTTTTTGTGGTTAAGTTGCGTTTGCGTGATAATGAAAGTGTGAATGAAGCAGTGCGTCGGTTCCGTAAGTTGGTTGAACATGCCGGCGTGAAGAAGGAAATGCGCAAACGTGAGTTCTACGAAAAGCCGAGTGACATTCGTCGCCGCGATCGTCGCCGTGCAGAGATGCGAGCACGTCGAGCGAATCAGCCTCCTGAGCTGGAAATGACATAAGCAATTCGCTTGGTTCTAAGCGATATGAATTGTAAAGGGCGAGCCTGAGTTGGCTCGCCTTTTTGTTTATGGCGATCGACGATCACGCATTCACTTTCTTCTGGCGACTCTAAACGATGCACCGTGTTGTCATTGAAGAGCCGTACAAGTTTGTGCCGCCATATCGTGGTAGATTGCTTTCGTGGATGTTTCGCCTTTGGTTGAAGCCCTATCTGCGCAAGGCCCATGGTGTTGTGCGATGCACGTACGAAGGGCTCGACCACGTCCGCGACAGCTTGAAGGCCGGGCACGGTATTCTGCTATGCCCTAATCACTCGCGCGATTCCGATCCAATGCTGATCGGAATGCTGTGTCGGAAAATTCCCAGCCATGTTTTCTCCATGGCCAGCTGGCACATTTTTAAGCAAAGCCCACTTGAGGCTTTTATTGTTCGCCGTCTGGGTGGGTTCAGTATTTATCGAGAAGGCCTCGATCGTCAGTCGCTGGATACAGCCATCCAGATCGTAACAAATGCTGAACGCCCTCTGGTAATTTTTCCTGAAGGAGTCATCTCGCGCGCCAACGATCGGCTGAACCCGCTCATGGATGGTGTTTCGTTTATCGCCCGCGTGGCGGCAAAGAAAAGAGCGGAGCAGTTTGCTGGTAAGAAGGTGGTCATCCATCCGATCGCGTTACGATATCGCATGGAAGGAAATCTGACAGACTGTGTCGGCCCCGCTTTGAAAAATCTGGAATCGCGCACATTCTGGAAGTGCCATGAAGATCTTCCCGTTGAGCAGCGAATTCGGAATCTGGCGGCCGCACTTCTGGCGAGTCGCGAAATTGAAATTCTTGGCGACTGCAGTCCTGGTCCGTTTCGCCCGCGCATTCTTCATTTGATCAACAGTATTCTGCAGCCGGCTGAACGCCAATGGCTTGGGCGCCCCAGAACCGGTGACGTGATTTCGAGAGTCAAGGATCTGCGGTCTGCTATTGTTCCCGACCTGTTAAAGGGGCAGCTGTCTGATGCAGAGAAGCGGCAAAGGTGGCGACAACTGACCGACTGCTACTATGCTCAGACGCTTTCCATGTATCCGGCCGATTATCTTGACGACGGCGTCCATGGGCCAGTGACTCCGGAACGATTGGCGGAAACAGTCCATCGACTGGAGGAAGATCTGACAGACCATGTCACTATCCAGCCTTGCTGGAGAGTTGAATTCAGTATCGGCGAAGCGATTGAAGTCGACCCCGGTCGTAAACCCAGAGGTATCGATCCGCTGACGCAAACACTTCGCTCACAAATGCTGGGACTGCTGAAGATTGATGACTGGTGGCCTCCCGAGCCCGTCCAGATTTTGAATGAGTAGTCTTTCTTCTTATCGCACCATGGCGAGCTATCCTCACACGATCGAGTGCATTGTCGAGCCCTATCTTTCGGGTGTCCGCATAGACTCATTTCTTGCGAAGCATCTCCGAAATTATACGCCCTGGCGATTAAACCGCATGGTCAGCGCCGGGCTGGCAAGAATTAACGACCAGCCGGCCGATCCAACGGACCGCGTCTTTTCAGGGCAGCGAGTTGCCTTAAAGCTGGTCGAGCCTCCAGACAAGCTTCTCGATCCGGAGCCTGTCTCGGTGCCCATCGTGTATGAAGATCCGTGGATCATTGTGGTCGACAAGCCGGCTGGACTTGTCGCGCATCCTGTTGGTGCCTTTCAGGACGGCACGCTGTCCAATGTTCTGCAGAGTCATCTCGACACACAGACGATTATCCAAGGTCTGCTTCGCCCAGGTGTGGTGCATCGACTGGATCGCATGACAAGCGGGCTGATTGTGACCGCAAAAGAGCACATGGCTCACCGGTTATTGTCGATCGATTTTCAACAGGGAAAACTCTCGAAGTCTTACGTTGCTCTGGTCGAAGGATTGCCTGAGTTTGAAACTCGAATGCTGGAGTACGCTATTGGACAACGTCCTGGTGGAAACAGTGTTTTGATGTCCGCAAAACCAGATGCAAAGAATCCCAGGCCGGCAAAAACACGCGTCACCGTGGTCCAGCGATTTGAAAACTATTCGCTGATCGAATGCACTCTCTTCACCGGACGGAACCATCAGATCCGAGTTCACCTTTCCCACATCGGACATCCGATTGTCGGCGACGAATACTACGGACCCTTCGGCACAATTCGACAAGCGCCGCGATTTGACGGCGATGATCCCACCGAAGAACGGCACGCGCTTCATGCCGCATCGCTTGGCTTTCTGCATCCAATCCTGCGCGAATGGATGCAGTTTCGCACGACCCCGCCCTCAGATTTCTGGGCTCTTGCAGCAAACCTCAAGTAGTTGTCGTATCCGAAGACGCAGCCGCATCCTTGGGAATCAGTTTGTCCAGAATGCCATTCACGAACGACGGAGAATTCTCGGTGCCGAATTCTCGAGCAATCTCAATCGCTTCGTCTATCACCACTGCGGCGGGAGTTCCCATCTGTGTCATTTCGTATAGACCCAGCCTGAGCACATTGCGGTCCGTCGGTGGCATTCGTTCGACACGCCAGTTTGACGCCGTCTTGCGTAAGGACTCATCAAGGTCATCACGATGAGCAAGTACGCCCTTGAAAAGCATCCAGGCAAAATCACGCAATGCCGAGTCCACAAATAGCTTGCGCATTTCAATCTGAATGCGGTCCTTGTCTGCGTCCGGATTTTGATCCACAAGATACAGCATTTGCAGCACAAATCGGCGAGCTTCAGATCGTCCAGCCATATTGAAATCGAATACACTCTAGAGCTTGGCTGCATTCGTCGCAGCGGTCGGGGAAAGCCGAACAGAATAACACAAGTTCGGTATCCTCACCAGTTGGCGATTCAGCTTGTTGACTGTAACTTCCCGCGGATGATACGCCGCCGTTCCGCACGCCCTTGTAGCCGGACTCAGGCAAATCAAATTTCCTGAGAAAGAGCGAAAATACAGGAGTAGAGCCTTCCATCGGTCTCTGACTCCGAATGCGCCGTGGGCAATATCCCTCGAACAGCGCCGTTCGCGATGATGCTCGGAAGTTGCTGATGAATGCTAAGGCCCGCTTTGCCTGAAGTTTGCAACCTGAACGCCGATCGATTCGAATCCACCAATGTTGCGGACGAGAACCCTGAGCTGGTCACAATACTCACCTACAAAGCCATGAAGCTGGAGACAGTCACTTCCATGAGAACCCACATTCGACAACTTTCGGTTTTAGCCGCAGCGCTCGCAGGCATCGTCAGCCTGATGACTCCAGTCGAGGCAACTGATGAACTCAAGCGCCCCAACGTTCTGTTCATCGCTGTTGATGACCTGAATCATTGGGTGGGACATTTGGGTCGCAACAGTCAGACGAAGACGCCCAATCTTGATCGACTTGCCCAGATGGGTGTCACTTTTACCAACGCTCACTGCGCAGCGCCAGTCTGCAATCCATCGCGAGCGGCACTGTTGTCCGGGATGCGTCCCAGTACAACCGGCGTGTACGATAATGGTCAGCCCTATGAATTGGCGGTCAACGCCAGTCATTCACTTGTGACGCAATTCAAGAATAACGGCTACGCGACACTTGGCATGGGCAAACTATGGCATGGCGGGCTTGGCTTTCCTTCACAATGGACTGCAACCGGAGGAAAAGAACGCGATGGTCTCGGTGGAAGCACCGTCGATAATCGCAGTATCGGGGGAATTGCTTTCGGCGTTGTGAATGGTGGAGATGAAGCGGTTTCAGATACGCAGATAGCCGACTACGGAATCGCTGAGCTCGGCAAGACACACGAAAAACCATTCTTTCTGACTCTGGGTTTTCACAAGCCGCATATGCCATGGAACGTTCCCCAAAAATATTATGACATGCATCCGCTCGATCAGATCCAACTGCCACCGACTAAGGAAAATGACTTGTCCGATATTCCTTCGGGCGGCCTGAAGATGGCGAAGGCCTCCGGAGATCATGCCAAAGTTCTGGAGTCCGGCCGCTGGAAAGAGGCAGTGCAGGCCTATCTTGCAGCAATCAGTTACCTCGACGGGCAAGTCGGCAGAGTTCTCGATGCGTTTGAAGGTTCGCCCAATAAAGACAACACGCTGATTTGCCTCTGGGGAGACCACGGCTGGCATCTTGGCGAAAAGCAGCACTGGCGCAAGTTTGCACTCTGGGAAGAAGCCACACGAGCGCCATACATTTGGGTGGTCCCGGGAATCACCAGACCAGGCAGTGTCTGCGATCGACCGGTCGACTTCATGTCCATCTATCCAACTCTCTGCGATCTTTCCGGAATAGCAGTTCCGGGACATGTCGAAGGCAAATCAATTCGCCCGCTGCTTGCTGATACCAAAGCAGAATGGAGCGACATTGCCGTGACGACATACGGCAAGAACAATCATGCAGCAAGAAGTGATCGCTGGCGATACATTCGATACGCCGACGGCGGTGAAGAACTTTATGACCACAGTGTTGATCCCTATGAATGGACAAACCTGGCGTCAAAACCTGAGCATGCTGATTTGAAACAACAACTGGCGAAGTCATTTCCTGAAACAAACGCGGATGTCATCAAAAGCAAAAATGACTCCAAGGCTGCGGGGAAAAACAAGAAGCAGGATAGCCCCAAAAAAAGAAATCAACAGAAACGAGATCAATCGTCCAACCCAGAGTCAGTGCCTGGCAAGGATTCCAGCGATGCATCAGCGACCACTACCTCAGGCCTGCACAACGCGCAGCCAGGTACGCGTCCCAATATTGTGTGGATCATCGTCGAAGATATGTCGGCCCACTATTCGTGCTATGGCGAATCAACGATTCAAACGCCGAACGTAGACAAGCTTGCGGCTGGTGGCACTCGGTTTTCCAGAGCCTTCGTCACTGCGCCAATCTGCAGTACGTGCCGATCTGCTCTTATTACGGGACGATATCAAACAAGTATTGGGGCTCAGAATCATCGGTCGAGCGTGAAGGGCCACGAGATCAAGTTGCCACCAGATGTGATGCTGGTTCCGACTGTGTTTCGGAAGAACGGCTACCACACAAACAACCTTACGGTTGAAGCGTTTGTTCGAAGTGATTCAGACGTTCAAAAATCGCCAGATGTGAAGGTCGCCAAGACGGATTACAATTTCGTCTGGGACCCAGCGGCAACGTATGACTCGTCTCATTGGGCAGTGCGTGAAAACGACAAGCCATTTTTCGTGCAGATTCAAATGCATGGCGGCAAGTATCGTGGACAGGGTGACGGCAAGCAATGGCCCGCTCGAGTCAAAGCAGATCTGGGTTCCATAACATCAACGAGCGATGTCAAACTGCCTCCATATTTACCGAATGATCCAGTGATCCTTGAAGATTGGGCGCAGTATCTTGATACCGTACGATATACGGATTGGGAAGTAGGCCGTGTTGTGCAACGCCTGAAAGATGCTGGCGAATTTGAAAACACGATCATTTTTTTCATGACCGACCATGGAATCAGTCACGTTCGAAACAAACAGTTTCTCTATGACGGCGGCACTCATGTTCCACTTGTCGTTCATGGTCCCGGCATTACTTCAGCAAATGTCAGAGATGACGTTGTTGAGCACATTGATCTTGCCGCAACATCTCTGAGTCTGGCTGGGATCGAAACGCCAGCCTCCATGTTCTCTCAGGACATTCTTGCTTCAGATTATCCGCCACGCGAGTTCATCTTCGCTGCTCGCGATCGCGCAGATGAGACGGTCGACATGATACGCAGTGTGCGAGATACTCGTTGGAAGTACATTCACAATGGATATCCGAATCGTCCGTATTTGCAGCCCAATCGATACAAGGACGACAAGCCGATCGTTCAGGCAATGAGACGGCTGTATGCCGCTGGCGAACTGCCGACGGAGCAGAGCTTAATTATGGCCGAGACTCGGCCGCGAGATGAATTGTATGACACGCTGTCCGACCCGTTTGAACTCCACAATCTCGCCAACGACCCAGCACAAGCGACGCGTCTGTCTTCCATGAAAGAAGCATTAAAGAACTGGCAAGAACAAACAGCGGACCAGATTGAACCGGAAAGCGAAGACGTCTACAGAATCGAAATTGACGCAACTCGCTCGAAGAACGGAAAGCAGACGGAGAACCAGCAATACAATTCCAACATTGACCTGATGATCAAATGGTCCACGGAGCGACCGCTGATCCGCTAGAGTGAGTGTGCATTCGCCTGAGCCTCAGCAGGGCAGGGCAGGATTATCCCATAGTATAAAATGCACTACCATAAGATACCTCCATCAACCTCGCCTCTGAGCGAGCAAAAACATTCACATGACTTAAGTCATTTCAAAACAATGATTTAAAGAAATTCACCTGTTTTTCTTCTGAACTGGCACCATGAATGCATTGTCCTGTTTCCATCAACAACAGGCATGCAGTTCAGATTGGCAGAGAAGAAGGAAAACACCATGGCAAGCAAGTCAATATTCAAGTCATTGATCGGCAAGCTGGCACCAAAGGCGGACGCTGTTAACGAAGCGGGTGGAACCGCTTACGAATTCAATGCACAGCACGCACTGGCTCAGTATGCCGCAACGGGATGCCTGAACAACACGTTCTACGTCTCCGCTGATCAGCAGCTGGCAACGGTTCTGGAACTGTGTGCGAAGAATGAGCCGGAGTTCATCGCTCAGGTGGCGTTGTTCGCTCGGTCAAAGGGATACATGAAGGACATGCCCGCGTTGCTGTGTGCTGTTCTTTCTGTTCGATCTCCGGGTTTACTGGCGGAGATCTTTGATCGAGTGATCGACTCCCCAAAGATGCTGCGGAACTTCGTGCAGATCATGCGATCGGGAGTTGTCGGACGAAAGAGCCTGGGAACTCTGCCAAAGCGGTTGATTCTGCAGTGGCTGGAGGCTCGCACGGACGAACAATTGTTCTGCGGTTCTGTTGGCAACGATCCGTCACTGGCGGACGTGATCAAGATGGTTCACCCGAAGCCAAAGTCGACTTCGCGAGAAGCCTTGTACGCTTACCTGATCGGACGCACCTTCAATGAAGAGGCGTTGCCTGAGATTGTGAAGCAATACGAAGTGTTCAAGCGAAACACTAATCCGGGGAAGGTGGCGACACCAGATGTGCCATTCCAGATGTTGACGGCGTTGCCGTTAACGAAGAAGGACTGGCAACAGATCGCTCGCAATGCGTCATGGACGATGGCTCGAATGAACCTGAACACGTTTGTGCGTCAGGGTGTGTTTGAGGACAAGGACTTGATTGGTGTTGTGGCGAATCGCCTGAAGAATGCGAGCTTGATAGAGAAGGCGAAGGTCTTCCCGTATCAGTTGCTGACAGCGTGGATGAGCATTACCGATGAGGTGCCTCGGCCGATCAGGGACGCGTTGCAGGATGCGATGGAAATCGCGATCCGGAACGTTCCAAAGATCAACGGGCAGGTGTATGTGTTCCCGGACATTTCCGGATCGATGCAGTCACCTGTGACGGGACATCGAGCGGGTTCAACCACGGCGACAAAGTGTATCGACGTCGCGGCTTTGGTCGCTGCGGCGATCATGCGGAGCAACCCGGACACGGAAGTTGTGCCGTTCAGTGATCGAGTGACACCATGCAAGTTGAATTCTCGGGATTCGGTGATGACAAACGCTGAAAAGCTGATGAAGTTGCCTTCTGGAGGAACCAACTGCAGCCTGCCGCTCAAGCATTTGAACGACACGAAGGCGAAGGGAGATTTGATTGTCTACGTTTCGGATAACGAATCATGGATCGATTCAAATCGCCATGCCTACTACGCCGCACAGCCCACAGAAACGATGACGCAGTGGATGGCGTTTAAGCAGCGCAATCCACAGGCGAAGATGATCTGCATCGATATCCAGCCGAACGGGACATCCCAGGCGAAGGAGTCGTCAGATATCATCAACGTTGGAGGTTTCAGTGACCAGGTGTTCCAGCTGATTGCAGACGTCGCAGGCGGATGCTTCAGCCAGGATCATTGGGTGAAGATGATTTCTCAGATGCGAATCTGAAAGTCGCGGGGTTTTCAGTGTTCAGTTTTCAGTGTTCAGCAATCGCAGCGTAGGACTGCGATTTCACTGAACACTGGCTACTGAACACTGACTACTCTCTCAATACACAAATCCGAATGCCGATGGGACTACATCGGAACATGAGGTTGCGGGTTCGAATCCCGTCCGTCCAGCTCGACTGGCCGGTAGTTCAACTGGATAGAACGCATGTCATTGTCTCATCAAACCCTTGTCGGAGTTGTGCTCTTTATGCTGGTCGCTGAAAACTGAAAACTGAAAACTCGATACAATCCACGAATGCCAGTGGGACTACATTCTAACGTTCGGTCGCAGGTTCGAATCCTGCCGAAGTGAGCGATCACTTCGTAGCTCAGCGGTAGAGCAAACGACGTCTCACAAATCCCTTGTCGTGGCTTGTTTGATTTGAAATCTGAAATCTGAAATTTGAAATCTCAAGTTTTGTTTTAAGTACTGATGGATAAGTGCTTTGATAGCACTCGTTTAACCGTCAGCCGCAGGCGTACGCGGGACAATCACAACGAGTACGCCTGCGGCTGACGGTTAAACGCTGTTAAACGAAGAAGCTTCGGCACCAGTGCTTGGAACACCGAAACCACAAAGGTCGAATGCTGCTGTGACTACATTGCTAATGTTCGATGTCACAACAAACCCTTGTCGATCTTTGCGGATCTTGAAAAAACGAAAATCATCCAGCGAATGCCATCGGGAGTACATTGGCAACCAGCGGATTCGAATTCCGCCCCGCGAAAGCGGAGAACTCTCGATCCCTTTTGTCGCAGGATGTTTTTGTCTTCACTGAAAACTGAACACTGGCAACTGAAAACTCTTGCGAACCCCGCATTACGAATGCAGATGGAACTACAAGATTTGTAATCTCGAGGTCGTGGGTTCGAATCCCACCGGCTCCATTCCCTGCGACGAGCACTCGTTTGTCACAGCACCGGGGCCGTAGCTCAGTCTGGGAGAGCGCGCAACGTTTCATCGATTCTTGTCGTGATCGGTTCTTACTCCGGCGAGCGGCTGGGCGTCAGCCCTCCGTGTGCGTCTCTGAGATTCCTCTCTGTGCTCTCCGCGTCCTCTGTGGTAAACCTGCGTTAAAAACACGAACAAAAAAACTACACGGAGGGCTAACGCCCAACCGCTCGCCCTTAGAAAGAACAAACATGCCTTACGAACTCATCAGCACCGGCGAAGCAACGGCGATTTTGCCGACGACCGATTCCAATACGAAGCCAATCACTGTGATTGGAACCGAAGCTATTCGAAACACCTTCGACGAAGGTTGCCTGAAGCAGGCCATCAATTCGCGAATGGCTCCAGGAGTCACCGACCTGGTCCTGAACCCGGATGCTCACGTCGGTTACGGAGCTCCCGTCGGATGCGTGATGGTTTCGCCGACTCACATTTACCCTGGTCCGGTCGGAGTCGACATCAAATGCTCGATGAGCCTTCTGCAGCTGAGTATTCCAGCGGAAGAAATCATCGATCGCAAAGTTCGACGAGCTCTCATCAACGCGATCTGCGAACGCACTCCCACAGGAGCCGGTCGTGGTCAGCAGAGTGCTCCGAAGTCGCGACGAGTTAACGAGACGCTGGGTCGCCAGTTGATGCTCGAAGGAGCCTCCGAATCTGTCTGCACGCAGCTTGGAATTCCCCCGGAATGGGCCGAGCGATGTGAAGACTCGTTCCATGTCGGCCACGACGATACTCGCGACGCGTTGGGAGAACGCCTGGATCGGCACATGCAGGTTGGAATCTTCCGTCACAAGTTCCCCGGCAAAATGAAGCAGCTTGGTTCGTACGGCGGAGGTAACCACTTCGGCGAATGTGAAGTCGTGCACGTCGAAGACAACGAGCGATCTCGCAAGGCGGCCGATGTTTTCGGCATGAAAGACGGACATGTCGCGTTCCTGTCGCATTGCGGTTCGCGAGGCATCGGACATAACCTGGCCGATGGTCAGTTCAAAGCCTTGCAGGCCAAGTTTGCTCGCTGGGATATCCCATTGCCGGGCAACGATCGAGAACTCGTCTACGCACCGCTGGGAACGGCGGAAGCCGACGCGTACATCGACGACATGTCTTTGGGTGCCAACTTTGCGACCGTTAATCATATGTTGATCAACGCGTTGGTACTGGAAGCGTTTCAGGAGATTATTCCGGGAACGACCGGCCAGCTTGTATACTTCATCAGCCACAACATTGCTCGTAAGGAAGTTGTGAACAACAACATCGCCTGGGTTCACCGCAAAGGAGCGACTCGCGCGTTTCCAGCGGGGCATCATGCACTGAAGGGGACACTCTATGAAAGCACCGGACACCCGATTCTGCTGCCAGGAAATCCTCAGGCGGGATCAAGTGTTATGGTCGCTGACGAAGGCGCATCGATCAGTTGCTACAGCGTCAACCACGGCGCTGGCCGAGCTCTTGGACGCAAACGCGCGATCCGGGAACTCGACCAGAAATCGATCGACCAGTCGTTCGACGAGCACGACATCCTGAGCAACTGCCGCCAATATCCCAAAGACGAAGCCCCGGCCGCGTACAAGGATTTCAACGAAGTCCTGCGGTCCGTGAAGTCCGCCGGCTTGGCAACGGAAGTGGCAAGGCTGAAGGCTCGGTTTGTGATCAAGGACGGGGATACTGCGGATGATTAGTGAATCGACGTTGCCTCGTTAGAATTGCACTCATGTCGTGAACGTTTTGAAGGAAGGTAACAGAATGTTTATTTTTACCACGGTCAAAGTCGCTTTACCAGGCGAATCGAAGGAGCGTTGGTTTAGCCTTGACACGGACACCTTGGCTCCTCTCGAAAAGCATCGCATAGAATTGCTGATTGATTCATGCGCTGTTAATGGCGAAGCGTTTCGTGGCATTCGAATGTGGTTTCAGCAGTCAGAGGAGGCAATTTCCTTAGACAAATTGAATCACTATCCCGGAGAAATTAAGGGCTTTTCCGTCGATCTTCACAGCTATTGGGAAAGCGACGACGGATGCAGACTAACCGAGGCACAAGCGATAAGGATTGTGACTCAAAACCCAGATCTCAAAATCTTTCCGCCTGGTACACGTCAACATGATGTCACATTGGCGTTGACTGATAACTCCCCAGTCCCGAACAATCCGCTTGCCTTCTTTCAGTTAACGCAATCCGAGGTAAATGGCCTGGCATTGTTCTTGCGTGACATCAAGGAATTGAGACAGAACCCATTCTACGAAAGACATGCCACGATGCGATCCGTTGGCAATGAACTGACGTTGGAAACGATTTCCGTAGACCTCATTCGTTCGTTCATCACGATATTTCGTCGCCTTTATATGTCGGGGAAACACGACGTAGGGAATTTTCGTGATAGTTGCGATGTTTATTGCTCACGTTTTTGGAATCAGCGAGTGATAGATTGGGTGGCCGAAGAGCGTCGCTTGTATGATCAATTTCTAGAAGAGCCAGCGGCTAAGCTCGTGGGTACAAAACCAGTCTTTTCATTCAGCAACAAGCGTTTAATTGACGTGTTCCTGTATACTCGATTTGCCCACCATCCGAATGAATCTCGGACGCGACAGCTCAAGCAAATGCGAGTAGAAGTCGGCAGCGACGAGTGGCTGGAGTTCATGTTCTATTCAGTCGTACAGCGGGCGGCGATGATGTATTGCAATGTATCTCAATACATCGCCTTTGAAATGGATGGCTATTGGAAAGTAGGCGGCTTGCAGCCTTCGGCTGATACGACTCCATTTTGCAATGCGGGCGATCGTGGCGTTCTACGCACCGCCAAGGAGGAATCAGAAGAACGCATCAGAAAAAGAGCCGAAAGGCTTGGAGAAGACCTTTGGAAAAACGCAGGCTGTCCAGCAAATACCCTTCCGCAATTCGTTGAGGATGCAATGAGGCAACTATCTGCTTCGTAGATGGTCCATCGACGAGCCGGAAGCGACGGAGCAATTGTGTATCGCCGCAAAAAAACGTAGGCCGACGTGGGTATTCGCCGCTGGTCCCGCCCTGCGGTGCGCTCCGCTGACCACAGGCTGATTTCTCAAACCGCTTCGCGGTGAATCACGACAACCATCGCGAAAGCTTTCAATTAGCACAGAGTTTGGATCGTCGTGGAATGGATGCAACGTTAATCGTCAGTATAAAGTTGGCATCTCCACGTGGCTTCGATTCTATGCTTGAGCAGGCCGACAATCCTTACGCGGTTTTGGAATCGCATCCATTCGATGCGAAGAAGGGGGAGTTTGTTGTTCAGGGCAATCGCATCATCTGTGGCAAACTGCTGAAGCTTCCAAAGATCTGTTTGCAGACGGGTGTGACGGAAGATCTTGTCGAAACGGGCAGCATGATCTTTGTGCGGCCACCATGGCTGTGGAAACTGCAACTTGCGGCGGGTGTCACGCTGGTGGTGGCCATTGCGTTGGTTTTCTATTTGATATTTCATCTCGATATGGCAACGATCTCGTCGCGGTTTGGAAAGTTTCTGATTTTTGGCCCCGGCTGTCTGACTCTGTTGCTACTGATGGTGCTGAGCCCCGCGCCCTGGCTTGTGCCGACGGTCAGGCTGAATGGCTACATGTCGAAGAAGCACCGGCGAACATGGATGACATCCCTGCTGCTAACGTCACTCACCTCTCTGCCATTTTTTGTCGTGCTTATCGGGTTCACTCGATCATCGCCGTGGTCTCTGACAATGGTGATGTCGTTTGAGTCCTGGTGGCCGATCGCCATCATTGTCGGCGCCATCGCGAGCGGAAAATTGTTGCGTCGCCTGCTGGAGTGGCACTGGCGATCCACTCGAACTCGTGGTATAGACTTCAAAGGCGAGCAATTGAGTGACGGCCTGTTTGCCATTCACGGATTCTCACCGGAGTTTCTCCGCCAGCTATTGCCACAAAACAAGGACTGAAGGAATGTCAAACCCATTCTGCTGTCTAACTTACTGCCCGTTTTCAGGCCTTCTTCGGAGATCGAGACAACGGTGAATGCCGAGCAGCCGCCGACGGGTTGGATAAAAGAATGGCAGACAAAAGAATGAGCCACAGACTGATTACAATGGCTTACCACACCATCATTCAAGTCAACCACGGGACATACCGGACGCGTCGTTGGAAGAATCATACTCCGGCGGGATGCAGATCGTAACGAGGTTCGATTTCGCCTCGAGGCAATAGCTGCACGCATCGTGAGATATGGACGTGCAGCGCGTTGTCGCGCCGCAGGGGAATTAAAAACGCCTTTCAATTTCTTGAAAGGCGAGGGATGGATTCGGATTGAGTTTCACTGTAAATGACTGAACTGGCGAATTACTTCGTCGTCAGCTTATATTCGTAGACGACCGTCTTTGAGCCTTCGATGTCAGCTTGACTCAGCCGTGCTGTTTTGCCGTCGTTTTCATAGATAAATGGATTGCCGGTGAATGGGTCGTTTGGAGCCACCAGTCGCATCTCGTCCAGTTTCGCAGGAAGGCTGCCGTTATGCGAACTGGCATGATCTCGTAGAGCTTCGATCGTCTGCAGGAACTTCACTCGTCGTTCAAAGTTGCGACATGCCAGAATGCCTTGCGGAACGGATGTCAGGTAGAGACCTGATTTGACACCGGTGGCCGCAAGATGTTCTTTTTGGTCAGCATCGATCTTGTTCTTTGCCTCGATGATCTCCGCCGGGGTCTGGTATGTGAGAGGTTCGATCTGAGTTCGCAGTCGACAATACTGCAAATAGACCCAACGCATCAATCGCTCCTCAGATGTCATCTGCTTGATGTCAGCTTCAGAGAAACCGAGCTCGGCAGGCAGCGTCTCCATTGCCAGTTTTTCAATATTCTTCTGCAGAGTTTCCGCTTCGTCTTTCGTGTAAACGTCGTTCGAACTATCAGCATACGCGTCTACGAACTCTCGAGCAATTTTCATCCATGCCTCGTCACCGACGGGTGGAAGCGGCTCTTTCAGACGAGCTGGCGTGGCCGACAATTCCCAGCGAACAGTTGGACCAAGATCCTGCAGCGTCGGCGGAAGCGAGGCAAGTGCCCAATACATGTTTGGCGTCTTATCCATCTGAATGGCGAGCTCAAGATTATCGAACGCACTGTTTGCGATCGATAGTCCAACGAGATTGCAAATCAGGATCGGCGTCGCAGCACAATGGCGAGCACATCCCAACTGGCCACGAATTCCGCGCATCGCTTCAGCGGTTTCGCCTTTCGAAAGTCGCTGCTTGATCCAAGCCGACATTCCCCGGCCAGCAAGTAGGCGTTGAGAACTCATGTCTGGCAGAAGAATCAGATACGGTCGCTCGCTTCGCAAAGGATACCCCCAGTCGGCGAAACTCATCGATCCGGCTCGCATAATCTGCGCCGCGAACCGATTGAACGCCAATTCGTGCAGTTTTGGATCTTTGATATCCATTTCTGCGTACTCCTCCAGCCTGGGATAAACATCCTTCATAAAAGTAAGTTGATCATAAGGCATCCTCAGCAGCACAGGAACGGCATTGCCCACTTCCTGTTCGTCTTCGGAAGGAAGCAAATGGTAGATGGCTTCCGTGTCAGTCGCGGCTTGTGGGGCAAGCTGCAATTGCCTTGTGACCGGGACCGATGCCTGAGCCAACAAGCGACCTGATGTTGCCAGAACGATGCCCAAAAGCAAAGCTCGCAGCGTCAGCGCAGAACGTGTCATATGCATTTCTCCTAAAGGCTAAAGGAACTTTTGGAAATCACGTGGTTGTAAAGTCGACTCCTGATTGAACGGGCCATCGGGCGTGAACCCACCTTCTGGCTCATTCAGATGGCTCAGGATTTCAATGGAGCTGGAAGCTCGCAACGTGCCGCTGTTTTGGCCCTCGGTATGGTTGTTCGTTGTGAGTTGCGCGAGCCAGTCGTGTGACGCTGCATTGTGTGCGGGCTTAACCACGTCGGCTGGATCCTGGGCTGGGCCAGCCTTTAAAGGTTGCTCCGCCACGAGCCGATCGGCGCCGTTTGAATCAAATGATCGAATTTGCATCACGATCGACGCACAGGCGATCATCGAGGCCGCAAGTCCGGTGACTCGCCATCGACGTGTTGTTCGTGCAAGTTGTTTTCGAGCTTCAGCAATGCCTGCTGCATGCCCGCATTCATACATCAACTGGCCGCTCTTCTGCGGACCTGCACCAAGCGGACGATTGCCAAGCATCTTTTCGAAAGGGCTGAATTGTTCATCAGCATCTTCGTCGAGTCCATTGTGTGAATTACTCATGGGAATCCTCTTTGTATGCTTCACGAAGCTTGCAGATACCTGATTGGTAGACTCGCCACATCGTCGCCTTGGAGTCGCCAAAAACAGTGGCGATCTCATCAAACGCCAGCCCGCCCCATATTCTCGCGATGACAACTTCTCGTTCGCGCTCTTCCAGCGTGTTGAGAAGATCCTGCAATTCAAGATCGCCACTGTTGCTACTCGAGTCTGCGATCTCGGATTTCTGCGACGCCACCATAGACTCACGCGATCGGCGTTTAGATTGTGACACTCGTTCGTTGATTGAAAGCCGCCTCGTCACGGCAAACAACCAGGCCACACAATTGCCTGGGGCCGGGTCCTCCGCGGCCAGCTTTATGAATGCCGACTGAACGGTATCCTCCGCCCCCTGATGTGAACCTCCAACCCACGCGACCAGTGGCGCCCAGTAACGGTCCAGCAGAGCTTCCAGTTGTAGGGCGTCAATGGGCATACCATGTCACTTGGCAGCGGATTCTTCAGTGTCGTGTCTCGCGGAAATCGTGTCTTCTACAGGGAGACAAGACAGTGGTCGTTTCTGTTTCAAAAACTTCCAGGGTTTTCAGATCAGCCACAAATTCTCAACTATTTCAATGAAACATGAGATAGCACCGCTTCAGTCCAGCGACATACAAAGGAATTTTGTGCCATTCGATGTAGCGATGTGAGTCGGTTCGGACACTTTGAGCGATGATGTGCATGGAGCGACCATCGCCGCCGCTCGCCGGGCTTGAGCCGGGATAATCTCAACTTCGATCTCGTCAACAGAAGGATCAATTCTTGCCAGCCCCATTCCGTTCTTGACGTGCAAACCATCGCCGATTAACTCACCAGCAGTTCGCGCAACCTGGATTCAAGCCACGCTAAATCTCAAGCCACGCCGACCTTCTTTCAATCAGCCGCTTGACACAATGTAACCCCAAGGTTACATTGTGCGTGCTGGAAATTTTCTGTTTGGAAAGGTGACCATGACGACTGAACAAATGGCGATGGCAGAGAAGTTGACGCTGCGTCGAGCGCGGGGTTCCATTGTGATGGGAATTCTGTTTCTCACCAGCATGGCGACAAGTCTTAAGGCCGAGGTGGGTCAGAGTCGACCAGCGACATTGCACATTGCAGCATGGGTTGTCTGGGCCGCAGCGCTTTTGATGCTGCTTGCTGCCGGTGGCGGCTTGCTTCGAGGGAAAACCATTCGAGGATTGATGAATGACGACACAACGATCGAAAATCGTCGCGCCGCAATGATTACGGGATTCTGGGCGACTGTTTTATGCGCATTCACACTCTATGGTGTTAGTTTCTTCGAAGACGTTTCCGGTCGCGAGGCGATTCGATTGATGCTCTCGGTCGCAGTTGGATCTGCGGTCATCCGTTTTGGAACGCTCGAGCGGCGTGCATTGAAACTTGGCTGATCACCTACACAACCGTCTGCGCGAGGAACGCGAAAGACTAGGCATCACCCAGGCCGAGCTGGCCGAGCGAGTCGGCGTGAGTCGCAAGACCGTGAACACTGTCGAAAACCGCGTGTTCATTCCGTCGACTGTACTCGCATTGAAGTTGGCTCGCGCGTTAGGAAAGTCCGTTGAGCAACTCTTCTCGCTTGACGAATCGCCGTAGAAACTCCGGGGACAATTCACGCGGCGCTGGTATGTCCAGAGTGATTACCGGACTCGATCGGCAACACGCCTGCCGCTAAAATCTTGCTGGCTTGATCCGAGTTCTCGCTGAATTTCACCTGAACTACGTGTTTCAATCGTCGAGCCACGGTGTCGGCCGCATAGGCAACTCTAAGAATTGCGGCAGCACAAAAGCTAATGTGACTCTCACAGCCAGTAACAGATTAAACCAGATCTGATGCCCCAAGTTCTTGTCTGCCCCGCTTGAGGCGTTTATGAGCGGGCATTGGCACCAACGAACTCTCGAACATGGTGGCCTCAAATACGGTTGCAGGAGCCTTTGAAATTCTGGCACAGGTATTGCCCCGCCGAGTTAGAGAGCAGAGAACGCATCGGAGAACACACACGACTTCAGCCCGTCAAGAAACATCTCACTCCGGTAGGTGCAATTCTTGCGGACATTGACTGCCTAATCCGTCGCCGAGACTGCCTGTTTTTTTGACCAGTGCCATGTTTCGCCGACGGACTCTAAATCTCAATTTTTATTTCTTCGCAGTTGTGTCGCCTGAGTTTTCAAAGTCAGAGGTGACGCTGTTGACGATTCATGAAGCATTCCTGCGAACAGACAAAATCTTATCTCTCAAGGAGTTATCTTGATGCATCCGCTTGAGCCGCTCAGCGCCGCAGAAGTTCAGCAGGCTGTTGATCTGTTGAAAGGACTTGGAAAAATCACCCCGACGACTCGGTTCGTTTCCGTCAGCCTCAAGGAACCGCCGAAAGATCAGGTTCATGCGGCGAGTTCGGAATTGGCGCCCAGCCGAGACGCTCACGTCGTACTGTTTGATAATGCGACGAATTGCTGTCATCAGGTAATCTTGTCACTGACTCACAAGTCGCTGTTGTCATGGAATTCGGTCCCAGATGTTCAGCCGACCATGACAATCGACGAACAGGTTGAATGCGAACAGGCCGTACTGTCATCGCCGGAATTTAAGGCGGCGTTGTTGCGACACTGCGGAACGGACGACACCAGCCTGGTGATGGTCGATATCTGGAGTGCCGGCAACTACGGGTCAGACGAAGACAACACTTTGCGACTTGCTCGGCCGTTGTGCTTTTTGCGAACCGATCCCACGGACAACGGCTACGCACGACCGATTGAGGGACTGCGACCGATTGTGGATCTCAACAGCATGACGGTGCTTCGTATTGAAGAATACGGCGTCTGGCCATTGCCTCCAGAAGCCGGAAACTACGCTGCCGATCGAGTTCCGAATCAGCGTACCGATCTGCGGAAGATTGATATTACTCAGCCGGATGGACCAAGTTTCACAGTCGATGGCTATCAAGTCAGCTGGCAAAAATGGAAATTCGTAATCGGCTTCAACGCGCGCGAAGGATTGACGCTGCATCATCTGCGCTACGACGACGAGGGAGAAGATCGATCCATTCTTTATCGCGCTTCGCTGACAGAAATGGTCGTGCCTTACGGTGATCCGACGCCGACTCAACGTCGCAAAAATGCATTCGATGTCGGCGAATATGGAATGGGGATGTGTGCGAACAGCCTTGAACTGGGCTGCGACTGTCTCGGCCTGATTCGTTACTTCGACGCACATCTGTGTACCAGTCGCGGCGAACCAATGATGATCAAAAACGCGATCTGCATGCATGAGGAAGACTTTGGAATCCTGTGGAAGCATACCGATCGAAGACTGGCTGTTCCCGAAGTGCGGCGATCCCGGCGGCTGGTGATTTCTTCAGTGTCGACAGTGGAAAACTATGAGTACGGCTTCTTCTGGTATCTGTATCAGGATGGGAATATTCAGCTGGAAGTGAAGCTGACCGGCATTCTGTCCATGGGCGCCTTTCCCGCCAACGAAAAGCCGAAGTATGGAAACCTGATCGCGCCGCAGCTCTACGCTCCCAACCATCAGCACTTCTTCAACGTGCGTCTGGACTTTGACCTGGATGGCACGAATAACACGGTTCAGCAGGTCGACGTGGTGCCCGATCCGATCGATGAAAACAATCCGTTTGAAAATGCATTCGTTGCCCGGGCGGTTCCGATGAAGACAGAGAAACAGGCCCGCGCCCATCTGAATCTGGAAACTGCAAGGACGTGGAAGATCGTGAACCCGAATCGAAAGAACGCCGTCGGCGAACCTGTGGGCTACAAGTTCATGCCGGGAGACAATTGCTTTCCGATGGCGTCAAAGAATGCATGGTGGCGAAAGCGAGCCGGGTTTGTGGATCATCATGTCTGGGTCACTCCGCATCATGAGGATGAATGCTTCGCGGCCGGCGATTATCCCAATCAGAGTCGCGGCGGGGATGGGCTGCCGTTGTGGACGGAACAGGATCGATCGATTGAGAACACCGATGTCGTCTTTTGGTACACCTTCGGCCATACGCACATTCCTCGCCCTGAAGATTATCCGGTGATGCCAACGGCTTACGTCGGATTTCTTCTGAAGCCGAATGGTTTCTTCCGTTGGAATCCCGGCAACGATGTGCCTCCCTCGCCGAAAAAGGTCGCGGAGAAATCCTGCTGTCATCCTCAGGACATTATTGCGTTGAACCGTTGACTCGGAGATGAACCGATTCGCCGTAAAGCGAATCGCTCTGGCAAATGTGTGCCGAGGTCGAACTGCGTCCGCGGATAATCGCACCAGGCAATCGGCAGGAGAACACATGCTATCGATCGCGGCTACGGCCTGTTGCCCGTATGCACAGTGTAAAGAAACATCTCGCGTGAGTGGTGCGAAGTGCCATCCACTGCAGTGGTGAACGGTCGTCAAAGTTGGGTCTTGCATGAAATGACCTTGCGGCTTGCTGAAATTCAGCGGAGTGCACCTTTCGATTTCGGCGACTGCACCCCGTGTGGAGATTCAGCGAGCCATCTCAGTGGTATTCGGCCCCTCAGCGTTTTACAATCATTGCGTTGATTCGGATGATGAACGAAGGGCATCTCGGTAGGTCTGAGATGCTTGTCAGCGCATAAGCCGATGTGGTTGGACTCTGTTCAGAGTGCAGCCACATCGGTTTTTTCATGTCGATCCGCAAGCACAACGCATGAATACGATCACTGAAAGAGAGTCGCACGGAATGGTCGAAAATGGGTTCAAAAGCGAGACAGCGACCGGCCTCTCAACAGCCGAAGTAACGCAGCGTCTGCAGCAGCACGGGTACAATGAACTGCCCTCCACGCAAAGTCGAAGTCTGCTTGCGACGGCCTGGGATGTCGCACGCGAGCCCATGTTTTTGATGCTGCTGGCGTGCGGCACGATCTATCTGGTACTCGGCGACGTGCAGGAAGCTCTGATGCTTCTTGGCTTTGTCTTCGTGGTCCTGGGGATCACGCTCTATCAGGAACGAAAGACCGAACGAGCTCTGGAAGCGTTGAAAGATCTTTCGAGTCCTCGAGCTTTGGTGATTCGTGATGGCGAACGAAAGCGAATCGCTGGCCGAGACGTCGTGCCGGATGATCTGATCGTATTGGCCGAAGGAGATCGCGTTCCCGCAGATTCTGTGATCGTCTCCTGCAGCGGGCTTTCGACCGACGAATCGCTGCTGACCGGCGAATCTGTACCAGTCCGGAAAGCCACATGGGACGGAATTCGCGAGATGACTCGACCCGGCGGCGAAGACCTGCCGTTTGTCTTTTCCGGAACATTGGTCGTACAAGGCCAGGGGATGGCTCAGGTGCGTTCCACCGGCATGAAGACCGAGATGGGAAAGATCGGAAAGGCACTGCAGACGATCGAAACGACGGGCACAAAACTTCAGAATGAAGTGGGATTGCTGGTTCGACGCGTCGCAACGCTGGGAGCCGTACTTTGCATCTTTGTCGTCGTGCTTTACGGAGTCACGCGAGGAAACTGGCTTCAGGGAATTCTGGCTGGGATCACGCTGGCCATGGCGATGTTGCCCGAAGAATTTCCGGTGGTCCTCACGATCTTCCTGGCCCTTGGTGCGTGGCGATTGTCGAAGATCAAAGTCCTGGCTCGTCATGTGCCTGTGATTGAAACTCTGGGTTCTGCCACGGTTCTTTGTGTCGATAAGACGGGAACGCTGACCGTCAATCGAATGTCGATTCATAAGCTGGCGGTGAACGGAAACGTCTTCGAAGTGGATCAATCGACTGCAGAAGGATTGCCGGAAGAGGTTCATGAAATCGTCGAGTTTGGAATTCTCGCCAGCCAGCGAGATCCGTTCGATCCGATGGAAAAGGCCTTTCACGATCTCGGCAATTCTCGGCTGGCAAAGACAGAACACCTTCATGCCGACTGGTCACTGGAGAGAGGCTATCCATTGTCGCCGAGCCTGCTGGCGATGTCGCATGTCTGGAAGTCACCGACCGGGCAGGACTTCGTTCTGGCAGCAAAAGGTGCACCCGAAGCCATTGCCGATTTATGCCATCTGAATGCTGACCGAACCAAGAAGATTGGCGAAGACGTCGCTGCAATGGCGCTGGATGGGCTTCGAGTGCTGGGTGTCGCAAGTGGCAAGTTCTCGAATCCGACGTTGCCGGGTGAACAGCACGATTTCACATTTGAATTTCTGGGGCTCGTGGGTCTTGCCGATCCAATTCGGCCGACCGTCCCTGCCGCCGTTGAAGAATGTTACACCGCCGGAATTCGCGTGGTGATGATCACCGGCGACCACCCAGCCACAGCCAAAAGCATCGCGATGCAAGCGGGGATTCGACCGGTTGATGAGATCATGACGGGTGCGGATCTTGAACAATTGGAAGACGCCCAACTGCAGCAGCGAGTGCGTGCGATCAACGTGTTTGCTCGGATGGTCCCGGAGCAAAAACTACGACTAGTCAACGCGCTGAAATCCAACGGTGAAATTGTCGCGATGACCGGCGATGGCGTGAACGACGCTCCGGCGCTGAAGGCGGCTCACATCGGCATTGCGATGGGCGGACGAGGCACCGATGTCGCACGTGAGGCCGCCTCTCTTGTTCTGCTTGATGATGATTTCGCCTCGATCGTTCATTCCGTTCGCATGGGGCGAAGAATCTACGATCACTTACAGAAGGCGATGACTTATATTGTGGCCGTGCATGTCCCGATCGCCGGGATGTCAATTGTCCCAGTACTGCTCGGTGGACCGATCGCCTTGATGCCGGTACACATTTTGTTTCTGGAACTCGTAATCGATCCTGCGTGCTCGATCGTCTTCGAAGCTGAGCCCGAAGATGCTGGCGTGATGAATCGGCCGCCGCGTGATCCCAAAGCGAACTTGTTTGGCAGCCGGTTACTGGGTCTCGGTTTGCTTCAGGGTTTGACTGGTTTCTTGATTGTGCTGGCGATCTACCTGTCAGCGTTATGGGGCTGGCTGAATGCTGAGGACGCGATTGCACTGAGCTTTACGACATTGATCTTTGCCAATCTGGGACTGATCTTCGCCAACCGCTCATGGACTCGCACGATCTGGTCCACGATGCAGGTTCCCAATCCGGCACTTTGGTGGGTCGTTGGCGGCACGGTTTTGTTTCTGGGCGCAACGCTCTACGTGCCGTTCCTGCAGAAACTCTTTCACTTCTCCACGCTGCACGTGAGCGACCTTGCGCTTTGCCTTGCCGGGGGATTTTTCAGCGTCATCTGGTTTGAAGGGATGAAGATGCTTCGACAGAAGTCGCAGAAATGAACAGGTTGAACCGCAGTCCTTAGAATTAATAGACGAACCTGCTGTTTGACCCTTTCAGGCAACACTGTGAAGGATTTTCATTCGAGGATTTGCTGTGATTTCGGCCCAAGGGGCCATTAGATTGCCTAGCCCGGGCCAACGGCCCGGGAACAATCACCACCATGATTTCACAGGCCTGAAAGGCCGATTGTTTGCTGTGAATACAAACGGTCGGCCCGTTGGGCCTTTGCCAAACATTGGGGATTACCTACCCGGGCCGATGGCCCGGGCTGGGTAAATTGCTGGGCCTTTGGCCCGAGAACGACAATGCGGATGTTCGCACACACTGTGCTGAATCGGTCGCTTGTGAGTCGCCAAACGACACTCGAGGCCAGCGTTGACGCTGCTCATCCCCTTCATCGCCTGCACAATAACATTGTTCATTTCAGTTTGTGAGATGTGCGTCTTGCGGATCGACATTTGCAGGTCCCGAATAGCTGTTGAAGACAAAGGAGCGTCCGAAATTTGGATGCCTCCGTTTCATCTTCTGCGACCAAAGGAGCCAGCAATGGCACGAGTACTGATTTGGGATCTTCCGACGCGAATCTTTCACTGGCTGCTGACAATCGGCTTCTTCGTCTCGGCAGCCATCTCTGTCACAGTCGATGACGACAGCCCGTTGTTCTCGGCGCACATGATTCTGGGAATCGTGCTTGGCGTGATGGTTTTGCTGCGAATCGTGTGGGGATTCGTCGGAACGCGATACGCTCGGTTCAATTCGTTTCTGTTCAGTCCTGTATCGTTGATGAATTATGTTTTCGGAGCGATGAAGGGTTCGGAACCTCGATCCATCGGGCACAATGCGGGATCAAGCTATGCCATCTTTGCGATGCTGGGACTGGTGTTGGCAACTGCGGTCACCGGGTTGATGATTTCCAATGGCAATGAAGCGGCTGAAGAACTGCATGAGATTGCGTCGTATGCACTGATGGCCGTGGTCGTATTCCACATCGCCGGTGTTGTATGGTATTCGCTGCGGCACAAAGAGAACATTACATTGAGCATGCTGACGGGCCGCAAGGAGGCCTCCGCTGCCGACGCAATTCCATCAAGCCGCCCGATCGTGGGAATTGTCTTCCTGTTACTTGTCAGCTTTCTCACGATACGACTGTTCCAGAACTACGACCGGACAACCGGGACAACAACGTTTCCCGGACTGGGAATTACGATTCCTCTTGGCGAATCGGAAGGCTCCGAAGGTGGAGGCGATGATGATGATTGAGCAGTCATGGATTGTATAAGGTCTGTTGGCCGATGAGCGAGAAAAACTGATGGCGACGTTGCTGATCTTTGAAGACCTTGGCATTTCGCTTCTGCTGGGGCTGCTGGTCGGGTTGCAGCGGCAGCATGTCCTCGCGCCGCTGGGAGGGATTCGAACGTTTCCTTTGGTGACGGTCTTCGGCACCGTTTGCGCACTTTTGGCCAGCACATTTGGTGGCTGGATCGTCGCTGTTGGACTTGCCAGTGTTGTTGCGACGGCGGTTGTTGGAAAACTGACGACTCCAAATCCTGGCGATGGTCATACTGGGCTGACGACGGCAGTTGCAATGCCGTTGATGTATGCTGTCGGTGCCTATCTTGTGAATGGAGACAAGTCCGTCGCTGTGGCCGTTGGCGGAATCGTTGCCATCCTTCTGGAGATGAAACTGGAGCTGCACGGAATTGTCGCGAAGCTGGGCGATGCGGATATCAAAGCGATTATGCAGTTCGTGCTGATCTCGTTCATTGTCCTTCCAGTGCTGCCCAATCAGACTTTCGGCTGGTACGACGTCCTGAATCCGCGTGAAATCTGGTGGATGGTTGTTCTGGTTGTTGGGATGAGCCTGGGCGGTTACATCGTCTGGAAGTTCTTTGGTCAGCACGCTGGCACTGTTCTGGGCGGAATCCTCGGCGGCACCATTTCAAGCACCGCCACGGCCGTGAGTTTCGCCAGGCGTTCCCGGCTTGCACCATCATCGGTGCGTACCGCTTCCACAGTGATCATGATTTCCACGACCGTCAGTTTCATTCGTGTCGCCATTGAAATGGCAGTGGTTGGACAGGGTGCGATGCTGAAGGCTGCTGTGCCTATGGCGATACTGATTTCAGGCGGCATACTGCTTTGCCTGGTCGAGTGGTTTGGATCGCGGAAAGAAACCGAAGCCATTTCCCAGCAAACGAATCCCACGGAACTGAAATCCGCTCTCGTTTTCGGAGCGCTTTATGCGATCATCCTGTTTGCCGTCGCGGCGACAAAAGTCCACTTTGAAAAGACCGGTTTATTCGTCGTTGCCGCGCTCTCCGGGCTGACGGATATGGACGCGATCACTTTATCAACGTCTCGGATGGTGTCATCAGGCAGGCTTATGGCTGACACTGGCTGGAAAGTGATCGTCTCCGCCGTGATGGCAAACCTGATCTTCAAAGCCGCACTCGTCGCGATGCTCGGACATCGGAAGCTGTTTCTACGAGTCGCCATTCTGTTCGGAATTCTCGTCATCGTCGGTGCTGTTCTGATCGCAGCACTTCCGTGACGCGTCGCCTGAAGACTTTCGCATTGCTGAATTCCAACAGCCGTGCGAGAAGTTCAAACGCAACGAATAATTGTCCGCTGTTACGTTCCTGGAAGGAATCGAGACAGGGAATCGCGAAGGGAAATCGACGCGTCTATCACAGCAGAAAGCAGCTCTTCTCGCCGGACCGATTGATGCATCCACGTCGAACTGACTTTCTTCATCGAAGCCACTGAAGAATACTCTTGCAACTCAACAGTTGCTGAACTTCCCCAACGCCAACGCGAATCGCCGTGTGCCCATGTCTCCCCGATAGAAGTTGGCAGACAACTCGGACGGCGTCCCTGCAAGGCTCGTCTTGACGGATCGGGACGGCTACATTTGAACAACCAAAGAAGCCATTTTGCTCCGCAAGATGAGCCTTGATCAGCGGCAATGCTGCGATTTTCACTCAGCGTCAAGTAAAGCATATTGCGATTGTCAGCGTGACGATATCATCGTGAAGCCTTCAGTCCAGCGATTACAGCTTTCAACTTTGCTTGTTCATCCGCATTCTCATCCAGCGGTTTTTCGCTGAACGCAGGCAGCAGGTTGTCCCAGACAATGTTGAGCTCCCCCTGCATGTCACCGGTGTTGGCTGTGATGGCAATCACGGCATCCTGCTCGGGAAGGACGATACAGAATTGTCCGTCCTTGCCATCGCCTCTGTAGGCACCGTGACGACATCGCCAGAACTGGAATCCGTAGCCCTGGTCCCAATCTCTGGTGGGATCGCTGCCGTTAGAAACCTGCTTCGATGTGGCCTGCTGTATCCACGATTGTGGCAGCAGTTGTTTTCCATTCCACTCACCCTGCTGCAGATACAACTGGCCAAATTTGGCGATGTCTTCTGTGCGAACGTACAAACCATAGCCTCCGATGGAAATTCCCTGCGGACTATTCTCCCATTTCGGGTCAACAATACCGAGCGGTTCGAATAGCCGAGGCTTTAAATATTCCAGCACGGTCTCACCAGTAACTTTCTGGACGATCGCCGACAACATGTACGTTGCCGGAGTGTTGTAACGAAAGTGCGTACCGGGTTTGTGTGGCACGGGATGAGCCAGAAACGCTTTGGCCCAATCGTTGGCTTCACGCCAGTTGACTTCATCCTGATGCCCCGTGTTCATGGTCAGCAAATCGCGAATTCGCATCGCCTTCAAGTTGCTCGATGGTTCCGCAGGAGCATCCTCGGGAAAAAACGGGAGAACCAGATCGTCGACGCTCAGCTTTCCTTCCGCCACTGCGAAACCAACGGCCGTTGATGTGAAACTCTTACTTAGCGACCACAGCACGTGAGGCGTCTCTGCCGATTCGGGAGCCCACCAGGCTTCCGTCACCACGTGTCCATGACGCACCAGCATAAAGCTGTGCATCGAATTCACCTGCTTGTTGGCAGTTTCGATAAACTCACGAATCTTAGCCGAAGAAACACCTTGACTCTCCGGCGTACTGCGCGGCAGTGAGATGACCTGGGCGATCAAGTTCACCTGCAGAAGAACCATAGCAAAGGCAAGTGCCAACATTTGCGAAAGTCGTTTCATTAAGATCTCGTCGTGTAGAGAAGTGACAAGGGGCAGAGGTCGTTGAGAATACTCGGCACATCGCAATGCAAGCCAATTGCTCGCGCCACTCGCAGACGCTTCGTGCTGGACAATCAACAACCAGGCTTCGTCGAAGGTTTTATCCCCAATTCGTCTCCAGTGGTGGATCACGGTACCGTCGATGCACGTACTCTAAACAGTATTACCACAGTGCGTGGCGCGAATCAAAGAGGTCGCTACTGAAACAACATAAACCAGACGACCGCCGCAGCCACGACGACGATGGTACCGCCGACGATGATCAGCTTGCCGACAGAGGACTTCGCCGCGGGAGACGACGAAGCTTCCTGCGTGTTGCTTTTCTCTTTGCCCCGTGACGGCTCAATCCCGGGTTCCTTCGATTTCGGCTCAGGTTTTGTCACGGCCGCATCGGCCTTCACGGCTTGCGTTTTTGGCTTTGGTTGAGCGTTTGCCACGGGCTTTGCAACGTCTGTTTTCACCGCTTCGGGCTGTGGGGCTGCAGGCTCGCGAACTGCGGGCGGAAGCGACTGAAGTTTGGCTGGCGGTTCGGGAACCTGGTCAGCCTTCGATCCTTTTTTCTTCCCACCCTTTTTGTCGGCTTTGGTTCGCGGATTCTGTTTCAACTGGGTTGTCTGCTGCGGATCCACCTTCACTTCGGTGTTGGTTTCAACATCACTGGTTGAAGATTCCACCACCGAAGACTCGGCCGTTGCAGTTGATCGTTTCTCGATCTGATCGACCGCGTCATTCGTGGAATCGGGTGCGTTCGCTTCGTCTACTGGCGAGATTTGTGACAGCGTCGCTGCAGATTTCTCGGCCATTCGAGTTGCGGACTTCGCCTTTTCTTCGGCTTCCAGCTCGGCCAGAATTTGATCCTCTTCGGCTTTTGCTTGAGCCGCTGCTTTGGCTTTTTCTTCGGCTTCGATCTCCGCCAGAAGCTGATCTTCTTCCGATAGTTCAGCCGAGACTTTGATCTCTGGTTCCAGCCCATTAGCCAATCGTTCGGCCGCTGCGATGCGCTCCTTGAGTGCCTGAGCCGCCGCTTCAACCTCCTGCTGAGCTCTTTCGACCGCAGCGACTTTCTCGGCCGCGTCTCGTTCCGCACGCTCTCGATCAGCGATCGCGCGTTCGGCGGCTAATTTTTCGGCAGCCAACTTTTCTGCCGCCAGACGTTCCAATTGGGCTTTCTCGGCCGCCTCCAATGCCGCAGCTTGTTGCTCCTCGAGTGCTCGACGAGCAGCGGCGAATTTATCGGCCATCTCCTTTTCAGCTCGTTCAATTTCCGCTTTGGCCCGTTCAGCAGCAGCAGCCCGTTCCGCGGCGATGCGTTCCTCTTCAGCCTTGATACGCGCCGCTTCTTCCGCAATCCGACGATCTTCCTCCGCCCTGAGCCTTGCGATGCGTTCTTCTTCGGCCTTGCGAGCTGCTTCTTCGGCGGCCAGTCGTTCGGCTTCAGCTTTCTCACGCGCGATGCGTTCTTCTTCGGCCTTGCGAGCTGCCTCTTCGGCGGCCAGTCGTTCGGCTTCAGCTTTCTCACGCGCGATGCGTTCCTCTTCGGCCTTGCGAGCGGCTTCTTCGGCCGCAAGTCGTTCGGCTTCAGCCTTCTCGCGTGCGATGCGTTCTTCTTCGGCCTTGCGAGCCGCTTCTTCGGCGGCCAGACGTTCAGCCTCGGCCTTCTCGCGCGCGATGCGTTCTTCTTCAGCTTTGCGAGCGGCTTCTTCGGCGGCCAGTCGTTCGGCTTCCGCTTTTTCGCGCGCGATGCGTTCTTCTTCGGCCTTGCGAGCTGCCTCTTCAGCCGCGAGTCGTTCGGCTTCAGCCTTCTCGCGAGTGATGCGTTCTTCTTCGGCTTTGCGAGCTGCTTCTTCGGCGGCCTGTCGTTCGGCTTCGGCCTTCTCGCGTGCGATGCGTTCTTCTTCAGCTTCACCTCGGACGTGTTCG
>JBGSVD010000175.1:0-5763 GCA_041753135.1 Planctomycetaceae bacterium
AGACTCATGTGAGCACTCAAACCCGCTCGCTGACCGCCCAGTTCGCGACGCTCCTGAATCGGCACCAGCCAGAACGACTCGTCCTCCGTGACCGTGTCACAACGAGTCCGATCTGAGGGCTGGTCGACGACATTCTCCAACTTCCCCGTCTCCCGACAATGCTCCACCCTCGCCTTCACCGACGTATGAGCCGACTCCTCCGGAGTCTTCGCCATGCCAGCAGCCATCACATTCATGTCCACATACGCCAGAGTCGTCAGCAAAGCCTCTTCATCCAGAATCGCGATGCTTTTGAATCGAGCCTCCCAGAACGTGCCCCGGCAATCGTCCTCGCGATTCGCCATCCGAGCCAGCGGCTCCTTGATGCACTTCATGAACCAGCCCAGATCGTTCAGACGCTTGCGACACTCGGCGATCCACTTCGAATCCTTTAGACGATCCTCAACCCAGGCTTCTGTCACTTTCAAAGCCTGACGATCCTTGCCTCGAGGAGGAAACAATTTGCCCCACCGACGAACGGTCTCTTCATCCGACCAGCCCGCAGCCGCCGCGTCATTCAATCGCAAAACCACATGCAGATGATTGTCGAGCACCGCGTACGCACACACTTCGATGGCAAAAATCGACGCCAGTTCTTTGAGGCGATCCTCGACCCACTGCTTTCGATGCTCACAACCATCGCCACAAAGAAACGCCCGCCGCACACAGCGAGAAATGCAGTGGTAATACGGAGTCACCGTCGAATCCACCAACTGACCGCGAGCCATCGTCATCTCAAAAAACTCCGCAAAACACACACCAACCTGTCACGCAGGGCAGTTGTACCAATCAAACTTGGGAATTACAATGCCTGTCCTTTACCTTCTTTACCTTCGTGTCACGCAGTGTCACGCAGGGCAGTTGTACCAATCAAACTTGGGAATTACAATACCTGTCCGTTACCTTCGTGGAGTGACTCGAAGAAGCTGAGCGATTTCCAGACTCCGCCCAGTCAGTTGAGCAGCGAGCTAACGACGGTTTTCGCCGCCGTTTACAATGCCAGTTTGCCTGGAAAAAATGTGACTTGCGCTCAGGGGATCCAATAATTGTCTTGATTATCGACAAACCAAGTTCGCCGTTCAGCTGGCAATAAATTCAAGAATTCAGAATATACGTCTTCAATGTCTCGCGACGTTGCCCTGAAATACCAGCTTTTCTGATTCTGAACCTGAAACGTGATTCGAGAATAGGTGAGATGTGCCAACGATTGGTTGAAGTGCTCCCCGGTTCCCTGTGATTTGGTGGTTGTTCCAATCTCGTATTATTTGTCGCATATAAAAGAAGTGAAATCTTCCTAAACGCTTTACTCCAGCGATTGACAACACGAGGGAGTGAGGGCAATAAACTCAATCGTAGTGTCTGCGTGCAAGTCCGGAAATCAGAGAGAGCCTGATGGCTTCGATTTTCGGTGATGCCATAAGGTTGAATGAAATGGCGACTCAATTCGAGGTGCCACGCGAGGTCGTCGTTTCTTTCGACTGAGTGCTAGGCAGTGGGAGAGTTCATTTGATTGAAATGACCGGGTTGGGCGGGCTTTGAAATGAATGCTGCTCGAATACAGCAAAATCCGGGACGCTCAGACAGGCCTTCATCTGCTCGGTGGCATTCAATTCGTGAGCCCGAATGTCTGCCACAACCTTTTTTCGAAGCGATTGTAGTGACTAACAGTTTCGTGTGAAGGATATGGTCGATGGCGATGACTGCCGGGACTCAGTCAAACTCTGAAGGTGTGCAATTCACCGCAATGATCGGGCTCGGCTTCGGTTTGTTATTTGTCATTATTGGCTGCAGCGCCGACATCGTCCCTACCCACGTCAATTCTCCGCTGGAACTTGTGTCATCCGTCCAATTGGGGGACGTGTGGGCGCATGAGAAGAAAGAGACGGTGATTCGCCTACGGAATCGCTCCAGCTCTGCCGTGAGGATCGAAGAACTCACAACGGGATGTGACTGCGGCGTGGCGTCGTTGTCTGACCCGCACCTTGACCCGGGCGAAATAGCCGACGTGCGTATACTGTTAAATGGGGCCGAACCTCGCACATCGCAAGAATCCCGAAGCCTGACACTTCATTGTCAATTGGGCCAAGTTGCGCAGGAATTCTCGTTTCAATTTCGACGCCGCAGTGTTGTTGCAATGGACAATACATCGATCACGCTTCCCAAACCGATTGCACCTGGGGACACTTTTGAGTTAGAGTTTGCGGTCGATCCTGAGATTGTGAACGATGTGTCTATAAGTTGCGGGGATACGCGGTTTCAAGTTGTCGAGCAGGTCGCCAGAGCGAACGACGGCAACGCTTCCGCTCGACTGACAATAGCGGCGTTCAGCGCTGTTCCGGGTGGAACTTGCAATCTACCATTGCTAATCGAGGCAAGCCGAGAAGGGATCCTACTTGAGGCCACAGTTTACGCAACCGTTGACGTGGCGGTGCCTGCATCGCTGGTACCGGCTTTTGTGCGAATTGATACTTCTCGCGACACAACAGTCGAAACTCAACTTTCAGTCCGCACCGAATACCCAATCAGATCTGTTTCGATGGATGGCAAAAATTATGTTGCGGCGTTTACATCGAAAGAGATTCAGACCGGTGAGTGGATCCTCGCCTGGTCGGCCAAGTCGATTTCCGGTGGAGGCCTCGCCGCATCAATCTGCGTTGTCCGAATTGACTGCGAGAATGACGATCCGATTCTGATTTCGGTGCCAGTGTCCGTTTATACGCCGCTTGAGTAGGGAGACTCCGAATGTGTCAAGTTCGCCGTTGGTGCAGGGCAGTAGTTGTTTTGATTCTGACCTTGTCCTTTCAATCGGCATGTGCTGATTCGCGTCCGCTTCTTGATGCATTGGGGCAGCGCATCGTCCAGTTTCAGACGCTTCGGATCAACTGGAAGGTTGTGCAGATTGAACCTGGCAAATCACCGTTGGGTTACACCACTTACGAAATGCTTGTGGATGGTGATCGATTTCGGATTGTGCGAAACGTTGAGGGTATGGCCGACCCGATAAACGGATCGGTGACTACTTTCAAGAACACTTTCACGGACAATGGCACCGTCCAGCACAACTTCGTGAGCGATTTTTCGGAACAAGGACGCACGCCGACGGGCAATCGCAGCTTCACACCCGTCAATGGGGCAAGCTACTCCCATAATGATAACGTCCTTCCGATGCTGCTTTACTTTCGTCCGAACGCCATACGATTGCATCACTTTGATATCAGTGAATCAAAGGTAACCACCGTAGAAATCGACCAGACGCAAATCTTTTCGGAAGCGGGTGGGCACGACACACTGTGGCAATCTACAGCCCCATTCGCGCTTCTTCGTTGGGAGTTCGCGCCTCCCGCGACACTCGTGAATTCTGACCGATGGGCAACAACGATAGACTACGCGTCAGCGTCGGAGACTTTTGGGGATGAGTCAGATGCTGTGATTCCTGTCGCGTTCAAGGTGATGCAATCTTCCCCGAATGGGAGCATTCGCTGGATTAAAGAGGTCAAAGTGACGGATTACACTTCGCGTCCTGAAGTGCCTTCAAACGCATTTGTGATCGACTATCCTGAAGGGACACCGGTCATCAATGGTGATAATCCCGAACAAACATTCGTTGTGCGTGCGGACAAGACATTTCGTCCGGTTTCCGCAAACGATAGCCACAAATACGGATCGTGGCTCAACATAGCCAGGGCTTCCGTGGACGGGGAAGTAGCACATCTCGCCGAAAGGCGAAGTTGGTCGATGTACTTATTGTTCGGCGCAGCGGTTGCCCTGACTGTCTTCGTAGTCCGCCGTTTCCGTCGGATTTCGGTCTAGTTTTGGAGGATTTCGATGAAGTGCGTATTCTGTTTCGTGCTCGTCGGATCGTGTGTGTCAATTGCCGCTTTGGCGCAGGGGCCAAAGGGAGGAGGGGGTCCTAACTGCAACGTCACGTGTAAAGACATCGTTGACTTTTACACTTATGTCACCGATCCAGTAGACGGTAAGTACCCTTGGTACGCGTTCCATAACTTAGACGGCCCCTGCAGACGGTTGTGGCGTATTGACTCAACGCAACTAAAGGATCCTCAAGGCAATACGACGGAAAAGCGATATGGGTATGTTTCGACTGACGTCCCGCGCTGCACACCCACACCATCTGACAATTCGGCTGCAATCACTCAAGCAAGCTTCGTTGAGCCCAGCGAAACGTGGACGACGACTTGCTACGAAAGATGTGATGATCGACCTTGATTTCTGAACTTTTTCTATGTAAATGTCGGCTCTCAGTCCTACTCGAAGAGAGACAAGGATGTATCGAAAACTTCGGTGCCGGTCCTGCATTGCAAGGTGCCGCCGTGGCTTTACTATCGTCGAACTGCTGGTAACGCTCGCCGTTATTGGTGTGCTTTTCGCGTTAACCTTCCCGGCAATCCAGATGGCACGCGAGTCATCGCGGCGGATTACTTGTAAGAATCGCCAGAAGCAAATCGCGCTGGCGACAATGCACCACGCCGACGTGTTCGGTTCGTATCCGGCAATATGCGAGGCTCAATACGGCGATAAGGGCTACTCGTGGGGAGTCGCCCTGCTTCCTTTTCTCGATCAGTCCAAATTATTCGAGAAGCTCTGGGGCCTTGGAACGCCAAACGTGCATCGCGTCTATTTTGAGCAAACGGGGAGTCGTCTTCCTTGCATTGATACGCGACTGCCGGTGTTTCGATGCCCGTCGGCCATCACAGAAGATGCGGCCTCACACGTTGGACCACTGGACTTATTTCCCGGTTATGAGGGAACCGCAGTCAGCAATTATGCCGGCTGCGTATACGGATCGGGGCGCGGCATTATGTGGGGATCAGAGTATCCTGGACACCGCTTCTATCCTCGGGACGTGATCGACGGACTGTCGAACACATTGGCTTACGGAGAGCGGTCGCAACCGTCGGAAAGTGGGCGGGTATGGAATACGTGGGCGATTAGCAACGCAGGGAGCTCTGGCTTCCAGGCAATTGGCAGAATGTACACCGGTGGCGACCCGATTCACAACGCAACCTACCGATTTATCATCACAGATCGAGCATTCAGCTGGCACCCGGCAATGTGTAATTTCGCGAGCTGTGACGGCTCAGTACGTTCAATCTCAGAGACAATCGACACGAGTCTGTATCAGGCACTCGGTGGTATGAATGACGGAGAAATCGCAGTACTCCCTTGAGAGAATCAGGTTTATAGCGCAACTTTAGCTGGACATCGCGATGTTTGTCGTTGGCGTCAAGCGTAAGTGGCTATAACGCCATGATGCGATACACTGGCTCAATGCTGCGACCATCGGAATCAGATTCAAGTTCGGCAAATGTCTTGTTAACGAACGCCAAGGCGCGTTCTCCTGTTTTCGACTCTGCGGAATCGTCTGACAGAGTTTCCATCCGCCGGATGGACTTCCACACCCGTTGCAGATCTTCCTGGGCATGCTGCCTCAAACTGGCCACCGGATCGGAACCGGGGCAACTGGTGGGGCCACCAGTTTCAGAAAGTTCCGTTTGCCCAGTGTTTTCCGAATCGGGATAGGGACCCGGATTGCTCCGAGGCCCCTCCCACACCACCCGGCGTGCGGGTCCGCACCGGGCGGTTCATTTCCTCGCAGTGAGCTTCTGCCAGATCGTTAACAGACTGGCCAATCCCGTCTGCGTGAGGCCCTGTTGTTAAAGTGCCTGGGGCAGCAGGCACTGTGATCGACAGTGCCTCATGCAC
>JBGSVD010000176.1:0-28848 GCA_041753135.1 Planctomycetaceae bacterium
CACGTCCGCAGACTGGAGCGCGGACGTCTCGTCCGCAGTCTGGCGCGCGGACGTCTCGTCCGCAACCGGGCGCGCGGACGTCTCGTCCGCGGTGTTTGTCTGAGGGGCAGAGGTCTCCACCGCTGAGGTTTGCGCATGAGCGGACGGGACGTCCGCGCTCCCGGCTGGTGCGGACGGGACGTCCGCGCTCCGGAATTCCACGAGGTCGGCTTTGCCAGTGACGCCGAGTCGATACGACACCAGTATCATCCCGGTGACATTTCGCTTATCGCCTCGTTTGAGATTCGCGGCCTGATCGACTTTTCGATGAGCGTATTCGCCTTCGGCAGTGTATTGGTTGTCCTTCCAGATTTGTTCGACCAAATGCAACGCCAGCCGCCGTTCACAGAACAGCAGGTCGTTCAGATAACGCAGCGGAAGAAGGTCGTCTTCGGAATATTGCAGAGGATCGGACAATCAAGGGTCTCCATTTGCGGGCGACGAGTGAGATTTCCATCGAGAGCGTCAGGGGTGAGATTCGATCACTTCATCCAGAACGACGACATTGAATCCTTCGATGTTACGAAATCCGAGGTCATTGGTTAGAAAACACGAGGCCGCTGTTAAACTTGCAGTCGCCGCATGAATTGCATCAGGCGAACGAAGCTTTGGAAGTTTCGCTCGCAGTGCTGCAGCGGCTCGCAAAACGGCTGGGGAGACAGGGACAAGTTTAATTCCAGGAAAGGCGAGAAATACCTCGTAGTCAGCGGCCAACTGGGTGAGTCCTGCGCGGTACGGCCCGACAAGCGTTTCAAGCAGGATCAGTTCACTTATGACGACAACCAGTTTCCCGGCTTCAACGGATTCCCACAGCGGCCGGAGCAGTGGGCTGTACTTTGGATGTTTTTCAACCGTGTAGATAACAATGTGGGCATCGACAGCAATAACCCCGGAAACGGGCAGCGTTATTGATCCCATGATTCGCGATCCTGCCGAAGCTGCGCTTCATATTCGTTCCAGTCAGCGACAGCGCGCGGACCCGGTGGCAGCGAGTCGATGAAATCAAGCAAACTTGCCGGAGCTGTGCTCGTTGGTTGTTTTGAATTCACAACAACCTCGACCCAATCCCCATCATTCAATTCCGGTACGACAACCTCGACCCGGTGCCCCGGCAGCACCTGAACGGTCTGTCGTATTACTGACATTTCTGTCTCTCCCGTCTTTTCAATCAAGGTTATTGGCCAGAAGTGATCTACCGGAGATGATACCGAAGTTTTCCGCTGCACGCAGTACGAAATATCGAAGACGCAATTCGCCGTATGGACACTGACTGGACGTCCGCGCTCCAGGAGCGCGGGCGTCTCGCCCGCTTTCCCGGAACGTGACCAAAAACCAGATCAGCCTACGAATCGGTGCAGCTTGACGGATGCTGGCAATCCTTCTTCGTGGATCTGAATCCGCGAGCGATAATCGTCAAAGCTTCGAGGTGCGGCGTCTGCTCCGAGTCGATCGATATGGATCCGATCGAAGAGTTCGTGGGCCTGAGCGTTGCCGAGCATGGAATCATGTTCGAATACGTACAGACCGCGAGTACACATGAGACCGCGACTTGCGGAACGATCGATTTCCCACATCGTGCCTTTCAGTGCGTCCCAAAGCAGTTGCAAGTCTTCGGCATTGAAGCCTGTGTCACGCGCGAGGTAAGGATTGATGAAGCCATGGCAAAGATACAGGCCATACGGAATCGTATTTTTCCGGCCCATAGTGCCGGTGATGGAACCGTCCTTTTGCGATTGTTTCTTCGCTTCTTCTTCGGTGGTGACCGACTTTCGCGTGATGGAGAATTCCAGCGGCACGATTGGATCAATCGAACGAGCGAACGTGATCTGGACTGGACCTCGAACCTGTCCGCAATTCACCCCAGTGGTCATGACCGCTCCGAAGGCACGGACGTCGTAAAAGTTCTGACACATCCAGGCACGAGCTTTGGCCGTGTTCTCGGCTTTTGCTTTTCCGTCCTTTTCATCTTTCGCAGACGTCGCATCGACGGCCCGTTGATGCTGCAAATTCAGAATCCGCTTTTCATAGGTGGCTTCCTGAGTCTGGAAGTATAGTTCGCAGCCGGGTTTGTCCCCCGCGATAACAGAAATGGCATTCCGGATTTTCCGCTTCAGACAGCCATCTGTGACGAGGCCTTGCAGAGATTGTGGATCGATTCGAGGGAGATTGCCTGCGTCCGGGTCGCCGTTGGGATTGCCATCCTGAACGTCGAACAGAAGAACGAAGTCGTAGCGACGATTTACGATGGGGGCAGATGTTTCAGTAGTCATTGAATGGGTTCCTGTTTTTTTGAAAGAATGTGATTTAGGTGAAACGGGTGTATTTGAGATTGCTGTTGTCAGAGGACAATTTAGTATTGCTGGCGTGGTGCGGACGGGACGTCCGCGCTCCTGGAAGAGGCTTCCGCATTCCTTGCGTTAGGCTTCGGTGGCTTCCGCCTTCTTTGCTTTCCGTTCGGCGATGTCCTGAAAGCGTTTTGCTCGCTGGTGATAGTACCCCAGAGCGAATCGGCCCTGATCTTTCAGTGCCAACTGTCCGCTCGGCGGTGCCGCAGGGAGCAGCGAGACGATTTCTGAAAGCAACTTGTCGTTGTTGACAAACGCTCCGGGCTTCTCTGACTTCATTTTGCGAAGATGGTTCTGTGCGTTCGCAAACAGTCGGCTAAACACCAGGGCTGGAGCAGCACTGAAGGTGCCGTAGAATTTATCCACGACGCTGGCATTCACGTCTCCCAGCGCGTCGTACTGGATCTGTTCGAACACAGCTAACAGCCTGCCGTAAATGTAGGCCGGATGACTTTCATCGGCGTTCAGTGTTTCAGTCATTGCTATTCCCTTTCGAATAAGTACCAACTTGATAAGTGCCATACGTGCCGGCTGGAAACCCTGAGCACCCTCGGCACGTAACCGGCGCAGGCAGGAATTGAGAATCGAATCGGGAACTGGGAGCCCCTGAATTGCCGCTGCCATGAGTCGCGCCGGAGTGTCCGGAGCGACACCGTCGCTATCAAACGCTGTGGAAATTACCAATTGCCACAACGGAAATGTGCTGGTTGGAAATCCCTGGCCGTCACGTGAAATGTCCGCGATGGTTAAATCGCTAAACCACGTCGCCAGGGCTTGCTGAATTGCCACCAGTGTTGTTTCCAGATAGTCGCGGACAACAACGCGAGCCGAATTCCCTGACAGAGTCAGGAGGTAAAATGCTTCGTTATCCAGGTCAACGGCTCGCTGTCTGCCCTTGGAGATCGTTGACAACAGTGACGCAACCTGTTCTGGATCAGGCTCAAACAGGACCATGAATTGTTGAGCCTGCTGCTGGCGAGTCCAGAATAGAAACATGACGCCGCCGACTCGATGGCTTGTGGTCTTTCCCTGGAAATCGTTGGCGATGAGTGCATTTAGCGCTCGAGTGAAGCCATCGATTCCTTCCGGAGAAACCATTGAAGCTTCAGCCCCGCTCAGGTTGAAACTGTCAGCGGCATCGAGCCCGGTCACAAGATATGCGTCTGCTCGACATCCGATTGGCACAAGGCCCTTGATCTTGGTCTTCACCGAAGCCCCGATTGTCGTTTCGCGACCAGTTACCTGACAAAGCCCTTTCGTCCCTGCGGCCTGTTGAACGGCGAAGTCAGCACCAAAGAAATCACGCCACCAGTTTCGGATGTCGTCACGTTCAATCAAACATTTGCCCATTTCGTCCGACAACGCCACTGTACACAGATCGGTGGTTGACAAGCCGAGCGATTCAATCGCAACACAAATCTTCTCCGCCACTTCTGCGTCAGTTTCGATCAGATCCGCGAACTGGGTTGCGGCCTGCAGATCGTCCGACTTCAGTTCCGAAACCGCATGACGCAGAAAACGCCAAAAGGTCCCACGCTGCGATGCGAACTTCTCACGCTTGTCCTCGTCGATCAGTCGGTCGACTGGGAGAACTCGGGCGATCGTGTCCGCCAGAAACACAGCGGGCTTTTCTTTTCCCGCTGCGGCCGGATCGGTGGTCTTCCAGTTCTCTGAAGCATCGCGAACAACGGGACGCACAGGGACAGCCAGCGACTTTCCGCCAGCCATATACACTTTCGGTGGCGATTTTCCTCGACCTGGTTTCTCTACTCGTTCACGCAAGTCATGCAGCCCAAGAAATTTGCCATCTCGGTCGATGTCAATCCGACAGGCCACCTGTTTCAGGACTACAGCCGGGTCTTCAAGCAGATTCTCTCGTTGAGCCAATTCATACAGTCGTTGCAGAATCATGCTGTCACCTCCGATTCGCGTTGCCATCCGTGGACAGTGATTGGTGGATTGCCATCTGCGTCCGCCGCCATCGCATCGCAATGCAAAGCACCGTTGCGGATTGTTGCATCAAAGAAGCCGGGGTGATTCACACCGTCTTGACCGAACTGAATGTCGTACAACATCAGTCCAAGGCTTTGGTTCCAATCCAACGGCGTTTCTGATCCGTCTGGCGGAGCAAAGCTGCAGGCAAATTCACGGCACCCCAGATAGGGACGATGGAAACACTGCCCCTTTGCTGCTCGTCGGTTGAACATCGCCACGTATTTCGTCACCGTGTCACCGCCCGAATCTTCGTCGACATCCAGTGGCCTGCGTCGTGGCTGGTTGGCTCGCGAGGTCAATACAGGGTTCGCGTCAATTCGATAGGCGACGTGTTGCAGAGCAAGCGTGTTACGCTGAGTGCGATGTTGCCCCTGCACGCCTTCACGGCCTGCGGAATCCACGAGATACGGCTGGAATTTTGCAGGGTCCTTGATCCAGCTTCCGACCGTGTTGCTGGAAATCTTGTCCTGGATCTCATTGCGAAAGACAGAGATCAACCGATACGGTTGAGTCCTGGCGGTCTCGGGGAAACCTTCCGGAAAGACAGGCTGAATGGCTGTGATGCGACGAATATTCCATCGCATCTGCGGCTTGAATAGGATTGCATCCAGAACCCCGCGAGCCGCTGATGGCGTCATGAACGGATAGGACATCCGTTCGACTTTGAGCTCAGGCCGAGTGAAGAGAGCGAATTCGCCCCAGACTTTGAGTGAGACTGTTTGAGCCATTTGTTATACCTGAAAAACTGTTGGAATATTTTTGAAGAGAAAGCGGGCGGGACGCCCGCGCTCCGGGAGCGCGGACGTCTCGTCCGCATTGTGCGCTACACAAGTAAAAGGGAATCAGCAGCCTCGGGATTCAGGCCGAGGTCATCGTCGTACGGGCCATACCAGACACGCTGTTCAATGCGTTCGCTGATCGGGGCCATCGAGGTGCGGTGCTTTTGAAGTTCGTGTGCTCGCAGGTTGAGCTGATACGGTACTAAAGCTCGAAAATTTGCTCGGCTCGGGTCCCGACGAACGGCTTTCACCAGATCGTCAACCACTTCACGATGGGACTCCCACGTCGCGACGATCACAGACGTGCCGTCCTGATTAATAAGCTGATACTTATCGGCTACGTCCGCGAAGTTGAAGTTGCGGCGGCTGTTCTGGATGTCGTGTTTGTCCAGTGACCCGCTGTGATACAGTCGCGTAAAGTATTCGTAAATGTCTGTGGGAGAATCGATCTGTGGCGACCGACCGGCGTTCAGAAAGTGGTTTTCCAGCGTCGACCGGCCGGCTTGATACCACCGATCGGGCGGGAAGTAGCGCCGAGGTTCCTCAACGGCCGCGCGACTTCGAAAGACAAAGACCTTTCCATGCCTTAATCCACCTTCGTCTCGAAGTGCTCCCTCTCGGTTGCAGCGGCCCGCCGCCTGAATAATGGCTTCCAGCGGTGCAAGTTCTCTGAAGACGACCGGAAAATCTAAATCGACACCCGCTTCGATCAACTGTGTCGACACAAGAAAACAATGACGTCCATCGCGAAGTCGCTGACGCACATCACTAAGGACACTGGAGCGATGTGCCGGACACATACTGGTTGATAGATGATAAACTCCATCGTCAAATCGCTCGCGAAGTACAGTAAACAATTCGCGTGCAGCTCGACGTGAATTGACGATTGTCAAAGCCGCCTGAGAGATCGTGCGAGAGACACTCGCGGATTTAGCGGCCTGCTCCATCTGCCGGGCCAGTTCATTCCAGTCGAGTGCCGCATCGCAGGAAGTTGGCCAAACCAAGTTGACACGCTTTAGCCGTTGAAACAATCCGGCTGAAGGTGGAATGATTTCCGTAGCCGCCAATCCTTCGTCGGCAGACAGTTGGTCATGATCGAATGCAGGCTGCGTTGCCGTACACAGGACGATAGTCGTGTTCCAGTCGGTCGCAAACTGCCTGAGCATACCGCATGTTGGGGCAACCAGATCGGGCGGGAGTGATTGACATTCATCAAGAATGATGACGCTACGGGCAATGTTCTGCAGCTTTCGACATCGAGACGTCTTGTTGGAGAAAAGACTTTCGAAAAACTGAACGCTGGTTGTCACGATCAGCGGAGCGTCCCAGTTTTCCGCACGACGAATGGCAGCATCGCTTTGCCCCGCGTCGGTCGTCGTCGCGGACGTCGGTTCCGCCAGACTGTGGTGCGCGAACAAAGCAGGAGAATTGTCAGGCAGGCCCAACGCGGTGCGTATCGCGTTTTCATTCTGCTCCAGAATGGTTAAGTAAGGGGCAACGTAGATGATCCGACGCAACTTGTGAGTCGCGGCATGCTTCAGAGCAAAGGCCAGACTGGCGAACGTCTTTCCGCCGCCGGTCGGTACCGTGAGCGAAAACACGCCCGTCGGCAAGCTGGCTGCATTCAGGCAGGCATTCAACACATCATGTCGAGCGTCTTTCACATGGGTTTCATGGCAAGTGCTGGCTTTCGACTGCAGCGTTTTTAGGAGCTGAGCGAGCCACATGTCTGCTTCAAACGGCGCGGGCGGTGGCTCTGCAGGAAGACCGTTTGCCTGGCGCTCGTGAGCACCGGTGTCCGTCCAGTCAGCATCAACCAGGCAACTGAAGATCAGTCGAGTCAACAGGTCTGCCGACAGTTTGTCCGCAAACGGAGATTTGCAGGGCTGTAGTGCCTGCAGTTCCGGGATTTCGCGGCAGGCATCAGACCACACTTGCTTCGCAACGGGACGACCGTTTGCGGAAATGATCGAAGCTTCAACATCCGCCTTGTTGGGCAAGCCACCATGATGACCAGCGATCGCAAATGCGACTGGAATATCCCCAAACTCACAGGCCTTCGCGGCACCCGCCTGCTTGTGATATGTCCTCTCTTTCTGGACAGGGACACCGAGCAGCATCTGCTGAAACTTCGGCCGATACTTGCCGAGATCATGCAACAATCCCGCCATCCAGGCAGAGGCGGCCAGCGTATTATCTGATTGCGAAACGCCGACAGCATTCTGTTTCGCGAGCTCCGCGACATTTCGCAAATGTACGGCAAGCCGCTGCCATTTGGAGCCCGGCTGTGGCTGCGAGTCGTGAGTATGTGCAAAGAAACTCATCGAGAGACTTCCGGCATGGTGCCTGACTTCAGCCACACGATCGACTCAAAGATTCCCTTCACTGCAGCGTACGTTGGTGCTGGATAACTGACGGGCACGTCGCCCGTGTCGGGGCGTGTCCACATGGCGGTGGGGCCGGAGATCTCGCAGGATATTTCGTATTTCTTCATAAGAATCACACTTCTGTTCTGTGATCAGCGAAACAGGATGAGCATTACGTATTGGATTCTACATGACCAGTCCCAAGCATGGCCGATGTTACACGCGTTTGTGAGGAGTCTCGTTTGTCCCCTCGGCTTTTTTTCGGTTTTCATCTCAATCGAGTTTCCCGATGTCAACGTTGATGTTCAGCATGTTTTGGACGTCACTCAGCACTTGTTCCACGACCTCCTTCGGTTCCAGCACCGTTGCATTCGGGCCGCAGGACATGATCCACCGTTTGATGTCGTGGGTGTCGGGCAGGCGGAAGTCGGCGAGAAAGATGGCGTCGAGAAGGACGCCAGCCCGCACGATATTTGCCGAGCATTCGGCATCAGGTGGGCAAAGACAGCGACTGCCTTGTCTTCTCCAACAACTGATGCTGGCACTCCAGTATTGAAACCACGATGAGTTTCTATGTGAACATCACAGCGAAGGACTCGCTGGCGGAAGTCGGACGGCACGTTCGAATGAATGCTCAGGTGAATAGACCTCGTGCGGTCAGAAATGAGGCGTCGACGGGCGAGCGGAGAAGCGGGCGGAAAAGCGGGCGAGACGCCCGCGGTCCAGGAGCGCGGACGTCTCGTCCGCTTGTCGATGCCGCATCTCTCGCCGCGATGAGCATAATTCACCCGAAAAGGTGAAAGGCGAGGTGACTGAATCATCCTGAAACGAAAACAGGGAAACCAGATTTCTCTGATTTCCCTGTCTTTTATCGTGTCAAACCAAGAGCCGCCAAAAGGACTTGAACCTTCGACCTACGCTTTACGAAAGCGTCGCTCTGCCAACTGAGCTATGGCGGCGTGAAAGACGAGACACTGTCGAATAACGGCAGGTTCAGCGAATTTCATGAGTGAAACTTTAACGAGCTCGCATTCCCACGGCAAGATCTGGAAACCATAACTTTTGAGGTCTCCTGAGTTGCGGATTCGTTAAAAAATGCCGATCGTGCGCCGGCGTTTAGAAAAAATGATGACTCCGAGGTTCGTGAGAACGCCAGGGAATATGGAAATGAATGAAACTCGGGCCAAAATCCTGCAACGACTTCGCGAAAAAATCGCCAACGGCATCCCCATTATCGGCGGCGGTGCGGGTACTGGAATCAGTGCAAAGTGTGAAGAAGCGGGCGGAATCGACCTGATCGTGATCTACAATTCCGGACGCTATCGCATGGCTGGCCGCGGATCACTGGCCGGATTGATGCCCTACGGAAACGCCAATCAGATCGTTCGTGAAATGGCGTACGAAGTTCTAACGGCGGTTCAGCACACTCCTGTTTTAGCGGGTGTCTGCGGAACCGATCCCTTCATGCTGCGAGATCATTTCCTCAAAGAGCTGAAGGAACTCGGCTTCGCGGGCTCCAGAATTTTCCAACCGTCGGCCTGATTGACGGTATGTTCCGTGCGAATCTGGAAGAAACTGGCATGGGATTTCAACTGGAAGTCGATCTGATCGCTGCCGCTCATGAGATGGATCTGCTGACAACTCCGTATGCATTTGACGCCGAGCAAGCAGCGGTTCTGACAAAGGCTGGTGCCGATATTGTGGTCGCTCACATGGGGCTGACGACCAGCGGAACAATCGGCGCGTCGACGGCTCTGACACTGGAGCAATGTGTGCCACGGATCAGCGAAATGACGGCGGCGGCTCGATCCGTTCGTGAAGACGTCATTGTCCTTTGCCATGGCGGACCGATTGCCATGCCGGACGATGCCCAATTTATGATGGATCATGTTCCCGAAATCAACGGCTTCTACGGAGCCAGCTCGATGGAAAGACTGCCGACAGAAATAGCACTCACAGACCAGGTCAGAAAATTCACCGGGTTACGACGTTCATGCTGAAGCTGGCTGTGACTGTTTCTTTAAAGCATCGGCAAATGCGCTGAGATCTCGACCAATGCGGGAGGCTTGCTCGTCTGTCATCGTCAGATGGCCGAAACGCACCTCATTGAATGCTGTGGCAATTCGCGAGGGCAGTGATTGCAATTCTGGTGAATCAAGGTGAACGGAAAATTCTTCAGTCGCCAGAACTGCGTTCTCCAGTGCGCTGTTGGCTGCGGGCAGGATCAAGCCGTGCCGTTCACACAGCGAACAGAATCCTTCGTAAAAGCGAATCACCGATCGCGTAGTTCGCTGCGCTTTGCCGCGATAGCCGATGATGTATCGCACCAGAGCCATCAGGCGATCAAACAGATTCAGGCGGGCAAGCAGTGCCACGAATAACAGCATGACAAACGTAACAAGGCCGCCTTTCCAGCTAATCCAGCTTGTTGGTGAATTGATGAACTCGACGGCGAAGGCTCGAATCGTGGTGAACAGTCCTCGCTGGCGAATTGTCTCGATCAGCGACTGCGACGTTGTTATCAGCGGAGCAAAAAATTGCTTCTGACGTTCAGCCGACATCTGATAAATACCATCGTTCCACAGGTCTGTGATTGCTGCCTGGAGATTATTGATCAGAGTTGTCGGATCTTTTGTGGCAAGGTCCTGTCGCCGATCGGCCGATGGTGTCGCCTCGACTGTTCTCCAATGGTCATCGATAAACGCTTCGGACCAGGCGTGCGCGTGACGTTGTCGAACTTCGTTCTTGCCTGTGAGCGAATTCAGTTCACTTCCGTAATATCCGTTGACGAGTCGAGCTGGAACTTCCGCAGCCTGCATCATCAAAGTACACGCTGAAGCAAAATATTCGCAGTGTCCTGATTTTGTATTCAGAAGAAAGTCCTCAACCGGATCGAGTGAGCGATCCTTCCTCGATGGAGTCAAAGAGTATCCAAACCCGTTGTCGTTGCTCAGGTATCGGACAATCCTGTCGACTCGTTCGGAGGGTTCGACCAACTGGCCGTTGTCTCGGCAGATTTGATTCGCCAATTCGTACAATCTGGGCAGCACAACTTTCAGGTCACCGGACGCATTATAGTTTCGCGGCTGCAACGCCATTTGAAACTGGCCATAGCGATAAATTGGACCCAGAAATCCGTCCATGATGTACATGCCGTTGGCGAATTGTGTCCTGCGATCTCGATAAAGCTGTGCCTGTGCCTCCGGAATGTCTTCGGGGTCCGTCCAGTACTCAAATGTGCTTTCTGGCTTTCGATCCAATCGAGGCAGCTCGACAGTGAAAGGCCGCGACGCCGATGCCGATGGAATCTGTCCAACCCAGATCAGGGAGCCACTGACCTCGTTTTGGGCAATGCGATAGATGCTTCCGTCCCGAACCTTACTCACGGGATAAGGAGCGAAAGCATATGTTACTGCGCAAGGATCCTGCACAATGTTGATACGAAAATCGGAGTCCATTTTGACGAACTCGCCGAATCGTCGGATGTCTTCTCCGCGACCAAATCCTTTCTCCCGGAAACCTTTGCTCCAGCTACCTTCCGAGTAGTACCCCAAAACGTTCCCGCGAAAACGAATCTCGTCGACGTTCATCGCTTCAGCAAAAGCTTCTGCTGATGCCGGTTTCATGGTGGCCAGATTCTCAATATCAAACACGAGAACTCGCTCGTTGCTCTGCATGATCTGACCGACATCACCGAGCTGCACGGTTTCACTAAATCCAGTCATATTTCCGACGCCGGCTTCTCCGCGCGCCGTGTCTCCAAACAGAGTCGATCCAGGAACCCAGACTCGCGGGAACGCAGCGAACACGATCAATGCCAGAATTAAGGAAACCAGATACGAACCTGCAACCATCCACCGGAAACGCCATCCGACCCACGTTTCCGACGCATCGCGCTGGAGCCCATTTCGGATCAGAATCAGACTGCCTTCCGATCTGGATTTCGCGAACGACGGTTTGGCTTGAACCTTTCCGAATAAGCCGTTCAGTCCGAGAAAAGAATTCAGAAACGTCTTAATCCGGTCCAGCCGATTCTCAAGCTCCGGCGTTGCTCGACCAGAATGTTCCATTTGCTGAAAGGAACGAATGCCAGCGGCTGGGATTGGGGCATCCGATTCTGCGATGGTGCGTCGTTCGACATGCTGATCCTGCACGCGAAAGAGCGAGAACACAGACATTGTCCAAAGCAACAGCAGCATCATTCCAAGGAGCGCGGCTCCAAAACCGACACCACCCGACAGAAGTCCGGCGATCGCCAGTTGCAGAACGCACAGCGCAATGAGCCACCAGTATTGCCGATGTCCTTTTGGCAGAAGCAACACGATCCAGCTGAGATATACAACAAGGTGTGACCCGGCAAGAAGTTTTCTTTCAAGCGTGCCTCCCACGAATTCACTGGCCGCCACCGCAAACGCGGCAATCCCAAAGAGATTGCCAACAAGCACCGGAATTCGCAGCCAGCGAAAATGCTCAACCACGATCCAAGCCGCGATGGCAAACAGGGGAGTCAATGCCGCAGGGAATAATATCCCTTCACTTCCCGCGAGAATAATCGCAGACGCAGATGTCACAATCGTGACACTGCGGAAGAATGAACTTCTTAAATGAGTGTCACTTTGCTTTGCAGACAGCTCAGACATTGCGACCTCCTTCCAAAACCTGGCCGCTTACTGAACCATTGTTGCCGGCTGAACCATTGTTGCCGGCTGAACCTTGGTTGCCTGCGGATGCTGCGACGGTCGCTTGTGGATTCGAGGCGAAGACGTCTGCCAAAGTCTGCCGATCGCATTTCAAAATCAGCAGTCGGCTCATCAACTGGCTGTCCGCTTTTCGTGATTCCCGCGCAATGGATTCGCACAGCAACCGTGCGGCTTCCGGGCGAGGAGTCAGAAGAACGATGCGGCTATTGGATGAAATTTGAGCAACACTGATTGATAAAAGCAGATCCGCCAGAGCTGCCTTCGCCGACGATTGAGAAATCGCCAATGCACGAAGCGCGGCGTCGCGAAAGCGCGCGGCTCCGATGACTTCCAGCGACTGCAATTCCTTGCCAGCGACGCCAAGTCGATACGTGCCCGTGGACGCATGACGAGTTTGTTCGACACATAAGGTGGCAGCCAGACTAATCGCGATCTCCTGCAGGTCTTCTGTGAACTCCGGAGTCTGAAACAGGTCCAGCAGAACAATCAAATCGGCTTCACGATGCTGCTGATGTTCTTTCACCATGACTTGCCCATGCCGACCTGAACTGCGCCAGTGGATCGCCCTTGGGTTATCGCCGGGGCGATATTCACGAATGCTGTGGAACTCATCGTCGAAGACACCCAGTCTTGCATTCGCTCGACTGGAAGACTCCGCCAGCTCTCGTTCACGCCGTTTCCATCCAGGCAGCAACTTGCCAATCGCGGGATGCACTACGACTTCACTGAGGTCTGAAATTGTGTGGCCACGTTCTCCGATTCCAAGAGGAAAACGACTGCTGATCCGCATGGGGCCAAATTGATAAAGGCCTCGCTTGCCGATACACAATTCATAATGCCCTGCACGCTCCTCTTGCGGACCGACTCGCACAAAAGTCACGGACGGCTCTTCTCTCATGCGATTCCCTTCGATCACATCCCGCACCTCAACCAGACGCGAGGACAGAAATCGTTTGTCGTTGCGGAGCGTCACTTCCACACTGAAGAATGATCCGGCTTGCGCCGCAGTCGGATGAGTTCTCACAACGTGGGCTCGGGACAGCATGGCCACAACGACCCAGCCGTTCAGAACAAACGGACCGGCCATCATTCCAAACACCAACAATAACATGTTTCCGGTGTCAGGATTGCCGCCCGTCAGTGCGCCAACGGCAATGATGAGCATGATGCCAAGGTAAACGATTCCTTCTCGTGGCAATAACATTCTCGAGCGAATGCCGATGCGTTGAGCCAGGCGCGTAATCTGGCGACGAAAGAGAATACCAAGCAGGGCGACGACAAGAAAAATGCAGCCCAGGATGACAAAAACAATCTGGAGGCTGGCGAGTTCGGGGAAGTTCAACGGCACGACAAACGCGGCCAGGAAACAGGCCGCCGCTGCCAGTAGTTGAACAATACTTCCAGCGCCGAATGAGACTGGTATCAGCGACTTTGGTCTATTGTCTGTCGACATGTTCTCTCGTCTCTGAACGAAACAACCGCATCAACACAGATGACCCAAGACGCCGAGCCTCGGAATCTGTGGCCGCCAATCAGGTCGTTGTCCTTCCCGCCGGCAAAATTGACATCCGATGTCGTCGCCGGATTCGAAGGAATTCGGGGGACACACCGGGCCGCGTCCGAATCCATGGGAATTCGGTCACAGCTCATTTCAAACCGCGAGACGGACAGATCTGTGCTTGGAGTATGTATAGTGCATTCAGATTGCGTTGACGAGGCCCTGCAAGTTCAGGCCATGGATCATTGTCCGAAAATTTCCCGGCCAATGTATTCACGTTCATCACTGCGTGAATCCCCCAACGGATTCTTTGCAGGAGTTTCGGAAGACCGAAAAAATGCAGCCGAAAGTCCTGGCGACTTTCGCTTTGGCCAAGTAAGGACTGAGCGATAACCAAAAGTCGGAGATATGGGGAAAGAATGATCGCAACACGCAGGGTGTGCCTGCGCTCCGCTTGTCACACCCTTCGTCTTGAGAAACTGGCCAGGTGTCATCGTCCAGGTCAGACCGTTATTTCGGCGCTGGTACTAACTGGAGAGTCTTCTGGCGGCGGCTTTCACTTCAAGTTCATCAAATTGAACTGACATCAGTTACGTCCAAGCTCTCGATCCATCAGGCGAACGAGGCTGGCCAGTGAATGAACTTCCATCTTCTTCATGGCTTTGCCACGATGCTTTTCCACAGTCTTGATACTAATTCCCAGTTGAATCGCAATTCCCTTGTTCGTAGCGCCGTCGTAAACAAGCTGAGTCACTTCGCGTTCTCGCTCGGACAAACGCTTCAGATACGTTTCACTGTCAGGTAAAACGGGAGGCAACGCCTGATCGAGATGTTCGGCATTCTGCAACTGCCGAAATCCTTCCTCCACCGCTTCGACAAGTTCGCGTCGGTCAAAAGGCTTGTCGAGTACCGTCACCGCTCCGGATTTCATCGCGGCAACGGCAAGACTCGTTCGAGGAAATGCAGTGACAAGGATCACTCGAAAGTGATTGGGGCGCGCCGACAAGTGTCGTTGAACCTCGATGCCGTCCATTTGGCTCATGACCTGATCGGTCACAACAACACCAGGTGGTAATCCGGCCGATTCAACCACAAACTGAGCCGACGACTGATAGGCCCGCACATCAAATCCGGATTGCATCAGCATCATCTGCATTACGTCCAGAACAGCCTTGTCGTCATCAACGACGTACACTCTTCGCGTAATCAGACGTTTTTCGCCGTCATCATCTTCTGTTAAAGCGGCGATCTGGGTCGGAAGCTGCACCATCGGTCCTCGCCTGACATTCTCAATCGCGTATTGCGATAAATACTTTTACTACTTCACGTCCTGCGTTTTCAGGCTGAATTACCAGCGGTGGGATTTCCCCACTTTTTCTGTCAGAAAACAAGCGCACATACGTCACCGTTCTTCCAGATAAGGGAAAACCCGCCTGCTTACCTGCGCAGTGTATTTCGAATTCCGCCTCAGATTTTTACAAACCTGCATGGTTTTACCTAACTTGGGAAACACATGCCTGGGGTTGGAAGTTTGTTTTTTTAAAAACAATTTCGAAATCATCGCCCGTCAAGGATCGGCTTGTGGACACACGGCCGCATCGCGTGTTTGAAAATCGCCTCTCTCAGGGCGGCTGTGTTCTGGTTGAGATGCAATCGTGGTTCTGAAGCAGCAGTTGCGATTGAGACCTCAAGTCTGTGCGAAACAATCAACACTGTTCAATTTGCCATAGAATCGGATACAGTTCAAATCCAAGTCCCGCACGACGCAACCGACACCGCAAGATTTACGCCATGGACGGCGACAGGCAATGACAGACAATTTTGGTCAGAAAAACGTCGTCGATCCGCAGAAGCCATCGAACTGGTTGCTGCTCGGAATTTGTGGTTCCGGGGTGCGTGCGTTCGCGGAGTTATTGGCCGGTGCTGGTGAGAAAGTGATCGGCACTGACATCGATTCCTCCGCTCTTTCGACGCTCATGTCGACTCGCAAGTTGCCTTTTGATGTTGCCTCATGGGAAAACTCGCAGAAGCTTGATTCCATTTCGCCGAACAAGATTGTCCACTCCGTGGCGATTTCCGAAGATTGCCCCCTGTTGATCAAGGCGAAAGAACTGGGCATCCCGATACTTCCCCTTCCTGTCGCGTTGGGGTCCTATCTGCAGCCAAAGCGTCAACTGTGCGTAGCTGGTACTCATGGAAAAACCACAACATCCGGGATGATCTGGTGGATTTTGAATCAGGCAGGACTGTCGCCGACTGGCTTTGTCGGCGGAGAATTTTGCGGTCTTCAGCGTTCTGGTGCTTTCGGTCAGGGCAGTGCCGCCGTCATCGAAAGTTGCGAATATCGGCATTCCTTTCTGCAGCTCCGCCCCCATTCAATTGTTCTGACCGGTGTTGAGCCAGACCATTTTGATTTCTTTGCTGCTGACTCAGCTGCGAATCAAGCGTATCAGTCCTTTGTGACTCGGTTGCCAACCGACGGTGTTTTGTTCGTGAATGCGGCTGACGCACGTTCGATGGCAATCGCGCGACATACACCAGCAGAAGTTGTGACTTTTGGCCGGAATGGTGGAACCACGTGGACCGGACGACAGTTGAGTGCTGAAAAAAACGAGTTTGGTCAGCACATTGAGATGCTGAAAGACGGTCGATCGATTGCGAAGCTGTTTCTCAAAGTCCCTGGGCTTCACAATCTGGAAAACGCGATTGCAGCCTTTGCCATGGCATTCTCTGAGGGCCTGGATCCGAAAGATATTGCTGGCCACCTGGAGAGTTTTCCAGGAATGATTCGCCGATTTGAACATCGCGGCTCATGGCGAGGGGTGGAGCTGATTGACGACTATGCTCATCATCCGTCAGCCATTCAAGCAGTTTTAAAGACGGCCAGAACTGTCTATCCAGGGCGACGGCTCATCGCGATATTTGAACCTCATCAGATTTCCCGAACCGAAAATTTGTTCTCCGATTTTCGACAGGCCCTCTCGGGATTCGATGAAAGCTTGATTTTACCCGTACTTCCGGCACGAGAAACCGCGAGTGCGGCACAGTGTTGTCGGTTGTCAGGCAAATTGGTTCGCCGGATTTCTGAAGCGGGAGGCCGCTCATTCCTGCTGGCGAATCTTGACCAGGTGCCTGGAAGATTAGACTATTCAGCTCGACCCGGTGATGTGGTTATCACAATGGGCGCAGGCAGGACAAATCAAATACATGACGAAATCCATCAAAGACTACAACGAGATTCTGCAGCTTGAAGAACCGCTGGCAAAGCACACGTGGTTGCGTGTGGGCGGGCCTGCGCAGTATTTCCTGACGCCCAGAACAGAAGAAGAACTTCTGTCGGTCGTGCAAAGCTGCCGCGCAGAAAAGATTCCGATTCACATTCTTGGGTCGGGTTCAAATCTGCTGGTTCGCGACGAAGGCCTTCGCGGTGCTGTGATCCGCATTATTGAGCCATTGCTCAGCGAAGTGATCGTCGAAGGAACTCAGGTCATTGCTGGCGGTGGCACGCTGCTGTCGCACATGATTACAGAGGCTGTTCGACATGGCCTTGGCGGCGTTGAGCATCTCGTGGGAATCCCAGGAACGATGGCAGGCGCGATTGTCGGAAACAGTGGCGGGCGAGCGGGTGATATTGGTCAGCTGGCCTCCAGTGTGAAAGTGTTAACGCAGGAAGGCAATGTTGCCATCAGAAAAGGAGACGAGCTCTCCTTCTCCTATCGACGCAGCAGTTTCCAGGACTTGCTGGTGTTGTCTGTAACATTAAGCCTGACCAGGGACGATTCAGAGGAACTCAATAAACGCATTCGCAAGAACTGGATCATGAAACGTGCGACTCAGCCGCTGGCGGATCAGTCGGCAGGATGCATTTTTCGCAATCCTCGCGGCCTTAGCGCTGGCGCATTGATTGAGCAGTGTGGATTGAAGGGAATGTCTGTTGGTAAAGCCCGGATTAGTGAACGGCATGCCAACTTTATTGTCACAGAAGCCGGGGCAACCGGTCATGACGTGGAGCAATTGATCGGACGAATTCAAAAGGCTGTCGCTGAAAAGTTTGCGGTTGATCTCGAACTGGAAATCAAAGTCTGGTAGACCGCTTTCCTTTGGCAAGCGATTTTCAATGTCACGGAGGGCATTATGTCTCAAGAAGAGACTCGGTCGAATCCCCTGCGCATTGCGGTTCTGGCTGGTGGAAATTCGTCGGAACGCGACGTCAGTCTGGAAAGCGGCCGCAATGTTGCAGACGCCCTTCGCGCTCGTGGACACGTTGTCGATCTGATCGATCCGCAGGAAAGTTGCCTCACAAAACTTTCGAATCAGACTGATGTCGTTCTGCCTATGCTGCATGGCACCGGGGCAGAAGACGGCGTGCTTCAGGATCAATTGGATCGAATCGGGATTCCCTGGCTCGGCAGCTCCGCGGAAGCGTCGCGTCTCACATTCAACAAGGTTGCGACGCGAACAGCCCTTCAGTCATCAGGGTTGCTTGTTCCGCCAGGTGTCGCGCTGAATCGGTTTTCTTCTCAGTCGCTGATTCATGAGGCGGCCAGATGCGTGGGATTTCCATTGGTCGTGAAACCCGCTGAGCAGGGTTCCAGTGTCGGTATCAGCATTGTGCATCGAAAAGAAGACCTGGATGGTGCGGTTCAGGAAGCCACGCGTTGGGGCGCTCGATTCCTGATCGAACAGTTTATCGCTGGTCGCGAAATCACCGTGCCGGTTGTCGATGGCATTGCGTTCCCCGCTGTTGAGATCATCCCGTCGGGAACGTGGTACGACTATCATGCGAAGTACGTTGACGGTGGGACCACCTATCACGTTTCTCCGACCCGCCTGCCCGCCAATTTGAATGAGCTTGTTCTGCGAGCTTGCCGATCCTGCGGAGTTTCAGCAATTACTCGAACGGATCTCCGAATCGATGATTCCGGACGTTGCTGGATTCTGGAAATCAATACCATTCCTGGAATGACGTCGCACAGTCTTGTCCCGATGTCGGCTGCGTCTCTGGGAATCTCACTCGGGGAATTGTGTGAGCAAGTGGTTCTTCAGAAGCTCGGACGTATCGCCGCCGTTTCCTGGCTTGGCAGTTCTGAACGTCGTGCTGCCTAAGGCGTACGTCAGTGGCCGCATCCGCATCCGCGTACGCCTCCGGCTGACGGTTAAACAAATCAATCGTGTCGGCGATTCGTTCTTTTTTGGGGCCGATGACAACCCGAACGCACCGGAAGAATGTCACTACAAGGAGTAAAACAGTTCGAAACGCGATTTTTCCAGCATTCCAAAAATAAACGTCCCCATCTGTACGGAACGGGCGTTTGAAGCTTCAAATGAGTTAACTTCAGGCGTACGATACTGAGCATCCTGACACTGTTCTCTGCGACTCATCGCAAAGAATCCCGCCTGAATTCGTCTGGCTCCGAAGCTGGATCCCCACAAATGAAGAAGCTGCTCATTACATTGCTGACTGCCGTCGTTGTGCAGCTGGCTTCCATTGAATTTTCGCCTGCTCAGCAGCCGCTGGATTTTAATCGCGATATTCGTCCGATCCTTGCGGAGAACTGCTTCTACTGCCACGGTCAGGATTCAAACAAGCGTCAGGGGGAACTTCGCCTTGATGACCGCGACGCCGCTGTGAATGCCGGCGCCATTGTTCCAAACGATGCGGCAGGGAGTTCGCTGTTCCAGCGTGTTCACTCCGAGAACGCGGATGAAATAATGCCGCCACCGAAGTCCAATCGAAAGCTTTCTGCCGAGCAAAAGTCCATTCTGCAGCGATGGATTTCGGAGGGTGCGGTTTACGACAAACACTGGGCGTTCGTTACCCCAGCAAGGCCAGCCTCGCCGACGATCAGCGATGACCAGTGGTCTCGAAACCCGATCGACACGTTCATTCTTGAAAAGCTCAGGGCTCGTGGATTTCAACCATCCCTGGAAGCGGATCGAGCCGTCTTGATTCGTCGACTTTCGATCGATTTAACAGGGCTGCCTCCAACTCCTGACGAAGTGGATTCGTTTGTGCGGGATCCGGATGCGAACGCCTATGAGAACTTCGTTGACCGTTTGCTGGCGAGCCCTCATTACGGCGAACGCATGGCGTTGAGTTGGCTTGATGCGGCTCGCTATGCCGACAGCAACGGGTTTCAGCAGGACGGAGATACGTGGCAATGGATCTGGCGCGACTGGCTCGTGAAGGCACTGAATGACGACCTGCCTTTTGATAAATTTACAATCTGGCAACTCGCTGGAGATCTGCTGCCAGAAGCGACCGAGGAGCAGAAAATCGCCAGTGCATTTAATCGCAACCATCTGCTGAATGGCGAAGGCGGTGCCATTGCTGAAGAACAGAGATGGGTGAATCTGTTTGATCGAATGGAGACCACGTCCACAACGTGGCTTGGTCTGACAATGAACTGCGCGCAATGTCATGATCATAAATATGATCCGATTACTCAGCGTGATTACTACAGCATGCTGGATATGTTCAATCGTGTACCGGAATCGGGGACTCCACAATTTTTTTCGTCTCGGATTCGTGTGGCGGCACCGTTTCTGGAACTTCCGTCAGAAGCGAATAAGGCACGGTTCGCAGAGTTAGAAGCGCAGATTGCGGCCGCCGATGCCGAATCCATAAAAGTGCTCGACGCTGCGTATGACGGATGGCGGGCAGGAGTTTTTGCTGACGGAATGCCGGCAGAAGGAAATGGACTGCCGGATGCACTTGCCGCCCTTTTGCGAAAGCCGGAAGCGGAACGTTCGGCCGAAGAAAAGCTGCTCGTTGACGTGGACCTGAGAAAGCACTTCAACGAAAAGGTCCAACCGACTCTGGTGGATAAGTATCCGTCGATCAAGCAGCGGGACGATCTGCGAAAGACGCTGGCAAACTATCGAGCGGATCAAATGCCGCGTGTTATGATCATGAGCGATGCCAAGCCTCGTGAAACTAGTATCCTGTCGCGTGGCGAATATCTGACTCCCACGGAAAAAGTTTCATTCGCCACCCCGGCCTTCCTTCCGCCCCTGGCGGCCGACGCGCCGCAGAACAGACTTGGCTTTGCACAGTGGTTGGTCTCTGCCGAGCATCCACTGACGGCTCGCGTGCAGGTGAATCGAATGTGGCTGCATTTCTTCGGCGATGGTTTGATTAAGACCGCAGAAGACTTCGGCGTCCAGAGCGAATATCCGATTCATGGTCCGCTTCTGGATTGGCTGGCGGTTGAATTTCGGGAGTCTGGCTGGAGCATGAAGCACATGCATCGTCTTATCGTTACCAGTGCGACGTATCGTCAGACAAGTCGCATTACGCCGGAGTTGAAATCGGCCGATCCCGAGAATCGTCTGTATGCACGCGCGAGTCGTTTTCGGATGCCATCGCCAATTCTTCGCGACTGTGCGCTGGCCAGCAGCGGGCTCTTGAATTCACAAATCGGTGGCGTACCCGTGTATCCGTATCAGCCGGGCGATATCTGGGAATCGCTTGCGATTACAAAGGAACGCGACTTTACCTACCCCGCTTCAGCCGGCGCTGATTTGTATCGACGAAGTCTGTATACGTTTTGGCGTCGGACGGTTGGGCCTGCCAATATGTTCGACACTTCAAATCGCCAGGCATGCCGAGTTCGTCAAACACCGACCAGCACTCCTCTGCATGCTTTGACGACGCTGAATGATCCAACATGGGTTGAGGCCGCTCGTGTGTTAGCGGAACACTGTTGCAAGTCGTCATCAGAAGTGGACGCTCGCCTCACAATCGCATTTCGTCAGGTTCTTGGCCGAAGTCCATCGGGTCGCGATGTGGAAATCCTGCGACGCGCTTATGCAAAACAATTCAGTGCGTATGCTGCAGATCTGGACGCAGCCAATGCGTTACTCAAGGTTCGCTCTGCGCCTCGTGATGATTCCATAAATCCAGCCGAACATGCAGCGATCACGGCTGTGTGCCTCGCTGTTCTGAATCTGGATGAGGCGTTATCGCGGGAATAGGTGTGTGGTTCCGCCGGTTGACTACGGCTGCACAGGATGCGTTCAAATCAAAACCGTTGAAGTACAAGTTGCTAACGACGTTTAATTGACAGGTCATGCAATGACAAATCCTTTCGTTGATAACATCGCCCGAGTGACTCGACGTCAGATGTTCGGCACGTCGGCCAGTGGCATTGGCCTGGCAGCGCTGGCATCTCTGTCGGGAGCATCCAAAGTCACAGCAGCAGAACCGCCTCTTGCCGGACTGCCACATTTTGCGCCGAAAGCGAAACGTGTTGTGGTGCTGTGGCAGGGAGGCGGACCTTCTCACGTCGACTTATTCGACGATAAACCGGTGATTCGACAGATGGCCGGCAAAGATATTCCGGACTCGGTCCGTGGCACAACGCGACTGTCGACGATGTCCAGCGGCTATGGAAAATGGCCATGTCTGCCGTCGATTAAGCCGTTCAAAAGATACGGACAGGTCGGGACGTCTCTGAGCGAAATGTTGCCCAATGTGGGTTCGATCGCAGATGATATCTGTGTTGTTCGAAGCATGCATACAGAAGCTGTCAATCACGCTCCTGGTGTGACATTCTTTATGACGGGTGCCCAGGTGCCTGGCAGGCCAAGCATGGGCGCGTGGCTTTCCTACGGACTTGGCAGTGAAACTGACAATCTGCCGACGTTTGTCGTGATGACGTCCAGTGATCGCGCGAAGACCTGTGGCCAGTTGTTCTTCGATTACTATTGGGGAAGCGGCTTTCTGCCGAGCCGATATCAAGGCGTTCGTTTTCGAAACACCGGAGATCTAGTCCCTTACCTTGCCAATCCTCCTGGCGTCTCATCTGCATCGCGCCGCGATCTGCTGGATGATATTGCTGCGATGAACCGCGAACATCTGGCAGATTATGGTGATCCGGAAATCGACACGCGGATTGCACAGTATGAAATGGCCTTCCGCATGCAGACCAGTGTGCCTGATCTGGTAGACTTCTCTGGCGAAACAAAAGCAACGCTGGATCGGTATGGTGCTGATGCCTTGATCAAAGGAACGTTCGCGAATAACTGCCTGATCGCCCGAAGGTTGCTTGAACGCGGCGTTGGCTTCATTCAGTTGATGCATGCCGGCTGGGATCAGCACGGCAATCTGCACACTCAGCTGGAACAGCAGTGCATCGATACTGAAGGACCTTCCGCCGCATTAGTCAAAGATCTGAAAGAACGCGGAATGCTCGACGATACGCTCGTCGTCTGGGGAGGAGAATTTGGACGGACACCATTTGGTCAGGGGGATCCAGTCAACCCCAAAGGCCGTGATCATTTTGGTAAAGCGTATAGCTGGTGGATGGCCGGCGGAGGCATCAAACCGGGAATCGTTTACGGCGAAACAGACGACTTCGCGTGGAATGTTGTTTCCAATCCGGTTCACGTCCATGACATGCAAGCCACCATTTTGCGACTCTGCGGTGTCGATCACACTCGACTGACCTTCCGTTACCAGGGGCGTCAATACCGCCTGACCGACGTTCACGGTGAAGTTGTTGAAGGTATCCTGGCGTAGTATCAGGGTTGATGACGGTTGACTTTCTGCAGGGTAAATTGGAGTCGCGCGGAGCAGTGCAACCCGTATCGGCAGAAATTCTGCATCCCGCAAATGACAGCCCGCGCTACTTCAATGGCAGTCGTTTTTTGTGGAGCAGCGCAAGTTCATCGGTGATGGATCTCAAAATCCTTGCAAAACCAGATGGCTCGCGTCGTTCCGTTTCAAATTGAAAACCAGAGTCACTGACATTGGGTACTACCCGTGTGGCTGGCTGCCGCTCTGCATCGCAGCAGCTGATTTGGTTCAAAAGGGAATGGTGGGGAGCAAGTCATCAAGGCAACGGTCAACGGCAAGGCGAGCGATCGCGAACGCAGGCGCACAACTGCTGACGTTTCGAACAAACATGTCTGAAAGTTTGCTGACGGACGCGATCGATACGTCGTCCAGTTCCTGAATGGCTCGCTCTGCCAACCACGCCCCACTTCCGCTGATCAGGACTTGAATTCCCTTTGAGGCAACCAAAGCACCGATACCATACTCTTGAAGATAGCGAGACCGATTCGAAATCGCCTCGGAGATAATCGCAACTTGTTGATCAGCAACATAACCTGCGATGTGACACAACTGGCTCTCCGAAACTTCACTCATGTCACAGCAGAGCATATGAGCAAGCCGATTCAGAGCCGCCTGCCGGGTGGCCGGCCGCCCGTCGGCAGTGTCGGTATCCTGTTCGTTCGGCGTTATGTCGCCGGTTATCAGATGCACGTCCAAAGATGTGGCAAACAATTCAGCGGCGACGGGAATTTCGCAGCACGAACCTTCATCCAGTCCATCAGCTTTCATCCCGGATACGTTCAAAAGGGGAACAGATCGCACCATCGCGCAGACGGGGGTTCTTCTGACGCCAGTGTATCGCAGCTCGAATGACGACAATCGTTCCAGATCGGTACGTCCCTCCGGGACAGGAAGCCCATCAATCAAGGGGACAATATCGGTCGTTGTTGAACCGACGTCAATCAGCAATGCTGGCCCCGTCGGGACAGCACGGCCGGCCCACGTCGCGAGGGCATGCCAGTTTGACGCGGCCGCAAGTTCAGGAACCTCCAGAGCATCTTCGGCGGCCGCAAATTCGCCGGACGTCAGCCAGACACGGACGAGAGAATCAGGAAACCGACGCACGACGGCGTTGATGACAAAACCGACTCCTTCTGCCTTCGTCAAGAAACAATCGGCTAACTCCGCAGTCATCGACAGAGCGACGATGTCCGGCGTAAATTCTTTAAGCAGCGAAAGCTCCTGCAGAGCCGAATGCAGCAACTCTCTGTCTTTCCACATTGGAAGGGACATGCTGATCGATTCGCCATCGGCGGTTGCGGCCTTGAGATTTGCACCGCCAATATCCAGTCCGAGAACTCGCAATGTACTGCCCGCAGTCTTACAGAAAGAAAAATGACTGCCACCAAAATGATGGCGGCAGTCGAAGTGAAATGAATTTTGATCTCAACCGAATCTTTATGGTCGTTTGGCCAGCTTGAACAGATGCTGATCGCTGCGAACATACAGAGCGCCGTTGGCGGCACCTGGACTGCAGAGAATTGTTTCTGCAAGATCGAGTTCGGAAACAATGATGCCTTTATCCGCTTCCGGCTTCACAACGAAAGCCGTTCCGGATTCGTTGAACGCATACAGATAACCGCCAGCAGCAATCGGAGAACTGCTGAAACTTCCTCGCAGTCGAAGCTGCCAGACTCGTTCACCGGAAGTGGTATCTCCCGCAGAAAGAACGCCGGCATTGTTCATGACCAATGCGCGGCCGTCGATCACCACAGGGCTGGGAGTCGAAGGACTCAGGCCAGAGGAATTCCATAGCTCCTCGAATTGTCCGCCGTTGGGACGAATCGATGTCAGTCCATTGGAAGGGATAACAATCGTGCCGTCACTCACCGTCGCAGAGGGAATCGTTGAGGCGCCTTTCTCGTAATTCCAGGCGATCTTGCCAGTCTCCGGATCAACGGCGGTCAATCCTTTGGAAGATTGAAGCAGAGCCAGAGCGGGGTGATCACCGGTTGCTGGCAACATTGAGGGTGACGTCCAGTTGGCGGCTCGAGGGCGTTCAATCTGCCATTTCGTTTCGCCTGAGACAACATCAACACCGCATGCAAACGCTTCAGCGTCACTTTCAACCTGGACAACGACCGTATTTCCAATAACGATCGGAGAAGACGACATTCCCAGGCTGTTGCTGGCATTGGGAAACTCGCTGCCAAGACCTCGGAACCATTGCAGCTTGCCATTGAGATCCAGGCAGATCAAATCGTTGCTGGAGTAGAATGCGAAGACACGTTCCCCATCGCTGGCCATCGTGGGAGTTGCATTGCACATTTTCTCATGGGTCATTGTTCGACCAGTGGCGTCAAACTGCCGTTCCCAGACCTGGTCGCCAGATGCCGTGTCAATGCAGACCACATGCAATCGATCCTGGCCGTAGCCGGAACTGCAGGAGACAAACACTTTGTCCGCGACCACGATTGGTCCGGAAAGTCCGCGCCCTGGCAGGTCCGTTTTCCAGGCAATGGTGTCACCACTGAGTTCCGTCGGCAAAGATTCGCCTTGAGCAACGGAGTTTGCTTCGTTGCCTCGAAACTGGCGCCAGTCGGCGGCTGTTGCGCTCGACACGATTGTGAGCACCAACGTCAGGCTGATCGATCGGGTATTGAATATAGTTCTCATCGGGCTACTCCTGACTGGCGATCAATCTGTGCGGTTGTTGTTTTTGGCTGGACTGCGCTTCCTGTGCTGTCACAGATTCTCAGTTGAAATTGATATCGCTGAGCCCATTCTTGTTTTTGTTCATTCTGACAGATCTTAAATACAAGATGGTTTTCCCCGGCCTTCAGGGAAACCGGAACTGTGTATTGATCCATCGCCGAACTTCGATGGTACTCTTCACGCTCAAAGGCCAGCTTTCCATTCACCCACAGTTTCCATGCGTTGGGTGTGCCCAGCCGAATTTCAACATTCTGGTCTGTATCGCTGGTCCAGGTCGTTGTTGCGTACATCAACGAACCTTTGAAGTTTTCAATCTGTTTGGCAATATCGACAACGCCGTAGTCATCTTCCGTTTTGAGCGGCTTCCATTGAACCTTACCGAGCTGTCCATCGTATTCCGCCGAGAGATCAATTGCTTTGCCTTCGGCGACGATTGTTTCTGGTGTGTATGCGACAGCAAAACCTTTTTCCTCGGTGTTGTCGAACGGACCAACAATCATCCAATTCGAGACGAATCCAAAATGCTTCTGGATATCAACGGTTTCCCCGTTCTTACGAAGGGCCTCGGCGATTTGCTTCACTTGATCTTCATGCACGGCACCGGACATTGCTTTTTGGTACACCGGCGTCGCTGCTGCCGCGTCAGATGCTTTTTCGGCCTCTGAAATCAGCCGTGCGACGGCATCTCGGCGAAATTCTGGACTTGGGTCCAGCAACATTCCGGGAATCAGTTTTTCTTCGACTGATGGATCCTGAGCTTTGAGCGTTTCGTAGGCCAATCGACGAGCCACCGCAGACTGATTCAGGTCGGAAATGAAATTCTGCAGGACATCCGTCGGTAGAGTTTTCCCTACTGCTTTTGATGTTCCGACAGCTTCTTCGAAAGCATTGCGCAACCAGTTGACGGCCAATGGGCTCGCGTCGTGGAAACCTTTCAGAATAGGCAAGAATGCCTTATCACCGGAACCTGCCAGCGTTTGAACTGCATCACGAGCCGCAGCAGTCCCTTTGCCACCGGGCTGAACGGACTGCAAGGTTTGAACGGCCGACTCGATGTCATCAGCAGCGATCGCGGTCGCTGAGGTGCAGTGCAAAAAGATTGCACCAGCGCAGAGAACTGCACAACGAAACATAAGAACTCTCCCTCCATTTTGAACGCACTTGCAGACATCACCTTCGAGGTCGCAAGGACTGCGTTCTAACAATCCCCAGGAAAAAACTCCAGCACTCAGAAATTGTCGTGTGTTGTTTGAGCTGTGGCGCGTCGACGAAATGAGTTCGGAAAATTGTTCCAATTGGTGCGAGTGAAGTCTCTGAGAATCTCCTCAAACCACCCACTACGGGTTGTCTGGAAGAGATTTTCTGCGAAAATCCCTAGGAACTGGTCTACCCACCCTGAAACTCCACGAGACATCTTCTCACAGCGAGTCCTATCAAAATGTTACTCATGATTTTGCGGGTTGCGTACCTGCTGATAAGTGCAGGCGCAATTCTTGCGTATATCACTACGGAAACTGTTGTGGGCCAACCTGCACAGTTGCCCAGAATTGTTGAAAACAACAAGGCGATGGCCTTTTTTATCCTGTTGTTCATTTCGCAAATCGTCACGATTGCCGACATGTTGGTTCGCAAAAAGCGAATCGAAGTTATCTCCGCGATCTATTTCGGGATTCTGATCGGCGTTTTGCTGGCCTACCTGATGATTCAGGCTTTGACGCCGATCGTGCCAATATCAAATCCCTATCACACTGCTGTGGTATTGCTGACACTTTTGATTTTGCCTTACATCTGCGTAACTCTGCTGCTGCAGACCAAAGATGATTTCCGCTTTGTGATTCCCTACGTGGAATTCCAGCGTGATCTGAAGAGCGGTCGGCCGCTTGTTGTTGACAGTAGTTCTTTGATTGATGGCCGTATCGCCGATGTCGTTGAAACTCAGATTATCGAATCCCAGTTGGTTGTTCCCGACTTTGTGCTTGCCGAAGTGCAGGACGTTGCTGACTCCAGCGATAAAAATCGCCGCATTCGAGGACGTCGCGGTCTGGAAGTTTTGGCAAAGCTGCAACAGAGTACCGTCGTCGATGTGAAAGTCATGGAGACCGTGCGTACGGATTTCAAGATGATGACTGTCGATCAAAAAGTCGTCGCATTGGCGAAGCAAATTCGCGGTGGCGTGATCACCAATGACTTTAATCTGAACAAGGTCGCCAGTGTTCAGGGGATCCCAGTGATCAACCTGAACGATGTGTCGAATGCCCTGAAGCCTCGGTACATTCCTGGCGAACGACTCACGATGAAGGTCATCAAAGAAGGCGAAGGCCCTGGTCAGGGAGTCGGATATCTGGACGATGGGACGATGGTCGTGTGTGAAAACGCAGCCAACCTGATCGGAAAAGAAATTAACGTCATTGTTTCCAGCGTTCTCCAAAGCAGCGCGGGGCGAATGATCTTTGTGAAGATGGTTTACAAGGCTGGCGAGTAGTTCGTCGTTTCGTACAACCGATCACGATGACTGGCATCAATGCGATCATTGAGGCTCGGCTTATGCACTGTCATTAGGTGAATTGAGGAACGTTTAGCGGGCGAGACGCCCGCGCTCCCGGAGCGCGCGTCTCGCCCGCTTTTGTGCAACTGCTCAAACGACGGTTGGACATTCTTGTCCCACAAACCTGTGACGGGCAGGAATGCCTCCCCAAAATGAAGACATGGCAGAGCACTAGCCTGCATTGCGCACCACGCCTCGTGGCTGGGCGGTTTTTTTGCGTTTTCCGAAGCGTCGATCGTCGCACCGTTCAACCACCGAAAGGTACGTGCGGCTTCGTTCCTGGCACCAAAACGGGGCGATTTTTGTC
>JBGSVD010000177.1:0-19969 GCA_041753135.1 Planctomycetaceae bacterium
GGCTCTTCTAGCATTGTCAAGTACCTTTTTTAGAAAGATTTCTGCGCCTTCTTTGCGCACCGCGAAATGTCATTTTTCAAAAGTCTTTTGAAAAACGTATGCGCGCTCGTGATTGTGATTCGCTTTTTATCATAGAAATTCAAGATGCTCATGCAGTTCCTGTCACACGCGGTTATCTGAAATAGCTTCATGCTCTTGCCTGAGATGTCACGTACTGGTTCGATCCGACTCCACGCGCTCACGCGATGAAATCAGAGAGCCATGTGCATCGAATTGGCTTAATTGAAGATCGCTTTCAGTAACGTGTCCGGAGACGCCTTGAGACTCGCGATGATGGTCGTTTACGCCTCTGTTGTTGCCAACACGGCACGCCACGAAGCCCTAAATAGAGAAGGTCATCTCCAAACAAGTTCCACATGAACACGACTTGAATCATTCGTTCCTCCGAATGGTTGTGGGGATCTGTTCTACGAACGCTTGTGATCTGATGAATTGACGGTGCCGCGAGAAACGGAGTCAGGCTCTGCGGGGACGCAACCTGACAAGGGATATCGCGGTCGATGTGCGCCAATGGTGCTGTCTGCCTCTGGTGAGTTCTGCTCACCAGGGGTTTTCGTCATTGAACCAATCGCCTGTAACACATTGGACACAGAGCCATGCCTCCTAAAATCCATCATCCCTGTCACGAAAATGCATCACTGAGCCCTTTCGTCACGCTGCCTTTTTCGCAGCCTTGCGCCGACGCCTGCGGCCGCGAGGTGGCATGCCACTGATGACTAACGAATAGTCAAAATGCTTGTTGTGAACTCGCGCGTGCCACAGCGATTTGCACAACTTCCGCATCATCGCAATCAGGCCTTTCATCTTTCTGTGCTCACCGCTGGAACTTCCGTTGCCGACCTGAATGAATGCCTCGTACCAGCCCTTCAGTTCGTCACGCTGAATGGCTCGCATCGCCCAGAAAAATAGCCAGCGACGACTCATCGCAGGACCTCGTTTGCTGATCGCCAATTGACCAAGTCGCTTGCCGCTGCTGCGTTCTTTCAGGTTCAGGCCAAACGCCTTCAGATAAGCACCCGCACTGCTGTACGCAACAGGATCGCCAACCTCGCTCCACAAAACCGCCAGCGTAGCTGCACCGACGGCATCGCTGTATCGCTGCATGACGGGATCGCTGGCAACTTGCTCTTTGATGATCTTTTCGCACGCGAGTTGCTCCCGGTGGCAGCGTAACGATTCTGCGGCAAGTTCCTGCATCCAGCTGATTTCCGATGCGTTCATGGGCAGCCCCTTCGTCGTACGGGCGGACAACACGAGGGCCGCAATCTTTTCTTCCTTGAGGTATTTCTTTCCCCACAGCCGAAGCGTCTTCGCCAGCTTTGGATCGGCGATTGCTTTTGCGGGTGAACCGTATGTGGCCAGCAGATTCAGCAGCGTGACGCTGTTGAGCTTCAACACGGATGTCAATTCAGGCCAGTGCCGCGCTGTCAACGCTTCGATGCGGCCCAGCCATTGAGTCTGCTGCTTCCTGAACGCATCGATCCGAAATACCTGATGTCGAAGGATCTGCTCGTGCTCACTCAGTGTCGCAAACGGCCACAAAGTGCCTTTGCCATGCGCCACAAGTTCGGCCACCATCGCCGCATCCTTGCCGTCGTGCTGACTGGGGACGCCATCAAAGATCTCATGGTAATCCGACACCGCTTTGCCACTGACACGCTGCACACTGATGCCGGATTCCGACAACGCATAGCGAATAACGTCGCCATACGTGCCGGTGGATTCCAGACCGATGCGGAATCCTGTGCAATGACTTTTCAGGAGTTCGCAAAGTTCCACCAGAACTCCTGTCTCTTTCGGATTGATAATCTTCCACGGACGCTCAAAATGATCCTGGTCCCAGCGCAGACAGGCGACAATCTCATTCCTGGCGATATCCAGCCCGAGAACTGTGCCTGGATTGCCATGCTCTTTCGCCAATTCGAGCAGTTGCTCTCGATCAATCTCATTGACACTGACTCGCCGATACGCTCTTCTACTGACCATGGGGATGACCTTCTTTTTTCTGGTGCCTTCGGGAAAAACACCAGCTTCGAGGCATCCCCTCTTTTTTTGCTATACCAACTTCAAAGACTATAGCCAACTCGTCATTTCAGTGACGTCCATTAAAGGCTGCCGACGACACAGGAAAAAGAATCTTCAGAGTGGTGTGTTCTCGAACGTCGGTCCAATGGAACGAGCGTTTCGGCAGCAGTTGCAGGTCCGAGGTCTGACCAGTCAGTTTCGGCAGGTTCGACGTTAGGTTTTGCCTGCGAACTCTGCATAACCGAAACCAGCGATATAGGCCGATCTGCGACGTTGGGGAAATTGCGAAGTCATCTGCGACGAAGACCGATCAAGGCAGCAGACAGTTTCCGCAGCGAGTTCTGCGTCAGGAATGGATGCTATGAAAAATCTATTAATCAGCGTTCTTGCATTGAGTGCCTCTGGATGTGCCGCATGTCACCAGCCATCGGCGCCGGCCGGTATTCCGATGGCTGGAATGACGGCAACCACACAATCGACGGTGGCAACGCAGGAAGCAACTCCGGCTATCGGATTTGGTCGGCGGAACGTGTCGTTTTCATTACCGACGATAAAGATGTTTGCCGTGCCCAAGCCACAGGTTGCACCGCAAGTGGTGGGAATTCCGATTCTGACCGGCGGGCCCACCATGACGATGGGAGCCGCTCCTATGATGGCCCAGCCACAGGCGATGATGGCTCAGCCGCAAATGGTTCAGCAGCAATTCGTTCCTCAGGGCAATCCAAGTCCGCAGTCGGCGGATGCATCCATTCAGTCAACACCACAGTCACAGCCATGCATCAACTGCCAGCCGGCATGTACCGAAGGTTGTAACTCTCAGGCGAGTGTGGCAGCAGAATGTGATGCATTGATTCGCGAAATCAGTTGTTTGCAGGAACAGATTTCCGTTGAAACGAGCAAGGCATCTGTACGCACGACACGCTAGGCGGACTCCGGCTAAGCTTCCGGAAGTTTCCCCAGCTCGGTGGGTTTTACGGTGCTCTGTTATTCAGGTACTGAACTTATTCAGCCAGTGATCTAGCGTCACCAGTCGGATGCGAACTGTCAAACTTTCAAATCGCTGGAACATAGTTTTTGACGTTGGAGGTACGCGTGTTTCGTCGTTTAAGGCATTCGTAGCTGAAAGACAAGTGGAACGAGTTTTGAGAGCATCTCCGTCGAAGCGCCACTTTCTTCCGCTTGGTACAGTTTCGCCCACGGATCGCTGATTAGCACTACTTGGCCGAGATCGTCAACTGCAATGCCCTCAGGAGATGCACTCTTGATTCGCACTCCTTCCGGTCGCTCATCCAACGCGGGCGCTCGCAGTTCCACTGGAATCCAGGCAATCGGTTGTTCCCCGCCCAATATCCAACGCCCGATCCGTGATTGATTCCTGTCGAGGAGCAACAGCTCATCCTGCCCGCTTGCGTTCGACACGGTAATGCCGCAAAGCTCACTTGGTACGTGTGGCATCGGTACAGGGTTCGGTATGATTTGCGGAGCTATCAAACGACCTGCAGGACTGGAGCTCCACGTTTTATTGCGAAAATTAACCGTCGATAATTCGTAAAGCTGCGAAGGGGACTGATTCCATTCGGTACACAAATAGATTTTTTGTCCATCCGACGACAAGGCGACTCCTTCCCAGCTCTTATCAGCGTCTATTGATGCTGGCTGTTCATTCCGGTCGATATCGTGATTCCCTTCAATCGACAACTGGACGGAACGAATCACATTCATCTGCCACTTGTTGGGGACGAGCACCATTTCTATCAACCATGGCGTTCTACCCTCGGTACACGCGAAAAAATGATTGGACTGCACAGGATCTGCAGCAATACCCTCGAAATCGATTAATCCGGGATTCCCATCTCGAAACGATTCATCAACTACAACGAATTGCTTTTCATCCTTCCACCAAATCGGTACCGGCGTGGCCGTTGGTTCGTTACCACTCAGCTCAATCTTGAATGCGTATCGACCTCGATGAGGTGAAGGCCCGCTCTCTCGGCAATTCTGGTCACCAATCGACCACCACGTCTTCGTTCTCCGATCAAACGTCAAGTCAGACGTTTGCCATCCTCCGAATGAGTGCCCACTCTTCTCTTCAATCTGTATCTTGTAAGTACTGTCCCCACGCAACCACTTTCCGACGCTCAATAATGGAGCGTCTGTTGGAATAGACGCAGAATCTGACGATGGACGAGGATTTTTATTTGGCACTGGATTTATTGGGGCGGTCCGAGGCTCTTCAGACGGCGACTCATGCGAACTCACCCCGTTGATTGCGACCGGAAACAGCACTTTTCCACTGTCTTCGATCAATTCTTTTTGACGCAAGTTGGCCCAGATTGTCAATTGAAAGCGGTCCGACTCTTCGGCAACCAGCTGAACATCTGGAGGAAGTTCACGGAGAGCCTCGCTCATTGACTTTCCCGGAATCCATATCCGATACGTTTTAGCTCCTGGAAAGCCCTCCAACGTCAGATTTGACTGCACCAATTCAAGCGTTTCGTAATCATCTTTCTTGAGCTGCCTGTGAGCAATCTCCGTCGCAACTAACGCGGTCACCGTGCCGTCGAATTCGCGATCAACGATCTTCCACTCCGCCTCAGCCAATTTTTTTTCAACGGTTGTTGAGTCTTGATTGCTTCGAACACGCCAGTACGACGGAAAGAAATGCTGGGTTTCTTTCTTTAGGCCGCTCTTTCCGGCTTCCTGCATCGTAACGAAGGGTGCGTAGGCATCGACCAGTTCTATCTCCGGCTGAGCCTTGGCCATCGACTGCACCACCTCGCGAACTCTACTCTTGGGACAATAAACAACTAACGCCGGAAATCGGCCGTCTCGAGCTTCCATCATCTGCCGGTCAGAAATTACGTCCGTGTCTCGAATCTTGAGTTGTGAGACAAGGAATCGCCCAATGGCAGCAGACCGATGTGACAGCACTTGCTCGGACGAGAGATTGCTTGGATTAATCCCAGCCTGCATGAGTTTGAGCCACTCCGAAGCGGTCAAATTCTTAAACAGAAATACACGAAGGCAGAGGTCTTGGTTGTCAGGATAAATAGAGAGTGCGGCGTGAATACTTGCTTCGTCAAGTACGCCCACGGCGCTTGGCAAGTAGCCTTCCGGAGGATCTCTGCTCTCATCCGGTTGAAAGGCCATTACCAAAGTGCTGATCGCCAAGATGGTCTTTACCCACATTTGTATTTCACCTAGTCGCTGAGGAAACGATCGCCCAAGGAGGATTCCTGTTAATTCTCTACAGCAAATCCCAAGACTTACTGCACTAATCGAGCAGTCATCACCCGCCGCCCATTCCTCCTGTTTTGCGCAATTCTTCACATCCATTGTTGACATTCTAGCTACAGGATCATCACCATGCCACCAATGGGAAGGGATTTTGAGTATCCATTATCATCAAGGAATTAACGTGCGGCCAAAATATTTCCGTTGCCTTTCAGCTCTTGCTTCGATCCTCAGTTCGGCAGTTCTGATGGGTCAAGAGACGGAGCTCCTGATCCGATTCAAGAATCCGACAACACAGGCCGAGGCAGCCTCAGCATCGTCAGAGATTGAGTCGGCAGCAACGATTCAAGATGCGCAGGATGCTCGCGAGACGTTCATAAAGTCGCTCCTGGATGGGTTTAATCAGGATGTTTCACAGAGCGGCTCGTTCAGTGCGGCAATACAAGCCGTTGGTGGTGGTGAACTCACGGTAATGCCCAACACGGACGGGTACATACAGGAAAACAGCAGGATCCAGGTCTTTGCGGCGGCGGCCTCGCAATCTTTGGTTATCACACCAAAAGCTGGCAATGATGGGGCGATTGCAACGATCGTGGCTCAAATCAAGGATTCAACGGACGTCGAATATGTTGAGCTGCCGTTTATTCAGGGGTTTCCGATAGAGGTACCTGTATTCTCGACACCGCAGGCTAGTAACTCGGAAACTTGGGCTCGTGACCGAATAGGCGCCGACCGTATTGGAACAACATACACTGGCCGGGGAGTAAAAGTAGCAGTCCTAGACTCGGGCATTCTCCAAAGTCATCCTGATTTTCAGGGGCGCAGCGTTGGAACTGGCGTCAGCTTTACGGCCACCTCACCGACTAGTGACACAATTGGCCATGGAACATTTGTGGCAGGAATCATAGGTGGAAACCGTGTTGGGATAGCTAAGAACGCGACCCTGATCCCCTATCAAATCTTTGCTGCTGGCAGAAGATCTTCACTCGAGCCAATGAAGGCATTTGAACGTGCTTTGGGTGATGGTGTTGATATCGTCAACATGAGTATTGGGATGCCGTATGTCGGCAGCCGCGGCAAGATTTCGGTCCTTCTAAATGCTTGGAACGATGCGTTTGAGAAAGCGAAGCTTGCGAACGTCATACACGTCTCGGCAGCTGGAAATCATGAAGACAAAGAGATTCAAGCTCAATACAACGCTTTGGGCTTGGGACAAGACTTTGGAGATGTGCTTCTGCCGGGGGGTTCTACAAAAACAATCTGTGTGGCTGCGACCACGCAAGGAACCTCGAATCCGAACGCCGATTTTTCCCGGCCGATAAGTGGCGTGGATAACAGAACGGTGCGTCCGGTTGATATCTCTGCTCCCGGGCAAGACGTTTTTTCCGCAACGGTGAATGGTGGTTACTCCACGAGCAGTGGGACATCTTTTGCTACACCGTATGTCACAGGCGCGATGGCGTTGCTGCGTGAAAAGAATCCTCGAATCACGCAGGAGGAGGCCTTATCTCTGCTAAGGTCAACTGCTAAACCTTTGAGTAATCGAAATCGTCAGGGCGCCGGTTTGTTGGACCTACCTACGCTGCTTGGAGGCATCGTCCCGCCACCCGATCCCAAGATTCTGCCAATTGATGACAAGTCCCATAACGAACGGATCGCTCGGCTAGACAAAAATATAGGCTCGCTCACCGATATTCGAAACTACTGGGCTCGGCGAGTCGGGCGTTCAGTCGACACGATCACGATCGACCCAAAGGCGATGGAGGAACTGAAGTTCCTAAGAACGGAAGTTCCAAGACTTCAACGAGAAATTGTGCGTCTGAACAACAATCGACCCGATTTGAAGGGCACGATCCCTTTCCCGGATTCGGGCGCGCCAAAAACTCCAGTGCCAGAACCTCCTGACGAAGTCGCAAAAGCTTTGACAAACCTTTCGCAAAATCTAGTCGACACGAATAAATCTATGAAAGACTTTGTTGTCACTACAACAAAGTCTGTAGAGGGTTTAGAGGAAGCCCACAATAACTTGCTTGCGTTACTGGTGTTTTCGTTTGAACCAACAAGCATTATCAAGGCTCCGAGTGACGTTACCACTGCGGGCAATGGCCCCAAAATCAAGCTACCAAAGGGAACAAAAGTTCGAGTGCTCACTGGCAGTAAGCCTGACAACGCGAAGATGGTCTACATCCAGTTCTTGACAAAAAGTACAGACGACAAAACTAAGGGCTCTCCAGTATTAAATGTAGGCATGACGCTGGCGTCCAACATTGAGTCGGCCTCATCGGACGCGAAGGTGAAACCTACACCGGCGGACGCGAAGGTGAAACCTACACCGGCGGACACGAAGGTGAAACCTGCACCGGCGGACACGAAGGTGAAACCTGCTCCGGCGGACGCGACAGTGAAACCTGCTCCGGCGGACAACAAACAATAGCAAACGCCATTACGCTGGCAAGTACTCATGGGCAGTTGAACTACCGCCGTCTAGAGACGTTTTACTCGAGATCAATTTTTTAAGTATTGAGGACGACCAAATCGTGGCAAAGAAACCTGTTTCTGCCTCACTCGACAAGACCGTTCCAGTCAGTTCGTTTGTTTTTCCGCAGGACGAGACGAACGAGCTCTTTGCGAAGCTCAAGCCCGTGGGATTCGTATCGGTTGCAAAAGACTTGATTGCTGCTCGGGATGAACTAATCAAAAAGTTAAAGCTGGTAAACTCAGCCTCAGGCACCAGCGTTTTGTCTGAAGGGCTGTCGAATATTGTCGGAGTGGGTTGCGGACTCAAACAGTCGGGAGAATCTCTCAGCGCCGAGCAAGTGGTTAAGGTGTTCGTCAAAGAGAAACTGCCCAAACATCGAATTGTTGACTCAACGGCAATTGATGAGTTGGTGAATGGCTTTGCCACTGATGTGGAGCCAGTTGGAACTATCTCTTGTTCAGGGCGGCGTTCCAACAGTCGCTTTCTTACCCCTGTGCCTTGCGGTGTTTCTTGCGGACATCCAGACATCACTGCGGGGACCATTGGAGCAACAGTCATACTTGATGACCAGAAGCAGTGCATACTCAGCAATAATCATGTGATCGCAAAATTGGCAACACAGGTGTTGGATTCCTCGGGTAAGCGGATACTGATCTATCATCCGGGTCCACTTGATGCGAAAGAGCTTGGGTTGACACTGGGAGACGAGAACGTCATCGGTGCGCTTGAACGGGTGGTTCCCATTCTTTTTGATCGCCCCAATACGGTGGATGCTGCTGTTGCGCATACAGACATCGGAAGACTTGTATCGTCGAGCCACAGAGATGGCTCGGATGACGGGAGTGGATTCGATCTGGATCCTGAACCGATGGAAGCAGTCTTGGGGGCCACGGTTCTAAAGCGAGGACGCTCAACTGATACAACCACTGGTGTCATTACCGCCGTGGGTGTAATGTCAGTGAAAGTGAGATACGGAGCTAGGTTTGCGACCTTTGATGAACAGATTGTGGTCAAGGGAGTGGGTGCTGTTCCGTTCAGCAAGCCAGGTGATTCGGGATCCGTCATCGTAGACTTTGCTACCAAACGCCCAATCGCGTTGTTGTTTGCTGGATCCGACAACAATCAACACACTTTTGCGAATTCAATCTTTAACGTCATGCGGCAGTTGCGAATTGCACGGTTCGTCAAGGGATAGTTGAACTAATGATTTGAAGGCAAAGTTGCTAATGTCACTGCAAGAGCATTTGACCGCGGTCTTACAAAAGCATATCCGCTGGATATCTGAATTTGACGGTGTAACAGGGGCCGGTGTGGGATTCGATTTGACCACATCAAGGGTTTCGATCGTAATCTACACTAACAATCTGTCGGAGGAGTCCAAAGCTGCGATTCTGGAAACGCTCGCGGGAGAACCAATATCCTTCGAAGAGACTGGGCCGATCTCTCCTCGAACAAGTGGTTCTCCCGAAGGTTGTGCGGGCATTATGGACTGAGCCACACTTGGCTATTTGTTCTCAGGATATTTTTCGCTGAAGAATTTTTTCATATCCTGCAGGATTTCAGTCTGCAGATTGCTCGCAGTTTCTAACCGTTTGATTGCCTCTTCATGCTGAGCGATCTTTTGAGACAATTCCGGGTTGCTGCCTGAATCCATCTTTTTGGCGAGTTCATCGACACGATCCTTGAGTTCACGAATCTTGCGGCATGCGTCTTCGACAGTGCGACAGTCATCGCTTGCCTGGGGTTCAGCGACTTGGGGACGAGCAGCCACCATTTGCGGAGCCGCTTGAACAAATTGTGGAGCTGCTACCATTTGAGGAGCAGCTTGAACAAACTGCGGAGCGGCTACCATCTGAGGTGCGGCCTGGACAAATTGCGGAGCGGCTACCATCTGAGGTGCGGCTTGAACAAACTGCGGGGCTGCCATCATTACGGGCTGATAGGCTGTCATCTGCAACTGCACGGGCTGCATGGTCATCATCGGCATGGCCATGGTTTGCTGGGCTGTCTGGCAGCATTGAGCCTGGGGCTGGCAGCATTTTTCGCGGTTTTCGATTTCGATCTTGGTCCAGTTAAAGAGTGGACGGCAGCCAAAGAGTCCTCGCTGCTGTGGCTGCGCGTGAACTTGTTGTGGCTGATAACAAGTGTTGCAGTTGTTGCCGCCGGTTGAACATCCTGATGGAGCCGCGCAAGTTGGATCGCAGCCAGGAACCGGTGGTACCGCACACATTGGCCCTTGAGGTGCCGCACATGTGGGGCCATAGTTTTGAGCATAGGCAGACGGGGCGAGAGCGGTGGCGAAGGCCAGAGCTGCAAATGCTTTGAATGAAACGCGAATCATTGCTTCGTCCTCTTGACGTAGTTAGGCATCCTGAAGCGCCTCGCCATACACGCAGGGCAGCGCTTTATGTTCTTATCAGTTGATCGGCCCGTTGTTTGCCAGTCCCACGGACAAACCCGACACACTTTCAACCGGAAACGAAAGCAGATCGCAGAGGAGTGCTGCGATCTGCGTCTCAGGGAGAACCCGAAATCTCCGTACGCCCGTCACAGGCCGTACAAAGTGTTACTCGTTTGCATCGCCTTTGGCGACCCGGGTCGTGTCAGCAGCGCGATTCATAGCTCGCAACTCATCTCGAATCTGGGTTAACTTTGCCAGTTCGGAGTCATGATTCACGGGTGGCTCTTCTACCGAAGTTGTTCCATCGATGGCCTTTTTGACTTCCTTCTCCAATCCTTTCACTTCTCGAATGATGTCCGCGATACCCCGAATGGTATTTCGGAGATCATCAACCGAATCGCTAGAACCGCTGCCGGTTCCGGTACCGCAATTCAGGTTCTTGCAGATCTCACAGGCAACTGGCTTAGCAAGATTTGCCCCAGTTCTTAGCAACAGGTCGCCCAAAATGCTTTGGGTTTGAGCAGACGACATCGTTGCCGCCTGATTGCTGTCCATATAGTAGAGCGTGGAAGGAGTCGACATCGACTGCGGAACGAACGATTGAGTCACGAATGCCGATTGTGTCGACGGTGCGGTGTAGTACATCGGAGCGGCACTGACGGTTGCGAGTTGCGGACTGACATACTGTACGGACTGAACCGACGACGTTGTGAACGTCTGCGGTGCAGCAACCATCATCGGAGCGACGGACATCTGGGAGGTGTATTGAACAGGTGCCGACGCGACGGCATAGGATTGCACATAGGAAGGAGAGTAAGACAGCCCATGTGATTTACCGCATTTGTCGCACGCGCTTGCAGAGATTGAGAGAAAGCCCAGCACGGCTACCGACAATAGAAACTTCTTCATACCAACACTCCTGCGACTCAAACAAATTCTTCGGGGAGACGGCCAGGCAACTCCTGACGACTTTTTTAGCAACCGTCCTTACACTCTTCCCGCAGAACTTGCCGCTCGCCAGCGAAAGATGCCGCTTTTGGGCTGCGAAGGAAATCATATTGCCTTTTGGCACGTTGCGCTTTATCCAGTCGGCAGAACTCGTCTTCTCGGTGCCATCGAACCCTGCTAACGTCAACAAGAAATTTGCGTTCGTTGTCTCAAGGAATAATGCTGTGAGTGATCCTGCGGCTGACTCGACCTCCGCTGACCGCCGACTGGCGGTTATGGAGGTCAGGTTGCGCTGGCAAATGCGGATTACGGCAGGGCTGTTGGTGCTCGTGTTCTGCATCCTCGTTCTTGGAGCCGGCCCTGGCGGGTTTGAAGAACTCACTGCAAGAAGATTTGTCGTCAAAGACTCTGAGGAAAATCCACGCGCCCTGCTGACTTCGAACGGGGGAGCGACGGTTCTGTCAATGTTTGATTCTGCGGGAAAGGCGAGAGCCAGATTCTCCGTACTGGAAGATGGTCATCCGGAGATTTCTCTCCTGAATGATTCCGGCGAGACGTTAGTCAGAATCGCCGAACGCGATGGGGCTGTGCAATTGCTGCTTGAAGATGGTCGGGGCAACGGAAAGATTACGCTCGGACAAGCAGGAGATCAATTTGGCGTTGATGTGACAGATGCGAACGCGGCGGCCGCTGTTCGGATTCGTACCAGTCCCGTGCTGCCCCAATTGGCGGTCATGGGAGAGAATGGCAGCGGAGTGGTTCAGTTCTTCGCCCATGCGGACAAATCAGGGATGTCCGTGTCAAACCCCAGTGGTCAGCCTGGGGTTATCCTCACCATGCTCGAGAATCTTCGGCCACTGCTGCTTCTGCAGGGACAGAATAAGCGCACTTTGGTCGTACCACAGGAACACGTCGACACCAAAGCCGGGAATGTCGGTTCGGGGACTGTTCGGTAGGGCTTCTAAATTTTCATTTCCCTTGAAATGCAAAATGATTCGACCGCCGCATCGATCCAGCGACGACAATTGTCGGCAGCAATGTTCTTCCTGAGACTGACGATGCGACAGCGGTCAAAGAGAATCCCCGCGTAGATCGCTGCATCAGCCTATTTCGATCGATCAGGCGCTTCCGAGGCGAAGAACGCTCGAATCGGATCGACAAGGAAGTCTTTGCGAAACCATCGCTTGACGAATTCCCCGTGGTTGCAGCTGAGAAGCCATTGTGGTGCAAAGATTTCCGGGTGTTGAAACCACCGGCTACCATTGAGGCCTCGCTCCGCGAGGAGGGCGGTGGGTTCCTGGGGTTGCGAATGTTGCAATACGGGTTGCCCGAACTCCGCTCTGCGTCATGCGATTTGCCGCAGAGCGGCATTTCACGGTAACCCGGCCTTTCAAGGCCCGGATGGCGTTCCCATAATTCGCCGTGTCGCGGAGCGACTCTTGAATGCTCGATGTATCGAAATCTACCCCATTTCTTCACCTGTGTACGACGAACGTTATCTTTGGGATTGATCCGCTCCCCTGGAAGGCTGTTCACGGAATGAACAATCGGCAGAGGGGCCTTTTCAGCCGGCTCTGCCGTTCGATGGTTGTGCTTTTCAGTGATGTCTCACTGCAGACGGGCAGGAATGCCCATCGTACTACAAAGCGCTTCCATGAGTATCCACCAGCACGCCGTCGACGTAGATGCGGCCGGCGGTGATGGTGACTTTTTTGGGCTGGCCGTTGGCTTTGCGAGCGAAGGTGCGGAATTCGAAGGTTGGCTTTTCGTTCGAATCGACTGTGATGTCTGCAAGGATCTCGGCGGCGAGGGCTTCGCCGAGGATCAGGCTGCGGGAGTTATCCGAACGCCAATGGACTCCGCCCATTGATCGGCCCATCGCCACGTTCTGAGCCAGCTTGTTGAGCTCGCCTTCGATCGTGAGTTTGGCCGCGACATTCTTGTCGAGCATGATTCGATCAAGGACGGCTCCTTTTTTCTTCGGTCCGCCCGTTTCATACGCAACGATGCTATCTCCCTTTCCGTACGGTTGAAATCGCTCTGTCAGAGTATTGAACGGAATCGGACAGTCGACGCCCTTCACCGTTTCAAACGTCTGGAAGTAGGCCTTCAGAATCGTCACGCAAGCTCCTGCAACCGTTGCATGACCTGCTCCATAAGCTGGATGTGTTGGACTTCCGGGAGTGAACGCCATCGGAAGAAGCAGTGACTTGTGCTCCTTCTCAATCGCTGTTGCGGCCGAGTTTGTGGCGACGAAGTTTGGCAAACCGTAGGCTCGCTTCTTCCCGTTCACACCTTTCGTCTGCACCTGGACTAAGCCGCCGTAGGCTTCAGGACGAAGTCGAAGATTGACCTGCCACTTCTGATTCCAGACAACCTTGAGGGCTCGCGTGGCGACTTCGGAGACCAATGCCAAGATATGCGGTCCGCCAAGAACGCCAAAGCCCGCTTCACGAGGAGCCAGTCGACCACAGTCGCCATACGGATTGCCAGGAGTCCATTTGGCTCCGCCTGACAACAGAATCAGCGTTGCGTTGAAGTATGCCTGATGCAGGGCGTCTTTGTTCACAAAGCGAGCGAGGTCTCGCATTGTGCTGATGTAACGGTTGTCCGTTTCGAAGAATGAGTCATCAAACTCATTGGCTTTTGAGTACGCCTGTCCGTTGCAGTCTTTTCCAGTCCGCTGAGCATACAGCCAACTGTCATAGTCGGTCAGGTAGTCCTGTTTTGCCTTATACGGCCGTTGCTTTTGGTCAATGGTCTGAGTGCCGAAAGCTACCGGACGGACGAAGAACTGACTGACCATCGGGCCAATCTCTTCGCCGGGCAGACCGAGTCGAAACAGATTTTGCGGTGTGATGGTGTCCATCTTTGCGGCGGAACCCGGGACGTCGACTCCTGGAATCAATCGTCCGGCGTCACCGGAGTCGGCGATCCCCTTCCGAAAGACGCCATCAATTTCCTTGGCGGCCTTGTCAACATCGGCCCCGCTAAACTGATTGAACGGACAGTCTCGCAGGAAAGCCATCCAGTAAAGTTCAGTCATCTCGGCCGCAGTCGAGATCGAATCGACCGCCGGAGCTGGCGGCATGGAATAAGCCGCTGGATGATGAGTCAACTGGTCGGCCGCGAGCCCTGCCTGTGGATTGGTCAACTGAGCTGCGTTTCCGGCTCCCAGCGGAACGTCCGCGAAACCGCCGCCATTACCTCGAGTCGCATCGACAAGCTTCTTAAACGCCTCCGGGCACACTTCGCCGAAATCATTGTGAGGCAGAGTCTTGTGATAGCTGCCGATTCCGACAACGTCATCTTTTCCAACTTTGAACACACGATCCGTATCCCCATTGCCCGCCATTCAAATTTCTCCAGTTGAGTTTCGTCAGAGTGTGTTGAAAGCACCGGAATGTGACAGGCTTCGACGCAAAGATCGCAATCTCTTCCGACGCCTGACACGAGCCAGTTCCGAATTTCAACAGTCAGCGCATCGAGCCACACTGATTCCACGCGGATTCAGTTCGTGGATCGATCAAACACTGATGTCGACCAATGCTAAGGCGTTGGAAATGCTGATACAAGGGGGAAAAATCAAGATTACCTACGTAAATGAATACCCGCGGCACCATCTGGCTGTTCATACCTCGTGCGGTCAGAAATGAGGTGTCGGCGAGCGAGTGAATAAGCGGGCGAGACGCCATCGCTCCCGGAGCGCGGACGTCTCGTCCGCTTGTCGATGCCTCATTTCTAGCCGCGATGAGCATAAACGCGGGACGCAGGCAGTCCACGAGTACTCAAATGGCGCGATCGACACCTGGGCCAGGTACACCAAACGGTTCATGATTTCGACGTCGCACCAAATCATGAACCAGAACTGCTGGCTGTAGCTCCCGATTTTCCATCGTGGCAGATCAGCGTTTCTTTGGAAATCATGACGTCGCGAGACTTTGTTACCATTGTGACAATGGGAATTAACCATTGAGTTCGATGTGCTTCTGACGTATGTGTGTTTTAATTCCATAAAAGTTCCGTTGACGCGATTTCTATCGTCGCTAGAATCGAATGAATTAAAAGTTTATCAGGAATTCCCCAGACGGAGATTTCATCTGTGGCACGGCCAGCATCTGAACACCCGACGGAACTGGAGCTCAGCATTTTGAAAGTGCTGTGGCAGGAGGCTCCGAAAACCGTTGACGAAGTGCGAGAAGCACTCGCCGCAGCCGGACGAGAGCTGACTCACAGTTCGGTCATCACGATCATGAACATCATGGTTGGCAAGAAATATCTGAAGCGGGCAAAAAAAGGTCGGGCGTTTGAGTTCACTCCATTGCTGGAAGAAAACAGCGTTGGTCAGAGTATGGTGCAGGATCTGTTGAGCCGCGTGTTTGACGGGTCCGCTCGTTCGCTGGTGCTGCAGCTTTTAGAAACGGCTGATGTCGATTCCGATGAAATCGCCGCTATTCGCCAGTTGATCAACCGCAAAGCGAAGGAGTTGAATCAATGAATATGCTCTCTTTCAATTCGCTTGTGTGCTGGCAGATCACGCTGACGTTGTTGCATGTCAGTTGGATCGGACTGGTGATTGGTCTGATCGCGGCGTTGGCAAATGCCGTGCTGCGAAACTCAACGGCGAATCGAAGCTATTGGTTGAACTTTGCGTCGTTGTTGCTGTTCGCGGCCAGTCTTCCGATTACGTTTGCGATTGTTCGCGGCGTGACGGTGGAAGTTCCAGCGGCTCTGATCGTTGCGGAGACTCCGGTCGCGGAACTGGTGAGTTTAATCCCGCCTTCCATTGACGCACACGCGTTTTCCACGCCGCCAACGGACGTCGCGGATTTCGCACCACCCTCGCCACAGCTACTGCCATCTGATGCTGAAATCTCTGCTGCTGTTCCCACACCGACGCTTTTGCAATCATCGCCATCCGCATGGGAACGAGTGACTTCCATCGGTCACGCTGCCGCGCCTTTCGTCGCGATTCTTTACGCCATCGGCGTGGCATTGATGTTTGTGAAACTTGCGTACGGCGTGCGAGTCAGCCGGAAACTGCGATCCACCAGCCAGCCGGTTAGCGATGCCACAATTCTCGCGCGACTGGCGGAGCAGGCAAAAAAACTTTCGCTTCGAATCACGCCAATCGTTGCGTACGGCGAACACACCGCCGTGCCGATCGTTGTCGGTCTGCTGCGACCGATGATTCTGATCCCGGCTGCCATGGTCAACGGCCTGACGATCGAGCAACTGGAATCCGTCCTCACTCACGAACTCGCTCACCTGCGTCGCTGCGATCATTTGATGATCGTTGTGCAACGAGTCCTCGAAGCGATTCTCTTCTTCCATCCCGTCACCTGGTACCTCAGCCACCGCCTGCACGACGACCGCGAAACCAGCTGCGACGATCTTGTACTCTCCATCGGCGGCGATCGTCTTCAATACGCTCAATCACTTCTGCGCGTGGCCGAACTCCGCCTCGCCGTCCAGCCACAGCACATCGCCCTCGCCGCCGATGGGCAGCGGCCTTCAAAACTGCGACAGCGGATTGCGAGATTGCTCGGGGATTCCGAAAGCGATTCCGTTCGAATGGGCAGTATCTGGCCGGCAGCAACGGTGCTCCTGTTCTTGCTGGGTGCTATTGCGAGCCTGAGCAGCTCAATTCGCCCTGCTATTGCCAATGTCCAGGAGGATGTGGAGCTTGATTATGAAGCCGTTCTTAAGCTGGCGGGCAAAGCGTACGAGAATCCTGCTCCAATCACGACGGCTCATGTGAGATTTCGAATCGCTGAACTGAGTCATGGGCTGCAAAAGGAAATGACATCCGAAAAATGCAGACAACTACTGAGCGAAAGTGGCGTGACGTTGCAGCCTGACAAGTTGAAAGATCTGCTCGGCTCGCTGATCAGGGATCCAAATCAACTTGACGCGAAACCCTGGACGAACGTTGATCTGTATCAAGGCGAGCCAGGAATTCGTACGACGACCTCGACCTCGACGAATGGTCCTGATTATTGGATCGGTGGACAATGGTCGTATCGATGGGATTCAGCGAAATCCCAGGCAAGCCTCCTTCGGCGGGAAGATGACCGGTTTCACAACGATGAAAGATTGGATGAATTCCTTCGCAATCGTCGAATGACGTTTGCAAACTTGAAATTTCAGAAACCGATTTCCATCCGGAAAGACGGCGAAAAAATCCTGCTCCAATTCGACAGAAATTCAGCGTTGGAGCAGGAAACGACGCTCGACGCTGTTTCCGGAAGAATTCATTCGGTGGCGAATTCGTCCCACGGTGTTGTCATTCAGGAGAGGCTCCAACTTGGATGGCGAGCGTTCAATGATGACATCTGGCTACCTACGATAATTGCTGAACTCCGTTATCGACGGGGCGACCTGGATCATTGCCGATTTATCGTGATCGAAGATGCATCATTTAATCAACCACTGCCGGACGACGTTTTTCGTTTTGGTGTACCGGCAGGTTCAGTGATCTCGGACAAACGAGTTGGTCTCAACCAGACTTATACGCTCAGTAGTGATGTGGCTGATGTCACGTCCGATGAGCAACTGGCCGCCGCCAAGGCACCGCTGAGTGACGCTTCAGATGAAATACAGAACCCGCAGTCTGATGCAAATAAGCTGTCGCTGGCACGAAAGAAAAACAGCGTTCTGCGGACTCCAGACAAGCTGCCAACCGACGTCGCTCAGGATGCCGATGGCGACGTATTGCCTGTGGGTGTTGTGCAGCGATTTGGATCGACCCGTTTTCGAACCGATGCAACGGCATGGCAAACCGTTCGGTTCTCGGAGAATGGGGAATGGGTCTGGTGCAAGGGGAATCGGCTGTCAGTTATTCATCGTGAGACTGGGCATGTTGTCAAACAAAATGATCTTGGTCTGGCAGAAATTTCTGTTTCGGCGGTTGCCATGTCACCAGAGGCCAATCGAGTCGTTCTTGCTGGAGTGACTGGCTCGGTGAACGAGCATGTCTCTCACATTGTTCTACTGAACAGCAACACAGCCGATCCTATTGCTAAGTTCAATTGGAAGTCGGGCTCAACGATTCCTTCGGCGATCGCCATCAGCCGTGACGGAAAGAAGGTTCTTTCGATCAATTACCGCGACGTGCGACTCTGGGATCTTGAGACCGGGGAGCAATTGAAGCAGCATAATTCCGGAACACCACTGAAGGATGCCGCGTTCTCGCCAGATGGGACAAAAATTGTTTTGGTGGGGGACGATGGTGCATTGACCGACGGTTCACTCTTTTGGGATCTCTCATCCGACACCGAACCGAAGCGTCTTCAAACGCAAATTGTGAGGCAACTGAGTACCAGCTTTTCGCCGGACGGACGCTACTTTGCAACAAGTGCAATCTTTGAAAAAGATGGGGTTCGTCTGTGGGATGGAAAGACGGGGACGCTGATTCGTCAATTCAAGGCAAATGGAACAACCGCCCACGCCGATGGTGGATTTTGTTTTAGCCCAGACAATACCACTCTGATTGTGCCGGGGATAGATTCCAATGTGATCGAGTTGTGGGATGTTGAATCGGGCAAGCTGGAAAGATCGATCCAAATGCCGGGGCCTCGATCCGTGACGATCACTTCGGATGGAAAATGGCTGGCGGTTGGTGATTCCCAGCGTCTGTGCGTCATTGATCTGCAATCCGCAATTAACGCCGTCGAACCCATCGAAGGGCACCTGCGTTCGGTGGCTGCTGTCCGATTTCTGGGCCGCGACAAAGTACTGACGGTTGATCAAGCGAACTTGCTGTGTGTCTGGGACATGGCAACGGGAAAGTACCTGACTGGGCAAGAAATGACCGGTCTTGTGTACGACGGTGCCGTTGCTGTTTCAGCAGACAAAGCCATTCTGGCAATCAATCCTGTTGGTAAACAGATGCACGTTCTTGAGGCTGCTACCGGTAAGACTCGTTTTGCACTACCGGGACACGGAGACTATGGAAGTGCACGAGCTCTCAGCTTCTCGCCGGACGGGAAGTCGATCCTGTCATTTGGCGACAATTCCAAACTCTGTACTTGGGATTCAGCAACTGGGGTCGAACAGTCTTCTTTTGCACTGGAGATTCCTGGCTATACATATCCAACACCACGGCCGTGGGACCATTTAAGCTCTGCCATTTTCTCGCATGATGGAAAGTCCCTGTATGTGAACTTCGGAACGACCCTTTTCCAGTTTGATACAACGGATGGCCACCTCGTCGGCAAAGCAGAGACACCAAATCTTCATGTCATGGCTGTTTCGCCCAATGGGCAGTGGATTGCCACATTTGAGTACTCCAACGGAACTGGTGAAGAGCAAAGGCAGATTGACACGATGCGACTTCGCGATACCAAAACGCTTGAGGTCGTGTTCGAAATTCCTCACATTGAGGGATTGGCTGCGACGTGTCAGTTTTCAGCGGACTCACAATTGATTGCGTGGTCGAGATCAGGTTCCAATGTCTCCAGTCTCGTTGAGATTGTGGATCTGGATACTAAAAAACTTGTCGCGCAGATTCCACAACGCAGTCCAGCCGCCGCACTTCAGTTTTCAGCTGACAGTGAAATCATTGTGACGGGCAATCGAGATTCGACGGCAACTGTATGGAAAATTGACGCTTTTCCTGTTGGACGGTCCGTCAGTCAATAGACTGATGCGTTGGATGATTCATCACTCGAACTTCGAACCTAAGTTGCCGATATCGAGGGCAAGTTTGCAAGGCACGCATCAGAAACGAATTCACGCAACCCGCTGGACTTGAGCGTAAGGCGATAGTGCTCCGTCAACCGCAGTTTGAGGAGTTGCAGAAAGGCGGGCGAGACGCCCGC